>NZ_JBTWMV010000001.1:0-703448 GCF_054850255.1 Streptomyces sp. 7R007 | reverse complement strand
CCACCGGACTGCGCCTGCCCCCGGCGCTGGTGTTCGACTACCCGGACCCGTCCAGTCTGGTGGGCTACCTGGACAGCCGGCTGTTTCCCGAGGGTTCGGCGACGCCGGCCGCGGTCGCCCTCGACTCCGTTCTGGAAGAGGTGGCCAGGCTCGAAGGCATGCTGGCCGCGCTCCCCGGACAGGGCGTGGACGCGAAGGCGGTCGAGGCCCGGCTGGAGTCACTGCTGGGCGGCTGGAAGGCGGCCCGCCTCCAGCAGCAGAACGGCGGCAGCGCGGCGGAGCGGCTGGAGGTGGCGACCGCCGATCAGGTGCTGGAGTTCATCGACAGCGAGCTCGGGCTGGCCGGGTCGGAGTGACCCGCGGGCCGGGGAGCCGGACAGCCGCGGCGGAAGGACCGGCCGGGAACCTGGAGTCGGGGCGGGAGGGCGTCAACGCCCCGCACGCGACTCCAGGTTGGCGAGGGCCAACTCGTCGGCGTGCAGCGGCGGTCGGCTGAGCGGCGGGAGCTCCTTGGCCTGCTGCATCAGCAGCAGGAAACGGCTCGAACCGAGGTCGGTCTGGGACACGCTCATGCTTGCCACGTCGGTCGCCACGTCGGACACCTCGCGGGAACGAATCGACTTGCGGGCGATGAGTTCCGCGAACTGGTGGGTGTAGGCCACTTCCTGGTTGAGCCGCGGATCGGTGGACTCGTTGCGGCAGTCGACGTACTCCAGGTCCTTGGAGGCCGCCATCACCCACGGGTCGTCGACGGCCTCGCTGATGGCCTTCTGCGTGCGGTGTGCCTCCCCGGGCCCCAGGTCGCCCTCGGCGAGCCGGGCGTCCAGCACGGCCGCGCCGCGGGCGGCGGCGCTCATTCCCTGGCCGTGGATCGGGTTGAACGCGGCGAGCGAGTCGCCGAGGACGAGCAGGCCGTCGGGCCACCGGTCGAGCCGCTCGGGGTAGAGCCGCCGGTTGGCCCCGATGCGCGAGACGAAGACGTCCGTCATGGGTTCGACGGAGCTGATGAGCTGCGCCAGGAGCGGGTCGGGCAGCGACTGCGCGCAGGGGAGGAAGTCCTCGCTCCGGGTGGGCAGTTCGCCCCCGCGGGTGCAGGACTGGGTCACCATCCAGCGGTCGCCTTCCTGCGGGAAGAGCACGCCGAAGCGGCCGGGCCTGCCCGTCCGGTGGTCGGCGGCCACGTTGACCGCGGGGAACCCGCTAGTCGCGCCGGGAGGCGCCGCGAACTCCCGGGTGGAGTACGCGATCCCCGCGTCGACGATGTCCGTCTCGACCGGCGGAAGGCCCAGTTCGGACAGCCAGCGCTGAAGACCCGAGCCCCGTCCGGTGGCGTCGATGACGAGGTCCACCTCCAGCGTCTCCCGTGCGCCGCTGTCGAGGTCGTGGACCTCGACGCCGCAGACCCGCGTGCCGTGGCCGACCAGCGCGGCGGCCTCCGTCCGCTGGCGCACCGTGATGCGGCTGCCGGTCAGGACCTGGTCGCGGACCACCCAGTCCAGCAGCGGGCGTCCGCACATGATGGCGTACTGCCGTGCCGGGAAGCGGTGTTGCCATCCGTGGGCGGTCAGCGTCACCACGTCCTCCTGGAAGCCGACCCTGCGCGCGCCCGCCGCCAGCACCCGGTCGATCGCGCCGGGCAGCAGGGCTTCCACGATCCTGGCACCGCCCGACCACAGCACATGGACGTGGCGGGCCTGCGGCAGTCCCCTGCGGTGCGCGGGCTGGTCGGGGAGGGTGTCGCGCTCCACCAGGGTGACCGAGTCCATGTGACGGGCCAGCACGTGAGCCGCCAGCACGCCGGCCCAGCTCGCGCCGAGCACGACCCCGTGTCGGAGTGGTCCGGTCACCGTTGTGTCCCTTCGCCGGGAGAGCAGGATGGGTTCGCGAGCGTGACGGCGTGGTGGCACGGCGCCCGGTCGTCGGGGTGGCTTGGGCGTGCCTCGCCGCTCACCGCAGGACATCTCCCGGCGGCCGGGCGCCGTCGAGGGCCAGGTCCTCGGCGATGAGGCGGATGACGTCGCGGCTGCGGTCGATCAGGTAGAAGTGACCGCCCGGAAGCACGCGCAGGTCGAAGGAGGAGCTGCTGTGCCGGCGCCAGGCCTCGGCCTCCTCCACGGTCACCCGGGAGTCCTGTCCGCCGATGATGGCGGTGACCGGGGCCCGCAGCGGCCGGGTGTGAGTGGGCCGGTAGGTCTCGATGGCCTGGTAGTCGCTCTTGATGGCGGGCAGGATCATCTCAAGGGCCTCCGGATCCGTGAGCAGATCCGAACTCGTCCCGCTGAGGTGGGCCAGTTCCGCGATCAGGGCCTGGTCGCTCTGCCGGTGCAGGCTCTCTTCCCGCCGGCACGACGGCGCCCGCCGACCCGAGACGTACAGCCGGGTGAGGGGTTCGGCGCCGGCTGCCTCCAGCCGTACCGCCACCTCGTAGGCGAGGATCGCTCCCATGCTGTGGCCGAAGAAGGCCAGGGGCCGGGCGGTCAGGGGGCGTATCGCGGCGAAGATCGCGTCGGCGAGGTCCTGGATGCTGCGGACGTGGGGCTCGGTACGGCGGTCCTGGCGGCCCGGGTACTGGACGGCCGCCACGTCGACGGCGGGCGTCAGCGCCGCCGACACAGGGAAGTAGAAGCTGGCGGAACCGCCGGCGTGGGGAAAGCACACGAGTTGCACGTTGCTCTGCGGTGCCGGATGGTAGCGGCGGATCCACAGGTCCGAGTCCGAGGCCATAGGGCTATTGATGCGGCCGCGCGTTAATGCAGGGCTAAAGCAGCAGTTCGGGCCATTGCCGTCGCGCGCGGCATTGCGGCGCACGGGCCAGCCCCTACGATGGCTGGTCATATGCCGGCGTGCACGCCGGCAGCGACCGCAGAAAGCCGCAGGGAGACGCCCATGGGCAGCGCAGGGGAGTTACACACCCCGTACGACAGTGGAGTTCTGGACGGCACGTCGGCGGGGCCCATGGTGCCGCGTCTGGTGCTGGGCGCCCGGCTGCGCGAGCTGCGGGAGGAGCGGGACATCTCCCGTGAGGCCGCGGGGCACGTCATCCGCGCCTCTCGGTCCAAGATCAGCCGGCTGGAGGCGGGGCGCCACTCGTTCAAACAGCGTGACGTGGCCGATCTGCTCACGCTCTACGGAGTCACCGACGAGGCCGAACGCGACACCTTGCTGGCGCTGGCCGAACAGGCCAACGCCCCCGCCTGGTGGCAGTACTTCAGTGACGTCGTGCCCGCGTGGAAGCAGGCCTATCTCGGCGCCGAACAGGCGGCGAGCGTCGTCCGCTGCTTCGAAGTCCAGCGTGTGCCCGCCCTGTTGCAGACGCCCGACTACGCGCGTGCCGCCATCCGGCTCTCCCACGCGAACGCCCCGGCCGAGGAGATCGAGCGGCGCGTGAGGCTGCGGATGACGCGTCAGCTGATCCTGCGCCGGCAGCCTCCGGCCCAGCTCTGGGCCGTCATCGACGAGGCGGCGCTGCGGCGCCCGGTGGGCGGCGCCCGGACGATGCGCGCTCAGCTCAGGCACCTCATCGAGATGTGCCGGCTTCCCCAGGTCACCATCCAGGTCGTGCCGCTCGTCGGCGGCGGCCACGCCGCGGAGAGCGGGCCGGTCACCATCCTGCGCCTGCCCGGCGGGCAGTTGCCCGACATGGTCTACCTCGAACAGCTCACCACGGCCCTGTATCCCGACAAGCCGGCCGAGATCGAGTGCTACTGGGACGTCATGAACCGCCTGGTGGTCGAGGCGGAATCGCCGGAGGAGACTCCGACGATTCTGCATCGCGTCCTTCAGGAGACGTGATCCGGGAGCGCACCCGGCGGGGCCGGGCGGGCCTCAGCGCTTGAGGGCGACACCGCCGTACTGGTGGACCTCTTCGGGCAGTTCCCAGGCGCCCGCGTCGGGGCGCCAGCGCGAGCACGACGCCACGCCGGGTTCGAGCAGTTCCAGACCGTCGAAGAAGCGCGCGATCTGCTCGGGGCTGCGCAGGATGTAGGGGAGCGAACCGCCCTCGTTGTACTGGCGGATGGCCTCCACGTAGGCCTCGCTGGTGTTGGTGCTGTCGTACTGCACCAGGTAGCTACCGGAGGGCAGCGCGTCCACGAGCCGCCGTACGATCGAGCGGGCCTCGTCGAAGTCCTCGATGTGGCCCAGGATGCCCATCAGCATCAGGGCGACGGGCTGGTCGAAGTCCAGCGTCTTCCTGGCCTCCCGCACGATGGTGTCCGGGTCGCGCAGGTCGGCGTCGACGTAGTTGGTGACGCCTTCCGGGGTGCTGGTGAGCAGGGCGCGGGCGTGCGCGAGGACCAGGGGGTCGTTGTCGACGTAGACGATCCGGCTCTCGGGCGCCACGCGCTGGGCGATCTCGTGGGTGTTGTCGACGTTGGGCAGGCCGGTGCCGATGTCCAGGAACTGGCGGATGCCCTCGTCGGCGGCCAGATGACGCACGGCGCGGGCGAGGAAGTACCGGGCGGCGCGGGCCCCGGTCTCGATGCCGGGGAAGATCGCGCGGAACGCGTCACCGGCCACGCGGTCGACTTCGTAGTTGTCCTTGCCCCCTAACCAGTAGTTCCAGATCCGGGCCGACTGCGGCACGGAGGTATCGATCTTGGAGAGTGCCTCCTGCTCGGAGTTCTCCGCCTGCTCGGTCATGGACGCTCCCTTGTGTCTGCGTGGCGCGGGCACCACGCGACCGTCGAACACCAGTAGTGAAGGCCCACGTTATTCCCCCGACCCGGCTCACGTGCACCGTGGTCCCCAACTACCGGTGCGCAGAAGGCTGTTGACTTCTCTTCAGTCGCCGTCGTCGAGCTCCGTGCACTGCCGCGGCAGGCGCAGCGATCCGCTCGCCAGGCCAGGACGCGTCCGAGCCCTCGAAGCCCCTGGAGCGAGTCGGACACGGCGACGACGGTGCCGCGCATGTGGAGGACGACCGGGAACGGCGTGCCCCACCGGCCGGGCGGGGGAGCCGGCAGCGGCCTGTCCTGGTCGTGGAGGGTGGTGAACAGGTGGTAGCGGCCGCGCGACGCGTGCACCTCGGTCGCCCAGAGGCCACGGCCGCAGCATACGGTGGCGTGGTCAGGCGGTCGCGGTGGACGGACTCCCGGTGCCCGCCCGCGGCCGGGCCGCCGGTCCCGGGCGGACCGTGACCTCGGCGGGGGAGAGCGCCGCGTGCTCCTCGCCGCACTCCACCACGACCCGCACCGGCGCGCCGCAGTCGCGGTGCAGGATGTCGATGACGGGACCCTCGGGGTTCGCCACGTGTGTCTCGCCCCACTGCCGCAGCGCCACCAGGACCGGCCACAGGTCCCGCCCCTTGGCGGTGAGCCGGTACTGGTGCCGGGTGCGGCTGCCGCGTTCCCGATAGGGCTCGGTCCTGAGGATCCCCGCCGCGACCAGCTTGCGCAGCCGGTCGGCGAGCACCGCGTCCGACAGGCCCACGTGACGCCGGAAGTCGTCGAAGCGGCGGACCCCGTTGAAGGCGTCGCGCAGGAGCAGCAGGGTCCACTTCTCGCCGATCAGGTCGAGGGTGCGCTGGACCGTGCAGTTCTCCGTGCTGATCTCCAGCCACTCCATGCCGCCAGGGTAGCCCGGCTGGCTTCGTCATTGACAGTCAGCGTCGGGCAAAGCTAGCTTCGGGAAACATAGTCAGGGAGGTGGCGCAGGCGCATGGAACGCTCTCGTACGTACGACTGGGACGACCCCGCGATCACCGCGGGCGCCGTCGGACAGGGCTCCGGCCTGGACTTCCTCCGGGAGATCCTGGCCGGCCGGCTGCCCGCGCCGCCGATCGCCGCCACGCTGGGCATGGCCCTGGAAGAGGTGGACCACGGGCACGCGGTGTTCTCCCTCGTCCCCGGCGAGGAGCACTACAACCCGATCGGCAGCGTCCACGGCGGGATCTACGCGACGATGCTCGACTCGGCGGCCGGCTGCGCGGTCCAGTCGACCCTGCCGCGCGGCGTGGGGTACACCTCGCAGGACATCACGGTGAAGTTCCTGCGCCCGATCACCTTCGACACCGGCAAGGTGCGCGCCGTCGGCAGCGTGCTGAGCAGCGGTCGGCGCACCGCGCTCGCCGAGGCGCGCCTGCTGGACCCGGCGGACCGGCTGCTCGCCCACGCCACCAGCACCTGCATGCTCTTCCCGCTGCCGAACGCCTGAGGCGACCGCCCGCGCCTGCCTTGTATGGGGAAGTCCCCCCTCCGCCGCCCAGCCATTGCGGCTCCGTCCGGGACGTCCGAGTCTGGGAGCAATGGTCCTAGGGAGGGCTGGCGATGGCGGCGGACGACGGCACGGCGGGCGCGGAACGGCAGCGGCTGGCGGAGGCGGACGCCTCCCGCGCGGCATGGCGGCGCTGGGGCCCGTACCTCAGCGAGCGCCAGTGGGGAACCGTCCGCGAGGACTACAGCTCCGGCGGCGACGCCTGGTCGTACTTCACCCACGACCAGGCCCGCTCCCGCGCCTACCGCTGGGGCGAGGACGGCATCGCCGGCGTCAGCGACGACAAGCAGCGGCTGTGCTTCGCACTGGCCCTGTGGAACGGCCGCGACCCGATCCTCAAGGAGCGGATGTTCGGCCTGACCAACGCGGAGGGCAACCACGGCGAGGACGTCAAGGAGTACTACTTCCACCTCGACTCCACGCCCACCCACTCGTACATGAAGTACCTCTACAAGTACCCGCAGGGCGAGTTCCCCTACGCCGACCTCGTCGCCACCAACCGGGCGCGCACCCGAGGCGAGCCCGAGTACGAACTCCTCGACACCGGCATCTTCGACGAGGACCGCTACTTCGACGTCTTCGTCGAGTACGCCAAGGCCGGCCCCGAGGACCTGCTGATCGAGATCACGGCCCACAACCGCGGCGCGGAGGAGGCCACCCTCCACCTGCTGCCGACGCTCTGGTTCCGGCACACCTGGTCCTGGGCCGGCGGAAGAGCCGTGCCGAACCTCACCGCGACACCCGACGGCATCCGCGCCGACCACGAGGAGCTCGGCCCGCGCCTGCTGTACTGCGACGCCGACGCCCCCGCCCTGTTCACCGGCAACGAGACCAACGACGAGCGCGTCTTCGGCAGCCCGAACCCGACGCCGTACGTCAAGGACGGCATCGACCGCTGTGTCGTCCACGGCGAGACGGCCGCCGTCGACCCCGCCCGGCGGGGCACCAAGGCCGCCCTGCACCACGTCGCGACCGTCCCCGGCGGCGCGCACACCACCCTGAGGCTGCGCCTGACCGACACCCAACTCGCCGATCCCTGGGCCGACTTCGGCGCCACCCTCGACATCCGGCGCACCGAGGCCGACGCGTTCTACGCGGACCTCCTGCCCGACGGCATGGGCGAGGACGAGCGACGCGTCGTGCGCCAGGCACTCGCCGGGATGCTGTGGAGCAAGCAGTACTACCACCTCGACGTCGAGCGCTGGCTCGCCGAACACGGCGTCGACCCGCTCGCCGCCGACCCCGGCATCCGCAACAGCGCCTGGTACCACATGGTCAACGACGCGGTCATGTCGATGCCGGACACCTGGGAGTACCCGTGGTTCGCCGCCTGGGACCTCGCCTTCCACTGCATCGCCCTGTCCATGGTCGACATCGGCTTCGCCAAGTCCCAGCTGGAGCTGCTGCTGCGCCGGCTCTACCTGCATCCCAACGGCCAGATCCCGGCCTACGAATGGAACTTCGGGGACGTCAACCCGCCCGTGCACGCCTGGGCCACCCTCTTCGTCTACGAACTGGAGAAGCACCGCACCGGCAAGGCCGACCGCGCCTTCCTGGAGAACGCCTACCAGAAGCTGGCGAAGAACTTCACCTGGTGGCTCAACCGCAAGGACGTCGACGGCAACAACGTCTTCCAGGGCGGCTTCCTGGGCCTGGACAACATCGGCGTCTTCGACCGCAGCGCCCCGCTGCCCACCGGCGGCCACCTCGACCAGGCCGACGGCACCGCCTGGATGGCGCTGTACTGCCAGAACCTGCTGGAGATCGCCATCGAGCTGGCCGTCGACAACCCGGTCTACGTCGAGCAGGCGCAGATGCTGTTCGAGCACTTCGCGTGGATCGCCGTCGCCATGAACCGCATCGGCAAGGACAACGCCAGCCTGTGGGACGAGGAGGACGGCTTCTTCTACGACGTCCTGCGGCTGCCCGACGGCGGCTCGGCGCCGCTGAAGGTGCGCTCGCTGGTCGGCCTGATACCGCTGGCGGCGACCAGCGTGATCGGTGGCCGGGCCGACCGCAGCTTCCCCGAACTGGTCCGGGGAGCACGGGAGTTCATCGAACGGCACCCGGCGGTCGAGGCCCTGGTCGACCAGCACGTCACCACCGACCCCAACAGCGACGGCCGTTACCTGTTCGCCCTGTTCGGCGAGGACCGCCTGCGCCGCATCCTGGCCCGCATGCTGGACGAGGAGGAGTTCCTCGGCCCGCACGGCATCCGCTCCCTCTCCCGCCACCACGCGGCCCACCCGTACACCTTCGACGTGCACGGCGAACGGTACGGCGTCGGCTACCTGCCCGCCGAGTCCGACTCCGGCATGTTCGGCGGCAACTCCAACTGGCGCGGCCCGGTGTGGTTCCCGATGAACCTCCTGCTCATCCGCGCCCTGCTGAACCTGCACGCCTTCCACGGCCCCGACTTCACCGTGGAGTGCCCGACCGGCTCCGGTCGCCGGCTCAACCTCTACGAGGTCGCCCGGGAGATCTCCGACCGGCTCACCGCCACCTTCCTGCGCGGCGAGGACGGCCACCGCCCGGTGCACGGCATGCAGGCCAAGTTCGCCAAGGACCCGCACTGGAAGGACCTGATCCTCTTCTACGAGTACTTCCACGGCGACAACGGCGCGGGCCTCGGCGCCTCCCACCAGACCGGCTGGACCGGCCTGGTGGCGGCCACCGCGACCGTCTTCCACACCATCAGCGCCGACGACTGGCACCGCGGCGGCCGCGAGTCGCTGCGGCCCGGGGACGGTGAACGGTTCACCGTCGACGAGGAGGAGCCGTTCCAATGACGGTCGTCTACGAGATCAACACCCTCGTCTGGCTCGGCGACTTGAGCAGCCGCTACGGACGCCGTGTCACCCTCGGCGAGGTGCCCGGCGAGGTCTGGGACGAGGTCGCCCGGCCCGGCGTCGACGCGGTCTGGCTGATGGGCGTGTGGCGACGCAGCCCCGCCGGTCTCGCCATCGCCCTGCGCGACCCGTCCCTGACGGCCTCCTTCCGCGCGGCCCTGCCCGACCTCACCGACGCCGACGTCACCGGCTCCGCCTACTGCGTACGCGACTACGTGGCCGACGCGTCCCTGGGCGGCCCGGCGGGGCTGGCCGACGCGCGCGCCCGACTCGCCGCGCGCGGCGTGCGGTTGCTCCTCGACTACGTCCCCAACCACGTCGCCCCCGACCACCCCTGGCTCACCGGACGCCCCGGCTGCCTGATCCGGGGCACGGCCGAGGACCTGGCCCGCGCACCCGAGGCGTTCGTCGAGGCCGGCGGCCGGATCTACGCCAACGGCCGCGACCCCTACTTCGCGCCCTGGCAGGACGTGGTCCAACTCGACGCGTTCAGCGAGGAGATGCGCGCCGCGACCGTCGACACGCTGGTGAACATCGGTGAGCAGGCCGACGGCGTGCGCTGCGACATGGCGATGCTGCTGATGAACGACGTCTTCGCCAAGACCTGGGGCGACCGCGCGGGCCCGCCGCCCGCCGAGGACTTCTGGCCGTACGTCCTGCCGCGCGTGCGCGCCCGCCACCCCGACATGCTCTTCGTCGCCGAGGCGTACTGGGACCTCGAAGGGGCCCTGCAGCAGCAGGGCTTCGACCACTGCTACGACAAACGCCTCTACGACCGCCTCCTGCACGACGACGCCGAGGCCGTCCGCTCCCACCTGCGGGCCGGCCCCGGCTACCAGCGCGGCCTGGTCCGCTTCCTGGAGAACCACGACGAACCCCGCGCCGCCGCCACCCTCCCCGGCGACCGGCACCGCGCGGCGGCCGTCACCGTCGCCACCCTCCCCGGCGCGACCCTCTGGCACGAGGGCCAGTTCGAGGGCCGCCGCGTCCGCCCGCCGGTGTTCCTCAACCGCCGCCCGGCAGAGCCCGTGGACGAGCAACTGCGCGCGTTCTACGACCGGTTGCTGCCCGCCGCGGCCACCGTCCGCGACGGCGACTGGCAACTGCTCGACACCACCGGCTGGCCCGACAACGACAGCCACCGCAACCTGCTCGCCTGGAGCTGGACCGGCGCCGACACCCGGCACGTCGTGATCGTCAACCACTCCGACGCCCCCGCCCAGGGCCGCGTCCCCCTGCCCTGGCCCGACCTCGCCGGCGACACCCGCCGGCTGACCGACCTGCTCACGGCACAGACGTACGACCGCGACGGCGGCGAACTGGTCGCGCCCGGCCTCTTCGTCGACCTGCCCGCCCGGCACCACCACGTGTTCGCACTGACCTGACAGCACCGTGATAGACAGCGACCATGAACAACGCGAGCCAACCCTCCCGCCGGACCGGCGGTGCCCGATGACCGCCGGCATCGACACCCCGGACGGCCGCGGCCGCACCGGCCTGGACCGCACGGGCCTGGACCTGACCGGCAACCCCCGCGTGAAGGTACGGGAGGTGAAACTGCTCTCCAGCCACTGGTACGTCGAGCGCGCCACCACCTTCGACTTCCAGCACGCCGACGGCACCTGGTCCACCCAGCAGCGCGAGACCCACGACCGAGGCAACGGCGCCACCATGCTGCTGTACGACACCGAGCGGGAAACCGTCCTACTCACCCGGCAGTTCCGCTTCCCCGTCTACGTCAACGGCCACCCCGACGGCATGCTGATCGAAACCCCGGGCGGCCTGCTCGACGACGATGACGAGCACCCCGAACTCGCCGTGCGCCGCGAGGTGGTGGAGGAGACCGGGCACACCATCGGCGAGGTCCGGCACGTCTTCGACGTCTACATGAGCCCCGGCTCGGTCACCGAACGCGTCAGCTTCTACGCCGCCGCCTACGGCCCCGCCACCCGCACCCACGAGGGCGGCGGGCTCGACGAGGAGGGCGAGGACATCGAGATCGTCGAACTGCCCTTCCGCCGCGCCCTGGAGATGATCCGCACCGGCGAGATCAACGACGCCAAGACCATCATGCTGCTCCAGTGGGCCGCCCTCGAAGGGCCGTTCGCCGCCTCTTGACTTCGCGTGCGCTCCAGCAGGAAGACTCCCGTCCGTGCCCGGGGACCGGGCACGGACGGGAGGCACCGCCATGAAGTACCACATCATCGGAAGCGATCCGGCCCACCGCCGCGAGGTCGCCGTGCTCCAGCTCGGCGCGATGCTCTTCGGCTCGCGGACCGACGAGGAGACCTCCTTCGCCGTCCTCGACCGGTATGTCGAGGCCGGCGGCAACTTCATCGACACCTCCGACAACTACGCCTTCTGGCAGGACGGCGGCCAGGGCGGACAGAGCGAGGAACTGCTCGGCCGGTGGCGGCGCAGCCGCGGCGTCGGCGAGGAGATCGTCATCGCCACCAAGCTCGGCGCCCGCCCCCTCGCCCCCGGCACCAGCTACGTCGACAACCCCGAGGGACTGTCCGCCAAGGTCATCCGCGAGTCCGCCGAACGCAGCCGCGAACGCCTCGGCGTGGAGAAACTGGACCTGCTCTACGCCCACATCGAGGACACCACCGTCCCGCTCAGGGAGACCGTCGAGGGCTTCGCCGAACTGGTCGCCGAGGGCACGGTCGGCCTCCTCGGCGCCAGCAACCACGCCGTGTGGCGCGTCGAACGCGCCCGCGCCCTCGCGGCCGCCGCCGGACTGCCCGGCTACGAGGTGCTCCAGTACCAGCACAGCTACCTGCGCCCGCGCACCGACGTGCCCAGCGACCTCTTCCCCGACGGCAGCCTCGGCTCCGCCGGCGCCGAGATGTTCGGCTACCTGCGGGCCGAACCCGGCCTCACCCTGGTCGCCTACTCACCGCTGCTCAAGGGCGCCTACACCCGCCAGGACGTTCCGCTCCCGCCCGACTACGACCACCCGGGCACCCCCGCCCGCCTCACGGCCCTGCGCGAGGTGGCCCGGGAGACCGGCGCCACCCTGAACCAGGTCGTGCTGGCCTGGCAGATCGGCGGGAAGCTGCCGGTCATCCCCCTGGTCGGGGCGTCGTCGGTGGCCCAGCTGGAGGAGAGCCTGGCCGCGGTCGACCTGGACCTCACCGAGGACCAGCGGGCCCGGCTGGACGCGGCCCACTGACGACCGGACCGCCGGAGGCGGGATCAGAGCACGCAGCCCACGTGGGCCAGCGCCTGCCGCAGCAGCACCCCGTGGCCGCCCGGCATCTCGCTCTGCACCGCCGGTGACAGCGCCTCCTGCGGGCTGAACCACACCAGGTCCAGGGCGTCCTGGCGGGGCCGGCAGTCACCGGTGACCGGGACGACGTAGGCCAGGGACACCGCGTGCTGACGCGGGTCGTGGTACGGCGTGATGCCCTGCGTCGGGAAGTACTCGGCGACCGTGAAGGGCTGCAGCGAGGCGGGGATGCGGGGCAGCGCCACCGGGCCCAGGTCCTTCTCCAGGTGGCGCAGCAGGGCGTCACGGACCCGCTCGTGGTGCAGGACCCGGCCGGAGACCAGCGTCCGGCTGACCGTCCCGTCCGGCCCGATGCGCAGCAGCAGGCCGACGCTGGTGACTTCGCCGCTGTCGTCGACACGGACGGGCACGGCCTCGACGTACAGGATCGGCATGCGGGCGCGCGCCATCTCCAGCTCGTCGGGGGAGAGCCAGCCCGGCGTGGTTTCGGTCATGTCAGACATTGCTTGATCATACTTTCAGGAGGGGCCGGAAAAGCGGTAGACCCTGCGGGCGTTGTGTGCTCCCGCCCACTCGGCGATCCGCAGCGCGTCGGACAGGCTCAGCTCGTCGGCGTCCACCCGGTCCTGGAGCAGCTCCGCCAGACCCCGGCGGAAGGCCAGCGCGCCCAGGCGGTAGAACTCGGCCAGACCGTAGGCGTCGGAGCTGTAGAGCAGTTTGCGGAACGGCGTGATCTCCAGGGCCTCCTCCAGGACGGCCCGCGCCCGTACCGGGCCGACGTGGTGCAGGGTGAGGCCGACGTCCAGGTACACCTGCTCGAACACCGCCGCCAGATAGGCGGCCTGCCGCTGGTAGGGCCAGCAGTGCAGGAGCAGCACCGGGATCGTGCCGGCGGTCAGGTGCAGCCAGTCGGTGAGGTGGGTGGGGTCGACGCGGTGCATGCGGATGTCGTTGTCGCCGAACCCGGTGTGCAGTTGCAGGGGCAGGCCCAGGTCGACGGCGGTCCACAGCAGATGCCGTACGAGCACCGGATCGTCCAGGCGGCCGCCCCGCGCCAGCCAGGGGCCGGCCGCCCGCGTGACGTCCGCGTCCGGCGGGCGCGCCGGGTCCAGGTCGAAGCCGGTCCGGTAGGCGGCGACGGACTTCACCCCCACCACGCCCGGCCGCCGCACGGCCTCCTCGGCGGCCGAACGGAAGGCGGCGGCGTACCCGTCCGTCTCGACGCCCCGCGCCGCCACCGCCTCCGCGACGCTCTCCAGCCGCACCACCTCGTACGCCGTCCCGCCCGCGGCCCCGGCCAGCCGGGCGGGGGAGGTGACGCGGTCCGCGTCGAACCCGGTGTCGACGCAGAACACGTCCGTGCCCGCGGCGGCGAGGAAGCGGCGGTCGACCTCGCGCCGGCCCAGTTCGGCGCGCCGGGCCAGGTAGTCGTCGGCGGAGGCGTGCCGGGGCAGGTCCAGGACGGGCGCGCAGTGCCGGCGGACGGCCACCCCGACCGGGGTGTCGAAGGGCGAGACGCCCGGCCACGCCTCACCCTCGGTGAGCAGCGACGCGAACTCCTCCGGGGACGGGTCGGCGGTGACCACGCCATGGCAGTGGTGGTCGGTCAGCGGCAGTGCGTCGAGCGCCTCCCGGACGGCGCCCACGTCAGTACTTCCAGCGGTAGGCCGCCGCCACGTACTCGTCGTCGTGCCCCTCGACCGCCGCGCCCTCGCCCTGCCGTACGGCGATCACCGCGTCGGCGAGGACCGGGCCGAGCACGGCCCGCAGCCGTTCGTCCGTGCGGAACTCCTCGACCGCCTCCGCGAGCGAGACCGGCAGCCGCCGCACCCCGCGGCCGGCCGCCTCCTCGGGCGTGAGCCGGGCCGGATCCCCGGTGATCTCCTCGGGCAGCGGCGTGGCGGACCCTACGCCGTCCAGGCCCGCGCCGATCAGGCAGGCGAGCGCGAGATACGGGTTCGCGGCCAGGTCGACCGGTTTGACCTCCAGGTTGGCCGCCTGGTCGCGCAGCCCGGCCGTGCCGGTGACGATCCGCACCGCCGCCTCGCGGGTCTCGCGGCCCCAGGCGGTGAACACCCCGGCCCACTGGGAGGGTTTGAGGCGCAGATAGCTGGCCGGGCTCGGCGCGGTCACCGCCGTGAGCCCCGGCAGGTGGGCGAGCACCCCGGCGGCGAAGGACTCCGCCTCGGCCGTCATGCCGTACCGGCCCTCGCCGCCGGCGTGCAGGTTGACGCCGTCGCGCCAGGCGGAGAGGTGGATGTGGCCGCCGTTGCCGACGCCCTCGGCGAACACCGCCGGTGCGAACGACACCACGAAGCCGTGGCGCCGGGCCACCGCCCGGATCGTCTGCCGCACCAGCAGGCTGCGGTCGGCCGCCGCGACCGGATCCAGCGCGCCGACCGAGATCTCGAACTGCCCCGCCGCGTACTCGGGATGGACCTGCTCGACGTCCACGCCCTGCGCCGCGAACGCCGCCAGCAGGTCGGCGGTGTAGTCGCTGAGCTCGACCTGGCGGGTGGCGCTGTACGCGGGCCCGGTGGTCGCGGGCACGAACGCGCCGCTCTCCGACGGCCCTTGGCCGACGGCCCACTCGACCTCGACGGCGGCCTTGAAGGTGAGGCCGTGCCGCTCGGCTGCCTCGGCGACGGTCCGGCGCAGCACCGTACGGGCGCACCCCGGGTGCGGCTCGCCCTCCTGGGTGATCCGGTCGACCGGCGCCCACGCCCAGCCGGGCTGCCCGGCGAGGACGGTGAGGTGGTCGAGGTCCGGGTACAGACGCAGGTCGCCGTCGGGAGAGCCGAGGACGTCGGTGGTGACGATGGAGTCGTTCGCGAGGAAGGTGTCGAACACCGGTGACATGCCGACGCCCCAGGCCGCCGCCGAGGCGAGCCTCGCCGCCGGAACGGTCTTCACCCGGCCGACGCCCGCCGTGTCGACGTAGGCCAGCACGACACCGTGCACGCCCTGCGCGGACAGCTCGGCGCCCAGTGCGGTGGCCCGCTCGACGTCGCCGGGGCGTCCGCCGGGAACGGGGTCGGCAAGGGTGGTCATGCGTCCTCCTCGACGGATGGGCTGCCGCTCAGGGTTTCACGGCCACCGCGCCGTACTGCGGTACCGCGGCGGGGGAGCCGGACTCGGCACGCCACTGCGAGCACGACACCAGGCCCGGTTCCAGCAGGTCGAGCCCATCGAAGAACGAGGCGATGTCCGCGCCGCTGCGGGCGGTGATCGGCGGGGTGGCGTTCTCGTTCCAGAACTTCATCGCCGGGACCTGGCCCTCGCCGCCGACCTCGGCGTCGAAGGTGGGGTGCGTGAGGGCCAGGTGGCTGCCGGAGGGGACGGCGGCCATGACCCGCCGGACGATGTCCCGTGCCTCCTCCACATCCAGCACGAAGTTGAGGATGCCCAGCATCATCACCGCCACCGGCCGGCCGAAGTCGAGGGTGCGCGCGGCCCGTTCGAGGATCGCGTCCGGGTCGCGCACGTCGGCGTCGATGTAGTCGGTGACGCCCTCGTGCGTGCCGGTGAGCAGGGTGCGGGCGTGGACCAGGACGATCGGGTCGTTGTCGACGTACACGATCCGCGCGTCCGGCGCGACGCGCTGCGCTATCTCGTGGGTGTTGTCGGCCGTCGGCAGCCCCGTGCCGATGTCCAGGAACTGCCGCATGCCGCGCTCCTCGGCCAGGAAGCGCACCGCCCGGCCCAGGAACCAGCGGTCGGCGCGGGCGATGTCCCGGATCACCGGGAACATCCCGGCGACGTGCTCGCCGACCTGCTGGTCGACCTCGTAGTTGTCCTTGCCGCCGATCCAGTAGTTCCACACCCGCGCGTTGTGCGCCACACCGGTGTTCAGCATGGCCGACCCGCCCGACGAGGTGTCGCTCTCGCTCACGCCTGTGCTCCTTCTTCCACCACCCGCGGCCGTCGCCGCCCATTGTGCCGTCCGGTGATCACGGTGTCCCGGGAATGGACCGGTCCGCCAGCCGGCGGAGTCTGTCCCGCATCTCCTGCGCGTCCGGGTGACCGACTCCTTCGAGGATCGTCAGCGCCCGTTGCCAGCTGGCGCGTGCCGCGTCCGGATCACCGGTGGACAGCTGGACGTCGCCGAGGTTGCCGAAGGTGCGGGCCTGTGCCCATCGGTTGCCGACGCCGGCATGGGTGTCGAGCGCCCGGTGGTAGTACGTGACGGCGTCGTCAGGCCGTCGCAGCAGCAGGTGGGCGGTGCCGACGGTGTCGAGTGCGATGCCCTCGCCCCAGCGATCCCCTTCCCGGCGCAGGATCGTCAGCGCCTGCTCCAGGACGTCGATGGCCTCGTCGAACCGGCCGAGCCGCTGGTAGGCGTCGCCCAGGTAGACCAGGATGTTGCCCTCGAGACCGCGGGAGTCGTCGAGCACGCGGCAGACGGCCAGTGCGCGGCGGCAGTACTCGACGGCCCTGTACGGCTCGTCCGCCCTGCCGTAGGCGTAGCCGATGCCGACCATGGCCTGGCATCTGCCGTAGAGGTCGCCGAGTTCCCGGCACAGGTCGGTCGCTGCCCGCAGGCAGTCGACGGCCTCGTCGTACCAGTGCAGCTGGGTCAGGGCGCAGGCCAGGTCGTCGAGGCTTCGGGCCTCGCCCACCGGGTCGTGCGCCTCACGGGCGGCATCGAGGCTGGTGCGGGCGGTGTCGAGCCAGTCGTGCAGATGGCCGCGGAGGCGGAAGAACCCCCACAGGGCCGAGGTCAGACGCCAGGCGATGTCGGGTCGGCCGACGGAGACGGCCTGGTGCACCGCGGCGACGAGATGGACCCGCTCGGCCTCGCACCACTCCAGGGCCTGCTCCTGAGCGGTGAACGCCAGGGGGTGGCAGGAAGCGGGCGGAGGATCCAGCGGAACGCGGCGGCGGTGCGGGGTGAGGAACGGGTGGGTGGCGTCGGCCGTGTGCAGGTACCAGGTGAGGAGCCGCTCGACGGCGCGGCGCCGTTCCCGAGGGGTCTCCTCAGCGAGAACGCGTTCGGTGGTGTAGACGCGGAGCAGGTCGTGGAGGGTGAAGCGGCCGGGCGCGTGCTCGGTGAGCAGATGGGCGCGGGTCAGCTCGACGAGCAGCGCGCGGGTGCGGCGCGGGGCGAGTCCGGCGAGGGCGGTCGCGGCGGGGGCGGAGACGTCCGGCCCGCGGTGCAGGCCCAGCAGGCGGAACAGGCGCGCGGCGGGGGCGGACAGGGCCTGGTAGGACCAGGAGAAGACGGCCCGTGCGTCGGTGGTGATGTCACCGCTGGTGAACACGTCCAGGCTGCCGTCGCTCTCGCGCAGCTCCTCGACGACCGCGCCGAGCGGGAACCCCGGGTGGGCGGCGGCACGGGCGGTGGCGATGGCCAGGGCCAGAGGGAGCCGCGCGCACCGGGTGATGATCTCCTCCACCGCGTCCGGTTCGCTCGCCACCCGGTGCGCGCCGAGCCGGTGGGCCAGCAGGTCACGGGCCTCGTCCGGCGAGAGCAGATCCAGCGCGAGGCAGTGCGCACCCTCCGCCGCGACCAGGCCGGCTAATCGGTCGCGGCTGGTGACCAGGGCCAGGCAGCCCGGGGTGCCGGGCAGCAGCGGACGGACCTGCTCGGTGTCACGGGCATTGTCCAGCACCAGCAAGGCGCGCCTGCCGGCCATCAGGCTCCGGTACAGGCCCACCCGGGCCTGTTCGTCCGCCGGCAGGCGCGGCGCCGGCACGCCCAGCGCGTCGAGGAGGCTCCGCACAGCCTGATCGGGAGTCAGAACCGCCCCGGAGGGGTCGAAGCCCCCGAGATTCACGTACAGCTGCCCATCCGGGAAACGACCGGCCACCCGGTGCGCCCAGTGCACCGCCAGCGCCGTCTTGCCCACGCCCGCCGTCCCCGACACCGCCACCACGGCCGGATGCCGCGCGGTCGCGGCCAAGAGCGCGTCCAGTGCGGCGAGTTCCTCCTCGCGGCCGGTGAAGCCGCGCGCCTCCATGGGCAGTTGTGCCGGTACCACCCGCCGCGTCCCCGTCTCGGCCGGTGGCGGGTCCGCCTCGCCGCGCAGGATCGCCAGATGCACCTGCCGCACCTCGGCACCTGGGTCCGTACCCAGTTCCTCGGCCAGCCGCTTCTGGAGAACGGCGTAGCGGTCCAGCGCCTCCGGGCCGCGCCCGGCGGCGCGCAGCGCTCGCATCAGCGCCATGGTGAGCGGCTCGACCAGCGGATGCTCGGCGACCAGAGGGGTCAGCGCGTCGATCACCGCCGCGTGGTCTCCCGCCCGCAACTCGGCCTCCGCCCATGCCAGCACCGCCTCGATCCGTCGCTGTCGCCAGCTCGCCCGGGTGCGTTCCACCCACGCTCCGGCCAGACCTGACAGCGGCTCGCCACGCCACAGAGCGAGGGCCGTACGCAGCATCGCCACGCGCTCGGCATCCGTACGGTCCCGGCCGCGGGCCTGTTCGACCAGCCGGCGGAACCGGTGCGCGTCGACCCGGTCGGGCGGTACGTCGAGGAGGTAGCCGCCCGGGCCGCGCCGCAGCTGGGACCCGGCGCCGCTCCCCGCCAGCAGCCGGCGGATCCTGGTGACGTACGCGTACAGCGAGGGGCGTACCCGGGCGGGCACCTCCTCGCCCCACACCCGGTCGATGAGCGTCTCCATCGGCACCTGACGGCCCGCGTCCACCAACAGCGCTGCCAGGACAGTTTGTTGCTTGGCCGGACCCAGGTCCACCGGAGCACCGTCCGCGCCCCTCGATTCGACCGGGCCCAGCAACAGAAATTCCGTCATGCGCTTCCCCGTGGCTACTCCGCACCTTCCGCGCTGACCAGTGAAGCAAGGTTCCCCCAAGGTTCCTGCCCACTTTCGCGCCACACCCTGTGACAACAGCACGGGGCACCTCACGCAGGGGTGTCGAGAACGAACCCGATACGACCGGAAGAAGGAGCCATGCGCAGACAACGCCTGTTGCGCCGTATCGCCGTCGTAGTCCTCGGCGGCGCGACTGCGGCCACCCTGTCCATCGTGCCGGCGAGCGCCAACCTGCCCGGCTCGGTACAGTTCGGCAACCCCGGTGACGTGCCTCTCGGCGGCGACTGGAACAACGACGGCGGTGACGAGATCGGTGTCTACCGGCCGGGCAACATCACGTTCTACCTCCGCCACGACAACGGGGCTGTCGACCAGGTCGCCTTGGGCAACCCCAACGACGTTCCCCTCACCGGGGACTGGGGAGGCGACGACGGTGACGAGATCGGCGTCTACCGGCCGGGCAACGCCACCTTCTACCTCCGCTCGGACAGCGGCGCCGTCACGCGCATCACCTTCGGAAATCCCAACGACACTCCGCTGACCGGCGACTGGGACAACGACGGCCGCGACGAGATCGGCGTCTACCGGCCGGGCAACATCACCTTCTACCTCCGCTTCGACAACGGCGCCGTCACCAGCACCGCCTTCGGCAACCCCGGGGACGTTCCCGTCACAGGCGACTGGGACAACGTCGACGGCGGTGACGAGATCGGCGTCTACCGGCCCGCCAACAGCACGTTCTACCTCCGCAAGGACGACGGCAGCGTCATCGTCGTACCCTTCGGCAATACGGGGGACACGCCCGTCATCGGCGACTGGAACAACATCGCCGCGGACCAGGTCGGTGTCTACCGGCCGGGCAACCAGACGTTCTACCCGAGGAACTGACCACCGCTCGGCGCCCTCGTGTGGCCGCCGCGGCACACGCGGCGGCCACACCGTGCACCGGCGCGGGCCCCCTCGGGACCGGTTGTGAAGATTTGCTACTGGTGAGTACCCCCCTCGCCTGGCCCACCGGACACCTGAGGTAGCTTCTTGCCCGGTCCGCGGGCGGAGGCGAAGGGGGCGGGGGAAGCGTGGGAATCCACCTGGTCGACGAAGAGGACGGCGGCGCCGCGGTGCCGGACGGCACCCCGCTGGAGGAGCTGGCCGCAGAGCCCCTGCTCACCCGGGACTACGAGACCCGCCCCGAGCTCGTCTACGAGCGGCTGCGCGAGCGGCACGGCCCGGTCGCCCCCGTCGACCTGCTGGGCGTGCCCGCCTGGCTCGTGCTCGGCTACCGGGAGTCGCTCCAGGTGCTGCAGGACGACGCCGGCTGGCCGAAGGGCCTGGAGAACTGGCGGGCCCGCACCGAGGGCCGCGTCCCCGCCGACTGGCCGCTCGGGCCCTCCCTGGAGGTCAACCACGTCCTGATCCAGGGCGGCCCCGCCTACCGCACCCTGCGCACCGCCTGGGACGCCGCCCTGCGCCCCTTCCAGGACCCGCGCCAGCCGCAGGCCAGGCGGCTGAAGGCGGCCGTCGCCGGATACGCCGACGAGCTGATCACCCTGCTCGCCCAGGGCGGCGACACCGGCCACGCCGACCTGTCCGCGCAGTTCTCCCGGCCGCTGCCGCTGATGGCGGCGAGCCATCTGCTCGGCTTCCCCGGCTCCCAGGGCGACGACGCCCTGATGGACATGTGGCGGGTCCTGGACGCCGGCCCGGACGCCGAACCCGCCCTGGAACGGCTGCTGCGCACCCTCGCCGACCTCGCCGCCGCCAAGACCGCCGAACCCGGCGACGACTTCCCCTCCCACCTGCTCGCCGCCCACCCCGACCTCCCGGTGGACGCGCTGGCCCGGGAGCTGTTCATGCTGCTCGGCATGACGTCGGACCACGTCGGCATCCTGATCTCCAACACCGTCGTCGAGGTGATCTGCGGCGAGAGCGAGGGCGGCGTGCGCGCCACGCTGTCCGCCGGGATGGTCCGCGAGACCATGAACCGCGTGGTCATGCGCAAGCCGCCGCTGGTCAACTTCGTGCCGAGGTTCGCCGCCGCGGACACCCCCCTCGGCCACTACGTCATCCGCGCCGGCGACCCCGTCTGGGTCTCCTCCGCCGCCGCCCACGCCGACCCCCTCTTCGCCGACCGGATGACACCCGGCTCGAACATCAGCAGCCGGGCCCACCTGTCCTGGGGCGCCGGACCGCGCCAGTGCCCGGCCCGCGAACTGGCCTCGACGATCGCTGCGGCCGGCGTCAGCCGCCTCTTCGAACGGTTCTCGCACCTCGAACTCGCCCTGCCCGTCGACCAGTTGCCCTGGCGGTCCTCACCGTTCATGCGCGGACTGCGCTCACTGCCGGTGCGCTACGAGCTCATCGCCCGGTCCGTGCCCGCGCTGCCGGCGCCCCCGGCACCGGCGCCCGCGGCACCCGTCGCAGCCGACCGGACGGCCAAGCGGCGGTCGTCGCTGTGGCGGTACCTCACCGGGCTGATCAGGCCGGGCGGCTGACCCGTTCGCGTAGGGTGACAGGGCCGCCGTACCCCTACTGGAAGCAGGTCATGTCCTCCGCGCCCCTCCTCACCCCGTCCGGCATACCCAGTGCTCTCGCCGACATCCGGCTGATCGTCACCGACATGGACGGCACCCTCCTCGACGACGCCAAGCGGCTGCCCGCCGGACTGTGGGAGACCCTGGCCGAACTGCGCCGACGCGGGGTGCTGTTCAGCCCAGCGAGCGGGCGCCAGTACGCCACGCTGGCGCGGGAGTTCGCCGACGTGGCCGAGGGCATGGTGTTCATCGCGGAGAACGGCACCTACGTCGTACGCGACGGCGCCGAGCTCAGCTCGGACCCGCTGGCGCCCGGCGTCGCCGCCCACGTGGTCGAGGCGGTACGGCGGTTGCGGGCGGACGGGGTCGACGTGGGCGCCGTCGTGTGCGGCAAGCGCTCCGCCTACGTCGAGCGCGGCGACGAGGCGTTCCTGGCCGAGGTGCGCAAGTACTACGTCGAGCACCGCGTCGTCGCCGACGCCACCGCGGTCGACGACGACGTGATCAAGGTGGCCCTGTTCGACTTCGGGTCGGCGGAGCGGACCACCGCCCCCGCCCTGGCCGCCTTCACCGCCACGCACCAGGTCGTCGTCTCCGGCAAGCACTGGGTCGACGTGATGAACCGCACCGCCAACAAGGGCGCCGCCCTGCGCCGCCTCCAGCGCGAGCTGGGCATCACCCCCGCCCAGACCATGGTGTTCGGCGACTACCTCAACGACCTGGAGATGCTGGACGCCGCCGAGTGGTCCTTCGCCATGGCCAACGCCCACCCGGACGTCATCGCCAGGGCCCGCCACCTGGCGCCGTCCAACAACGACGACGGCGTACTGCGCACCATCGCGCGCGTGCTGGGCCTGTAGCCGTCCGGTCGGCCGCCGAGCCCGGTGGCCTGGCGTCGGCACCCGCGTCGGCTGTTCAATGGGGCTGCACAGCCCGGTCGAGGAGAGGAGCCACCGTGTCCCCTGCCGACGTGCCGCCCGTCGGGGCGCGGATCCGGCAGGCCCGGCTTGCCCGGGGGGTGAGTCTGCGGCGGCTGGCGCGGGAGGTCGGGGTGTCGGCGAGCCTCGTGTCCCAGATCGAGACCGGCAAGAGCCAGCCGTCGGTGAGCACGCTGTACGCCATCACGACCGCGCTGTCGATCTCCGTGGAGTCCCTGTTCGAGGCGGGGGAGCCGGCGGTCGCGGCGCCGGTGGCCGGTACCGTCGTGCACGCCCTCGCCGCCTTCGCCGCCGACCCCGGCCGCCGGATCGGACCGCTGGTCACGCCGGGGGAGCGGGAGCGGCTGGAGCTGGACTCGGGGGTGGTGTGGGAGCGGCTCGGGCACGTGCCCGGCATGGACGTGGACTTCCTGCTGGTCACCTACCGGCCCGGCGGCGCCTCCTCCGGCTCCGGCGGTCTGATGCGGCACGCCGGCACCGAGTACGGCTGGCTGACCTCGGGCGAGCTCGTCCTCACCCTCGGCTTCGAGGAGTACACGCTGCGCCCCGGCGACGCGGTCTGCTTCGAGTCGACGACCCCGCACCGCTACCGCAACGAGGGCACGGAACCGGCCGTCGGGGTGTGGTTCGTGACCGGCGACGGTGAGGACGACGGCAAGGGTGTTCAGTAACACTTGACACCCGGCGGGTGCCGTCGTTCACTCCGAAGTGGGGGTGGTCGCCATGGCGATCCGCACATACGGACCCAACGCCGTCGACTGGGAAGAACGCGTCGACCTCGGCCGGCTGCGCGGGCAGCGCCTGTCCCGGCTGCACGAGACCCTGAACCGCTCCTCGCTGGGCGCCGTGCTCAGCTTCGACTTCGCCAACATCCGCTACATGACCGCCACGCACATCGGCACCTGGGCGATGGACAAGCTGATCCGCTTCGCCCTGCTGGTCCGCGGCGGCGAACCGGTCGTCTGGGACTTCGGCTCCGCCGCCCGCCATCACCAGCTCTACAACCCCTGGCTCGACTACAGCGACGGCAAGGACGGCCCGCCCACCGGCGCCCGCGCCGGGATATCGACCCTGCGGGGAGCCTTCCACCCGGATGCCGGGATCGCCGGGGACGTCGCCCGCAAGATCGCCGCCGAACTGCGCGAGCACGGCCTGGCGAACGAGCCGCTCGGCGTCGACGTGGCCGAGATGCCCGTCCTCGCCGCCCTGCGCGCCGAGGGCATCGACGTCGTCGACGGCCAGCAGGTCTTCCTGGAGGCCCGCCGCACCAAGACCCGCGACGAGATCTCCCTGCTCACCCAGGCCTGCGCGATGGTGGACGCCGCGTACGAGGAGCTGTACGGGTACCTGCGCCCCGGGGTGCGCGAGAACGAGTGCGTCGGCCTGGTCAGCAAGGTGCTCTACGATCTCGGCAGCGAGTACGTCGAAGGCGTCAACGCCATCTCCGGCGAGCGCTGTTCACCCCACCCGCACGTCTACAGCGACCGCCTGATCCGCCCGGGCGACCCCGCCTTCTTCGACATCCTGCACAGCCATCTCGGCTACCGCACCTGCTACTACCGCACCTTCGCCGTCGGCAGCGCCTCCCGCGCGCAACGGGACGCCTACGTCCGCTGCCGCGCGTACATGGACGAGGCCATCGCACTCGTCCGGCCCGGTGCCACGACCGCCGACATCGTCCAAGTGTGGCCGCGCGCCGAGGAGTTCGGCTTCGCCGACGAGACGGCCGCCTTCGCCCTCCAGTACGGGCACGGGGTGGGCCTGTCCATCTGGGAGAAGCCCATCTTCAGCCGGCTGGTCTCCCTCGACCACCCCGAAGTCCTCGAAGAGGGCATGGTGTTCGCCCTGGAGACCTACTGGCCGGCCGTCGACGGCTGGTCCGCCGCCCGCATCGAGGAGGAACTCGTCGTCACCGCCGACGGCTGCGAGGTCATCACCAAGTTCCCGGCCGAGGAACTGCTGGTGGCCGGCCGCAAGTACTGGACGGTCGGCGGCGAGCTGAACACCCGGCGGGAGTCACAGTCCCACCTCAACACCCGGGACCGCTGATGCATGGCGCCGAACTCCTCGCCCTGTACGAGCAGATGGCCCTCATCCGCCGTACCGAACAGGCCGCCCACGACCTGTTCATGTCCGGACTGGTCAAGGGCACCACCCACCTGGCCGCCGGGCACGAGGCGATCGCCGTCGGCGCGAGCGCGGCCCTGCGCGAGGACGACTACGTCTTCGCCACCTACCGCGGCCACCACCACGCCCTGGCCCGCGGCGCCACCCCCGAGGAGTGCCTCGCCGAACTCATGAGCCGCGCCACGGGGCTGTGCCGGGCCAAGGGCGGCTCCATGCACCTCACCAAGGCGTCCGTGAACATGCTCGGCTCCTACGCCATCGTCGGCGCCCACCTGCCGATGGCGGTCGGCGCCGCCTGGTCGGCCCGGCTGCGCGGCACCGAGCAGGTGGCCGTCGCCTTCTTCGGCGACGGCGCCACCAACATCGGCGCCTTCCACGAAGCCCTCAACCTGGCCGCCGTGTGGAAGCTGCCGGTGCTGTTCGTCTGCGAGAACAACCTGTACATGGAGTACACCCCCATCGCCGACGTCACGGCCGTGCCCCGCCCGGCGGCCGACCGGGCACCGGCGTACGGCGTCCCCGGCAAGGTCGTCGACGGCAACGACGTCCTCGCGGTCCGGGAGACGGTGGCCGCCCTCGTCCAGCGGGCCCGTGCGGGAGACGGACCCGCTGTCGTGGAGGCCGAGACCTACCGCCACTTCGGGCACAGCCGCGCCGACCCGGCCGCCTACCGGCCGGCCGAGGAGGTCGAACGCTGGCTCAAGCACGACCCGTTGGACCTCGCGCGCGGCCGCCTCGCCGAACTGGGCGTGTCCGAGGAGACGGTCACCGCGGCCGACGCACGCGTCCGGGACGTCGTACGGCGGGCCGTCGAGGCGGCGAAGAACGCCCCGCCGCCCGATCCGCGCGAGGCGCTGACCGACGTGTGGGCGGACGGAGGTGCCGCATGGCGGACGTGATCACCTACCGTGAGGCGGTCGCCGAGGGCATCGCGCGGGAGATGCGCCGGGATCCGGCCGTGGTGTGCCTCGGCGAGGACATCGGCGCGGCCGGCGGGGTCTTCAAGACGACCGCGGGACTGCTGAAGGAGTTCGGGCCGCGCCGGGTGTGGGACACACCCATCTCCGAACAGGCCATCGTGGGCGCGGCGATGGGCGCCGCGATGACCGGGATGCGGCCGGTGGCCGAGATCATGTTCTCGGACTTTTTGGCCTGTTGTTGGGACTACCTCGCCAACGAGATACCCAAGGTGCGTTACATGACGGGCGGTCAGGTCACCGTGCCCCTCGTCGTGCGCACCGCCAACGGCGGCGGGCTCGGTTTCGGCGCCCAGCACTCGCAGGCCACGGAGAACTGGGCGCTGACCGTCCCCGGACTGAAGATCGCCGCCCCGGCCACCCCCGCCGACGTGATCGGCATGATGGCGGCGGCGATCCGCAGTGACGACCCCGTCGTCTTCTTCGAGCACAAGGGGCTGCTGGCGAGCAAGGGGACGCCCGCGCCGCCGGACCACGTGGTCGAGCTGGGGCGCGCCGCCGTCGTCCGCGAGGGCGGGGACGTCACCCTGGTCGCCCTCGCCGCCATGGTGCCGGTGGCGCTGACGGCCGCCGAACGGCTCGCCGAGGAGGGCATCCACGCCGAGGTCGTCGACCTGCGCACCCTCGTCCCGCTGGACACCGCCACCGTCCTCGCCTCCCTCGGCAGGACCTCGCGGCTGGTGACGGTCGAGGAGAACCCGTACCAGGGCGGCTGGGGCGCCACCCTCGTCTCGGTCGTCGCCGACGAGGGGTTCGGACTGCTGGACGCGCCCGTGCGGCGGATCGCGGGGGAGTGCGTCCCGCTGCCCTTCGCCGACGCGCTGGAGGAGCGGGTCATCCCCACCGCCGACAAGGTCGTGGCGGCCGTGCGGAGCCTCGCCGCGTACTGAACACCCCTGAGGAGGAAGCGCGATGACCGATCGGACACTCCTGCGCGCCGGGTACGTCATCTCCATGGACCCCGCCGTCGGGGACCTGCCGAGGGGGGACGTCCTCATCGAGGACGGGAAGATCGCGGCCGTGCGACCGGAGATCAGCGCGGACGCCGACGTCCTCGACATGACCGGGCGGATCGTGATCCCCGGCTTCGTCGACACCCACCGCCACACCTGGGAGGCGTCCATCCGGGGCGTCGCCCCCGACGCCACCCTGGACGACTACTTCATCGACATCCTCGACACCTTCGCTCCGCTCTACACGCCCGAGGACGTGTACGCGGCCAACCTCGCCGGCGCCCTGGAATGCCTCGACGCCGGCATCACCACCCTCGTCGACTGGTCGCACATCAACAACACCCCCGACCACCCGGACGCGGCGATCGAGGCCCTGAAGGAGACCGGAATCCGGGCGCAGTACGCCTACGGCAGCGCCAACACCTCCCTCGCCGACTACTGGTTCGAGAGCAAGATCGCGATCCCCGGCGACGACGTGCGCCGCGTCCGGGACCGGCACTTCGCCTCCGACGACGGCCTGCTGACGATGGCCCTCGCCACCCGTGGTCCCGGCTTCTGCGTCACCGACGTCGTCACCTCCGAATGGGCCCTCGCCCGCGACCTGGGCATCCCGATCACCGTGCACGTGGCGATGGGCCGCCTGGCCGGCCGCTTCGGCATGGTGCGCCAACTGGGCGACCTGGGGCTCCTCGGCCCCGACACCACCTACATCCACTGCTGCCACCTCAGCGACGAGGAGTGGCGGATGGTCGCCGACAGCGGAGGCACGGTGTCCATCGCGCCACAGGTGGAGACGCAGATGGGGCACGGCTGGCCGCCGGTGATGAAGGCGATCGAGCACGGCCTGCGCCCCTCGCTGAGCATCGACGTCGTCACCACCGTCCCCGGCGACATGTTCACCCAGATCCGCGCGGCCTTCGGCGCCGAGCGCGCCCGCGTCAACGCCGCCTGCTGGGAGGCCGACACCCCGGTGCCCGACACGATGCTGACGGCACGTCAGATGCTGGAGATCGCCACCCGCAACGGCGCGCACGTCGCGGGACTGGAACACCGCACCGGTTCCCTGACCCCCGGCAAGCGCGCCGACGTCGTCGCCCTCGACGGCACCGCCCTGAACGTCGCCCCGGTGCACGACCCGGCTGCCGCGGTGACGCTGTCGGCGGACGTCTCCAACGTGGAGACGGTGATCGTCGACGGCGTGGTCCGCAAGCGGGACGGCAAGCCGACCGCCGACGTGGCGCGGGCGCGGCGGCTGGTCGAGGAGTCCCGGGAGCGGCTGCTGGCCGCGAAGCAGGCGAAGCAGGCGAAGGGGACGGCATGACACGGCACTTGGTGCGCCGGGCCGCCGACCTGCCCGCCCCGCCCTACGACCGGCTCGGCCACCGGAGGCGGGCGCTGGTGGGCGAGGAGGACGGCAGCGTGCACACCGGCTTCGGCCTGTGCGAACTGCGGCCGGACGGAGCGGTCCCGGCCCATGTGCACTCCTACGAGGAGAGCTTCCACGTCCTCGACGGGAGCGTGGTCCTCGACGTGCCCGAGGGCTCGTACCTCCTCGGCGAGGGCGACTACGGCCTCCTGCCCACCGGCGTCCCGCACGCCTGGCGCGGCGCCGGGGACACGGCCGCACGCTGGGCGGACATGCTGGCGCCCGTGCCGCGGGCGCGCTACGGGTACGACACCCAGCCGGTACCGGAGCTGCCCCGGCGCGACCCCGTCCGCATCGACGTCCGTGACCCGCGCACCCGCTCCTTCGGCCACTTCGAACCCGCCCAGATGGACCCCGGCAAGCAGTCCCAGGACCTGCTCGCCGTCTCCGCGAGCATGCGCACCGCCCTGCTCGTCTACAGCGGCATCACCGTGAAGACGATGGTCGACAGCGACCTGGGCGCGGTCGCCTCCACCATGTTCATGGTGCAGTACGCTCCCGACGGCGTCGCCGGCACCCACGACCACCCCTTCGAGGAGACGTACTACTTCCTCGAAGGCGAGGCGGAGGCGACCTTCGACGGCGTGACCCACCGGCTCGGCCCCGGCGACTGCGCCTGGGCGGGCGCCGGTTGTGTGCACGGCTTCGCCAACGCCGGTACGGGACCGCTGCGTTGGCTGGAGACGCAGGCACCGCAGCCGCCGCCACGCCACTCGTACCGCTTCACCCGCGACTGGCAGTACCTGAGGGAGGCCCTTCGCTCATGAGCAGTGTCCTCGTCGTCGGCGGCACGTCCGGGATCGGCCGGGAGTTCGCCCGCGTCCGCGCGCGGGTGGGCGACCGGGTCGTGCTCACCGGCCGCGACGGCCACCGCGCGGACACCGTCGCCAAGGAGGTCGGGGCGCGCGGACTCGCCCTCGACCTGTCCCGGCCGCGGGAGATCGCCGCGGCGCTGGCGGGCGTCGGACACGTCGACCACCTGGTCCTCGCCGGCGTCTCCCGCGACGAGAACCGGGCCACCGCCTACGACATCGACGCGGCCCTCGCCCTCGTCACCCTCAAGCTCGTCGGCTACACCGAGGTCGTGCACGTCCTGCGGCCCCGGATGCCCGACGACGGCGCGGTCGTCGTCTTCGGCGGCCAGGCCAAGGAGCGCCCCTACCCGGGAGCGACCACGGTCGCCACCGTCAACGCCGGTGTACGGGGCCTGGTCAACACCCTCGCCGTCGAACTCGCGCCGGTCCGCGTCAACGCGATCCACCCGGGCGTCGTCGGTGACAGCCCCTACTGGCTGGCCAAGCCGGCCGAGGTGCTGGAAGGGCTGCGGGCCAGGACCCCGACCGGACGGCTCGCCACGATGGCCGACGTGGTCGACGCCGTCGACTTCCTGCTGCGCAACCGGTCGGTGAACGCGGTGGAGTTGAACGTCGACGGGGGATGGCTGCTGGGCTGACGGGCGTCAGGCGACGCGAGTCGGCGGGTCCGCGGGTCGGCGTCGAGGACGCGGGCGTCCTGTCGGGCGTCGCATGCGGTCACGCGGCGCCGCGGAGGCTGTCCTCGGCGACCTTCTCATCCAGTGCCGCCCGCACCAACGCGGCCGCGAGAACGGCCGGTTCGGTACGTCCCGCGAGCTTCACCAGCCGCTCCGGGTCCTTCGGCAGGCCGAGCCGCGCCGCCCCGTCGAGGGCCTTGGCGTCCAGGTACGGCGCGGCTTCCGGCCACACGCTCTGCACCTCGCGCAGGAAGATGTCGGCACCGGCCGGACCGATGCCGGGCACCTCCTGGAGGAGCCGGCGCAGTGCGTCGATGTCGCCGTCCGCCTCCTTCCGCATCCGGCGCAGGTCCCCGCCCCAGCGTTCGATCAACAGCTCGGCACCGTCGCCCAGTTGGGTGGCGGTGCGCTCGTCGTAGCGCCGGTAGCCGCCGCGGCCCAGCGCGTCGACGCGCTCCTGCCAGTCCGCCCCGGCCATCCGCCGCGGATCACGCAGCCCCGCCCGGTACAGCTCGCGGGCGGAGTCGATCGCGATCGAGCCGCGGATGCGGGCGCTGAGCAGGAGCGCGAGGACCAGCAGCCGGTACAGGGGCTGCGGGGTGTCCCTGAGCGTGATGCCCGCCTCCTCGGCGAACGTCCGCCCGTGGCCGCGCACCAGGTGCCGTACGACGTCCTGCCGGTCGCTCACGGCTTCAGCGGGTCGTGGCCGATCGTCATCAGCCGGTGACGGCGCGGAGTGTCCTCGGCCGCCGGTTCGTTCTCCATGTCGGTCTGCGCGGTCACCGTGTCCACGACCTTGTACATCACCTGGATGTCCTCGTCGGTGAGGTCGGTGCGCCGCTTCTGCAGGATCGCCAGGACGTGCTGCCCCGTGGGCGTGCCCGCCTCCTCCGGCAGTGGTTCGGTCCGCTCCTCGGCGTCCCGCACCCGCAGCCAGGCGGCGAGCTCCTGCGAGGTCATGTTCACCACGCGGTGGAAGTCCTCCCACAGCGCGTCGAGTTCGAGGGCGTCGGTCATCGGGTGCCCCTTCCGTACGTACGTGCTCCGGCCGGGCCCGGGGTCAGTCCTCGCGCGGGTAGTTCTCCGCGTCGAACATCCACCGCTGCTTCTCCAGCTCGGCCGTGATGGCGATCAGCAGGTCCTGGGTGACGGGATCCGCCGTCTCGGTCGCCTCGATCCGCTCGCGCAGCCGCCCGATGGCCGCCTCCAGGGAGTCCACCATCAGCTGCACGACGTCCGAGTCGCGCAGCCAGCCGTGCGGCGGGTCGGGCAGGGTGAAGTCCTTGGCGACCGTCTCCGGCCGCCCGTCCGGCGGCACGCCGAGGGCCGCGGAGCGTTCCGCCACCGTGTCGGAGAACGAGCGTGCGGCCGAGACCACCTCGTCGAGCTGGAGGTGGATCGAGCGGAACCTGCGCCCCACGATGCTCCAGTGGGCCTGCTTCCCGGTCAGGGACAGGCCCAGCAGATCCACCAGCGTGTCCTGAAGCGCCGTGCAGGCCACCTTCCGGGCATCGTCGGGCAGCGTGCTCTTCACACCGGTCATAGCGCGCTTCTCCTCCTCGTGTCGCTGGTCATGTGCCGTCTGGAGGTGCGGAACAGCTCCACGCGTTCCTCCTCGCCCGTGCCGCCCCACACGCCCGCCGTCTGGCCGCTGCTGAGCGCGAAGGCCAGACACGGGTCGCTCACCGGGCAGCGGGCGCAGACGCGCTTCGCGGCGGCGGTCTCCCGCAACGCCGGGCCCGTCGTCCCCACGGGGAAGAACAGTTCGGGGTCCTCACCCACGCAGGCCGCTCTCCGCAACCACTCCATGCGTGCGCGGGTGCCCATGACCCACTGCTGCAAACAGCCGGGCCCGGGCCGGCGCGACGGCGCGGATCAGCGGGGCAGGACGCCGTCGAGGAAGCGTTTCAGGTCGGCGAACACCTCCGCCTTGTGCGTCTCGTGGAACACCTCGTGCCGGGCGCCGGGATAGATCCGCTCGGCGCGTACGCCGCCGAGCCGTTCGACGCCGATGCGGCTGCCGGCGAGCGGGACGAGCCGGTCGTCGTCGCCGTGCAGCCACAGCACCGGCAGCGCGCCGACGCCCCCGCCCTCGGCGACGGTCCCGAGGGTCCGGGCGAACGCCTCCACCGTCGGCCGTTTCATCGGCCCGTGCCACACCAGCGGATCCGCCGCGTACGCCGCTCCCACCGCCGGGTCGCGGGAGAGCGCCGCCGGGCTGATGGGCGTGTCCGGGATCTCGTCCAACGCGAGCAGCCGCCCCGGCAGCTCCCACGCGCCGATCACCGGCCCGGACAGCACCAGCGCCGCCAGCCCGGCGCCGTACCGCTGGGCGAACCGGGCCGCGATCAGGCCCCCCATGGAATGCCCCACCAGCACGACCGGCGCCCCGGGACACGCCTCCCGCGCCAGCCCGGCCACGGCGTGCAGGTCGTCGACGACGTCCTCGAAGTCGGCCACCAGCACCCGCTCGCCGTCCGACCGCCCGTGACCGAGGTGATCCGGCGCGTACACCGCCGCCCCGTGCCCGGCCAGCACGCCGGCGAGCTCCTCGTACCGGCCGGCGTGCTCCCCGTACCCGTGCACGAGCAGCGCCACGTACCGGGGCCGCTCCCGGGGCCATGCGCGTACGGCGACCGCGCCGTGGCTTCCTGCGAGGACGTGCTCGCGGGCGTCGGACATCGCTCTCCTCGGGCCGTGTCGGGGATGGGCCTGGTCCGGGGATCTTCCCAGACGCCGGGAGGAGGCCGAGTTCAACGAGGCGTTCGCGGCCCAGGCCCTGGCCTGCGTGGACCAGCTGGGCATCGACCCCGCCCTGGTCAACCCCACCGGCGGCGCGATCGCCCTGGGCCACCCCCTGGGCTGCTCGGGCGCCCGCATCCTGACGACCTTACTGCACCGCATGCGCCGCACGGGAGCGGAACGGGGTCTGGCCAGCGGCACCAGCGGCATCACGGGCCGCCGGTCCGCATCACCCGGCGCCGGCGACGCCGGGTGCCAACCAGCGAGACGGTGCTTACGGGACCGGTTGCCTGCACATAGCATCGGTCCCCGCATGGACACGATGACGCTCTGGCACATAACCGGCTGGGAGTTCGCCGCCCTCGCCTTCGCCGCCCTCCTCGTCGGCTTCTCGAAGACCGCCGTGAGCGGCGCCAACACGGTGAGCCTCGCCATCTTCGCCGCGGTGCTGCCCGCCCGCGCCTCCACCGGCGTCCTCCTGCCGGTCCTGATCGCCGGCGACGTCCTCGCCGTCCTCACCTACCGCCGGCACGCCCACTGGCCCACCCTGTGGCGCCTGTTCCCGGCGGTCGCGGCCGGCGTGGTGGTCGGCACGCTGTTCCTGGTGTGGGCCGACGACAAGGTCGTACGGACCTCGATCGGCGCGATCCTGCTGCTGATGGCGGCGGTGACGGTGTGGCGCCGGCGCACCGCGGACGCCGACGAGGAACCGGACTCGGTCGCCACCCGCTCCGGCCGCGTCAAGGCCCGCTCGTACGGCGTCCTCGGCGGCTTCACCACCATGGTCGCCAACGCGGGCGGCCCCGTGATGTCGATGTACCTGCTCTCCGCCGGCTTCCGCAAGCTCGGCTTCCTCGGCACCTCGGCCTTCTTCTTCCTGATCGTCAACGTCTCGAAGGTGCCGTTCAGCGCGGGCCTCGGTCTGATCGACGGCCGCTCGCTGCTGCTCGACGCCGCACTCGCGGTCTTCGTCGTGCCCGGCGCCCTGTTCGGCAAGTGGGCGGTGAACCGCATCAACCAGCGGCTCTTCGAGCGGCTCGTGATCGCAGCGACCATCGTCGGCGGACTGCAGCTGCTGCTGCGCTGACACGGAATCGCGGGGTCCGGGGCTGGGTTCGGGGCCGGGAATGCGGGGAGGGGGGCCCGCGTTACACCGCATGTGATTGACATGCCTGGATCAAGGATCCGTGGCGTGGGCGAAGGGAGGACCCCATGGCACGCAGCAAGGCGCGCCCCGTCGTCACGCTGAGGTCGACGGCCGGAACCGGCGTCACCTACGTGACCCGCAAGAACCGCCAGAACCACCCCGACCGGCTGGTCCTGCGCAAGTACGACCCCGTGGCCGGGCAGCACGTCGAGTTCCGCGAGACCCGCTGAACGACGACTGCCGCTCCCAGGCCGCTCCCAAGGAGGGAAACCCCGTGAAGCCCCGCATCCATCCCGAATCCCGGCTCGTCGTCTTCCGTGACCGTGCCGCGGACGTCGCGTTCCTGACCCGTTCCACCGCCGACTCGTCCCGGACGATCGAGTGGGAGGACGGCCACACGTACCCGCTGATCGACGTCGAGATCTCCTCGGCGAGCCACCCCTTCTACACCGGCAACCAGCGGGTCCTGGACACCGCGGGCCGAGTGGAGCGCTTCGAGCGCCGCTACGGCCGTTTCACGACGCCGACACGGCCGGCGGGGTCGGCGACGGCGGCACGATGAGGAAGTCGGCACGATGAGGAAGGCGGCACCATGAAGGTGCGCAAGTCCCTGCGCGCGCTGAAGGCGAAGCCCGGCGCGCAGGTGGTCCGACGACGCGGCACGGTCTTCGTCGTCAACAAGAAGAACCCCCGCTTCAAGGCCCGCCAGGGCTGACGAACGAACACGGAGGGCGGCCGCCGGGCCATACGCCGGACGGCCGCCCTTCGCCGTCCGGGCACCCCGGGCGTCGCGACGTCCCGATCATGCCGGTCGTCCTGGGTGTCCGGGCCGACCCAGTTGTCCTGGGTGCTCCGGCCGTCCCGATCGTCGCGAGTATCCCGGCCGATCCGGTCGTCCCGGTCGCCGCGGGTGTCCCGGCCGATCCGGTCCATCCGGGTCATCGCGAGTGGTCCCGGCCGACCTGGTCCGCCCGGGTCGGTCTCGGGTGTCCCGGCCGACGGGGTTTGTGCGGGTCATCGAGGGTGTCCCGGTCGTCCGGGTCGCCGTCGTCCCGGTCGCTGTCGTCCCGGGGGGCCCTCGGGGCCGGGACCGTTGCCGGTCGGGGCGTCTCGTACGCTCCTGCCATGCCCCCGCATGTCCTGATCCTCGGCGGTACCACCGAGGCCCGCGAACTGGCCGCCGCCCTCACGGCACGTCCCGGTGTGCGGGTGACCACCTCTCTGGCCGGGCGCGTGAGCAGGCCGGGCGCGCTGGCGGGGGACGTGCGCGTCGGCGGCTTCGGCGGCGCGGAGGGGCTCGCCGGCTGGCTGCGCGACGAGCGCGTGGACGTCCTCGTCGACGCCACACACCCTTTCGCCGAGACGATCACCGCGAACGCGGCGCGGGCCGCGGCGGCCGCCGGTGTGCCCGCCCTCGTACTGCGCCGGCCGGGCTGGCGGCCGGGCCCCGGCGACCGCTGGCACCCGGTAGGTTCACTGGCCGAGGCCGCGGAGCTGCTGCCCCGCCTGGGCCGCCGGATCTTTCTGACCACCGGGCGCCTGGGCCTTGCGGCCTTCGCGCATCTGACGGAACTCCACTTCGTCGTACGGTCGGTGGAGCCGCCCGAGCCTCCCATGCCGCCGCATACCGAAGTGCTCCTCGCCCGGGGCCCGTTCACTCCGGCCGACGAGACGGAGCTGCTGCGCGCGTACCTGGTCGACGTACTGGTCACGAAGGACAGCGGGGGAGAAGCGACGGCCGCCAAGCTGACGGCCGCCCGCGAACTCGCCCTGCCCGTCGTGATCGTCCGCCGCCCACCACTGCCCCCGGGTGTGACCGCCGTACCCGACGTGCCCACCGCCCTCGACCACTTGAACCCAGGACTGACCTGATGGACATGACCGGCCCGACGAGCTACACCGGCCTGACGAGCCTGACGAGCCTGACCGGCTCGCCGGGCTTGATAGCCCCGCTGGCCTGACCAGCCGGGTGGGTTGATCGCCTGATCTGCCGGACCGGCCAAAGGGCGTGATCGGCCAGACGGGCGTGATCGGCGCGACCGGCACCCGCGGCCCGCGCATCCGCGGCCCAATCGACCCCGCCGGCTTCACCAGCCGGATGGCCGTGGTCGCTTGATCCGCCTGACCGGCCACAAGGCGTGATCTTCAGACCGGCGTGATCGGCCCGACCGGCCCGACCGGCCCGACCGGCCCCACCGGCCCGCGCAGCCCGACCGGCATCAGCGGCCCGCGCAGCCCGACCGGCACCAGCAGCCAGCAGCGCGACCGCCCCCAGCGGCCCGCGCAACCCGGCCCGCTCAGGCGGTCGCCGGTTCCAGCTCCCGTGCCCGTTGCGGCAGACCACTGTTCAGGTCCTCGACCAGGAGCCGTTTGGCGATCGTGTCCACCGCGGCGCGCAGGTCGGCGTCGGTCGGGCGGCCGACGTCCTGCCGCACCTGCTCCTCCAGCCACTTCGCCCAGGCCGCGCTGATGACGGCGGCCTCACGCCGGCCCGCCTCGGTGTGCGAGAGGAGACTGCCCTCGCGGGTCAGGTACCCCTCCTCGACCATGCGGTCGAAGACCGGCAGCAACACCTCGGGCGGCAGATGCCGGCGCGCGGCGATCAGCCCGAGGCCCGCGTGGCCCACCATCCGCGTGAACAGTTCGACCTGCATCACCGCCCAGGCACCGGCGATGTCGAGCCGCGTGTCGGACTCCGTGATCAGCCGGCGAGCGGTGCCCTGGTCCGTGCTGCCGATGATCTTCCCGACGGTCGCCTCCAGCACCCGCTGCGAGTCCGCACCGTGCGGTGAGGCGAACCCCTCGCCCATGTCCGTCGAACCGGCCCGGGCGCTGTCGCGCAGCTGGACCTGCTTGAGGAAGAGGGCGACCAGGAAGCCGACGGCGGCGACCGGGACGGTCCACCGGAAGACGGTCTGGAGCGTGTCGGCGTAGGCGTCGATGACCGGGGCGGCCGCCGCGGCCGGCAGCCTGTGCAGGCCCTCCGGACTGGTCGCCGCCTTGGCGATGACGGCCGGCGACGCGGCGCCGGTTCGCGCGGCGGCGGCGATCCCGTCGGTGAGGTTGGGCCCCAGGCTGTTGGTGTAGATCGTGCCGAACACGGCGGTGCCGAAGGAACTGCCCAGCGTACGGAAGAAGGTGACGCCCGAGGTGGCGGTGCCGAGGTCGGCGTACTCGACGGTGTTCTGCACGGCGATGGTCAGCACCTGCATGCACAGGCCGATGCCGGCGCCGAGTACGAACATGTACAGCGACTCCAGCCAGGCGCCGGTGTCCGGCCCCATGAGGGACATCAGGAACAGGCCGACGCCCATGACCAGTGAGCCGACGATCGGGAAGAGACGGTACTGGCCGGTCTTGCTGACCACGTTGCCGCTGAACACCGACGCGATGAGCAGGCCGACCACCATCGGCAGCGTCCGCACACCGGAGATCGTGGCCGAGTCGCCGTCGACGTACTGGAGATAACTCGGCAGGTAGGTCATCGCGCCGAGCATGGCGAAGCCGACGATGAAGCTGAGGATCGAGCAGACCGTGAAGACCGGGTTGGCGAACAGCCGCATCGGCAGCATCGGTTCCTTCGCCCGGGTCTCGACCCGGCAGAACAGCCCCAGCGCGACCACACCGGCGGCGAACAGGCCGATGATGACGCCGGAGCCCCACGCGTACTCGTTGCCGCCCCAGCTCGTCGCCAGGATCAGCGCGCTCGCGCCGACCGCGACCAGCGCGATGCCGAGGTAGTCGATGACCGGCCGGGAGGCCGACTTCACCACCGGGATGGTGCGGGCGGCGGCGACGACCACGACGACCGCGATCGGCACGTTGACGTAGAAGGCCCAGCGCCACGACAGGTGGTCCGTGAACAGGCCGCCCAGCAGCGGCCCGATGACCGTGGCCACCCCGAACACCGCGCCGATGGCACCCTGGTACTTGCCGCGCTCGCGCAGCGGGATGACGTCGGCGATCAGCGCCATCGCCGTCACCATCAGCCCGCCGGCACCCACGCCCTGCATCGCCCGCCAGGCGATCAGCAGCGACATGTTGCCGGCCAGACCGCACAGGAACGAGCCGGTGATGAACACGATCGCCGAGACCTGGAAGACCACCTTGCGGCCGAACAGGTCGCCGAACTTGCCGACCAGGACCGTCGAGACGGTCTCCGCCAGCAGATACGCGGTCACCACCCAGGACATGTGCGCGGCGCCGCCCAGGTCCGACACGATCGTGGGCAGCGCGGTGCCGACGATGGTCTGGTCGAGGGCCGCGAGCAGCATGCCCAGCATGATCGTCAGGAAGACGACGTTGCGGCGACGCGTGTCCAGGACGGGGGGCTGCGCGGCGGGCAGTGCGGTTTCCTCCAACGCTGCTGTCACGAGGTCACCTTCACACCTGGGGGTTGTTCCCGCATGCGGGGACGGTCCGCACGAGTGCCCGCCGACCCGGCGGCCTACTCCCGCGGATGCCTGCGCAGCAGATACGTGTCCATGATCCAGCCCTTGCGCTCCCGGGCCTCGGCCCGCAACCGCTCGATCCGCGGCGCGGCCTCGGCGATCGGGCCGGAGGCGAGGATCTCGTCCGGGGTGCCTATGTACGCCCCCCAGTAGATGTCGATGTCCTGGTCGGCGTACTTCAGGAACGTCTGGTGCGCGTCCAGCATCACCACCACGTCGTCCACGCCGTCCGGGAAGCCCTCCGCGAGCCGCCGGCCGGTGGTGATCTGGACGGGCCGGGCGACCCGGTTCAGCCCCGTGCGGTGCCGGGCGACGAGCGCCGAGACGCTGCTGACGCCCGGCACGACCTCGTACTCGAAGGCGACCGTGCCGCGCTCCAGCACCTCTTCCAGAATCCCGATCGTGCTGTCGTACAGCGCGGGGTCCCCCCACACCAGGAACGCGCCGCTCTCGCTCTCGCCGAGCTCTTCGGCGATCAGCCGCTCGTAGATGCCGGCGCGGGCACTGCGCCAGTCCCCGACGGCCGGGGAGTACTGCGCGCCGCCCGCCTTCCGGTCCCGCTCCGGGTCCCGCGCCTCGACCACGCGGTAGGCCGATCCGTGCGGTATGTGCGTCTCCAGCATGTCCCGGCGCAGCCGGGTCAGGTCGCTCTTCGCCTCGCCCTTGTCCAGGACGAAGAACACGTCCGTGCTCCGCAGCGCCCTGACCGCCTGGAGGGTGAGCTGCTCGGGGTCGCCCGCGCCGATACCGATGACATGAATCTTTCGCACACCCCGAGTCTGCCGTACGCCACTGACAGTGGGCGCACCGCGTCCGCCCTGGTCGGCGGCGCTACCGCAGGCGCGGCGCCCGGGCCGCCGCGTCCACCGGACCGCCGCCCGCCGCCACGCCCTCCGCGAGCTCCCGCGCCCAGCGGGCGAGCCCCGCGAGATCCATCCCGTACGGTCGCGGCTGTCCGGAGACCTCCGCCCACTCCTGCACGGCCGCCGCGCCGCGCCGCAGCAGCCGGGCCCCGCCGGTGGCGTTTCCGCGGGCGGCGTGCGTGAGCCCCACGGCGAGCTGCGCCAGGCCGCGCCACAGTGTCCTCTCCGTCTCCGGCCCCGACTTCCAGGCGTCCTCGAACACCTCGTGCGCGTGGAAGGGCTTGCCCGCGTCCAGCAGTTCCTGCGCCTCGGCCACGGTCTGCTCCGGTCCGCGCACGACGCCCTCGGGCTGCCGGGCCACGCCCCGGGCCCCGTACGGCAGCGGCCGCCCGAGCCCGTCCCGGGGCCGGGCGTTGCGGGCCCGCCCCTCGCCGTCCCGGTCCCGCACGCCTGCCCGCCGCTCGGAGGATGTCTCGCCCATACGACGATTGTCCCCCGACCCCCGCCCGCTTCGGCGCGACGGGGCACATGGGGTAAAGTGCTGTCGGCGCGATCACGCGGTCCACCGCGGCACGCGCACCGGGACGTGGCGCAGCTTGGTAGCGCACTTGACTGGGGGTCAAGGGGTCGCAGGTTCAAATCCTGTCGTCCCGACGGTGCGAAGGGTCTTCGCAGGCGGCAGCCTGTGGAGGCCCTTTTTCGCGTGATCGGTCAGGCGCGGGCCGCCCCCGAGGTGTGGCGCCCGCCGGCCGTTCACCGGAACGAGTGAGGCGGTTGGACGCCGGAGAAAGCGACCGGCAGCATGGGCCGCCGTCACCCCTCACCCATCGCACAAGGAGTACCCGGTGCTCAAGGGATTCCGCTCGTTCCTGCTGCGCGGCAACGTGGTCGACCTCGCGGTCGGCATCGTGATCGGCGCCGCGTTCACCGCCGTGGTCACCGGCTTCGTCACCGCGTTCCTCACGCCGCTGATCGGAGTGGCGACCGGGGCGGTCGGCGACTTCAGCAAGCAGGCGTTCACGGTCGGGGAGACGGCGTTCCCCTACGGCGCCTTCCTGAACGCCCTGATCAGCTTCGTGCTGGTGTCCGCCGTGATCTACTTCGCCGTCGTCCTGCCCGTGGGCCGGCTCCAGGCGCGCTTCAACCCGGTCAAGGAACAGCCGGTGGCCAAGACCGACTGCCCGGACTGCCTGAGCACCGTGCCCGCGGCGGCGGTGCGGTGCGCGTTCTGCACCTCCGAGCTGGCCGGCCGTCCCGGATTCCCCGCCCAGGCCGGCGCCCCCGTGCACTGACCCGGTCCCCGCGGCCGCGCACCGTTCCGTGCCGACCGTATCCCCGCCGCTCTTCACGGCATCCGCACAAAGCCCACCCGGTGCTTGAGGTTTCAACTGCTACGCTCGCTGCCGTTCCCCCCACCCGTTACAGGAGACCGTTGTGCGAGACGGCAACGTAGTGGTGATAGGCGGCGGTTACGCGGGTGTACGGCTCGCCAAACGCCTGGACGCGACGGCGCGGGTCACCCTGGTGGACCGCAAGGAGGTCTTCTTCCACCGCATCGCCTCCCTGCGCGCCGGGGTGCGCCCGGAGTGGACGATCACGCCCTTCATCCCCTACGACCGGCTGCTGAGCAACGGCCGTGTCGTCGTCGGCAAGGCCGTCCGCGTCGACACCTCCGCGCGCGAGGTCCACCTGGCCACGGGCGAACGGCTGCCGTACGACGTGCTGGTCATCGCCACCGGCGCCGACTACCCCGAGCCCGCGCGCTTCACCGGCACCACCCCCGAGGAGGCGGCCAAGTCGTTCGCCGGGCACCAGCACAGGATCGCCGGCGCCGAGCACGTCCTCGTCGTCGGCGGCGGCCCCTCCGGCGTCGAACTCGGCGCCGAGATCCGGCTGGCCCGCCCGGACGCCCGGGTCACCCTCGCCCACTCGGGGACGGAGCTGCTCGACTCCACCGGCAGCGCCCGCGCCGGCCGCAAGGCCCGCGCCTGGCTGGAGTCGCACGGCGTGGAGGTGCGCCTGGACTCCTTCATGTCCCCCGGCAACGAGTTCGGCACCTACCGGGACGCCCGCGGCACCGTCCTGTCCGCCGACCTCTCCTTCTGGGCCACCGGCACCACCCCCAACACCCTCTGGCTGCGGCTGGCCGGGCACGGCGACTGGCTGAACGGGAGCGGGCACGTGAAGGTCGACCGGATGCTGCGGGTCGCCGGGCACCCGGACGTGTACGCGGTCGGCGACGTGAACGACGCGGGCGAGCTCAAGGTGACCCCCGCCGCGCTCGCCCAGGCGGAGGTCGCCGCCCACAACATCCGCGTGTACCTGCGCGGTTCGGGCCGGCACGGCAAGCGGCCCCGCTCCTACCGCGCGGTCCACCGCACCCCGCTCATCGTGCCGTTCGGCCCCGCCGACGGAGTGACCGTGCTGCCCGTGCCCGGCGGAGAGACCGCGGTCCTCGGCACCCGCACCACCGCACTGGCCAAGGCGAAGACCCTGATGACCCCCTTCATGCGACGCCAACTCGGCTACACGGCCGCCTGATCGAACAGCCCCGGCTGCGTCACGGCGCCGGAGACCCACCGGTGCAGCGTACGGGCGTGATCCGCGCCCATGTTCCCCGCGCCGACCACCCCGACGGCTACGGCGCTCACGCGAGGCTCACCCACGCCCGTTCCTCGGCCGAGCGGGTCATGGCGTCCAGTGCCTCCGCGCTCGCCACGGCGTCGTCCAGGGTCGCGCCGTACGGCCTCCCCTCGGCGACGGAGCGCAGGAAGCGGTACGCCTCGATCACCTTCAGGTCGTCGTAGCCCATCGGGTTGGCCGCGCCCGGCTGGAAGGCGGCGTACTCGCCGGCGCCCGGGCCGACGTACACCGTGCTGACCGGCTGGTCCTGGTAGGCGGCGCCGCGGCTGACGGCCAGCTCGCCCATCCGGCGGTAGTCCCAGAAGACCGCGCCGGTCGTGCCGTGGATCTCGAAGCCGTAGTTGTTCTGCTCGCCGACCGAGACCCGGCAGGCCTCCAGCACACCACGGGCGCCGGAGGCGAAGCGCAGCAGGCAGCCCACGTAGTCGTCGTTCTCCACGGGGCCCAGGGCGCCGCCCGCCGCCCGGGTGTGACCGGCGGTGGCGCCGGTGGGCCGGGCCCGCTCGGGCACGAAGACGGCCGTGTCGGCGCTCAGCGACTCGATGTCGCCGAGCAGGTGGCGGGCCAGGTCGACGCCGTGCGAGGCCAGGTCGCCGAGGACTCCGTTGCCGCCGCGCTCACGCTCGTACCGCCAGGTCAGGGCGCCTTCGGGGTGGGCGGCGTAGTCGCTGAACAGGCGGATGCGGACATGGGTGACCGTGCCGATCTCACCGGCGGCGATCAGCTCGCGGGCGGCCTGGACGGCGGGCGCGTTGCGGTAGTTGAAGCCGACCGTGCCCTGGACACCGGCCTCGGCGACCGCGTCGGCGACCGCGCGGGCGTCCTGCGCGGTGAGGCCGACCGGCTTCTCGATCCAGATGTGCTTGCCGGCCTCGGCCATCGCGACACCGATCTCGCGGTGCAGGAAGTTCGGTGCGGTGATGCTCACGGCCCGCACGCGCGGGTCCGCCGCGACCTCGCGCCAGTCGCGGACCGCGGACGAGAAGCCGTACCGCCCGGCCGCCTCCTCGGCCCGGCCGGGCACCTCGTCGGCGACCGTCACCAGGTCCGGCCGCAGGGGCAGTTGCGGGAAGTGGTGCGGCAGCCGGGCGTAGGCATGGGTGTGCACCCGCCCCATCCAGCCGAAGCCCACCACGGCGACGCCGAGCCTGTCCACGATGACCGCTCCTTCTTTGGACCGTTCCACAACCCTGGCCCGGCTCACGATGGGGGCGTTCGGTGAGGCTGTCAAGAGTCTTTACAAGGCGGTCCGCTCTGTGGAACGGTCCACTCATGAGGACCCCGACCATCCGCGACGTCGCCGAGCGGGCCGGCGTGTCCAAGTCCCTGGTCTCGCTGGTGCTGCGCGGCTCCGAGGGCGTGCGGCCGGAGAAGCGGGCGGCCGTCCTCGCCGCCGTCGAGGCGCTCGGCTACCGGCCCAACGCCGCCGCGCGCAGCCTCAGCGAACGGCGCACCCGGACGGTCGGCGTGCTCCTGAACGACCTGCGCAACCCCTGGTTCGTGGAACTCCTCGACGGACTCAACGCCCGCCTGTACGACAGCGGCCTGCGCGTGCTGCTCGCCGACGGCCGCCTCAACCGGCGGCTCGGCGAGGACCTCACCCGCACCTTCACCGAACTGCGCGTCGACGGTCTGATCGCCGTCGGCACCCTGGAGGACCCCGATGCCCTGCGCGCCACGGCCGGACAGGTCCCCACCGTCGTCGCCGGCGCCCGTGAGCCGGAGCTGCCGAAGGTGGACGTCGTCGCCAACGACGACGAGCACGGCGCCCGCCTGGCCACCGAGCACCTGATCGGACTCGGCCACCGGCATCTCGCGCACATCGCGGGCCGGGGAGCCGTCGGCGAGCTGCGCCGGCGCGGCTTCGAGGCCGTGACGCGGGAGCACGGCCTGGCCGCGACGGCGGTCACCGAGCCGGGGGACCTCACCGAGGAGGGCGGCTACCGGGCCACCGTGCGGCTGCTCAGCCGTCCGCAGCGGCCCACCGCGATCTTCGCCGCCAACGACATGACCTGCGTCGGCGCCCTGTCCGCCGCCGAGGAGAGCGGCCTGCGGGTCCCCCGGGACCTCTCCCTCGTCGGCTACGACAACACCTACCTCTCCCGCCTGCGCCACCTGTGGCTGACCACCGTGGACCACGCCGGCCACGACGTCGGCCGCCGGGCGGCGCAGCGGCTGCTGGACCGCATCGAGGAGCCGGACCGGCCCCGCGAGGTCGACCTCGCGACGCCGTTCCTGGAGGTACGGGGCACGACGGCGCCCCCGCCCGGCCGGCCGGGCTAGGACCTGCGCCGGGTGAACCGGTCCAGCAGGGCGTCCAGGCCCGCCGCCAGCCCCTGCGGCCCTCCCCGCTCCGCCAGGTCCGCGGCCGTCTCCCGCAGAAGCGGCAGCTCCTGGGCGGACATGCGGTGCAGACCGAGCCGGAAGGCGGGGTCCGGCTCCTGGGGATTGTCGACCATGAGGCGCAGCTCCACCGTGACGTAGCCCAGCAGCCAGGCGGTGAAGGCGCGGAAGACGGCGGAGACCCGCTCCGCGTCCAGGGGCGCCTGCCGCAGCAGGGCCAGCACCCGCTCGTGGTCGCGCAGCACGGCCGCCGGCCGCTGGGCCAGCGGGACCGCCAGCATGCGGGTGGCGAGCAGCGGCACGACCTGCGGATGGTCGAGGCAGACGGCGTACGTCGTCCGGGCGATCCGGTGCAGTTCGGCGCGCCAGGCGGGCTGCGCGGGGGTGCCGGCCGGGGCCGTCTCCGGTTCGGCGAGCCGGCGTTCCAGCTCCAGGTAGAGCGCCTCGACCAGGCCGTCCAGGAGGGCGTCCTTGCCCGCCGCGTACCGGTACAGGGCCATGGCCTCGACGCCGAGCTCGGCCCCGAGCCGGCGCATGCTCAGCGCCGACAGGCCCTCGCGGTCCACCAGCTCCAGGGCGCTGGCCAGGACCCGCTCCCGGCTCAGCCGGCCGTAGCGCCCGCGGTCGCTGGCCCGGCGCGCGGGCCCCGTCTCGGGCCGGGCGGGCCTGCCCCGCGCCCCGGTCCGTTCGTCGGCCATGCCGTGCCTCCAGAGGGGTCGCCCGAGCGGCCGTCGCTCGCTGTTGACTCTATGTGCGGACCGGCGCAAAGTGTACGTATACGTCGTAAATATACTTCTTATGGGTGGTGCGGTCGGCCGACGGACACCGTAGCGGAACCCTTCCCCGCGGCCCGCCCCGCCCGAACCGTTCCCCACGAAGTGACGCCACCAGGGGAGCTCCCCATGACGACAGTTCACCGCCTGCGCCCCCGGCACGGACCGCTCGGCCCCACGCGGCAGCCGGACCGCCCGGGACCGCCGGACTCCGTACCCTTCGCCGCCCCCCGCATCTGTCCCGAGGCCCGCCGGGCGGCCGGGCGGGTGCTCGCCTCCGGATGGGTGACCACCGGACCGGAGACCGAGCGGTTCGAGGACGAGTTCGCCGCGTACGTGGGGGCGGCGCACGCGGTCGCGGTCAGTTCGTGCACGGCGGCGCTCGAACTGGCGCTGGGCGCGCTGGCCCTGCCGCACGGCGGGACGGTCCTGGTGCCGGCGGTGACCTTCTGCGGCGCCGCCCAGGCCGTGCTGCACGCCGGGCTGCGGCCGGTCCTGGTGGACGTCGACCCGCGCACGGCGATGCCCACGCCGGAGACCGTCGCCCGCGCGGCCCGGGCGTGCGGCTGCCCGCAGGCCATGATGGTCCTGCACTACGCGGGCGCCCCCGCCCCCGTCGCGGAACTGGCCCGGGCCGCCCGGCTGCCGCTGACGCACGTCGTCGAGGACGCCGCGCACGCCCTGGGCACCCGGGTCGGGGACCGCCCCGTGGGCGGCCTGTCGCGGGCGTCCTGCTTCAGCTTCTACGCCACCAAGAACCTGCCCATCGGCGAGGGCGGCATGGTCACCACCGACGATCCCCGGCTGGCCGACCGCGTCCGCCGCACCCGGCTGCACGGGATGTCGGCCGACGCCTGGCGGCGCAACCTGCCGGGCGGCAGCTGGCGTTACACCGTCGAGGAGGCCGGCCTCAAGGCGAACATGACGGACGTCCAGGCCGCGATCGGCCGCGCCCAACTGCGCCACCTGGACGCCTGGCAACGCCGGCGCCGCACCTTGGCCGACCGCTACACGGCGGCCCTCGCGACCGTCCCCGGCCTGCGCCCCCTGCAACCGGCGGCACCCGGCCGGCACGCCCACCACCTCTACGTCGTACGGGTCCTGGACGAGTACGGCGTCTCCCGCGATGACCTGGCCGACAAGCTCGCCGCGGCCGGCATCGGCACGTCCGTGCACTTCACGCCGCTGCACCGGCTGCCGTATCTGCGCGAGAGGTCCCTCGTCCCGCCCGGCGGGCTGCCGGGCGCCGACCGGCTCCACGCGCAGCTGCTCTCCCTGCCCCTGTACCCGGACCTCACCGAACAGGCCGTGGACCGGGTCTGCGAGGAACTCGCCGGTCACGCGGCCGCCCCCGGCGGCGGTCACCCGCCCGCCGGACTGCGCACCCTGGTGATCGGCGCCGGAGAGGCCGGCCGGGCCCTCGCCCGGGACCTGGCCCGCACCCCCGCCTACGGCCTCGACCCGGTCGGCTTCCTCGACGACGACCCGGCCAAACGCCTCGCCGGAACGGTCGCGCGGCTGCCGGTGCTGGGGGAGCTGGCCGCCACCGGGACCGTCGTACGCGCCCACCGCATCGAGGCCGTCGTCGTCGCCGTCCCCGGACTGGCCCCGGACCGCTTCCGCCGCGTCGCGCGGGCCGCCGAGGCCGAAGGGGCGAGCGTGCGCTACCTGCCGTCGTTCGTCGCCGCGCTCCGCCGTGACGTGGTCGGCGGCGACATGCGCGAACTCGACGTGCCCGCGCTGATCGGCCGCGCCGAGATGCACGTGGTCAGCCCCGAGGCGCGCTCGGTCGTCGCCGGGCGGCGCGTCCTGGTGACCGGGGCGGGCGGCTCCATCGGCAGCGAACTGTGCCACCAGGTACGCGCCTTCGGGCCCAGCCGGCTGCTGCTCCTGGACCACGACGAGTCCAACCTGCACCGCCTGCAACTGGAGTTGTACGGCGACGCGCTGCGCGGCGACGACATCGTCATCTCTGACATCCGCGACCGCGCCCGCATCGACCAGGTCTTCCGCGAACTGCGCCCCGAGGTCGTCTTCCACGCCGCCGCCCACAAGCACCTCCCCCTCCTCGAACTGCACCCGTGCGAGGGCGTCAAGACGAACGTCCGCGGCACCGAGAACCTCGTCCGCGCCGCGGCCGCCGTGGGCACCGCGCGCTTCGTGCTCATCTCCACCGACAAGGCCGCCGACCCCGTCTCGGTGCTCGGCGCGACCAAACGCCTGGCCGAACTCGTCGTCCAGAGCGCCCAGCAGGACGCCCCGCCGGGCACGGTGTGCGCGGCCGTCCGCTTCGGCAACGTGCTCGGCAGCCGCGGCTCCCTCCTGTCGGTCGTCGCCGAACAACTCGGCACCGGCTCCCCGGTCACCGTCACCCACCCCGACGTCACCCGCTTCTTCATGACCGTCGAGGAGGCCGTCGGCCTGGTCCTGGAGGCGGCCCGGATGGCCCGCGGCGGCGAGGTGTTCGTGCTGGACATGAGCAGGCCGGTGCGGATCGTGGACCTGGTGCGCAAGTTCGCCCGCTCGGTGCACGTCCCCGACGTCACCATCCGCTTCACCGGCCTGCGACCGGGCGAGAAACTCAACGAAACCCTCTTCTGCGCCCAGGAGGACCACACCCCCACCCCCCACCCCCGCATCCTGGCGGCGACCCCCGTGGCCCGCCCACCGTCACTGGCACGGCGGCTTCCGGCGTTGTACGGGGCGGCGGAGCGCAACGACGGGGGAACTGTGCGGGAGTTGCTCGCCGGGTTGCTGCCGGGGTTCCCCGCGACGGAACCGGCGGATCACGCACACGCCGCACTGACCGACCCCTACCCGGACGACTTCTGATGTCCGGGCACCCGCAGTGGCCGCCGAGGCCGCACCCCGCTCCCACCGGAGGCCGCCGCCTCCTGTGGCGGGTGCTGGTCCTGCTGACTGCCACCGGGCTCGCACTGGTCGCGCTCGGAGCCGGGGGGATCTGGTGGGCGACCAACCACTACGGCGACCAGGTGACCCGCATCCCGCACGCCTTCCCCAGCGGCCCACGGCCTTCCAGGGACCCGGGAACCACCTTCCTGCTGGCGGGAGTCGACAGCCGTTCCCGCCGACCGACCACCGGAGACGACGCCACCGCGCGGCTGTGGACCTACGGCGCCCAGCGCAGCGACACCCTCATGCTCGTCCACCTCGGTCCCGGCGAACGCACCGCCGACATGATCTCCATCCCGCGCGACAGCTGGGTGCCGATCCCCGGCCACGGCTCCGCCAAGGTCAACGCCGCCTTCTCCTGGGGCGGACCGCCGCTCCTCATCCAGACCGGTGAGCGACTGACCGGCGTGCGCGTCGACCACTTCGCCGTCGTCGACTGGCATGGCTTCACCTCACTGACCGACGCCGTCGGCGGCGTACGCATCACCGTCGCGAAGGACTCCTACGACCCCGAGCAGCACCGGCGGTTCGCGGCGGGAACGCACGTCATGAACGGAGCCGAAGCCCTGTCGTACGTACGGCAGCGACACGGTCTGCCCGGCGGTGAACTCGACCGGATCCGACGGCAGCAGCAGTTCCTGCACAGCCTGGTCGGCGAGATCCGCGCGGCAGCCGGACCGACCAACCCGCTGGGCACGGCGCGCATGCTGGACGCGATCACCCGGACCGTGAGCGTCGACGACCGGATGTCCAACGGAGACCTGCGTGACCTGGTGCTCGGCCTGCGTCATCTCGACGGCTCGGGTCTGTCCTCCGCCACCGCGCCGATCGCCGGCTCGCGGATGATCGACGGCCAGTACGCGCTCGTACTCGACCGGTCGGAGCTGCGGACGAGGTGTCACCGCTTCGCCTGATACGGCCGCCCAGAACGTGACAGAGGTGAGAAGGGGAACGACATGGACGTCAGGGCGTATCTCAGACTGCTGCGCCGGCACCGGGCCCTCGTCCTGCTGCTCACCCTGCTCGGTGTGGCCGCCGGCGCCGCCATCGCCTGGCTGAAGCCTCCCGTGTACGCGGCCAAGACCCAGCTGGTCGTGGCGTCCGCCAACCCGGGCCGCAACGCCACCGACGCCTACCAGGGCTCGCTGCTCGCGACGCAGTCCGCACAGTCGTACACGAGGCTGCTGAACAGCTCCACGGTCGCCCGCGGGCTGATCGCGCAGCTGGACCTGCCGTACACCGCCGACCGGCTCAGGCACGAGATCTCCGCCGTGAACCCGGCCGGGACGTCCGTCATCGCCGTCACCGTGGAGGACCACTCGAAGCAGCGGGCGAGGACCATCGCCGCCGCCGTGGGGCCTCTCTTCGCGAACCTGGTGAAACCCGGTGACGTCACGGTCACGGTGCTGGACCCCGCCGAACCGGTGCCGGGCATCGTCTCGCCCAACCGGACCCTGTACGTGACGTCCGGCGCGGTGCTGGGGCTCGCCCTCGGCCTTGGCGCCGCGGTGCTGCGTGAGATCACCGACTCGCGGATCCGGGACGAGGCCGACCTGCGGGCGGTCTCCGGGGCACCCCTCCTCGCGGTCCTGCCGCGCCCGGTGGCGGACACCCGCCCCACGGACCTGCTGGAAGGACGGCATCCGCGGGCACGGGCGGCCTTCCGGCGGCTCGGGGTGGACCTCGGTCCGGGCACGTCCGACCCGAGCTCGCGGATGTACGCGCTGACGTCCCCAGCCGGCGGTGACGCTCCCGCCCGGCTCGCCGCGGCCCTGGCCGTCACCCTCGCCCGCGGCGGCGACCGTGTCGTCGTCGTCGACGCGGACGTACGGCATGGGCGGCTGGCCGCCGACCTGGGGCTCGTGTCCGACGGGAACCTCACGGACGTGCTGGCCGGCCGCGTCGCCCTGGACCAGGCACTGGAGCCGGTCCGCCCCGGACTGCCGCTGCTGGCCCTCGCCGGTCGGCCGAACGGGCCGGAGCTCGACGAAGTCCCCTTGCGGCACGACCGGCTGGCCGTGTTGTGCGAGCGGCTCGCGGACCGGCACGGCGTGGTGCTCTTCGTGGCGCCTCCCGTGCTGACCGAGGCCGACGCCGTGGTGCTCGCCCGCGTGCTGCCCCGGACCATCCTGGTCGTCGAGGCGAAGAGCACCAGGGGCGAGGAGGTCACCGAGGCCGAGCGCTGCCTCGAAGCGGCGGGCGCCACCGTCGTGGGCACCGTCCTCAGCGGGGGCGAGACGCGTCGGCCCTGGGCTCCCTCGTCCGCCCCGCGCCCGGCCCGAGCGGTCGACGGGCACCTGCCGAGCGGCATGTCCGTCTCCGGTGAGGCGGTCCGATGACCGTCCTGACCGCTCGCGCGCAGACGGCCGCGCGGCACCGGCCCCGGGTCGCGCTGACCCTGGTGCTGCTCGCCGCGGCCATGCCGGTGCGACTTCCGGCGGGCGACTCCTTCATCAGGTCGGTGTCGGTCCTGGACATCCTGTTGGGCGCCGTCGCCGTGACCCTGGTGCTGGACTGCGCCTTTCGGCCGCCGGACGTCGGGCATCTGCGGCTGTTCGCGTTGCTGTGCGTTCCCGCGGCCGTCTGCGCACTGTCGGTGATCTGGTCCCAGAACCGGGCGGAGACGGCCCGCGGCGCGCTCGTCTACGCCGAGGGCGTCGTCGCCTACCTCTTCGTGCTGCGGGAACTCGCCGGAGCCCCGCCGGACGCGGTCATGGTGTATCTCAGGCGCTACACGTACCTGCTGATCGTCCCGGCGGTCCTCCTGCTGCTGCACGTGCCGGGATTCGGTCCCGAAGAGTCGGGCCTCGCCCCGGACAGTGACCGGTACCTGACGTACTACACGCGGTTGTCGCATCCGGCGCTCGGGCCGTCCAACAACCTCGGCACGGTCCTTGCCTTCTTCGTGCCCGTGCTCCTGGTCTGGGGGCATGTGAAGCCCGACGCGCGGTACACCAGGGCCGGCTACGCCGCGCTCGTGGCCGTGGCCTTCACCCTCTCGCGCGGTGTGGCGCTGGCACTGCTCGTCGCGGGGCTGCTGGCGGCCCTCGGGCACCTCCTGCGCCGGCGGCGCATCAGCAACCGGGTGCTGGGCAAGGCGGTGTCCGCCGCCGCCGTGGTGTCCGTGGGCGTGGCGCTGCTGTACCTCTTCAACCGGGCCACGCGCGACTCCTTCCTCACCCGATTCAGCTCGGCCAACTCCACCCTGCGCGTCGACTACGTCGCCGAGGCCGTCCACTGGATCGAACGACGGCCCGTGCTGGGATACGGCGGGGGCGTCGCGCCCGGCTCGGACGTTCCGCTGGGACGCGTCCACAACACCTACGTCCAGCAGGTCCTGGGCTTCGGGCTGCTGCTCGGGCTCGTCGTCGTGCTCGCCCTCGTGGGAACCGCGGTCTTCTTCTTCTCGCGCGAGCGGGCCGGCCCCATGGGCCGTGCCGTGGGCTTCGCGGTGACGGTGCAACTGATCGTCTTCGCCGTGGAGTCCAGCTTCGAGGGCACGACGCTGCGGGTGCTGTTCTACCTCTCCGTCGGTCTTGCGGCGGCCGTGGTGCGCGCCTGCGAGGAGCGCAACGAGGCGCCCGAGCGGGGGAGTTGACCGCGGATGCGGCGCGACCGCCTGAGCCGGGTGCCCGCAGCCGGGGCCGACGGGAACGGGGCCGCGCACAACGGCGGGGCGCGGAGGCTGTTCCGCGGCACCGGGCCCAGCGCGGTGGCGCAGGCGGCGCCCCTGCTGACCAACCTGGTGCTCACCCCGTACCTGATCCGGCATCTGGGCCTGGACCGGTTCGGGGTGTGGTCGCTGGTCCTGGTGCTGCTGGCCACGCTGACCGTGCTGGACGGCGGCATCGGCGCCTCGCTGGGCCGCTTCCACGCCGTCCACGCCGCCCGTGGTGACCGGGAGGGCGCGGGCCGTCTCGTCATCGCGTCGCTCGTGGTGTTCCTGGCCCTGGGAGCCGCGGTGACCGGCCTGTGCCTGCTGCTCGGCCCCGCCCTCGTCTCCGCCGTGGACGTGCCGCAGCACCTGCGGCCGGAGGCGGAGCGACTGCTGCTGGCCCTCGGACCCCTGCTGACCGCGGCGCTGTCCGCCAACTCGGCCATCGCGCTGCTGCAGGCCAACGCGGGCTTCCGGCGGTTGGCGGCCGTCAGCACCGGGGCCTGCCTGGTGTACGGGACCGCCGTGGTCACGCTGATCCGGCAGGGCCCCGACCTGCCGTTGCTCGCCGTACTGGCCGTCGGCCGGTACCTGCTGGTGGCGGTCGGTGGCCTCGCCGCCGGCGCCCGGTGGCTGCGCGTCCGGCGCCCCCTGCTGCCCAGCCGCCGCGAACGACACGCATTCGTCCGCTACGCCGGCCGTATGCAGCTGTCCGCCGTCACCTTCTTCCTCAACGGCGAGATCGACGCACTGGTGATCGCGGCGCTGCTGCCGGTGCGCTACGTCGGCGTCTACACCGCCGGCTACCAGGCCGCGACGGCCCTGCGCAGCCTGCCGCTGTACGCCTTCCCGCCGACCCTGACCCGGCTGACGCGCGTCCACGCCGGGGGCGGACCGGAGGGCGCGGTGAGGGAGTACCACCTGCTGCAGGCCCGCTGGCTGCCGGCGGTGCTCGGATACGGGGTGGTGACGACCGCCGCCGTCGGCTTCGCGGTCCAGGTGTGGCTCGGACCCGGGCTGTCCCTGAGCGGCGCTGTCGCCGCCGTTCTGCTCGCCGGGTACTCGGTGCAGGTGGCGTTCACCGGGATGCGCACCTGTTTCGTCCGCGCCATCGGCCGACCCGGGTACGAGACGCGCTACTCCTGGGTCGCGACCGCCGTGAACCTCGTGCTGACGGTACCGCTGGCGCTGGCCTTCGGTGTGATGGGCGTCGTGACGGCCACCGCCGTCGGACTCGCGGCGGGCTCCCTGTACTTCGTCGTGCTGTGCCGCAGGGACGTCGGGCTGCGGGAGCCGCGTCTGCCGGCGCGGTGGCCGTGGGCGACGCTGCCGGCCGCGGCCGTCGCCGCGCTGGGCGACCTGCTGGTCCTGCGGCTGGGCCGGCACGGGGTGTTCCCGCTGCTGCTGGCCGGGGTGCCGGTGCTCGCCGGGCTCGCCCTCGGGGCCCTGGCGATGCACGGCGTCCCGGCACGCGTCGACCGCGCTTGACGTGGCGCGGAGCGCGAAGCAGCATGGGTTTACGTCGTAAACGTACGGCGCACACGAGTGGGACGCCGAGCCATGGAACGTCACTCGGATCGCTGGGCGATCACCCCCTACGGCCGGGAAGCCGGCAGCTCCCGGGTCCGGGTCTACGAATGGCTGGACCGGGTCGGTGGCGACTTCGCCGTCAATGGCTATCTGTCGCTGCCGGACTCCTCCCCGTCCCGGCTGCTGCGCCACCCGCTTGCCCTGGCCGGGGCGGAACTGCGGCTGGGCGCCGTCGTGCGCACTCGCCCGCAGCGGCTCCTCCTGCACCGCGAGGCCTCGCCCCTCAGCCGGGGCTGGTGGGAGCGGAGACTGCTGACGAGCGCGCAGTTCGCCGTCTACGACTTCGACGACGCCCTGCAGTGGGACGCCGGGGAAGGCGGCCTCCACCGGCGTCTCGCTCCCAAGGCGGGCAAGGCGCGCGTGGCGGTGCGGTACGCGGACCGCGTCATCGCCGGCAACGCGGTCCTGGCCGACTGGGCCTCCGGGCTCCACCGGGACGTCGTGGTGATCCCGAGCTGCGTCTCGCTGGAGGACTACGCCCCGAAGACCTCGTACGCCCTGCACGATCCCCCGCGACTCGGCTGGATCGGCTCACCGCACAACGAACCGTTTCTGCTGCTGATCGCCGAGGCGCTCACCGAGGTGCACCGGCGTACGGGCGCGCGGCTGACGCTCGTCGGCACGACCTCCCGCACCCTCGGGGCGCTCGAACCCCTCGTCGACCGCGTCGCCTGGAGCCCGGCCGGCCAGCGCACGGCGCCGGCCGCGATGGACGTCGGGCTGATGCCGTTGCCCGCGACCGCCTACAGCGTCGGCAAGTGCGGATACAAGCTGCTGCAGTACGCCGCCGCCGGGCTGCCCGCCGTGGCGAGCCCCCTCGGCGTCAACGCCGGTCTGCTCGACGCGTTCGGCTGGCCCGCGGCGCGCACCCGCGACGAGTGGACCGGCGCGCTCCTCCACCTGCTCGACGCCGGTGCCGGCACGCGGGCACGGCTCGGGCGGCTGGCCCGCGAGACCGTCGGCCGCCGTTACACGTACGACGCGTGGCTGCCGGCCTGGACGGCGGCCCTGGAGCTGGAACCGGTGACGCGATGACTCCGGCGCAGAGCACGGCAACGGCCGCCGACGTCGTGATCGTCAACTGGAACACCGGGGACCATCTGCGCGCCTGTCTGCACTCGATCGCCGCCGCCGACAGGTCGCTGCTGCGCGTCGCACGGGTGGTGGTCGTCGACAACGCCTCCACCGACGGCTCGCTGGGCGGACTCGGCGCGGACGGCATCCCCCTCGACGTGGTGCGCAACGACCGCAACCGCGGCTTCGCCGCCGCCTGCAACCAGGGCGCGGCCCTCGGTGACAGCGACTTCGTGCTGTTCCTCAACCCGGACACCGAGCTGTACCCGGACACCCTGCTGGCCGTCGGCCGGTTCCTGCGCACGCCGGCCGCCGACGACTTCGGCATCTTCGGCGCGCTCATGGTGGACGCGCACGGCCGCCCGCTCATCTCCTGCTCGCGGTTCCCGACCCTGCGCGTGTACGTCGGCAAGATGACCGGACTCGACCGGGTGGCGCCCGCGCTGTTCCCGCCGCATCATCTGCGGCCCGGGGAACTGGTCCGGGCGGGCCCGGTGGACCAGGTCATCGGCGCGTTCTACCTGGTGCGCCGCGGGGTGTTCAGCGCGCTGGACGGCTTCGACGAGCGGTACTTCCTGTATCTGGAGGAGGTCGACTTCGCGCTGCGGGCCCGCCGGGCCGGCTGGCCCTCGTACCACGTGCGGCAGGCGCGGGTGCATCACGCCGAGCACGTCAGCTCCTCCCAACTCGGCCCCTGGCGGCACTACTTGCTGCTGTGCAGCCGTAGCCGCTACGCGTTCCGGCACTGGAGCGGTCACCGGGCGGCACTGCTCGTCGCCCTCAGCGTGTCCGTCGAACCCGCGGCCCGGCTCGCGTCGGCGGCGCTGCGCGGCCGGTGGTCGGACCTCCGACCCACCCTGGCCGTCTACCGCAGCTATCTGCGCTGGCTGCGCCGCGGCGGTGCACGCGGCTAGGAGGACAGCACCCGTCGCCGGGCGTGCCGGGCGGCATCCAGCAGGATCGGGGGCGTCACGCGCTCGACGGCCCGGCGGGCGCGGTCGCCGCGCTCTCCCGGCCGCATCCGGTAGAGCGTGCTGTGGGCGGACGCGCGTTCCTCGGCGGGGCGGCCGTTCGTGTAGTAGTACAGGGCCAGCGAGCGCCTGGTGCGCCCGGGCGGGCAGGTCAGCGGCTCCGGATGACCGTGGTAGGCGAAGTCGGTGGTGGCGAAGACGACGAACCGGTTGAACCGTGGGAAGAGCCGGGTCACCGCATGGGTCATGCGCCGGTCCCACAGTTCGAGTGCGCCGCCGTAGGAGTCCTGCCAGTCCCGGTTCAGGTAGAGGAGGGCGTTCAGCCGCCGGTCCAGCCGGAGCTTCTCGTGCCGGTTGAAGTCGGCGTGCACTTTCAGGAACCCGCCGCGCTCGATCTGGTGCAGGCCCCCGCCCTCGAAGTACGGGTCGGGTACCAGGCCGTCGATGCCGGTGAGCCGCTCCAGGAAGCCGAGGAAGGTGGCGGAGTTGAACTGGGCGAGCAGGTGCCGGGTGAACTCACCGAAGAGCGCGTCCCCCTCGCTCGCCAGCTTCTTGGACGTCGCCTTGTCGAACCGCGTCCAGGGCACCTCGCCGGGTTCGGGGAACTCCGCGACGACCTCGTCCACGACCTGCTCGGGCAGGAAACCGTCCAGGACGACGTGCGGGAAGGGCCGGGCGGTGCGGAAGGTCTCCCGATGGGTTTCGGCCAGGGAGGAGAGCGAGTCGGGGGAGAAGTAGTACGGCTCGAACATGGTCCACCTCGCTTGACCGGATGCGACTTCCGGGGCCAACATGTTTACACCGTAAATTTACGGTATCACGGACATGCGGCACATACCCCAGAGGTCCAGTGATGAGCACCATCGACCGCACCCTCCGACGGGCCCCGCCCTTCCCGGCGCCGGCTCGCCTCACTCGGACGCGCCGCACCCTGGACGTCCTCTGCGCGCTGACACTGCTCGCACTCCTGGCTCCGCTCCTGTTGCTGCTGGCGGGGTGGGTCCTGGTCACCAGCGGCACGCCGGTGCTCTTCCGGCAGCCGAGGGTCGCCCAGGGCGGCGGTGAGTTCACCCTCTACAAGTTCCGCAGCATGCGCGACGGCGCCACCGGTCCGGCACTGACGGCCGGCCGCGACGCCAGGGTGACGAGCACGGGACGCCTGCTGCGCCTGCTGCACCTGGACGAACTGCCACAGCTGTGGAACGTGCTGCGCGGCGACATGACCCTGGCCGGGCCTCGCCCCGAAGTGCCGTCTCTCGCCCGCCGGTACCCGCCGGAGCACCGCTGGGTGTTCGCCCACCGTCCGGGTCTGACCGGGCCCTGCCAGCTGCGCTCGCGCGAGTTCGCCGCTCGGCTGGACGGCCGCCCCGACCCGGAGGCGTACTACCTGAACGTCCTCGTCCCCGAGCGGACCGTCCTGGACGCGCGGTTCCTGCGCCGCCCCACGGCGTGGCGTGCCGTACTGCTGGTCGTCGCCACGGCCGGCCGTGTGCTGTACGCCCCGTGGGACCGAGGAGGCGCATCCTGATGCGTGCCGTGGTGACCGGAGCCGCCGGGTTCATCGGCTCCCACCTGTGCGACCGTCTTCTCGCCTGCGGTGACGAGGTCGTCGGCGTGGACGCCCTCACCGACTACTACGAACCGGCGCTCAAGCGGCGCAACCTCGCCCGGTTGCTCGGCCGGGACCGGTTCGCCTTCCACCGCGGCGACCTGCTGGAGCTGCGCCTGGAGCAGCTCTTCGCGGGCGTGGACGCCGTCTACCACCTGGCAGGCCAGCCCGGGGTCCGGGGCTCGTGGGGAGCCGGGTTCGCCGTCTACCTCGAACGCAACGTCCTCGCCACCCAGCGTGTCCTGGAGGCGGCCCGGAACACCCGTCCCGCCCGACTGGTCTTCGCCTCCAGTTCGTCGGTCTACGGAGACGCGGAGGCGTACCCGACCCCGGAGACGGTGCGTCCGCGGCCCGTCTCCCCGTACGGCGTCAGCAAGCTCGCCGCCGAGCAGCTGTGCGAGACCTACCGGGCCGTCTTCGGCGTACCCACGGCATGCCTGCGGCTGTTCAGCGTCTACGGCCCCGGGCAGCGGCCCGACATGGCGTTCGCGCGACTGACCGCCGCCGCATGTGCGCACCGCACCTTCCCGCTCTACGGCGACGGCCGCCAGAGCCGTGACTTCACCTACGTCGGGGACGTGGTGGCGGCGATGCGCGCGGCGGCGCTGTCCACGTGGACGGGCGTCGCCAACATCGGCGGCGGCTGCGAAGTGAGCATGCGTCAGGTCATCGCCGTGCTGGGCGAGTTGGGCGCTCCGGTGCAGGTGCTTCGAGAACCCGCGCAGCCCGGCGACGCCCGGCGCACGGCGGCCGACATCGCTCTGGCGCGGCGCGCGTTCGGCTACCGGCCGACCACGGACATCCGCACGGGACTGGCCGCGATGGTGCGTGCCGAGAGGGCGGAGCGGCGCGTGCCGTCCTTGCGAGGAGCCGGCGCTCGGGGGACGGCGGTGAGTCGCGAGGGCGTCGTCAGCCCGCTCTCTGCGCCCCGCCGTAGTAGGCGATGATCTGCGCGGCCGTCATCTCGCGGCCGCTCTTGCGCCCCAGGAAGTAGAAGGCCGTCGCGTCGTCCGTCGCGTAGCGCTCCGGCACGAGCCGGTCCAGCGCGCGCAGCCAGCACAGCAGTCCGCGGGCGGCGCGGCCCGCGAGGGCGGAGCGGGTCAGGCCGCGGACCAGGTGGTCGAGGCTCCACAGCAACTGGGTGCCCGGGCCGGTGACCGGCCCCGCTGCGATCTCCTCAAAGGAGCGGAACAGGTAGCGATGGCCGCTCGCGGTGTAGCGCGTGAAGTCATGGGCGCCGGCGTGCACCTGTTGCAGGAACGGGGTCTCCGCGTACACGAGGCCCCCGTCCCGGAGAACCCGGTGGATCTCGGCGACGACCTGGGGCGGATCGAGGACGTGTTCCAGCACGGCCTGCACCAGTACCGCGTCCACACAGGCCGTGCGCAACGGGATCCGGTGCGCGTCGGCGACGAACTGGGTGACCGGACTGGTGACGATGTCGAACCCGATCACCTCGACGCGGGGATCCCGGTAGATCGCGTCCGCACCGTTGCCGACCGTCGCCCCGCCGACGACCAGCAGCCGGGGCGCCGGGCCGTCGAGCGCCCCCAGCAGCCGCTCGATGTTGCGGGCGGCGACGCGGTTGCGCGGTTTGAGCAGGTGGCGCAGTGGGGTGGGCAGACCGTCCGCGCCGGCGGTCCTGCGTGGCCCGGGGGCTTCCCAGGGGCCGTCCGGGGCGGGCAGCGCCCGCCGGTCGACGACGCTGGCGTCGAAATCGACCAGGACCGGGCGGTGTCCGGCCACCGGGAACGCACGAGTGGCGTGGCAGGGGCAGCGGGCGGCCGTGCAGTGCAGAGCGTCGGCGCCGGCCGCCAGCGCCGAACGGCAACGCGGACACACGAGCAGCGGCTCGATCGCCGTGAGGTCGGCCAGCACCATGGGCGTTCCTCCCGCCAAGCTTCCGGCCCTCTTCTGCTGATTGACCCGGTTCACCCGCAGAGAGAAGATGTATGTATACGTCGTAAATATACAGCTTTCAGGCGGTGACGACGATGCGGAACGCGGTTCTCGCGCCCTTCCCCGAACGCCCGGCGGACACGTCCGAGGGCTGGCCCGCCCCTCCTCCCCGGGTCGCGCCGCCGGACCTGCTCCCCAAGGCCCCGGCCCTGCCACGCCTGAAGGTCCTGCACGTCATCACCCGCTTCGAGGCGGGAGCCGGCGGCAACACCCTGCTGTCGGCGACGGGCATGGATCCCGAGCGGTACGAGGTGTGGATCGCCGGCGTACCGGGCGGCGAGCTGTGGAGCCGCGCGCGCGCCGCCGGAGTGCGCACCGTCGAGATCGCCGGATTCCGGCACACCCTGACACCACGGGATGCCCTGGTGCTGTGGAGGTTGGTGCGGCTCGTGCGACGCGAGCGGTTCACCGTCGTGCACACTCACTCGGCCAAGGGCGGTTTCCTGGGACGGCTCGCGGCCCGGCTGTGCCACACCCCGGTCGTCGTGCACACCTTCCACGGCGTCAGCTTCCATCCGTACATGTCACGCCCGCGGCGCACGCTGTACCGGCTGCTGGAGCGGGCGACGCGCCGCCTGGCCGACCGTTTCCTGGCCGTCGCACCCCGCGTGGCCCGCCAGGCCGTCGAAGAGCGGCTGGCCCCACCCGGGCGCGTCCGGGTGGTGCCGTCCGCGGTCGAACTCGCCGACATTCCCGACCGCTTCGACCCACTCGCCCGCCGGGTGCTCGCGGTACCCCGCGCCACGGCCCTGGTCGGTACCGTGGGACGACTCGACCGCCAGAAGGCACCGGACGACTTCGTCCGCATGGCGGCAGCGGTCCGCGCCGCGCACCCCGGCACCGCGTTCGTCATGATCGGTGACGGACCGCTGGAAGACGAGGTGCGGCGGCTCGCCGCACGACTGGACGTCGATCTGGTCCTCACCGGGCCCCGGTCGGATGCCGCCCGGCTCGCCGCCGGCCTCGACGTCTTCGTGATCACTTCGCTGTACGAGGGTCTGGGCCGCGCCCTCACCGAGGCCCTGGCCAGCGCGCGGCCCGTCGTCGCGACGGCCGTCAACGGCGTGCCGGACCTCGTGGAACACGGTGCCACCGGGCTGCTCGTCGCCCCCTCCGATCCCCAGGCCGCGGCGCGTGCCGTCGGCTGGCTGCTCGACCACCCCGACCAGGCGGAGCTGATGGGGCAGCAGGGCCGTCGGCGGGTGCGCACCGCCTTCGCCCCGCAGGCCATGTGCAAGACCATCGACGCCTGCTACCGCGACCTGCTGGGCCTGCCCCGACCGGCACCCGGTCCGGGCACCTGACCTCAGTCGACCAGGGAGACCGACATGCGTCTGACCGTCATCGGCACCGGATACGTCGGCACGGTGCACGCCGCCTGCATGGCCCAACTCGGGCACGAGGTCCTCGGCGTGGACATCGACGCCGAGCGGGTCGCCACCCTCTCGGAGGGCAGGGCCCCCTTCCACGAACCCGGGCTGGCCGCACTCCTGGCCGGCGCCGTGGACGGCGGCCGGCTGCGCTTTTCCACCTCCGCCGCCGATGCCGCGCGGTTCGGCGACACCCACTTCGTGTGCGCCGGCACCCCGCTGCACCCCGGCTCCGGCGCCGCCGACCTGCGGCACGTCGAGGCCGCGGTCGACACCCTGGCCCGGCACCTGCGCCGCACGTCGCGCCGCCGGACGGTCGTGGTCGGCAAGTCCACGGTCCCCGTCGGCACCGCGGACCGCATCGCCGAGCGGCTGCGCCCGCTCGCCGAGGTCGCCTGGAACCCGGAGTTCCTGCGCGAAGGGTGCGCCGTGCGGGACAGCATGCACCCGGACCGCATCGTCGTGGGCACGCGCTCGCCGTACGCCGAAGAGCGGTTGCGGTCGCTCTACCAGAGCCTCCTCGATGCCGGCACCCCGTTCCTCCGCACCGACCCGGCCACCGCCGAACTGGTCAAACTGGCCGCCAACTCCTTCCTCGCCACCAAGATCTCGTTCATCAACGCCATGGCCGAGATCTGCGACGCCACCGGCGCCGACGCCATGACCCTCGCCCATGCCATGGGACTCGACCCCCGCATCGGAAGCGGTCATCTGAGCCCCGGGCTCGGCTTCGGCGGCAGCTGCCTGCCCAAGGACGTGCGGCTCTTCGCCGCCCGTGTCGAGGAACTCGGCCTGAGCCGCTCGGCGCTGCTGCTGCGGCAGGTCGACGAGATCAACACACGTCAGCGTCGGCGCACCCTCCACCTCGCCCGCCGCCTGGCCGGCGGATCGTTCCCCGGCCGCAGGGTCGCCGTGCTGGGAGCGGCCTTCAAGCCCGGCAGCGACGACGTCCGCGACTCCCCGGCCCTCGCCGTCGCCGAGGCGGTCCGGCACCGCGGCGCCCAGGTGCGGGTGCACGACCCCGAGGCGATCGACAACGCCCGTGCCGTGTGCCCGGAGCTCCAGTACGCGCTCGACGTGACGAAGGCCTGCGAACAGGCCGACGTCGTCCTCCACCTCACCGAATGGCCCCAGTACCGGGAGCTCGACCCCGAAAGCCTCGCTCGGACGGTCCGCACCCCGGCCCTGGTCGACGCGCGCAACGCCCTCGACCCGGCCGCCTGGTCGGCGGCGGGATGGACCCTGCGGGCACCGGGCCGGCCCGGCATCGGATCGCCCAGCCCCGGCGAAGGCGGCACCGGGCCAGGACCGTGACCCTCAGTCACCGCCGGGGCCGCTACGGGCGCGCGCCGTCAGCAGCACCATCCCCGAGTCCCCGTAGTCCGGCAGCGACGGATCGGTGTCGATGCGGGTCACCGTCAGCTCCTCGGTCAGGGGTGCGAACACCCTTCGCACCGCGTCCGGGTCGACCGGGCAGCCCGGCCATCCGGAGGAGGTGCCGATGCGGTACGTCGGCATGTTCTCCATGAACGCCGCCACCAGGTGTCCGCCCGGCGTCGCGCAGCGGGCGAAGAGCCGGCAGAAGGCGGTGAACTCCGCGAAGTCCTCGCCGGCGCCCTCGGCCACGAAGTGCATGGACGCCAGGCCGTAGCGGGCGGGCGGCAGGGCGCGCACGTCCGCGTGCACGACCCGTACGCCGGACAGGGCCGCCCGCGCGGTCGCCGGCAGCCGGGGGTCCAGGCTCCGGGCGAGGCGGTGGAAGGGCTGCCAGCAAGCGTCCGGGCCCTGCGTCAACTGGCGCCGCAGGTAAGCGACGTTGGCGGTACTCGTGTCGACCGCGTCGATGCGGCGGCTGACCGGGGACGCCAGCATCAGCGGATACAGGTTGGGGCCCGCGCCGAACTCCACGGAACGGGTCACCGAGCCCGGTGCGAGGGTGCGGTAGTAGGCGCAGTGGTGGGCGATGACGGCGGCGTCGGCCGGGTGCAGCTCGCGGTAGTTCTCGGCGAGGTAGTCCCGCACCGGCCAGCTGTCCCAGTCGACGTCGTCGTTGCGGATCGGCACGGCGCTCGCCTCAGTCCGCGTGGCGCAGCGCGAAGCGCTCGTCGAGGGCGTCGAGGACCTCGCAGAGCCGGTCGATGTCGGCGTCGGAGTTGCGTGCGGTGACCTGGACGCGGAAGCCGACCCGGTCGCGCGGCACCAGCGGGTAGGCGGCCAGCGTGACGTAGATGCCGCGGTCCCACAGGAAGCCGGCGACCGCGTCCAGGTCCGCCGCGTGCACGAGCGGGATCTCCACGATCGGGGTCCGGCAGCCGCCCGGCGCGGCCAGGCCCAGGGCGCGGATGTGGTCGAGGACCCGTACGGTCTTGCGGTACAGGTCGGCGCGGATCGCGTCGCCGCGGCGGTCGTTGACCTCCAGGCCGGCCAGCGCCGTGGCCAGGGAGGCGGTGGGGGAGGGGCCGGAGTACAGGTAGGGACCCGCTGCGACCTTCAGGTGGTTCTTCAGGCTTGTGGGCAGGGCCAGGAAGGCCAGCAGGGACGAGTACGCCTTGGAGAAGCCCGCGGCCAGCACGATGCCGTCGTAGCTCTCCCCGGTGTGCCGTACGACCCCGTTGCCGCGCGTGCCATACGGGCACGGCTCCCGGGGCGAGCGTTCGCCGATCACGCCGAAGCCGTGCGCGTCGTCGACGTACAGAGTCGCCCCCCACCGCCGGCACACGGCGGCCAGGGCCGGCAGGTCGGGGATCGTGCCGTGCATGCTGTCGACGCCGTCCAGGCAGACCAGGCGGGGGCCACTGCCCGACGGCGCCTTGCGCAGCAGCTCCGCCAGCTGCTCGGGGCGGTCGGCGTGGAAGCGGTGCAGGGTGGCGCCCTCGCCGCGGGCCGCCACGCAGCCCTCGTAGACGGTGCGGTGGGCGGTGGCCTCCACGAAGACGTGCCCGCCCGCGGCCAGTACCGGAATCACCGCGTGGTGGATGAGGGTGAGGGTGGGCAGCAGCAGGGTGTCCGGCGCGGCCAGCAGCGCGGTCAGCCGCTCCTCGATCTCCGGGTACAGGCGGGGGCTGCCGAGCAGCCGCGACCAGCTGGGATGGGTGCCCCAGGTGTGGACGGCGGGCCCGACGGCGGCCATGATCTCCGGCTCCCAGTCGAAGCCCAGGTAGTTGCAGGACGCGAAGTCGACCAGCCAGCGGTCCCCGCAGCGGATGTGCCGCCCGCGCACCTCGTCCAGCACCGCGTCGCTCATGGGATTGCCCGCGCGCAGCCGCTCCAGATCGGCCCACCGCGCGTCACGCCCCCGCCCGGCGGCCCGCACGGCAACCGACCGCCCCACGCCACCGCCCCGCACCAGCCCCGCCGTCGTCTGAACCCTGCCCGCATCCGCCCCACCGGGCCTCACCGACGGCTCCCCGCCACCCGCCGCACTCGGCACGCCCGTCATCGGAGCCCTGTCCGTATCCGCCCCGTCAGGACTTGCCGGCGACTCTCCGCCACCCGCCGTGCTCGGCACGCCTTTTGTCGGTGCCCTGTCCGTATCCGCCCCGCCGGGGTTCGCCGACGGCTCCCCGCCACCCGCCAAACCGGGCCCCGCCGTCGTCCGGACCCTGCTCGTATCCGCCCCGCCGGGGTTCGCTGGCGACTTTCCGCGGCCCGCCGTGTTCGGCGCGCCTTTTGTCGGTGCCCTGTCCGTATCCGCCCCGCCGGTGTTCGCCGACGGCTCCCCGCCACCCGCCAAACCGGGCCCCGCCGTCGTCCGGACCCTGCTCGTATCCGCCCCGTCAGGGTTCGCCGACGGCTCCCCGCCACCCGTCGGGTCCGGTTCTGACGTCGTCCGGGCCTCGTCCGTTTCCGCCCCGTCAGGCTCCGCTGGTCGCTTCCTGCCACCCGTCGGGTCCGGTTCTGACGTCGTCCGGGCCTCGTCCGTTTCCGCCCCGTCAGGCTCCGCCGGCCGCTTCCTGCCACCCGCCAGGCCCGGCCCTGCCTCCGTCCCGGCAGCGGCCTGCCCGCCCAGCCTCGCCCCATCCGCCCGGCCCGGCCGGCCCGCCTGGTCTGCCTCGTCCATCCGGTCGGCCCCGTCCGCCCTACCGGCCCGGTCCGCCCTACCGGCCCGGTCCGCCCTCACCCCCCGGCCCCCGCCTCCCGTCGGCCCCGCCTGTTCCGCTCCCCTTCGCCCCGTCTGTTCCGTCCCCCTCCGCCTTGCCTCTCTCCGCCCCGTCCGGCGTCGCCCCCGGCGCAGCACCTGTTCGGTCTCCTGGGCCGTCATCGGTCGGGCGAACAGGTAGCCCTGGCCGAAGCGGCATCCCATCGCCGTCAGCAGGTCCCGTTGTGCCTCGTGTTCGACGCCCTCGGCGATCACCTGGAGTCCCAGCGTGTCGGCGAGGCGCACGATGCCCTCGACCAGGGCGGTCTGCCGGGCGCTGTGCGGCATGCCGTCGATGTACGTCTTGTCGATCTTCAGGACGTCGACGGGGAACTCCCGCAGATAGCGCAGTGAGGAGAACCCGGTGCCGAAGTCGTCCACGGCGATGCGCACGCCGAGGGACTTCAGTCCGCCGATGACCTGGTCGAGCCGGTCGTCCCGGCGCATCAGCACCGACTCGGTCATCTCCAGTTGCAGCGACCCCGGATGCAGACCGGGAGTCTCCAGCGCCCGCCCGACGTCGTCCAGGAACCCCGCGTCCTGCCACTGCCGCCCGGAGACGTTCACGCTCACGTACGGCGGCGCCGAGGTCCGCACCCGCTGCTGGAGCCGGGCGATGTCCGCGGCGGCGTTGCGCAGCACCCAGGAGCCCAGCGAGCCGATGCGGCCGGTCTCCTCGGCGAGCGGGATGAACCGGCCCGGCGGCACCAGCCCCTGCCGCGCGTGCGGCCAGCGGGCCAGGGCCTCGAAGCCGACCACGTCGCCCGCGCCGATGTCCACCACCGGCTGGTAGCGCAGCGCGAACTCCTCACGGGCGATGGCCTCGTCCAGCCGTGCCTGAAGATCGTGCCGCTCCGCCATCCGCATCCGCAGCTGCGGCCGGTAGCGCCGCCACCGGCGCTTGCCCGAGGACTTCGCGGCGTACAGGGCGAGGTCGGCGAGGGCGAGCAGGTCCTCGGCGTCGTCGCTGTCCAGCGCCGTGGCCACGCCCACGCTGGCCGAGACGCCGACGAGTCCCTCGGGCAGCTGGAAGGGCCTGCTCAGCGCCTGGATCACCTGCGCGGCCAGCAGCTCCGCGTCCAGCGGCTGCCGGGCGTCCTCCATCAGGACCGCGAACTCGTCGCCGCCCAGCCGCGCCGCCGTGTCGGTGCGGCGCAGGGTCTCCGCCAGCCGCTCGCCCACCGCGCGCAGCAACCGGTCGCCGACCGAGTGGCCGAGCGTGTCGTTGACGATCTTGAAGTCGTCGAGATCGACGAAGAGCAGGCAGGTCAGCGTCGACTCGCGCCGGCCGCGCAGCAGGGCGCGTCCGGTGCGCTCCAGCAGCAGGGTGCGGTTGGGCAGGCCGGTGAGCGGGTCGTGGAAGGCCCGCTGGGTCAGCTCGTGCTCCAGCCGGCGCTGTTCGGTCACGTCCCTGAGGGTGACCACGAGCCCGCCGACGGTCTCGTCGTGGCGGAGGTCGCGGCAGCGCACCTCCACCTCGATCCGGTCGTCCTCGCGCGCCACCCACCAGTGGTCGTGCGCCTCCTGGCGTCCCTCGGCGTCCAGGGCCGCCAGGGCGCCCTCGACGCGTGCCCGGTCGCGCGGGTCGACCAGGTCGGGCAGCGCGGTGCCGGGGCGCGCGGCGCTGCCGAAGACGGCCGTCGCGGACGGGCTGGCGTAGCGGACGGTCAGGTCGTCGTTGACGATGAGGATGACGTCCGAGGCGTTGCGCACCAGGGTGCGGAAGTAGGCCTCGCTCTCCTGCCGGGTGATCTTCGCGCGCAGCGCGATGCGTTCGGCGGCCAGCCCCGCGTGCGAGGCGAGGATCTCCAGGGAGCCGCGCATCTCGGTGAGCTGGCGTTCGGGGCCGGTGGCCAGCAGCAGGCCGGGCAGGTTCCGGTCGGCCGGGCGGCCGGGCTGTGCCATGGGGCAGACCAGGACGGCCGGGCCGGTGCCGAGGCCGGCGGCGAGTCCGGGGTCGAGCCGGGGCACCGGCACCAGCACCGAGCGGTGGTGGGCGCCGCCCTCGGTGCCGTCGCCGGTCAGGGAGCCGTACACCTCCTGGGCCCGGTCGGCCGGCAGCAGCACGGTGCGGTGCGGGACGTCGGAGCCGAGCAGTGCGGTCACCGCGCTCTCGCAGGACCCGGCGATCTCCTGCACCCCCAGCGCCCCCACCAGGGAGACGGTGGCCGCGCGCAGCGCCTGTTCCCGGGCCACGGCCTTGCGGTGGGCCGCGACCATGACCGCCAGCCGCAGGATGACCAGCAGGAACAGCGCGGTGGAGAAGGCGGCGAGGACGGTCGCGTCGTGCACGCTGCCGGCGCGCTCCTCCACCAGCAGGATGGCCGGGGCGATCAGCGTGGCCAGGGCGAGCAGCACCAGCCGCCGGCCGGCCGCCGGTGCCGGGGCGGGCGGTTGGGGCTGCGGCTCGGTCAGCTCGGCCATGGACGGGTGGAGCGCGGCGAGCCCCCAGGCGGTGTAGAACACGATCCAGCCGGAGTCCAGCAGGGTGCCGGACTGCCAGGTGCCGTTGAGCTGCAGCACGCCGTAGGCGATGTCGAAACCCAGCAGTGTCACGGTGCCCAGCACCAGCAGCCGTACCGCGCGGTTGGGCGCGGAGCCGGCGGCGGGGGACAGCAGACGGGCCAGCATCGCCAGGACCAGGACGTCGCCGAGGGGGTAGGCGATGCTGATGGCGCGCTGCTGCCAGGTCAGGCCCTCAAGGGTGGTCAGCGGCTGCACCAGGTACACCCAGACCGGCAGGGCCAGCCCGGCGGTGATGATCAGCGCGTCCAGCAGGCTGGGCAGGTCGCGGCCCTCCCAGCGGTAGCGCACCAGCCCGGCGAGGCCGGCGGCGAACAGCGGGTACACGGCGAGGTAGCAGGCGTCCGCCGGCGACGGGAACGGGTTGGACGCCTGGAAGTACTGCTCCTGCACGTTGTAGTAGGTGTCGCCGGCGCAGAACGCCAGCAGCCCGGCGGCGAGCACCAGCCAGGGCCAGCGGTGCGCGGGCCGGTGCAGCCGGACGCCGGTGACGACCGCCGCGGCCCCGCCCAGTCCGATCAGCGCCCACAGCGGTGTGCGCAGGGCGGGCACGCCCATGTAGAGCGCCGCGGCGCTCGCGACCAGCGTGAGGTAGGCGGTCATCAGCCGGTGGATGGGCGGCCGCGGGCGGGTCAGCACGGCAAGCGCCTCCCTGTTCGTTGCCAAGGACTCCGGGGCGGCGATGGAGCCGATCGTAGGCACGACGCCGGCCGTGCCGCATCTCGTCCCATACGGCCCTCCCGGCTACCTCGGCGCACGCGCGGCGGCGGCCGCGTAGCCGCGTGGGTGCAGCCGCTGGAACCACCAGGCGTCCCGGCACATGGCGTCCAGGTCGCGGCGGGGCCGCCAGCCCCAGTCACGCGCCACCGCGCTCGCGTCGGCGACGCGTGCGGCCGCCCCGCCCGGCCGGCGCGGGACGATCTCGTACGGGACCGGCCGGCCGCAGACCCGGGAGAACGCGGCGACCACGTCGAGCACCGAACGGCCCCGCCCGCCGCCCAGGTTGTACACGTGCAGCCCCGGCGCGTCGGCGAGGTGGTCCAGCGCCAGGCGGTGCGCCTCGACGGTGTCCATGACGTGCACGTAGTCGCGGATCGCGGTGCCGTCGGGGGTGGGGTAGTCGCCGCCGAACACGCGCAGCAGCCGGCGCCGGCCGACGGCGACCTGGGCGACGTACGGCATCAGGTTGCCCGGTGTCCCGCGCGGGTCCTCGCCGAGCAGTCCGCTGGGGTGGGCGCCCACGGGGTTGAAGCAGCGCAGGCACACCACGGTGTACTCGGGCCGGCGCCGGCACACGTCGGCGAGGATGCGCTCGCAGAGCCACTTGGAGAGCGCGTACGGGGTGCCGGGGCGGGCCGGGACCGACTCGTCCAGCGGCCCGGGACCGGCGTCGCCGTAGACCGCGCCGGCGGAGGAGAACACCAGTTGGTGTACCCCGTGGTCGTGCATGGTGCGCAGCAGGGCGGTGGTGCCGCCCACGTTGGTGTCGTAGTACTCGACGGGGCTGCGGACCGAGTCGTCGGCGTGCTTGAGCGCCGCGAAGTGCAGCACCGCGTCGACGGGGTGCCGGGCGAAGACCGACGACAGCGCCTGCCGGTCGCGGATGTCCAGTTCGTAGACGGCGCCGACGAAGCGGCCGGCGACCCGCTGCACCCAGGCGGAGACCTGCGGGGAGCTGTTGGAGTAGTCGTCGACCACGATCAGTTCGTAGCCGTGGTCGAGCAGTTCGGCGCAGGTGTGACTGCCGATGAAGCCGGCCCCACCGGTGACCAGGACTGTGGAGGGTGCGCTCATCGACCCGGCTCCCTGGGCGACATCGTACGTTTACGACGTATATGTACGAATGTGCGCCCAGGGGTTCGCCCGCGTCAAGGGCTCACGGCCGTACCAGCAGCTGGAAGTCGAACGCGTACCGCGAGGCGCGGTAGACGTGCGTGCCGTACTCGACCGGGCGGCCGGTGTCGTCGTACGCCGTGCGCTGCATGGTCAGCAGGGCCGCGCCCTCCTTCTCGTCGAGGCGGGCCGCCTCCTCGGCGGTGGCGGAGCGGGCGCCGATGGACTGGCGGGCGCTGTGCAGGGTGACGCCGGCCGCCCGCATCATCCGGTACAGGCCGGTCGACTCCAGCCGCCCCGTGTCGAGGTCGAGCAGGGTGGCGGGCAGGTAGTTGCACAGGAAGGCCACCGGCTGGCCGAACGCCGAGCGCAGCCGCTCCAGGACGACGACCTCGCTGCCCTCCGCGAGACCGAGCGCGGCCGCCACGTCGGCGGCGGCCGGCTCGCGCTCGTTGCGCAGCACCCGCGTGGTCGGTCCCTGCCCGGCGGCCTCCAGGTCGTCGTAGAGACTGGAGAGCTCCAGCGGGCGCTTGACCTGGCTGTGCACCACCTGTGTGCCCACCCCGCGGCGGCGCACCAGCAGCCCCTTGTCGACCAGGGACTGGATGGCCTGGCGGACGGTGGGCCGGGACAGGCCGAGACGCGTGGAGAGGTCGATCTCGTTGCCCAGGAGGTTGCCCGGGGCGAGGGCGCCGTGTTCGATGGCGGCCTCCAGCTGCTGCGCGAGCTGGTAGTACAGCGGCACCGGACTGCCCCGGTCCAGGGCGAAGTCCAGGGAGTCGAGCGCCGGGGCGTGTCCGGCGCGGGCCGAGGCACGGGTCTTCGCCATGGACGTACACCTCCCTCAGGGGGTCAGGAGTGGCTGGGGAAACCGAGGTTGATGCCCGCGTCGGCCGGGTCCGGCCAGCGTGTGGTGATCACCTTGCCCTGGGTGTAGAAGGCGATGCCGTCGTTGCCGTAGACGTGCAGGTCGCCGAAGAGGGAGTCCTTCCAGCCGCCGAAGGAGTGGTAGCCGACGGGCACCGGGATCGGCACGTTCACGCCGACCATGCCCGCCTTGACCTCCAGCTGGAAGCGCCGGGCCGCGCCGCCGTCCCGGGTGAAGACCGCGGTGCCGTTGCCCCAGCGGGAGTCGTTGATCAGCTTGATCGCCTCGTCGTACGACTGCGTGCGCACCACCGCCAGCACGGGGCCGAAGATCTCGTCCCGGTAGGCGTCCGCCGTCAGCGGCACCTTGTCGAGCAGGGAGACGCCGAGGAAGAAGCCGTTCTCGTGGCCCTCGACCGTGTGGCCCGTGCCGTCCACCACGACCTCCGCGCCCTGCTCGGCGGCGCTCGTCACATAGGAGGCCACCTTGTCGCGGTGCTCGCGCGTGATCAGCGGGCCCATCTCCGAGGCGGGGTCGTCGCCCGGGCCGATCCTCAGGTTCCGCGCCCGCTCGGCGATCTTCGCGACCAGTTCGTCGCCGGTGTCGCCGACCGCGACCACGACCGACACGGCCATGCAGCGCTCGCCCGCCGAGCCGTAGGCCGCGTTGATCGCCTGGTCGGCGGCGAAGTCGAGGTCGGCGTCGGGCAGGACCAGCATGTGGTTCTTGGCGCCGCCGAGGGCCTGCACGCGCTTGCCGTGCTCGACCGCCTTGAGCTGGATGTACTTCGCGATCGGCGTCGAGCCGACGAACGACACCGCCTCGACGTCCGGGTGCTCCAGCAGCCGGTCCACGGCCACCTTGTCGCCCTGCACGACGTTCAGCACCCCGTCGGGCAGGCCCGCTTCGGCGGCGAGCTCGGCCAGGCGGTACGACGCCGACGGGTCCTTCTCGCTGGGCTTGAGCACGAAGGTGTTGCCGCACGCGATGGCGAGCGGGAACATCCACATCGGCACCATGGCCGGGAAGTTGAACGGCGTGATGCCCGCGACCACGCCCAGCGGCTGGCGGATCGACGCCACGTCGACGCGGGTGGAGACCTGCGTCGACAGCTCGCCCTTCAGATGCGCGCTGATCCCGCAGGCCAGCTCCACGATCTCCATGCCGCGTGCGACCTCGCCGAGCGCGTCGGAGTGCACCTTGCCGTGCTCGGCGGTGATCAGCCGGGCGAGCTCGTCGCGGTGGGCGTCCAGCAGCTCGCGGTACTTGAACAGGATCGCCGTGCGCCGGGCCAGCGAGGAGCTGCCCCAGGTCTCGAACGCGGCCCTGGCGGCGGCGACCGCGGCGTCCACCTCGTCGACGGTGGCGAAGCCGACCTGCTTCTCCTGCGCGCCGGTCGCCGGGTCGTAGACGGCGCCGTAGCGGCCGGAGGCGGTCTCGACGGGCTTGCCGCCGATCCAGTGGGTGATGGTCTTCATCGGGCAAGGGCCTTTCGTGGTACGGGAGTTCACAGGTGGCGGCGGCGGTCGGCGGCCTGGCGGTCGTACTCCGCCCGGGCCCGTACGGCGGCCTCGCGGGCGGCGGTCTCGGCGACCGGCACGTCCCACCACGCCTCGGCCGGGGGAGCGGTCGCGGTGGTGGTGTCGGTCTCGACGTACACGCACGTCGGCCGGTCGGAGGCGCGGGCCGCGGCGAGCGCCTCGCGCAGCTCGCGCACGGTCTTGGCGCGCAGGACGTCCATGCCGAGGCTGCCGGCGTTGGCCGCGAGGTCGACCGGGAGCGGGGCGCCGGTGAAGCTGCCTCCCCCAGACTTCGTCCGGGGGGACCCCCAGACCCGGTAGCGGTAGGCGGTGCCGAAGCGCTCGGCGCCGACCGTCTCGGACAGGCCGCCGATGGAGGCGTAGCCGTGGTTCTGGATCAGCAGCAGGTTGACCGGCAGCCCCTCCTGGACCGCCGTGACGATCTCGGTCGGCATCATCAGGTAGGTGCCGTCGCCGACCAGTGCCCACACCGGGGTGTCGGGCGTCGCCTGCTGCACGCCGATCGCGGCCGGGATCTCGTAGCCCATGCAGGAGTAGCCGTACTCCAGGTGGTACTGGCGCGGGCTGCGGGCCCGCCACAGCTTGTGCAGGTCGCCCGGGAGCGAGCCGGCCGCGTTGATCACCACGTCGTCGTCGCCGACGACCGCGTCCAGGGCGCCGAGCACCTGCGTCTGGGTCGGTACGGCGTTCTCGTCGGCGGCGGTGTAGGCGGCGTCGACGACCCGCTCCCAGCGCTCCTTGCCCGCCCGGTACTCCGCCTCGTACGCCGGGCTCACCCGGTGGCCCGCCAGCGCCTCCGCCAGCGCCGTGAGCCCCGCCCGCGCGTCGCAGACCACCGTCCGCGCGGCCAGCTTGTGGGCGTCGAACGCGGCGATGTTGAGGTTGACGAACCGCACGCCGGGACGCTGGAAGAGGGTGCCGGAGGCGGTGGTGAAGTCGGTGTACCGGGTGCCGACGCCGATCACCAGGTCGGCGGTGCGCGCGAGGTCGTCGCTGACCGCGGTACCGGTGTGGCCGATGCCGCCGAGGTCGGCGGGGTGGTCGTGGCGCAGGGAGCCCTTGCCCGCCTGCGTGGAGGCCACGGGGATGCCGGTGGCCTCCACGAGCGTCTTCAGCGCCTCCTCGGCCTGGCTGTGGTGGACGCCGCCGCCCGCGACGATCAGCGGGCGCTCGGCGGCCCGGATCGCCGCGACCGCCTCCGCCAGCTCGTGGGGGTCGGGCAGGGGGCGCCGTACGTGCCACACGCGCTCGGCGAAGAACTCCTCCGGCCAGTCGTGCGCCTCGGCCTGCACGTCCTGGGGGAGGGCGAGGGTGACCGCGCCGGTCTCGGCCGGGTCGGCGAGCACCCGCATGGCGTTCAGGGCGGAGGGGATCAGGGCCTCGGGGCGGGTGACGCGGTCGAAGTACCGCGACACCGGGCGCAGGGTGTCGTTGACCGACACGTCCGCCTCGGTCGGGTGCTCCAGCTGCTGCAGCAGCGGGTCGGGGGCGTGCGAGGCGAAGTAGTCGCCGGGCAGCAGCAGGACCGGCAGGCGGTTGATGGTGGCCAGGGCGGCGCCGGTGACCAGGTTGGTGGCGCCCGGGCCGATGGACGTCGTCACGGCCTGCGCGGACAGCCGGTTGAGGTGGCGGGCGTGGCCGACGGCCGCGTGCACCATCGCCTGCTCGTTGCGGCCCTGGTGGTACGGCATCAGGTCCTCGCCCGCCTCCAGCAGGGCCTGGCCGACGCCGGCCACGTTGCCGTGGCCGAAGATGCCCCAGGTGCCGGCGATCAGCCGGTGGCGCACGCCGTCGCGCTCGGTGTACTGGGCGGACAGGAAGCGCACCAGGGCCTGGGCGACGGTCAGTCGGCGGGTGGGCGTGTTCATCAGGACTTCTCCGGTGCCGTGTAGAGGGGGAGGCGGGGATCGACGGGCTGCTCGGCCCAGGTGGAGCGGATCCAGGCGTGGTCGGGGTGGTCGCAGATCAGCCAGGCCCGCTCGGGCTCGGGGCCCGCCATGACGTTGAGGTAGTACATGTGGTGGCCGGGCACGGCCATGGACGGCCCGTGCCAGCCGTCGGGGATCAGCACCACGTCCCCGTCGCGCACCTCGGCCAGCACGTCGGTGCCGCGGCCGTGCCCGGAGGGCGAGACGCGCTGGTAGCCGAGGCCCGGGGTGCCGTCGTGGCCGGCGAACTCGAAGTAGTAGATCTCCTCGAGGACGGACTCCTCGCCGGGGCGGTGCTCGTCGTGCTTGTGCGGCGGGAACGACGACCAGTTGCCGCCCGGGGTGATGACCTCGACGGCGATGAGCTTGTCGCACTCGAAGACGCCGGCCGCGCCGAAGTTGTTGACCTGGCGGCTGCTGTTGCCGGTGCCGCGCAGCTCGACCGGGACCGCGGAGGCGGGCCCGTGGCGGGCGGGCAGCCGGCGGGTGCAGCGCGCGCCGGTGAGCGCGAACCGTCCGCCGCCGGTGCTCGTGACGGTCGCCCGGGCGTCCCGGGGCACGTAGGCGAAGTCGCTGACGGCGCTGAACACGCTGTCGCGGCCGGTGAGGTCGAAGGTGTCGTGGCCGAAGTCGTCGGCGGCCGAGACCGTGCAGCCGCCGCTGAGCGGGAGCACGATCCACTCGCTGTCGCCGGTGTCGAAGGTGTGGGTGCCGCCGGGCGGCAGCTCCAGCACACGCAGGCTGGAGTAGCCCCAGCCGGCCTTCTCGGGCGTGATGTCCACGACGTAGGGGCCACCGAGGGCCTTACCCGCGGGAAGGTGATACGTCATCCTGTTCCTCCGTGTCACAGCAGGCCTACGGCGGTGTCGACGGCCGTCTCCACAGTGCCCGTGGCCGGGTAGAGCAGCGAGCGGCCGACGACCATCCCCAGCACGGTGGGGAGCGCGAGGGCCTTGCGCCAGCGTTCGTAGGCGCCTTCCTGGTCGTCGCCGATCTCGCCGCCGAGCAGCACGGTGGGCAGGGTGGAGGTCTCCAGGGCCTCGCCCATGTCGTCCGGGTTCTCGGTGACGGGCAGCTTCAGCCAGGTGTAGGCGGAGGTGCCGCCCAGGCCCGCGGCGATGGCGATCGACGTGGTGACGGCCTCGGCGGACAGGTCGTTGCGGACCCGGCCCGCCACCCGGCGGGAGAGGAACGGCTCGACGAACAGCGGCAGGCGCCGGGCGGCCATGTCGTCGACGGCGCGGGCGGCGGACTCCAGGGTGGTCAGCGAGCCGGGGTCGTCGTGGTCGATGCGCAGCAGCAGCTTGCCCGCGTCGAAGCGCAGCCGCTCGATGTCCTCGGCGCGGTGGCCGGTGAAGCGGTCGTCCATCTCGAAGGCGGCGCCGTGCAGGCCGCCGCGGTTCATGGACCCCATGACGACCTTGTCGTCGAGCACACCGAGCAGCAGGAGGTCCTCCAGGATGTCGGCGGTGGCCAGGACGCCGTCCACGCCGGGGCGGGAGAGCGCGACGCACAGCCGCTCCAGCAGGTCGGCCCGGTCGGCCATGGCGAGCCGGCTGCCGCCGACGCCGAGGGCGCCGCGGGCCGGGTGGTCGGCGGCGACGATCATCAGGCGGCCGCCGGCGCCGAGCAGCGGCCGGCGCACGCGCCGGGCCGCGGCCTCGGCGACGGCCTCGGGGTGGCGGGCTCGGACCCAGACGAGGTCGGGGATGCCGATGGTCAAGTGGGGGCTCCGATCAGGGGGTCGCCCGGGCGAGGAGATCGTCGACCTCCGCCTCGGTCGGCATGGCGGAGGAACAGGCGAGCCGGGAGGCGACGAGGGCGCCGGCGGCGTTGGCGTACCGCATGGTCCGCTCCGGCTCCCAGCCGGACAGCAGGCCGTGGACGAGCGAGCCGCCGAAGGCGTCGCCCGCGCCGAGGCCGTTGACGACCTCGACGGGGACCGGCGGAACCTCGGTGGTGGTGCCGTCGCGGTGCACCGCGAGGACGCCCTTGGGGCCCTGCTTGACCACAGCCAGCCCCACGCCGGCCGCGAGCAGGGCCTCGGCGCAGGCGCGCGGTTCGCGCACGCCGGTGGCGATCTCGCACTCGTCGAGGTTGCCGACCGCGACGGTGGCGTGCCGCAGGGCCTCCGCGTAGTACGGGCGGGCCTCCTCGGGGTCGCTCCAGAACATCGGCCGCCAGTCGAGGTCGAAGACCGTGGTGCCCGCCTTGTCGCGGGCCTTGAGGGCGGCCAGCGTGGCCGAACGGCTGGGCTCGGCGCTCAGTCCGGTGCCGGTGATCCAGAAGACGCGGGTCGCCCGGATGGCGAAGTAGTCCAGGTCCCCGGAGTGTATCTCCAGGTCAGGGGCCTTAGGCTGCCGGTAGAAGTACAGAGGGAAGTCGTCCGGCGGAAAGATCTCGCAGAAGGTCACCGGTGTCGGGTACGCGTCGACGGGCGTCACCCAGCGGTCGTCGACACCGAACCCCTTCAGCGCCTCGTGCAGGTAGGCGCCGAAGGGGTCGTCTCCGGTGCGGGTGATCACCGCGGTGGTGCGGCCCAGGCGCGCGGCGGCGACCGCCACGTTGGCGGCCGAGCCGCCGAGGAACTTGCCGAAGCTCTCCACCCGGCTGAGGGGTACCCCCGACTGCAGCGGGTAGAGATCGACTCCGATACGGCCCATGGTGATCAAGTCGAAGGGCTGGGCTGACTCGGCCATGCGCAACGCTCCTCGAACCGGGCTGGGGGTATCAGACCCCGTGGGCCTGCCGCCTCCCAGGTGTAGGCCGGGAGAGGCGACACTGTCAATAGTTTGTACTTACATTCGGACTAGCTCGTGAAATGATGTCTTAACAAAGTATTGACAGCGGGCGCATCTAGGGCTTGGATCGCGTCCCAGCGCAACAGTCGTATTTGCGGCGCAAGACCCGGACATGCCAAGATCCCGGGCCCCGGATCTTCGAGATCCCCCCTTTCCCCCGCAAGCACAGTGAGGTGCCAGGAAAGATGGACCGCTCTTCGCACTCCCGCTCCCGCAGACTGGCCCCTGTGGTGGCCATGGCCGCCGCGGCAGCGCTGACCCTGGCCGGCTGCTCCAGCAGTTCCGGCGGCAAGAAGGCCGAGGAGAGCGCGGACGGCGCCTCCGCGGGCAAGGCCAGCACCCCGCGTATGACCGTTGCGATGGTGACGCACGCGCCGAACGGCGACACCTTCTGGGACATCGTCCGCAAGGGTGCCGAGGCCGCCGCCGCCAAGGACAACATCAAGCTGATCTACTCCAACGACCCGAACGCGGGCAACCAGTCCAACCTGGTGCAGAACGCGATCGACCAGAAGGTCGACGGCATCGCCGTCACCCTCGCCAAGCCGGACGCCCTCAAGAGCGTCATCGGCAAGGCCACGTCCGCGAACATCCCCGTCGTCGGCCTCAACTCCGGTGTCAGCGACTGGAAGAAGCTCGGCCTGATGGAGTTCTTCGGCCAGGACGAGACGGTGGCGGGCGAGGCGTTCGGCAACAAGCTCAACGAGCTCGGCGCCAAGCACACCGTCTGCGTCATCCACGAGCAGGGCAACGTCGGCCTGACCCAGCGCTGCGACGGCGTGAAGAAGACCTTCAGCGGCAAGACCGACATCCTCTACGTCAACGGCACCGACATGCCGTCCGTGAAGTCCACGATCACCGCCAAGCTCAAGCAGGACTCCTCCATCGACTACGTCGCCACGCTCGGCGCCCCGTTCGCGCTGACAGCGGTGCAGTCGGTGTCGGACGCGGGAAGCAAGGCGAAGGTCGCCACCTTCGACCTCAACAAGGACCTCACGACCGCCATCAGCAAGGGCACGATCCAGTTCGCGGTGGACCAGCAGCCGTATCTGCAGGGCTACCTGGCCGTCGACTCGCTGTGGCTCTACAAGAACAACGGCAACTACAGCGGCGGCGGTGAGCAGCCCGTGCTGACCGGACCGGCCTTCGTCGACAAGTCCAACGTCGACACGATCGCCAAGTTCGCCGCGAAGGGCACCCGGTGATGAGCATGGCCCAGCAGGCTGAGCCGGCGGTGAGCGCACCGCCGGCCCCCGGCCCGAAGGAGACCGACGGGCGCACCGCCCGGCGTCCGCTGGCGCTGCGGCTGCTCGCCCGCCCCGAGGTGGGCGTCTTCCTCGGCGCGGTCGCGGTGTACGTCTTCTTCCTCATCACGGCCCCGCCGGTGCGCGACGGCAGCTCGATGGCGAACATCCTCTACCAGTCGTCGACCATCGGGATCATGGCCCTGCCGGTCGCGCTGCTGATGATCGGCGGCGAGTTCGACCTGTCCTCGGGCGTCGCGGTGATCACCTCGGCGCTGACCGCGAGCATGCTCAGCTTCCAGCTGACGGTGAACGTGTGGACCGGTGTCTTCGTCGCCCTGCTGGTGTCGCTGGCGATCGGCTTCCTCAACGGCTGGCTGGTGGTCAGGACCGGCCTGCCGAGCTTCCTGATCACCCTGGGCAGCTTCCTGATCCTGCAGGGCGTCAACCTCGCGGTGACCAAGCTGGTCACCGGCAACGTGGCCACCGACGACATCAGCGACATGGACGGCTTCGACCAGGCCAAGAAGATCTTCGCCTCCTCCTTCGACGTCGGCGGCGTCCAGGTCAAGATCACCATCGTGTACTGGCTGGTCTTCGCGGCGATCGCCACCTGGGTGCTGCTGCGCACCCGCTACGGCAACTGGACCTTCGCCGTCGGCGGCAACAAGGACAGCGCCCGCGCCGTCGGCGTGCCGGTGACCTTCACCAAGATCTCCCTGTTCATGCTGGTCGGCTTCGGCGCCTGGTTCGTCGGCATGCACCAGCTGTTCTCCTTCAACACCGTGCAGTCCGGCGAGGGCGTCGGCAACGAGCTGATCTACATCTCCGCGGCCGTCATCGGCGGCTGTCTGCTGACCGGCGGCGCCGGCTCCGCGATCGGCCCGGTCTTCGGCGCGTTCATGTTCGGCATGGTGCAGCAGGGCATCGTCTACGCCGGCTGGAACCCCGACTGGTTCAAGGCCTTCCTGGGCGTCATGCTGCTCGGCGCCGTAATGATCAATCTGTGGGTCAGCCGCACGGCGACCCGGAGGTGACCCACCCATGACATCCAGCAACGGCTCCGGCACCCACGGCGCCATCCTCACCGACGCCGCCCCGGAGCGGTCCGACGGGGCGATCGTCGAACTGCGCAACGCCGGCAAGTCCTACGGCAACATCCGCGCCCTGCACGGCGTCGACCTGACGGTCCACCCCAGCCAGGTCACCTGCGTCCTGGGCGACAACGGCGCCGGCAAGTCCACCCTCATCAAGATCATCTCCGGGCTGCACCAGCACACCGAGGGCGAGTTCCTCGTCGACGGCGCCCCGGTCCGCTTCTCCACCCCGCGCGAGGCCCTCGACAAGGGCATCGCCACCGTCTACCAGGACCTCGCCGTCGTCCCGCTGATGCCGGTGTGGCGCAACTTCTTCCTCGGCTCGGAGATGACCAAGGGCCCCTGGCCCCTGCGCCGCCTCGACATCGCCCGCATGAAGAAGACCGCCGACCACGAACTGCGCGAGATGGGCATCGTCCTGGACGACCTGGAACAGCCCATCGGCACCCTCTCCGGCGGCCAGCGCCAGTGCGTGGCCATCGCCCGCGCCGTCTACTTCGGCGCCCGCGTGCTCATCCTGGACGAGCCCACCGCCGCCCTCGGCGTCAAGCAGTCCGGTGTGGTGCTGAAGTACATCGCCGCCGCCCGCGACCGCGGCCTCGGCGTCATCTTCATCACGCACAACCCGCACCACGCCTACATGGTCGGCGACCACTTCAGCGTGCTGCGCCTGGGCACCATGGAACTCAACGCCTCCCGGGACGAGGTCAGCCTCGACGAGCTGACCAACCACATGGCCGGCGGCGCCGAACTCGCCGCCCTCAAGCACGAGTTGTCCCAGGTGCGCGGCGTCGACGTGGAGGAGCTGCCCGAGGAGACCGACCTCACCGCGCCCGTGGCGGGCGCCTCCGAGGGGACGGCCTGACATGCCGGCCGCGCTCGACCGCATCCGCGTCGGATCGGCCCCCGACTCCTGGGGCGTCTGGTTCCCGGACGACCCGCGCCAGGTGCCGTGGGACCGCTTCCTGGACGAGGTCGCCGAGGCCGGCTACGCGTGGATCGAGCTGGGTCCGTACGGCTATCTGCCCACCGACCCGGCCCGGCTCACCGACGAGATCGCCCGGCGCGACCTGAAGGTGTCCGCGGGCACGGTCTTCACCGGCCTGCACCGCGGCCCCGCGGTCTGGGAGTCCACCTGGGACCACGTGAGCCAGGTGGCCGCGCTCACCCGGGCGATGGGCGCGCGGCACCTCGTCGTCATCCCGTCCTTCTGGCGCGACGACAAGACCGCCGAGATCCTGGAGCCGCCGGAGCTGACCGGCGAGCAGTGGGCGTACCTGACCAAGGGCATGGAACGCCTCGGGCACGAGGTGAAGGAGACGTACGGCCTGGACATCGTCGTCCACCCGCACGCCGACACCCACATCGACACCGAGGACCACGTCGAGCGCTTCCTCGACTCCACCGACTCCGAGCTGGTCAACCTCTGCCTGGACACCGGGCACTACGCCTACTGCGGCGGCGACAGCGTCAAGCTGATCGAGACCTACGGCGAACGCATCGGCTACCTGCACCTCAAGCAGGTCGACCCGCGGATCCTGGCCGCCGTGCAGGCCGAGGGCACCCCGTTCGGGCCGGCCGTGGCGCGCGGTGTGATGTGCGAACCGCCTTCCGGCGTCCCCGAGTTGGGGCCGGTGCTGGAGGCGGCGCAGCGGCTCGGCGTGGAGCTGTTCGCCATCGTCGAGCAGGACATGTACCCGTGCGAGCCGGACAAGCCGCTGCCCATCGCGGTCCGCACCCGCAGGTTTCTGAGGTCCTGCGGCGCCTGACCCTCGGAGGGGGACGACCATGGCTCGGCAAGGAACGCTCAGGGTGGCCGTGGTCGGCACCGGCAAGATGGGCGCCGACCACGTCCGCCGCATCCAGGAGGTCACCAGCGGGGCCCGGGTGAGCGCCGTGGTCGACACCGACGCCGAACGCGCCAAGGCCGTCGCGGCCCGCGTCGACGGCTGCACCGCCTACACCGACCCCGCCGTGGCGATGGCGGCGGCCGACGTCGACGCCGTGCTGATCGCCTCCCCGGGCCCCGCCCACGAGGCGGCGCTGCTCGCGGCGTTCGAGCACGACCTGCCCGTGCTGTGCGAGAAGCCGCTCACCCCCGACGCGGCTTCCGCGCTGCGCGTGATGGAGGCCGAGCTGAAACGGGGCCGGCGCCAGGTGCAGGTCGGCTTCATGCGGCGCTACGACGCCGAGTACCTCAAGCTCAAGGCCCTGCTGGACTCAGGGCAGTTGGGCCGCCCGCTGATGCTGCACAACCGGCACCGCAACGTCGCCTCGCCGCCCGGCTGGAGCAGCGAGATGCTCGTCAACGACTCCGTCGTGCACGAGATGGACGTCACCCGCTGGCTGCTGGAGCAGGAGATCACGGCGGTGACGGTGCTGCGCCCGGCGCCGTCCGCGAACGCGCCCGACGGCGTGCAGGACCCGCAGTTCGTGGTGTTCGAGACCGACGGCGGCGCGGTCGTCGACGTCGAGATCTTCGTCAACTGCGGCTTCGGCTACCAGGTCCAGGCGGAGCTGGTGTGCGAACGCGGCACCGCCCGCGTCGGCGACGGCCACGCCATGGTGACGAACATGGCGGGCCGCTGGGGCGGCACCATCGCCCAGGACTACCTCGAACGCTTCGACGACGCCTACGACCGCGAGGTCCAGGCCTGGGTGGACGCCACCCGCCGCGGCGAGGTCACCGGCCCCGGCGTGTGGGACGGCTACGCGGTGGCGGCCGTGTGCGAGGCGGGCGTACGGGCGCTGGAGGACGGCGGCCGGGTGCCCGTCGAACTGGTCGAGCGCCCCGCCCTGTACGGCGTCAGGTCAGCGCCCGCGTGAACACCACCCGGGGCTGACCCGGCCCGTTGTACTCCTGCTCCACCCGCGCCTCGAAGCCCAGGCGGCGGTGGAAGGCCACCGAGCCCTCGTTGCCGACGCTCGTGATCGCCTTCAGCCGCACCGCGCCCTGCCGCCGGGCGGCCTCGGTGAAGGCGTCGTACAGTGCGCGCCCCAGGCCCGTGCCACGAGCGTCGTCGCGGGTGGCGACCAGGTGGACGTAGCCCGTGCGGTCGGGGGTGACGAAACCGATGAGGTAGCCGGTGATGCCGTCGTCGGAGCGGGCGACCAGACACGTCTGCCCGAACTCGTGGACCAGCGGCAGCAGATGCAGCGCACGCAGGTCCCGCTCGCCCCAGTAGCGGGCGTGGTCCTCCAGAACCTGCCGGATGTCGGTGACACGGGCGGGGGTGATGCGGACAGCCATGGTGCCGATCATCCCAGGCGTGCAACCGCGCCGGAGCGCCGGGCGTCCTCCGTGTGACGGCGAGGGGGTGCCGATGGGGCTCTTGCGGAGGGTGCTGCCGCCGGCGCGGGCGGCGGCCCGGACGGCGCCGGGAGCGGGCCGGCCCCTGCTCGGCGCGGTGCTGCTGCGCTGTCTCGCCCCGGGCTGGGTGCTGCTGCGCCCGCCGCCGGTGCCGCGCCGGCTGGCGTGGGCCGAGGAGGCGGTCGCCGTGCACCGGGCGATGGCCGACGGGGACGGGCTGGCCCGGGCCCTGGTGCTGCACGCCCAGGCGCTGCTGCTGGCGGAGCGGTACGAGGAGGCGTGCGCGGCGGTGGACGCGGCGATGGCCGTCCCCGGCGCCCGGCAGTCTCCGGCGCAGCGGGCGTGCGCGCTCCAGGTGCGGGCCGAGGCGCTGCTGGGCGTCGGGCGGGCCGACGAGGCCCTGCAAGCCGCCTTGCGTGCCGAGGAGTTGTACCGCGCCCACCCCGGCCCCGCGCGACGGGACCTCCCGCTCGGCAGCCTGCCCACGGCCCTGCGCGTCCGCGGACTGGCGCTCGGCGCCCTCGGCCGCACCGAGGAGTCCGTGGCGGTGTTCGAGGAGTGCGCCGCCCTGCTGCGGGCCATGACGCCCCGGCAGGCGGGCCGGGGCGCCCTGGTGGGACCCCGGGTCTTCGTCGAGCTGGTCGCCGGGCTGCGGGCGCTCGGCCGCCACGAGGAGGCCCTCGCGGTCGGCCCCGAGGCCCGGGAGGCGGTGGCGGGCCCCGTCGTGTGGGCGGCCCCCGCGTACGTACGGACACTGCGCGTACGGCTGCTGACGTACCTGGCCGACTGCGCGGGCGCCCTGGGCCGGCATCGACAGGCCCGCGAGGCGGCCGTCGAGGCGGTCGAGGAGGCCCGCAGGCTGTCCCGGACCAGCCCGGCCCAGGGAGCGCGGGCGCTCGCCCTCGCCCTGTACCGGCTGGCGGCGACCCTGCGCGAACTCGACGCCCGCCACGAGGAGTTGCGCACCCTGGAGGAGCTGACGGACCTGTACGCCCGGCTCGCGGCCGAGGATCCCGAGACCTACCGGCCCGCGCTCGCCGACGCCCTGGACGACCTGGCCCGCTGCCACAAACAGGCCGGCCGCCATCGCGCCGCCGTCGCGGCCGGCGAACGCAGCGTGGCCGCCTACCGGCTCACCACCGGCCGCGAAGCCGAACTCGCCCGCACCCTCGCCAATGTGAGCCTGCGTCAGCAACAGGCCGGCTACCGGGCGCAGGCCGTGGCGAGCGCCCGTGAGGCGGTGGAGCTCACCCGCCGGCTGGCCGAGTCCGACTGGGAGACGTACACCCCGCTGGTCGCCCGCCGCCTGCGCGTCCTCGCCCAGGCGCTGAGCGACGTCGACGACCACACGGCGGCCGTGGCCGCCTGCGCGGAGGCCGAGACCCTGCTGCGGGAGCAGCCCGGCACGGCGGCCGAGCTCACGGCGACGGTCGCCGTGCTCGCCGGTGCCCTCGAAGGGGCCGCCGTGGCCCACCTGGACGCCGGCCGCCCCGCCGAGGCGGTCACCGCCCTGCGCTCCCTGCTCGCCCTCACCCGCCGCACCGCCGCCACCGGCGTCCACGTCACCTGCCTGAGAGCCTTCGCCGACGCCCGCGCCCGGCACCGGGACGCGGTCGTCCCGGCGTGGCAGCGGGCGACAGGGGAGCCGTACCCGACGTTCGTCTACACCGCGGACCGGGGGCGCGGCTCGAAGCCCGCCGCCCGGTAGCAGGCGTCGATCAGCGTCATCGTCGCCAGCGCGTCGTCGGCGTCCAGCGGCAGCGGGGCGCCCTCGCGGACCCGGGCGGCGAAGGCGTCCAGCTGGTAGGAGTACGACGAACGCGTGCCGAGCCGCTCGGTGCGCTCGCCTTCGCCGGTGCGCACCACGACGCGGTCGTCCAGGTGCGGCAGCACGAAGTTCGGCGCGAACGCCTCGCCCAGGCTGCCGGTGATCCGGCAGCTCATCTCCAGCCCGTCGTAGGCCATGTGGCAGCGCGCGGAGCCCGTCGCCCCGCCCGGGAAGGCCAGTTCGGCGTCCAGCCACTCGTCGACGCCCGGCGCGCCCGCCCGCCGGCCGCCGCGTGCGGACACGAGCTCCGGCGCGCCGCCCGCCCACGGGGCGAGCGTCCGCAGGGCGTGCAGGCCGTAGCAGCCGAGGTCCATCATCGCGCCACCGGCCAGCGGCAGCGACCAGCGCGGGTCGGAGTCCTCGGGGGCGGGGATCGCCACCAGCGTCTCCACGCGCCGCAGTTCGCCGAGTTCACCGCTTTCCAGCAGCTCGTGCAGACGGCGGGTGACCGGGTGGAAGAGGTAGTGGAAGGCCTCCATGAACACCGTCCCCGCCTTCGCGGCGGCCTCCCGCACCTCGGCGGCCTCCTCGGCGTTGCTCGCCGACGGCTTCTCCGACAGCACGTGTTTGCCCGCGGCGAGGGCGGCCAGGTTCCACGGCCCGTGCAGCCCGTTGGCGAGCGGGTTGTAGACGACCTCCACCTCCGGGTCGGCGAGCAGGTCGGCGTAGGAGCCCAGCACCCGCTCCACGCCGTGCCGCGCGGCGAAGTCCTCGGCCCGGCCGCGGTCGCGGGCGGCCACCGCGACCAGGCGGTGGCCGCCGGCCCGGGCCGGGTCGACGAGTGCGCGCTCGGTGATCCGTGCGGCTCCGAGTACGCCGATGCGCAAGGGGTCCCGGCCCGGTTCGCTCATGACGCGTGTTCCTCCTGAGTGTGTGCGTGCGGGATCAGTGTGCCCTGCACCGGCGGGAAGTGGCGACGGGCGAGGTCCTGGGCCTGGGCGACCGTGCACTCGATCAGCTCGAAGGCGGGCAGACCGCCCACGTGGTAGGTGCGGTTGCGGCCCTGCAGCGCGTCGAGGCGGTCCAGGGCGCCGGCCGCGAGGTCGTCGGCGGCGAAGTGCGGCATGAACGCCCATTCCCGCCGCAGGTGCACCTCCGCAAGCCGCCCGCCGAGCGCGGCGACGTCCTCTCGCAGCCGGGGCAGGACCTCCTCGGGGCGGCCGTAGGAGTAGAAGGTGCGCACCTCGCTGTCCGGGTAGCGGTGGTGGTACGAGACGCAGTGCCCGCTCGCCGCACGGCTCGCGGTGTGCCGGTCGAGGAAGTAGAAGGCGTCGCCGGGCAGGCCGGAGGCGGCGGCGAGGGTGGTGTGGTAGGCGTGGGAGCGGACCCGCGCGGCCAGGTCGCGTTCCTCGTCGGTGGCGTCCAGGACGGGCAGGACGCGGTCCAGGGGCACGGCGAGGACGAGGTCGTCGGCGTCCACCGGGCCGGCGTCGGTGTGCACCCGCACCCCGCCCTCGTGCCGCTCGACCGACTCCACCCGCACCCCGCACCGCACGTCCTTCAGCGCGTCGGCGACCCGCCGCCACAGCGTGCCGAAGCCGCCGACGACGGTGAACGCGCCGCCGTGGCCGAGGAGTTCGGGGCTGTGGGACAACAGCCCCGTCATCTCGGCGTACTTGACGAAGTACAGGGCGGGCACGTCGTCGTCCAGGTAGCCGTAGCCGGCCGCGGTGAAGCCGGTGCCGAAGGACTCGGCCATCGCTTCGAGGCCGTGCTCGGCCAGCCACCGGGTGACGGGAGCGGCCAGCGCCCGCGCGGAGTGGGCGAGCCCGGGCTCGGCGATGCGCGGGAACTCCCGCTCCCTGAGCGCCCGGTAGCGGCCGAAGGCCTCGTCGCGCAGGAACGCCATGGCCTGCCGGCTCGGGGCGCCCGTCGCCCCGTCCAGGACGCGGTAGCGGCTGGTGCGCTCCGTCTGGACGTCCAGCTCCGTCACCAACTCCGCGACGCGTTCGTAGCGGTTGGTGCAGATGTGGCCGCCGAGGTCGAAGGCCAGGCCGTCGACCTCCACGCTCCGGCACTTGCCGGCCACGGAGTCCTGCTCCTCGAGGACGGTCACCCGGTGTCCGGCGCGCTCCAGTTCGCGCGCGGTCGCGAGGCCGCCGGGTCCGGCCCCCACGACCACCACGCTGCGGTGGCGGGAGGGGAGTGCACGGGCGTCATAGCCGGAATTCATGATCGTCGTCGCTCCTCGGTCGGTGGGCGTGATCGCCTTCCCTGGTCATACGTGGAGCGACGCGAAGGTGTTCCGGACACCGCCCGCCGGCCGGCGCCCGGAACACGGGAGAGGGGGCCGGCCGTCAGGCCGAGCGGACCTCGGCGAGGGTCACCGGGCGGTGCTCGTGCAGGGACAGCGTGCACGCCTCGGCGATCCAGCCGGCCTCCAGGGCGTCCGCCACCGTGCAGGGGGAGGGCCGGGTGCCGGCCACGACCTCGGTGAACGCGGTGAGTTCGGCGCGGTAGGCCTCGGTGAAGCGGTCCATGAAGAAGTCGTGCGGAGTGCCGGCCGGGAAGGTCACGCCGGGCTCGACGGAGCGCAGGGGCAGCTTGTCCTCCAGGCCGACGGCGATGGAGTCCGTGAAGCCGTGGATCTCCATCCGGACGTCGTAACCGCGGGCGTTGTGGCGGGAGTTGGAGACCACGGCGATGGTGCCGTCGTCGAGGGTGAGGAGCGCGCCCGTGGTGTCGGCGTCGCCCGCCTCCTTGATGTAGTCGGCGCCCCGGTTGCCGCCGACCGCGTACACCTCGACGACCTCGCGGCCGGTCACCCAGCGGATGATGTCGAAGTCGTGCACGCTGCAGTCGCGGAAGATGCCCCCGGAGGCGGCGATGTACGCGGCCGGCGGCGGCGCCGGGTCCAGCGTCGTCGACCGTACGGTGTGCAGCGCGCCCAGCTCGCCGCTGCGCACGGCGGCCCGCGCGGCGACGAAACCGGCGTCGAAGCGGCGGTTGTAGCCGATCTGGATCGGCACGTCCGTGCCCTCGACGGCCTTGAGGACCTCGACGCCCTCGGCCATGGTCTTCGCGACCGGCTTCTCGCAGAAGACGGGGATGCCGGCCTCGACGCCGGCCAGGATCAGCCCGGGGTGGGCGTCGGTGGCCGCCGCGACCACGATGCCGTCGACACCGGCGGCCAGCAGCGCCTCCGGCGAGTCCACGACCTGCCCACCGAACCGCTCCGCGGCCGACTTGGCGGCATCGGCGAACGGATCGGTGAGCACGAGCGACTCGACGACGTCGAGTCCGGACAGGGTCTCGGCGTGGAAGGCGCCGATACGGCCGAGGCCGAGAATGCCGATACGCATGAGGTTTCTTGCTCCTAAGAGGGTTTTGCCTGGGAAGAAAGGTCTAGTCGAGGCCGCCGAGGACGTTCTGGTCCCAGTCGATCACCGATCCCGTCACCACGCCCGACCGGTCCGACAGCAGGAAGACCACGAAGTCGGCGATCTCGTCCGGCTGGCCCAGCTTGCCCATCGGCAGCCTGGCCGCGGCCTCCTCCCGCCAGTCGTCGTCGGCGCCGTGGAAGGTCTTCTGCGTCGCGTCCTCGCCCTCGGTCGCCGTCCAGCCGATGTTCAGGCCGTTGATCCGGATCCGGTCCCAGCGGTGGGCGTGCGCGGCGTTGCGGGTCAGCCCGATCAGGCCGGCCTTCGCGGCGACGTACGGCGCGAGGAACGGCTGCCCGCCGTGCGCCGAGGAGGTGATGATGTTGACGACCGTGCCGGGCGCCTTTCGGGCGACCATGTCGGCGACCGCGGCCTGCATGGTGAAGAACGGTGCCCTGAGGTTGATCGCGATGTGCCGGTCGAACAGGTCGGGCGTGGTGTCCAGGAGCGTGCCGCGGGAGGTGAGCCCGGCGGAGTTGACCAGGCAGTCCACCCGGCCGTACGCGGCGACCACGTCACCCACCACCGACTTCGCCTGCTCCGCGTCGGCCAGGTCGGCCCGCACGAACATCGCCTTGCCGCCCCCGGCCGTCAGCTCGGTCACCAGCGCCTCGCCCGGCGCCGGGCGCCGCCCGGTCACCGTCACGACGGCGCCCTCGCGCACGGCGGCCCGGGCGATGGCCGCGCCGACGCCCTGACTGCCGCCGTTGACGAGGACCACCTTGTCGTCGAGAAGCCCCATGAGTGCTTGCGTCCTTTCAGCTCGCGCGCCGCTCGGCGCCGGCCCGCAGCTCCGCGCGCAGCGCCTCGGGGGTCCAGGCCTCGCGCAGCGCGCGCCGGACGACGTCCGCCTGCGAGGGCGGGGCGAGGCCGTCGACGGGCGGATCGCTGTCGAGGTTGGTGGGGAAGGGGTAGCCCTCGGCGGACGCGGCGACCACACGCTCCAGCCACTCCTCGCCGGCGCCCTCGGCCCGGCGCCTGAGCAGCACCGGGTACACGGCGTTGCCGACGGCCTCACGGTCCACGGTCTCCATGGCCCGTCCGAACGCCGAGGACACCTGCAGGAGGTTGGCCATGCGCCGGATGTCCGCGGAGCGGTTGGTGCCGGCCGCGTGGAACAGCGCCGGGTTGAAGAAGACCGCGTCCCCCTTGGCGAGGGGGAGCTGGACGTGGTGGGCGTCGAAGTAGGCCCGGAACCGCGGCAGGCGCCACGCGAGGTAGCCGGGCTCGTACTTCTGCGAGTGCGGCAGGTACATCGTCGGCCCGGACTCCACCGGCATGTCGCAGTGCGCCACCGCGCCCTGGAGGGTGAGGACGGGGGAGAGGGCGTGCACATGGGCCGGGTAGGCGGCGGCGGTCTCGTTGGACAGGAAGCCCAGGTGGTAGTCGCGGTGCGCGGTCTGCGCCGCGCCGCCCGGGTTGACCACGTTGACCTGCGAGGTGACCTGGTAGCCGGGGCCGAGCCAGGCGGTGCAGACCAGCGCGAGGACGTCGTTGGCGTAGTAGTCGGCGAACGCCTCGGGGTCGTGGCGGGCGGCCTTCTCCAGCGCGTTCCACACCCGGTCGTTCGCGCCGGGCCGGGCGAAGTGGTCGCCGGCCCGCGCGCCGGAGGCCCGCTGCTCGGCGATCAGGGCCTCGAACACGGCGCTGAGCCGGTCCACGACGCCGGGGTCGGCGTAGGCGCCCTTGAAGACCACGATGCCGGGCCCGTCGGTGAGCGCCCGGACCAGTTCGGCCTGCACGTCGGCCCGGTCGGGGGCGCCGCGCAGCCGGTCGCCGTCGTAGACCAGGACGCCGTGCTCGACGGCGGAGGCGTACGGGTAATCGGCGCGGTCGGTGGTGGTCTCCACGAGTGCGCGGAAGGCGTCGAGGTCGCAGTCCTGCTCGGACAGCCAGGTACGACGGTGGACGGATAGGAAGGACATCGTCGTCCTCTCGGGTCACGGAGCGACGCGGCTCTGTCATTCTTGTCAGTACAAACCCCTCGAACAACCAGCAGGCAGCCATCAAAAACCCCTCAAGGAGCCGGTCGTGGGACACCCCTTCCCGATCCGGGAGATCGCCCGTCAGGCCGGTCTGAGCGAGGCCACGGTGGACCGGGTGCTCAACGGCCGCGGAGGGGTGCGCGAGAGCACCGCGCGGGAGGTCCGCCAGGCCATCGCCGACCTCGACCGGCAGCGCACCCAGGTCCGGCTGGTCGGCCGCACCTTCATGATCGACATAGTGATGCAGACGCCGGAGCGCTTCTCCACCGCGGTGCGCGCCGCCCTGGAGGCCGAGCTGCCGGCCCTGCACCCGGCGGTCGTCCGCTCCCGCTTCCACTTCCGCGAGACCGGCCCGGTCCCCGAGCTGACCCGCATCCTGGACCGGATCGCCCGGCGCGGCTCGCAGGGCGTGATCCTCAAGGCCCCCGACGTCCCCGAGATCACCGCCGCCGTCGGCCGGCTCGCCGAGGCCGGCATCCCCGTCGTCACCCTGGTGACCGACCTGCCGGCCACCGCCCGGCTCGGCTACGTCGGCATCGACAACCGGGCGGCCGGCGCCACGGCCGCGTACCTGATGGGCCAGTGGCTCGGCGACCGCCCCGGCAACGTGCTCACCAGCCTCAGCAGCGGCTTCTTCCGCAACGAGGAGGAGCGCGAGATGGGCTTCCGCAGCGCCATGCGCGCCCGCCACCCCGAGCGCGCCCTGGTCGAGATCGCCGAGGGACAGGGTCTGGACGCCACCCAGTACGACCTCGTGCGCGCCGCGCTGGAGCGGGACCCCGACATCCGGGCGGTCTACTCGATCGGCGGCGGCAACAACGCCACCCTGCGCGCCTTCGAGGACCTCGGCCGCACCTGCGCGGTGTTCGTGGCGCACGACCTCGACCACGACAATACCCGGCTGCTGCGCGAGCACCGCCTGTCCGCCGTGCTCCACCACGACCTGCGCCGGGACATGCGCGAGGCCTGCCACCTCGTGATGCGTGCGCACGGCGCGCTGCCGCCCGCCGGACCCACCCTGCCCTCCGCCATCCAGGTCGTCACGCCCTACAACATGCCGGTGCAGGTGGCGAGTTGACGCGCCCGCTGACCGAGCGGGTGGAGATCGAGGGCGTCCGCCTCACCGCCACGCTGACGCCCCGCGGCCGTATCGGACTGCTGGCCCTGCACGGCAGCAACGAAGGCGGTACGGCCGAACTCGCCGAGTCGGTGGCACGGCGCTGCGGCGCCACCAGCCTGGTCTTCACCCAGCCCGGCGCCCGGCAGCCGGTGCACATCCCCTCGCCGCGCATGGCGGCCGAGCACTGCGTCCTCCTGCAGGACTTCCTGGCCCGGGTGGCGGTCACCGTCTCGCTGCACGGCCATATGCGCGAGGCGGCCCCGCGCGCCATCTTCCTGGGCGGCCGCAACCGGTCCGCGGCCCGGCTGCTCGCCTTCGGACTGCGTGCCCTGCGGCCGGAGTTCCGCGCGGTCACCGACCTCGCGCGCATCCCCGTCGCGCTGCGCGGGCTGCACGCCCGCAACCCGGTGAACATGACCGGCGCCGCCGGCGTCCAGGTGGAGCTCCCGCTCCTCGCCCGCACCCGGCGCGAGGGCCGGCAGCCGGGAGAGCCGGACGAGCCGCCGCAGGCGGTGACCGACGCGCTGACCGACGGCGTACGGCTGCTGCGGGCGCGTCTGTTCAGAGCGTGACGGCGTACGCCTTGCGCAGCGTCTCGTGCACCGTCCACGTCGTACGGTCGCCCTTGCGCAGGACGGCCATGTCGCCGGGCCCGACCCGCAGCGTCGGCCCGCCCTCGACCTCGATCGTCGCCGACCCGCTGACCACGACGAACAACTCGTCGGCCTCGGTGTCGGTGACGACGCCGGGGGTCATCTGCCAGATCCCGCGCAGCTGCCTGCCGTCCGCCGACTCCCACACGACCTTGCCGGTCACCTCCGGCGTGCCGGAGACGATCTGCCCGGGGTCGAGGGGCTCGGGTTCGAGCGCGGCGTCGGGGACGTGAAGTGCGAAGCTGTGCGTCATGCGGTGACCCTAACCAGGGTGGACACGGCCGCGGTGGCGACAGGGTGTGGGGTGCCGGCCGCCGGGACGGGACACTTCGTCGCCCCGGGCCGGACTGGCGGGGCGCCCCGGCCCGGGTGATCGTTGAGGGCATGACGGACTCCACGGCGGCCGTCCCCGCGCCGCACCGCCACGACACGCGCGAGGCCGTCCTCTTCGGGGGTGTCTACGGCGCCGTCCTGGCCAGTTCGATGGTCGCCGCCCTCAGCCAGTACGGCCCCGCCTCCCCGGCCCGCCGCCGCTACGACGCGGCCTGGCTGCTGGTCACCGCGCTGGCCTCCGCACTCGCGCACGGCTACGCCCACTACATCGCCGAGCGCGGCCCGCACCGCCGCTGGGACGCCGTGCGCGCGCTCGCCGACGAGTGGCCGCTGGTCACCGCGGTGCTGCCGACCGCGGTGGTGCTGGCGGGGGCGGGCTGGGGCTGGTGGCCGGCCGAGGGGGTGGAGTACCCGGCGTTCGCCCTGAACATCGCGCTGCTGTTCACCCTGGGGCTGGTCACGGCACGCTGGTCGGGCCGGACCTGGCCGGTGGCGGTGCTCGTCGGGCTGGTGGACGCGCTGCTCGGCGTGGTCGTGGTGGTGGCGAACGCCATGATCAAGTAAGGCGGCCCCGTCCCGGGCCGCCCGGCCGACTAACGTGGTTGAAAGCAGGACGGCCCGCTGTCCGCGGGCGGCCCGAGGACCCGCCGGAGGGACCCGCATGACCACCGACGCCACCGACACGACGGTCACGGACGAGGCGGTGGCCAGCCTCCACGCCACCGCCGATCCGCGCCTGCGGGAACTGCTCACCGCGCTCATCCGGCACCTGCACGCCTTCACGCGCGAGACCCGGCTGACCCGGCAGGAGTGGGAGCGGGCGATCGGGTTCCTCACCGCGACCGGACGGACCTGCACCGACACCCGGCAGGAGTTCATCCTCCTGTCGGACGTGCTCGGCCTGTCCATGCTCGTCGAGACGCTCAACGGCGAACACGGGCCCGGCGCCACGGAGTCGACGGTCCTCGGCCCCTTCCACATGACCGAGTCACCGGTCCGTGCACTCGGCGCGAGCATCGACCTGGTCGGCGGCGGCGAACCCTGCGTGGTCAGCGGCCGGGTGCTGTCCGCCGACGGCACCCCGCTGCCCGGCGCGGTCGTCGACGTGTGGCAGGCCGACGGCAACGGCTTCTACGACGTCCAGCGCCCCGACGTCCAGCCGCCGGGCAACGGCCGGGGCCTGTTCACCGCCGACGCCGAGGGCCGCTTCCGGTTCCGCACCTGTGTGCCGAGCCCGTACCCCATCCCCACCGACGGCCCCGTGGGCGACCTGCTGCGGGCCACCGGCCGTCACCCCTACCGCCCGGCCCACATCCACTTCATCGCCACCGCCGGGGGCCATGTGCCGATCACCACGCACATCTTCGTCGCCGGCAGCGACTACCTCGGCTCCGACGCGGTCTTCGCGGTCAAGCCGAGCCTGGTGAAGGAGTTCACCGAGACCGACGACCCCTTGCAGGCAAGGGAGTTCGGCGTGCCGAACCCCTTCCGTCACGCGCGCTTCGACCTGGTGCTGGAACGCGACACGGACGGGGACCGCTCGTGAGGGACTTCCTCGACTTCTCCTACGAGTCCCGGCCGGTGCGGGTCGTCTTCCGGCCCGGCGCCGCCCTCTCCGCCACCCCGGACGAGGCCCTACGGCTGGGCCTGCGGCGGCTGCTGGTGGTGTGCGGCAGCCGCGGCGCCGGCACCGCCCGCGCGGTCGCCGACGCGCTGGGCCCCGTCTGCGCCGGGCTGCACGACGGGGCCCGTATGCACGTTCCCGCCGACGTGGCCGACCGCGCCGTCGAGGTGGCGCGGGCCGCGGGCGCCGACGGGTGCGTGGCGGTCGGCGGCGGCTCCGCCATCGGCCTGGGCAAGGCGATCGCGCTGCGCACCGGGCTGCCGCTGATCGCCGTGCCGTCCACCTACTCCGGCTCCGAGATGACACCGGTGTGGGGCCTGACCGAACACGGCGCCAAACGCACCGGCCGGGACCCGGCGGTCCTGCCGCGCAGTGTCGTCTACGATCCCGGACTCACCCTCTCCCTCCCGGTGCCGCTCTCCGTCACCAGCGGCGTCAACGCGCTCGCCCACGCCGTCGAGGCCCTCTACGCCCCCGACACCTCGCCGCTGGTCGCGCTGATGGCCGAGGAGGGCGTACGGGCCATGGCCGGCGCCCTGCCCGCCATCGCCACCGAGCCCGAGTCCACCGAGGCCCGCGCCCGCGCCCTGTACGGCGCCTGGCTGTGCGGCTCCTGCCTGGGCGCCACGACGATGGGCCTGCATCACACGCTGTGCCACGTGCTCGGGGGCACCTTCGGGCTGCCGCACGCCGAGACGCACACGGTGATCCTCCCGTACGCGCTGGCCTACAACGCGCCCGCCGTCCCCGAGGCCGCCGCGTCCGTGGCCCGCGCCCTGGACACGGACGACGCCCCCCGCGCCCTGCGCCACCTGTCGACGAGCCTCGGCGCACCCCGCTCCCTGGCCGAACTCGGCCTGAAGGAGACCGATCTGCGGGTGGCGGCCGCCCAGACGGCGGGCCAGGCCCACGCCCACCCCCGCGAGGTCACGCCGGACGGCGTGCTGGCGCTGCTGCGGGCGGCGTACGAGGGCAGGGAGCCGGTGCCGTTCCGGTAGGTGCCCCGGGGCCTCGGCCGCACCATCGCCGGGCATGATCCGGAGAATCTGTAACCGCAATACCGCGGACAAAATTGTTGACAATCCTGTTTGGCTAGATTTACGTTCGACAGGCACTCACTCAGGGAGGGCAACGATGCCGAAAGAAGCCCGTCCGAGCACGGGAGAGCAGGCCAAGCAGCATGCGCTCACGCAGCTTCGGCAGGCGATCCTGCACGGCGAGATGGCACCGGCACAGCGGCTGGTGGAGAACGAGCTCGCCGAGCAGTTCGGTGTGACCCGGGCCAGCATCCGCGCCGCACTCATCGATCTGGAGGCCCAGGGCCTCGTCGAGCGGATCCGCAACCGCGGCTCGCGGGTGCGGGTGGTGACCGTCGAGGAGGCGGTCGCCATCACCGAGTGCCGCATGGTCCTCGAAGGGCTCTGCGCGGCCAAGGCCGCCGTCCTGGCCGGCGACGAGCAGCTCGCCGAGCTGACGGAGCTGGGCACGGCGATGACCAAGGCCGTGGCCGACGGTGAGCCGGTGACCTACTCCGAGCTCAACCAGGAACTGCACGCCAAGGTGCGCGCGTTCTCCGGCCAGCAGACCGCAGTGGACCTGCTGGAGCGACTCAACGCCCAACTGGTGCGTCACCGCTTCCAGTTGGCGCTGCGCCCGGGGCGTCCGCAGCACTCCCTGAACGAGCACCTGGCGATGATCGAGGCGATCAGGGCCAGGGACCCGCAGGCGGCCGAGGCGGCCGTCCGCGCCCACCTCACCAGCGTGATCGAGGCGCTGCGCGACTGACGTGCACGCGCCGGACGCGGGGGCGGGCGCTCACCTGTCCACCAAGGAGAACTCAGCATGACCCAGGCCAACGCGCCCGCCCCCCCACGGTCCACGCTCGTCGTCACCGCGCACGCCGGCGACTTCGTGTGGCGGGCGGGCGGAGCCATCGCCCTGGCCGCGTCCCGGGGCGAGAAGGTGACCATCGCCTGTCTGACCTTCGGCGAGCGCGGCGAGTCCGCGAAGGCGTGGCGCGAGGGGAAGAAGCTGGAGGAGATCAAGGCGATCCGCCGCGACGAGGCGGAGCGCGCCGCGGCCACCCTCGGCGCCGAGGTCCGCTTCTTCGACGCCGGCGACTACCCGCTGGTGGCCACCGCCGAGCTGACCGACCAGCTGGTCGCCGTCTACCGCGAGACGCAGCCGGACGTCGTGCTCACCCACCCCACCGAGGACCCCTACAACGGCGACCACCCGGCCGCCAACCGCATGGCCCTGGAGGCCCGCGTCCTCGCGCAGGCGATCGGCTACCCGGGCGAGGGCGAGATCATCGGCGCGCCGCCGGTCTTCTACTTCGAGCCGCACCAGCCCGAGATGAGCGGCTTCAAGCCCGAGGTGCTGCTCGACATCACCGAGGTCTGGGAGACCAAGCGCAAGGCGATGGAGTGCCTGGGCGCCCAGCAGCACCTGTGGGACTACTACACCGACCTCGCCGTGCGCCGCGGCGTCCAGCTCAAGCGCAACGCCGGCCCGAACCTGGGCCTGGCCCACAAGACCATGGCCGAGGCGTACATGCGTCCCTACCCGCAGATCGCGAAGGAGCTGGCATGAGCGGCGTGATCGTCACCAACCCGCCGAAGGCCGAGGGCAAGGACGTCGAGGCGCTGGCCGGCTTCGGCGTGGCCACCGTCAGCGAGGCGATGGGCCGCACCGGTCTGCTGGGCCCGCAGATACGGCCCGTCCAGCAGGGTGTGCGGGTCGCCGGCACCGCCGTGACCGTGCTCAGCTGGCCCGGCGACAACCTCATGATCCACGCGGCCGTCGAGCAGTGCGGCGAGGGCGACTTCCTGGTCGTCACCACCACCTCGCCGTCCACCGACGGCATGTTCGGCGAGCTGTTCGCCACCGCGCTGCACAAGCGGGGCGTCAGGGGCCTGATCATCAACGCCGGCATCCGCGACACCCAGGAGCTGCGCGAGATGGGCTTCCCCGCCTGGTCGCGGGCCGTCTCCGCGCAGGGCACCGTCAAGGCCACCGGCGGCTCGGTCAACGTGCCGGTCGCCATCGACGGCCAGGTGATCCGGCCGGGCGACGTGATCCTCGCCGACGACGACGGCGTGGTCGTCGTCCCCCGCGAGCGGGCCCGGGAGACCGCGGAGAAGTCGCAGGCCCGTGAGGACAAGGAGGCCAAGGCCCGCGCCGCCTTCCTCGACGGCCAACTCGGCCTGGACCGCTACGGGTTGCGCGAGAAGCTCAAGGAACTCGGCGTCGAGTACCAGACGTACGAGGCGTACACCGCGGGCGAGGGAGCACGGCCGTGACCGACGGCGTGCGCTGTCTGCTCATGCGTGGGGGCACCTCCAAGGGCGCCTACTTCCTCGCCGACGACCTGCCCGCCGAACCGGCCGCCCGCGACGAGCTGTTGCTGCGTGTCATGGGCAGCCCGGACGAGCGGCAGATCGACGGCCTGGGCGGCGCCCACCCGCTCACCAGCAAGGTGGCCGTCGTCTCCCCCTCGGCCGACCCGAAGGCGGACGTCGACTACCTCTTCCTGCAAGTCGTGGTCGACAAACCCGAGGTGAGCGACCGTCAGAACTGCGGGAACATTCTCGCCGGCATCGGCCCGTTCGCCGTCGAGCGCGGACTGGTCCCGGCGGGGGAGGCGGAGACCTCCGTCCGCATCCGCATGGTCAACACCGGCGACTACGCCACCGCGACCTTCCCCACCCCGGGCGGGCGCGTGCGGTACACCGGAGACGCCGAGATCTCGGGTGTGCCCGGGACGGCCGCCGCCGTGGTGATCGAGTTCCCGCCGAGCGCCAGCCCGCTGCTGCCCACCGGCCAGGTCCGCGACGAGATCGACGGCGTGCCCGTGACCTGCGTGGACAACGGCATGCCGACGGTGCTCATCGAGGCCGCGGCCCTGGACGTCACCGGCTACGAGACGCCCAAGGACCTGGAGGAGAACCTCGCGCTCGCCGACCGGCTGCGCGAGATCCGGCTCAAGGCCGGCCATCTGATGGGTCTGGGGGACGTCTCCGACACCACGGTGCCCAAGCTCACCCTGCTCGCCCCGCCCCGGGACGGCGGCGCGGTCACCACCCGCACCTTCATCCCGGTGCGCTGCCACACCTCCATCGGCGTGCTCGGCGCGGCCAGCGTCGCCGCCGGGCTGCGCGTCGAGGGCGCGGTCGGCGCGCACCTCGCGCGGATCGCTCCCGGAAGCGACCGGGTCCGCATAGAACATCCCACCGGGTTCCTCGACATCGAAAGCAGCCTCGGAACCACCCCCGACGGCCTGCCCTCGGCCCGCCGTACCGCCGTGGTCCGTACGGCCCGCAAGATCTTCGACGGCACCGTCTTCCCCAGGTCCGCCGAGACGGCCCCGATCCCCCCGCACCCCCAAGGAGGTCAGTGATGACTCCACCGCTCGGCGACATCGCCCACATCGGCCACGCCCAGCTGTTCACCCCCGACCTGGACGCCAGCGTCGCCTTCTGCACCGACTACCTGGGCCTCACGGTCAACGGACAGGACGGTGACACGGTCTACCTGCGGACCTTCGACGACTACGAGCACCACAGCCTGGTGCTCACCGCACGCGACCGGCCCGGCCTCGGCCGGCTCGCCCTGCGCACCTCCAGCGAGGAGGCCCTCGCCCGCCGGGTCAAGGCGATCGAGGAAGCCGGCGGCAGCGGCAAGTGGGTCGAGGACGAACCCGGCATCGGCCGGCTGTACCTCACCACCGACCCGGACGGCCACGAGCACGCCCTGTACTGGGAGAGCGAGCACTACCTCTGCCCGGACGCGCAGAAACCGGCGCTGAAGAACCAGCCGCAGGCCAAGCCCAACCGGGGCGTGGGCGTGCGCCGCCTGGACCACGTCAACTTCCTCGCCGCGGACGTGCTCGCCAACGCCGAGTTCCAGCAGCACGTGCTCGGCGCCCGGCCCACCGAGCAGATCCAGCTCGACTCCGGCCGCGTCGCGGCGCGTTGGCTGACCTTCACCAACAAGTCGTACGACGTGGTCTACACCGAGGACTGGACCGGCAGCGAGGGGCGGCTGCACCACATCGCCTTCGCGACCGACACCCGCGAGGACATCCTGCGCGCGGCCGACCTCGCGATCGACTCCGGCGTCTTCATCGAGACCGGACCGCACAAGCACGCCATCCAGCAGACGTTCTTCCTGTACGTCTACGAGCCCGGCGGCAACCGCATCGAACTGTGCAACCCGCTCACCCGGCTGGTGCTGGCGCCCGACTGGCCGCTGATCACCTGGACCGAGGAGGAGCGCAAGAAGGGCCAGGCCTGGGGCCTGAAGACCATCGAGTCCTTCCACACGCACGGCACGCCTCCGGTCGCCTAGACCGGTCACCCAGGGGGGTGGGTACGCAATGCGGTGCGTACCCACCCTCCGTCGTATCCGGATCGTCGATGAGATTGTTGACAAAAGCGTTGACACTCACGGAACGGATCCTTAGCGTCTAGCGCACAACGGGTCGGCCGCACGAGCCGCGTAGACCCGGTTCACTGATCCCCTCCAGGGAACGTCTCCTGGACGAGAGGAAAACAACGATGTCCTCCTCCCCCTCCCTGTCCGCTCGCGGCAGCAGACTGGCTCTCCTGGTCGTCGGTCTGTGCTGGCTGGCCGTGCTCTTCGACGGTCTCGACATGTTCATCTACGGCTCGGTGCTGCCGCACCTGCTGGAGACGAAGACCTTCGGCATCACCGCGGACCAGGCCGGCGACCTCGGCAGCTACGCCACCTTCGGCATGCTGGTCGGCGCGCTGACGGCGGGCACGGTCGCGGACCGGATCGGCCGCAAGAACCTGATGATCGCCTGCGTCACGCTGTTCTCCCTGGCCTCCGGGATCTGCGCGCTGTCGAACAGCGTCGCGGTCTTCGGCCTCGGCCGCACCCTGGCGGGCGTCGGCCTCGGCGGCCTGCTGCCGACCGCGATCAGCATGGTCTCCGACTACGCCCCCCGCGGCCGCGGGGCCATCGTCATCGGCATGCTGATGACCGCCCACCACGCCGGCGGCATCCTCTCCGCCTACGTCGCCCAGTGGCTGATCGACCCCGTCGGCTGGCGCGCGGCCTTCTGGGTCTGCGTGGTCCCGCTGCTCTTCGCCCCGGTGCTGGCCAGGTTCCTGCCCGAGTCGCTGAGCTTCCTGGTCGCCAAGGGCCGCACCGACGAGGCCCGCGAGCTGGCCACCCGCTACGACGTGGAGCTGCCCGCCGCGGCCGGCAAGAAGACCTCCGCCGACCGCTGGGACGCGCTGGTCAGCCTCTTCCGCGGCGGCGAGTGGCTCCAGACCCTGCTGTACTGGCTGGCCTCCTTCGGCGGTCTGCTCCTGGTCTACGGTGTCGCGACCTGGCTGCCCACCCTGATGCGCGGCGAGGGCTACCAGCTCGGCGACGCCCTGTCCTTCGTGGTCGTCTTCAACCTCGGCGGCATCGTCGGCATGCTGGTCGCCGGCCGCGCCGCCGACAAGTTCGGCGCCCCGCGCATCTCGGCGCTGTGGTTCGCGCTGACCGCCGCCGGCGTCTACCTGCTCAGCGTCCACATGTCGCAGGGCGTGACCATGCTGGTCGTCTTCCTCACCGGCGTCTTCCTCAACAGCGCCCAGACGATGATCTACGCGACGGTCTCCATCCGCTCCACCCCGGACAGCCGCGCCACCGCCGTCGGCTGGACCTCCGGCATGGGCCGCTTCGGCGCCGTCTTCGGCCCCTGGCTCGGCGGCCAGCTGCTCGCCGCGGGCCACGGCGACTGGGGCTTCACCGCGTTCGCCCTGGCCGGCGTCTCGTCGATGATCTTCATCGGCATCGCCGCCCTGCGCACCGCCAGGGCCGGCACGCCCACCGGTGCCGAGCAGGAACTGGTCGCCTCCCACTGACCGGGCTTCCGACCGGGACGGACGCCGGCCGCCGCGACGACGCGGGGCCGGCGTCCCCGCGTCCGGCGCAGCGGATGCGCGCCGGAGCGAGCGGGGTCACGCTCGGAGTATGGGTGAACGCTGGGATGTGCGCCGGGCGGGCCCGGACCGGGCCCCGCACCGGGCCCTGCTGATTCCGGGCGGCCTGTGCTCGACCGAGTTCTACGCCGACGTGATGGCCCAGCCCGCGCTGGCCGGCCTCGGCCTGGTGGCCGCCACGATGCCCGGCTTCGCCGGGACGACGGCGCCCGAGGACGTGAGCATGGAGCACTACGCCGAGCTGATGGCGCGGTTCGCGGGCGACACCGGCTGCGATGTGCTCGTCGGCCACAGCCTGGGCGCCAACCTGGCCCTGGAGACGGCCGCGCTGGGCCTGTTCTCCGGGCCGCTGGTGCTGCTGTCGCCGACCTTCTCACGCCGGGACGAGGCGACCTTCCTGACGGTGCTGAACACGCTCGGCAAGGTGCCCGGGCTCGGGGCGGCGGCCTGGGCCGGGATGATCCGGATGATGCCCGGGGCGATGAGACGCGAACTGCCGCCCGAGCGCGCCGAGGCGCTGCTGGCGGGCGTGCGCCGCAACGACTGGGCGACCTGCCGCCGGATCGTGCGGGAGTACTACGCCTACCTGGACCGGTATCCGTCGCTGGTAGACCGGCTGTGTGCCACCGGCGTGCCGGTGTGGGTGGTGCGCGGCGACCACGACGAGATCGGCCTGCGGGACGCCGAGCGCCGCGGACTGGAAGCGTGCCCCCAGGTGCGCATGGTCACGGTGCCCGACGCCGGGCACCTCCTGCTGCCGGAGCAGCCCGCCCGCGTCGCCGACGTCATCGCCGAGGCCGCGGCGACGCTCTGACCCCTCACAGCTCGACGACGAGACCGGGCACGGCGACCGCGGCGGGCCGTCCGGAGGTCTCCCCGGCCGCCTCCACGGCCGCCGCCCGGTCGGTGCCCGGCATCAGATGCGTCAGCAGCAGCCGGGCGGCACCGGCGGCACGGGCGTACCGGCCGGCCGCCTCGGCGGTGAGCAGGAAGGGGGAGCCGTCCGGTACCCGGCGCGCGTAACTGGCCTCCGACACCAGCAGATCGGCGCCCTCGGCCAGCCGCGGCAGCTCGGGGCTCGGCCCGGTGTCGCCGGTGTAGACGAGGACGGAGCCGGGCACGGACAGCCGTACCCCGGCGTTGGGCACGTAGTGCGGCAGCAGCCGGGTCTCGGCGGTGAACGGGCCGATGGCGAGCCGGTCGCCGGGCCGGAACTCGTGCAGGCGGTAGGCGGCGGCGAGCATGCCCGGCCGGTCCAGCGCCAGCACGGCCTCCAGGGCACCGTGCGGCGCGTGCACCGCGAGCGGGGGCGGCGGAGCGTCGCTCAACGCCCGTGCCCGCAACAGGGGGTTGAGGTCGGCGCAGTGGTCGGGGTGCCCATGGGTGACGAACACGGCGTCCACCGCGTGGGCCGGGTGCTGGGCGAGCAGCCGGGGCAGGGTCGCGTACCCGGGATCGACGAGCAGCCGGAACCCCTCGTGCTCGACGAGGTATCCGCCGCACGCCTGCTCCGCCGTGGGCCAGGCCCCGCAGCCGCCGAGAACGGTCAGTCGCATGCACGCGACCCTAACCCGCCAACGCCCGTCAGTCCTTGCCCATTTGGTCCTCGGCCGACAGGTGCTCGACCGTCTTGCCGGTCTCGGTGAAGGTCCGGGTGACGTGGCCGGAGGAGTACACCCACAGGATGCGCAGCGGACGGTCGCCGACGTTGCGGAACAGGTGGGGGACGGGTGACGGGATGTAGGTGGTGTCGTACTGCTCCAGCCTGGTCACCTCGCCGTCCACCCACACCTCCGCCTCGCCGTCGAGGATCGTCACGTGCTCGTCGCAGTTGTGCGAGTGCAGCGGGGCGCCGGAGCCGGCCGGGTACACGCTCATCCCGCTGGTGATCTTGTTCTCGCCGCCGGCCGACGGCGTGGTGACCAGCGGTGTCGTCACCACTGCGCCACCCCGGTCCAGCAGCGGTACCTGCGCGGCCTTGATGATCGTGGTCATCCGGAGTTCCTCTCCCTGCACGGTGTCGCGTCGACCGACGTTAGGTCGCGCGCGCGGCGACGGGTGCCCTCCAGCGTGCAGCTTTAGCGTGCAATCCGAGGGGGGCTGAGCTGCCGGAACCCGGCTGTAGCGTCGGCTGGCGTCGCACGGCTCCCCGTTCCGTGCCCGAAACGCGCCGGAAAGAAAAGGCAGGTATCGGCCAGATGAGGCTCCCCGTTCTCAGCGAAGAGGAAATGGATGCGCGGCAGCAGGAACTGGCCGCCCGGATCGCCGGCCGGCGCGGCGCCGTCCGCGGTCCGTTCCGGGTCTGGCTGCACAGCCCCGAGATGTGCGAACGGGCCGAATCCCTGGGGGCGTTCGCCCGCTTCGACTGCAGCTTGCCCAAGCACCTGCGCGAGCTGAGCCTGCTGATGGCCGCCCGCAACTGGGACGCGCAGTACTCCTGGAACGCGCACGTCCGCCAGGCGGTCGAGGCCGGCATCCCCGAGGCCGCGGTCAAGGCCATCGCCGAGAACCGCGAGGCGGTCTTCGACAACGAGGCCGACCAGGCCTTCTACCAGTTCTGCCGGGAGGTCCTTCAGGAGCACTTCGTCCGCGACGACACCTTCGCCCGCGCCCTGGAGCACTTCGGCGCCAAGGGCCTGGTCGACACCATCGGCGCGCTCGGCAACTTCACCATGCTCGGCATGTGCCTGAACGCCTTCCAGGTGGACCTCCAGGCCGACAGGGAGCCGCCCTTCCCCGACATCCGCGGCTACGGCCGGGTCAGCCCCGACGGCGAGCGCCCGTGACCCCGGTCCTGCGCGTCCGGGGCGTCACCAAGAGCTTCGGCGGGGCGGCCGCCCTCAAGGGCGTCGACCTCGACCTGTACCCGGGCGAGATCCACGCCCTGATGGGCATGAACGGCGCAGGCAAGTCCACGCTGGTGCAGATCCTCTCCGGTGTCCACCAGCCCGACGCCGGGAGCGTCGAGGTGGACGGGCACGTCCGGCCCGGACTGACCGTGCGCACGGCGCGCCGCCTGGGCATCGCCTGCGTCCCGCAGCGCCGGGAACTGGCGACGGGACTGACCGTCGCCGAGAACGTGATGCTCGGCGACCTGCCCACCCGGGGCCGCACCGTGCACTGGAGGGCCGTCCGCGAGCAGGCCCGCACGGCGTTGACCGGGCTCGGCATCGACATCGACGTCGAGCGCACCGCCGGTTCGCTCAGCGTCGCCGAACAGACCATGGTGGAGGTGGCCCGCGAGGTCCGCCGCGGCGGCCGCATCCTGATCCTGGACGAGCCCACCGCCTGTCTGAGCGCCGAGGCCGCGCACCAGATACGGGCTCTGGTACGGACGCTGCGTGACGAGGGCGTCGCCGTCGTCTACATCTCGCACTACATCGACGAGGTGATGGCAGTCGCCGACCGGCTCACCGTCCTGCGCGACGGAGCGGTGGTGCGCACGGCGGCGGTCGGGGAGATGGACCACGGGGCGCTCGTACGGGCCATGGTGGGCCGCGACGTCGTCTCCACCCGCCCCGAACGCCCCACGCCCAAGGACGAAGTCGGCCTCGCCGTCAGGGAGCTGACCGACGGCCGGGCCATCCGGGACTTCACCGTCGAGGTCCGCGCGGGCGAGATCGTCGCCGTCCTCGGACCCGCCGGCGACGCTCAGTCCCGCCTGTTCGACCTGCTCTCCGGGCGGCGGCGCCCCGACACCGGCCAACTCCACGTCGAGGGACGGCCGGTGCCCTTCGGTCGCATCCCCGCCTCCCTCGCCAGCGGTCTGCGCTGCGTCACCGGCGACCGGCGCGCCCTCGGCCTGGTGCCCGGCCTCTCCCTGGACGAGAACCTGATGCTCGCCGACGACCGCCTCGCCCGCCGCCGGCTGCACCGCCGCGGCGAACTCGCCCGCCGGGCCGCCCCCTTGAGGCGCAGCTACGGCGTGACGGCACTGACCGGCAACCCGTCGGTGAGCGCGCTGTCGGGCGGCAACCAGCAGAAGGTCCTGCTCGGCAAGTGGCTGGAGACCCAGCCGGCCGCCTGCTTCCTGGAGGACCCCACCAACGGGGTGGACATCGCTGCCATGGCCGACATCCACACCCTCATCGACGACCTCGCCTCCCGGGGCGTGGCCGTCCTGCTGGCCTCCTCCTCCGCCGAGGAGGTCATGCGCCTGGCCGACCGGGTCGTCGTCGTGAGCGCCGGCCGCACGGTCGCCGAGCACGACATCGCCGCCATCACCCGTGACGAACTCGTCGCGACGGCCCTCGGAGGAGAACAGCAGTGAGCGTCAAGACACTTCCCGACGCCCCCGGCGTCTCCGGGAAACCCGCGGCCCGGCGCCTGGCGCCCGGCGCCCTGCTGCACGTGCCGCACGGCGGCCTGATCGCCGTACTGGCCCTCGTCGTGGTCTTCACCGCGACCCGGAGCGAGACCTTCGCCACCGACCGCAACATCGTCAACATCCTCAGCCAGGTCAGCGTCAACGCCGTCCTCGCCGCCGGACTGACCCTGCTGATGACCGCCGGCGGCATGGACTTCTCCATGGGCAGCAACGTCGCCGTCACCGCCGCCGTCTCCGCGAAACTGCTGGCCGGCGGACACGCCACCGCCCTGACGGTGGTCGTCGCGCTGCTGCTGGGCACGGCGATCGGGCTGGTCAACGGGCTGGTGGTGACGTTCACCAACGTCGCGCCGTTCGTCGCGACCCTCGCCTCCGCCACCCTCCTGGACGGGGTGGCGCTGCTCGTGCACGACGGCAACACCATCTCCATCGGCACCCGCATGTTCGCCCTCGGCAACGACAAGGTGCTCGGCGTGCCGTACCTGCTGGTCGTGGCGATCGTCGTGCTGGTCGTGACGGCGCTGGTCATGCGGTTCACCGTGTTCGGCCGGGACGCCTTCGCGATCGGCGGCAACGAGCACGTGGCCCGCCTCAGCGGCATCGACGTCACCGCCCGCAAGCTCACCCTCTACGGCCTCACCGGCACCCTCTCGGGTCTGGCCGGGCTGATGATCCTCTCCCGGCTGGGCTCCTCCAGCCCCGGCGGCACCGCGGGCCTGTCCCTGCAGCTGTCCGTCGTCGCCGCCGTGGTCATCGGCGGCACCTCCCTGGCCGGCGGCCACGGCACCGTGCTCGGCACCGCCCTCGGTCTGGTCCTGCTCGGCGTGGTCGCCAACGCCCTGAACCTCCTGGACTTCTCCAGCAACTACCAGCCGGTCTCCGTCGGCGCCGTGCTGCTGGTCGCGGCCATCGCCAACGAGATGCACAAGTCCCGTACCGCCTCCCGTCACTGATCCTGCTCGCCCTCCTGCTCGCCCTATCGAAAGGCGCCCCACCATGAGACGTTCCGCGACCAGAGCCACGAGACCACCGGCCCGCTCGCGCAGCGCCCTGTTCGCTGCCGCCGTCACCTCCGCCCTGGTGCTGACCGGCTGCGGCAACGACGACGGCGGCTCCGGTTCCGCCTCCGGCGACGTCACCCTCGGCTTCGTCAACGGCGGCGACACCAGCTTCCACACCTGTCTGCAGAAGGCCGTCGAGGAGACCGCCAAGGCCGAGGGCGCGAAGGTCTACACGGCCAACTCGCACCAGAACGCCGGGACCGAGCTGTCCAACATCGAGGACATGATCTCCCGCAACGTCAGCGCGCTGATCGTGCAGACCGTCAACGTCGACTCCCTCAAGGGCGACATCGCCAAGGCGAAGGCGTCGGGCATCCCGATCTACCTGACGTCCGTGGCGACCAGCGACGTGAACGACATCCTCGGCGCGGCCGTCGTCGACCTCGGCAAGGTCGGCAGCCTGGACGCCGGCTGGGTGGCCGAGGACGCCGGCGGCAAGGACGTCGAGGTCGGCATCGTCGCCGGCGCCCCGGGCGCCGCCTCCGACCTGCTGGTGGGCGGCTTCAAGGGCGCCCTGCCGGCGAACGCGAAGGTGGTCGCCAACCAGCCCGGCATGTTCAACCCGGCCAAGGCGCAGGACGTCGCCCAGAACATGATCGAGGCCCACCCCGGCCTCGACTACGCCTTCGTCGCCAACGAGGAGATGGGCTTCGCCGTCCGCAAGGCCTTCGACGCGGCCGGCCACAAGAACGTCAAGATCGTCACCGTCAACGGCACAGACGAGGGGCTCGCGGCCGTCAAGAGCGGCGACTTCTCCGCGACGGTCGCCAATTCGGCGAAGACGATCGGGGACACCGCGGTGAAGAACGCCGTCGGTCTGCTGGACGAGAAGAAGGTTGACAAAATTGCCAACATTCCTCTTGTCTTGGTCACCAAGGACAACCTGAGCGAAGCGCCTCAGTACTGCCCGAAGTAGCTACCCCCGCTCACAACGCCGTGACCGGAAGGGCCCGGAGGACACCATGGACCGCCTGCTCCTGATGCACAGCTTCGTCACCGTCGCCCAGGTGGGCAGCTTCAGCGGGGCGGCCAAGAAGCTGGGGTCTTCGGGCTCACTGGTGTCGCGGCACGTGGCGGAGCTGGAGAGGCAGGTCGGCGTACGCCTGGTCAACCGCACCGCCCGCTCGGTGAGCCTCACCGAACCGGGCCAGCGGTACGCCGAATTCGCCGCCCGCATTCTGGACGAGATCGAGGCCGAGGACGCCGGCATAGCGCAGTCGCACGACCGTGCCGAGGGTACGCTGAGCATCATCTGCCCGAAATGGATAGGCAGCCTCGACCTCGGCGACGCGATCGCCGCGTTCTCCGCCGCCCACCCCAAAATCCAGGTGCGGTTCGAACTCGGCGGAATGTCGGACCGCACCTACGATTTCCTGGACAGCGGATTCGACATCGCATTCCACACCCGGGATCTGCGCGATTCCAGCGTGCGGCTGAAGAAGATCTCCTCCCTGCCCTTCGTGCTGTGCGCGTCGAAGGCGTACGTAGAGCGGTGCGGCCCGCTGGAGCACTCGAACGACCTCGCCCACCACGACTGCCTCGTGCACGTCAACGACCCCGTGTGGCGGATCGGCCACGGCCACCAGAGCACCCTGCACAAGATCCGCAACATCGCCTTCTCGTCCAACTCCTACCTCGCGCTACAGAAGGCGGCCGTCCACGGACGCGGCATCGCCCTGCTCCCGCAGCGGCCGGCCTACGACGACCTCGTCTCCGGCGCGCTGCGTGTCCTGCTGCCCGAACTGGCCGTTCCCGACCGGCCGCTGTACGCCATCTACGGCCCCGGCCGGGACACCCCGCGCAAGGTCAGCGTGTTCCTGGACTTCCTCGCCGACTGGTTCTCGCACAATCCCATTCCCGCGATCCGGCCGTAACCGCAAGAAACGATTGCGCAGTTCGTGGAGCTCGGATCATTGAGGCGCCCGCGCCCGGAAACCTACGCTCACGAAGTAACCCGGAAGCGAGGAATCCATGGGAATCCAGAGAATCGAATCGGTCACCTACGGCATAGACGACCTCGCCGCGTGTGCCCGCTTCTTCGACGACTTCGGCCTGTTCCTCGTGGAACGGACCGAGGAGCACGCCGTCTTCGCGACGCTGACCGGGCAGACCCTGCACCTGGACACCGTCCCCGGCCCGCTGCTGCCGCCCCCGGTGGAGTCCGGGCCCACCCTGCGCGAGGTGGTGTGGGGCGTCGACACGGCCGAGGAGCTTCAGCGGCTGGTGGCGGCGGTGGCCAAGGACCGCGACGTCCGCGTCGGCGTCGACGGCGTCCACCACACCGTGGACGAGACCGGTTTCGGCGTCGGCCTGACCCTGGCCCGCCCGAAGCCGGCGCCCCTCACGCCCCGCCCCGCGAACGCCCTCGGCCACGTCAACCGCTGGAACACCGCACTGGAGCCGATCGCGCGGGTCAGGCCCCTGCGCATGTGCCACGTCGCCCTGAACATCCCCAAGCCGGGCCGGCAGGAGGCCGTCGCCTTCTACACCGGTCTCCTCGGCTTCCGGCCCACCGACGTGGTCGAGCCGATGGGCGTGTTCATGCAGGCCCCGCAGGACGACGACCAGCACACCATGCTGCTGTGCCACCGCCCCGACAAGGCCGGGATCAACCACGTCGCGTACGAGGTGCCGGGCTTCGACGACGTCGTGGAGGGCGGCAACCACATGATCGACAAGGGGTGGCGGGAGGCCCGCCGGCTCGGCCGGCACACCATCGGCTCCAACGTCTTCCGGTTCCTGCACGCCCCGTGCGGCGGCCGCGTCGAGTACGCCGCCGACATGGACCGGGTCGACGCGCGCTACGAGACCCGCGTGCACCAGACCACTCCGCCCCATCACATCTGGGCCCTGCGGACCAACCGGGACCAGGACACCCCCGCCTGAGAGGCACCCATCCATGACCACCGACCACGGCTACCCCGCCGTCCGCATGCACATAGCGGGCGAGTGGTGCCAGGGCGGCACCGGACGTACCGCCCCGATCGTGAACCCGGCCACCGAAGAGGTGATCGGCGAAGTCCCCCTCGCCGCCACCGCCGACCTCGACCGCGCCCTCGAAGCCGCCGACCGGGGCTTCCGCGTCTGGCGCGGCACCCCGGTGACCCGGCGCAGCCAGATCCTGCACACCGCCGCCGACCTGCTCACCGAACGCGCCGCCGAGGTGGGCCGGATCATGACCCAGGAGCAGGGCAAGCCGCTGGCCGAGGCCGTCGGCGAGGCCCGCCGGGTCGCCGACACCCTGCGCTGGCACATCGAGGACGCCCGGCGCGCGTACGGCCGTATCGTCCCCTCCGTCCCCGGCACCGTGCTGACCGTGCGCCGCGAACCGCTCGGTCCCGTCGCCGCGTTCGTCCCGTGGAACTTCCCGGCCGGCGGCCCCATGCGGAAGATCTCCTCCGCGCTGAGCGCCGGCTGCTCGATCGTGATCAAGGCATCCGAGGAGACCCCGGCCACCGCCATGGAACTCGTCCGCTGCTTCGCGGACGCGGGCCTGCCGGCCGGTGTGCTCAACCTCGTCTTCGGGGAGCCCGCCGAGGTCTCCGCCCGTCTCATCGCCTCGCCCGTCACCCGCCTGGTCGCCTTCACCGGCTCCGTCCCGGTCGGCAAGCTGCTGGCCGCCGAGGCGGGCAGGGTCATGAAGCCCTCGCTCATGGAACTGGGCGGCCACGCACCGGTCATCGTGTGCGCCGACGCCGACCCGGCGCAGGCCGCCCGGCGCGCCGCGCAGGCGAAGTTCGTCAACGCCGGCCAGGTGTGCACCTCGCCCAGCCGCCTCCTCGTCCACGAGAGCCTGGCCGAGGACTTCACCGCCGAGTTCGTCAAGGCCGCCGAGGCCGTGGTCGTCGGCGACGGACTGGCCGAGGGCACCACGATGGGGCCGCTCGCCAGCGAACGCCGGCTGGCGGCGATGATCCGGCTCACCGAGGACGCCGTCGCGCGCGGCGCGAAGGTGCTCACGGGCGGCGAACGCCCGGACCGCCCCGGCTACTTCTTCGCGCCGACCGTCCTGACCGACGTACCGGCCGACGCGGCGCTGATGCACGAGGAGCCCTTCGGCCCGCTCGCGCCGATCGTGCCGTTCACCGACCTCGACGAGGCGCTGAAGACCGCCAACGGCCTGCCGTACGGCCTGGCCGCCTACGGCTTCACCCGCTCCGCCGCCACCGCCGAGAAGCTCTCGGCGGAACTGGAGGCCGGCATCCTCTCCCTCAACCACTGCGGCGGCTCGGTCCACGAGGCGCCGTCGGGCGGCGTGAAGGAGAGCGGCTACGGCCGGGAGGGCGGCCCCGAGGCCCTCGACGCCTACCTGGTCACCAAGCGCGTCTCCCACCTGCTGGTGCCATGAGGTACGCGCGGGTGCAGGCCGGCGGCCGGGCGCTGTGGGGCCGGGTGGGGGAGGAGGACGTGGAACTGCTGTCCGAGTCCCCGGTCGAGGGCGAGCCGACCGTGATCGGCGCGCTCGCGCGGGCGGACGCCGTGTGGCTGCCGCCCGTCGTGCCGCCCGTCTTCTACGCCGTCGGCATGAACTACCCCCGGCACATCGCCCACGCCGGCGCCGCCACTCCCGAGCGCCCGGAGGTCGGCTACCGGGCCAACAACGCGCTGACCGGGCACGGTTCGCCGATCGTCAAGCCGGCCGGGGTGACCGGCCGGTTCGAGGCCGAGCCCGAACTCGTCGCCGTCATCGGCCGCACCGTCCGGCACGCCACCCACGACGAGGCACGCGCGTGCGTCTTCGGCTGGACCATCGGCAACGACGTCAGCGCCCGCACCTGGCAGCACCAGGACCGCACCTTCTGGCGCAGCAAGAACAGCGACACGTTCAAGCCGATGGGCCCGTGGATCGAGACCGACGTCGACGCGCTGGCGCAGACGACGGTCCTGAAGGTCAACGGCGAGGTGCGGGCCGAGTTCGCCACCGGCGACATGGTCTTCGACCCCTTCGACTACATCGTGGAGATCACCCGGCACATCACCATGCACCCCGGCGACGTGCTGTGGATGGGCGCCGAGTCCGTCTGCCAGCTGGAGCCGGGCGACACCGTGGACGTCGAGATCAGCGGCATCGGCGTGCTCTCCAACCCCGTACACCTGGAAGGCCATCACCCATGAGCAGGGAACCCCGCTACATCCACCACGTCAACTTCCCCACCACCGACCCCGACCGCACCGCCGAGTGGTACGCCAAGGTCTTCGGGATGAAGCGCATCATGCCCAAGTCCAACACCCGTGTGGTGCTGATGACCCGGGGCAACTTCGACCTGCACTTCACCCCGGTCGAGGAGATGGAGCGCATGGCGCCCTACCACTTCGCCGTCGAGGTCGACGACTGGGACGAGTTCCTCGACCACCTCAAGGAGCTGGGCATCCGGCACACCCGGCCCATCGAACGCCCCGAGAACCAGTCGAAGTTCTGCTACATCCACGACCCCGACCACACCATGATCGAGCTCGTCTACCACGGCCGCCGCCGCAACTAAGCCTGCACCTAGGGGAGTTCACCCTCATGCCCTTTGCCGACTCCGACGGCACCGCCATCTACTACGAGCGCCACGGCAGCGGCCCGGCGATCCTGTTCGTGCACGGCAGCGGCGGCCACCACGCCGCCTGGTGGCAGCAAGTGGCCGCGCTGCGCGAGGAGTTCACGGTGCTCACCGTGGACCTGCGCGGCTTCGGCAAGTCCGACTCGTCCATGGAGGAGTTCGACGGCCAGGACTTCCCCGGTGACGTCGTCGCCGTCCTCGACCAGGAGGACATCGCCGACGCCATGCTGGTCGGCCAGTCCATCGGCTCCGTCGCCGCCCTGCGCGCCGGCCTGCTGCGCCCCGAGCGCGTCTCCTCGGTCGTCCTCGGCCACTCCCTCGGCGGCATCAGCCACCCCGAGCTGAGGGAACTGGCCGCCGCCGACCGCGCCGAGGCCGTCAAGCTGCCCGTCATCGACCGCCTGCTGACCAAGGAGTTCCAGCGGGAACGGGCCGATCTGACCTTCCTGTTTAAGCAGATGGGCACCTTCAACGTCGCCAGGATGGCCGACCTGCGCAACCTCGACACCAACGGCCCCACCCTGGAGGAGATCCGGGCCTCCGGCATCAAGGTCGCCTTCCTCGCCGGCGAGAAGGACGCGGTGCTCGGCGTCGGGACCGTCACCCGCGCCCACGAACTGCTGCCCGGCTCCCACCTGGAGATCGTCCCCGGCGCCCCGCACTCCATGTACTGGGAGACGCCCCACAAGTACAACGCGGCCGTCGCCCACCTGCGCCGCACCCTCACCGCACCGAAGGAAGCAGCATGACGAGCCTCACCCTGGACGCCGCCGAGGAGATCCTCGACGCCGCCCACCAGCGCGCCCAGGCCATCGGCAAGGCGGTGAGCGTCGCGGTCGTGGACGCCGGCGGCTTCCCCGTCGCCATCCGCCGCCCCGACGGCGCCCGCCCCCTCACCCCGGACATCGCCCGCGCCAAGGCCTACACCGCGGCCATCATGCAGCGCCCGGGCACGATGCTGAAGAAGTGGCAGGAGAGCCAGCCCGTCTTCTTCGCCCAGCTCTCCCAACTCCCCGGCGCCGCCCTGCCGATCATGGCCACCGAGGGCAGCATGACCATCAAGAAGGACGGCGAGATCCTCGGCGGCCTCGGCATCGCCGGCGGCACCGCCGACGAGGACCAGCGGATCGCCGAGGAGGTCCTGCACGCCCTCGGCTACGAGCTGGAGTTCGCCGCCTGGGGCGTCGCGGGCAAGCCGGCCTCGTCCGGAAAGGACGCGTGAACCATGGCGGACACGTTCAACTACCGCATCGACCACCACGGCAGCCTGGTCCGGCCCACCGACCTCGCCACCACCGGCGTCGAGCAGGCGGTCAAGGACGTCGTGGCCTACCAGCGCAGGCTGCGCTCCACCGTCGTCACCGACGGCGACTACCCCCGGGAGGACTTCCGCAGCGCGGTCCTCGACGGCGTCTGCGGGTTCCGCCGCACCGACGAGACGGACGCCGACGGCCTGACCCGCTGGGTCGCCGAGTCCCTCCCCAAGGCGGGCGGCCCGCTGCTCGCCGACTGGGCCGCGAAGCTCGCCGACCTGACGGTCATCGCCCCGAAGGCGTCGCTGCCCTCCCCGGCGTACCTCGCCGCCACCACCTTCCGCCCCGGCCTCGGCGTCTCCTCCGCCCGCGAACTCGGCGAAGCCCTCGCCGAGATCATCCAGGCGGAGATCACACTCCTCGTCTCCAAGGGCGTCCGCCTCGTCCAGCTCAACAACCCGCTCCTGCTCGACGGTGACCCGGGCGCCCTGTCCTACGAGGACGCCCTCGCCGTCGACGCGCTCGCGGTACGGCTCGACGAGCGCCCCGAGGGCGTCCGCATCGGCGTCTGCCCCGGCTGGCGCGCCCCCGCCGAGGTGGACCGCTCCCGCGTCGAGAAGCTGTACAACGGCATCCGCGCCGACCGCTGGGTCCTCCCCTTCGACCAGGGCACCCAGGCCGAACTCGACCTGGTCAGGCTGCTCCCGGACGACCGCGACTTCTGCCTGGGCGTCGTCGATGCGACCACCCCCGAGCCGGAGGACATCGACACCGTGATGTCCCGCATCGACGCGGTGGGCGAGTTCAAGGACCTGGAAGACGGCGCGGTCTCCCCGTCCAGGGGTTTCGCGGACGTGGCGACCAAGCCCCTGCTCACAGCGGAGGTCCAGCGCCAGAAGCTGGTCCTGGTGGAGACGATCGCCCGCTACGTCTGGGGCAACGAGTTCTGAAGCGCCCCGAAGGGGCGCGGGGAACCGCGCGCTCACGCACACACGACCCGCGCCCCTGTCCGATACACCAGCCGGGCGGACGCTAAAGCACGTCGGCAAAAGTGACGGACCGTTCGACCAGCAGCGGCCACACGGTCTCCACGATCACCTCTTTGAAATGCGCGGCGCCTTTGTGTGCCTCGAACCCGGCCCGATCCGCATACCGCTCGTACAGCAGGAAACCGCCGGGTTCCCCTTCCACGGCGTGCACGTCATACGCCTCGTTGGCCGGCTCGGCCCGAGAACTCTCCCGCGCCTGCAACAACGCCGCACGGACGACCTCCGCATCGCCGGGCGCGCAACGGTAATGGGCGACGACCGCATAAGCCATCTGCTTCTCCTCCAAAGGATCTTCTCGGTCCGCCCGATTGCAGCACGGATCATGCGTTCACCGGCCCCCGCACGGCGCAATCAATGCCTGCCCCACCGGGTCTGGTGGCGCCGCCCCCACATGGTGTGTCGTCTCATCCGGCCCGCACGATCCGCACACGGCGGACGACAAAGGAAGTGATCTCCATGCGCACCCTGGAAACCCTCTCCGGCGGGGAGTGGGTCACGACCGGAGAGTGGATCGACGTCCACGACCCGGCCGACGTCCGCGCCCCCATGGCCCGCGTTCCCGCCCTCGCCGCCAAGGACGTCACCCGGGCCTACGACCACGCCGAGCGCGGCTTCGCCACCTGGAAGCGCACCAGCCCCTTCGAGCGCGCCCGTGTCTTCACCGACGCGGCCCGGCTGATCCGCGAACGCGTCGACGAGATCGCCGCCGACGTGACCGCGGAGAACGGCAAGACGCTGGCCGAGGCGACGGGCGAGACCCTGAAGGCCGCCGACTTCCTGGAGTACTACGCCGGGCTGGCCCGCCAGGGCTACGGCACCCTCCTGCACGACGTACGGCCGCACCACCGTACGCACACCCAGCGCGAGCCCATCGGCGTGATCCTGGTGATCAGCCCGTGGAACGACCCGCTGATCACGCCGGCCCGCAAGCTCGCCCCGCTGCTCGCCGCGGGCAACGCGGCCGTGTTCAAGCCCGCCACCGAGACGCCGTTGTCCGGCCTGCACTTCGCCCGCGCCCTGCACCAGGCCGGTCTGCCCGCCGGGGTGCTCAACGTCGTCACCGGCCGCACGGCCGAGATCGAGGAGGCCCTCCTCGACGACCCGCGGATCGCCGGCATCACCTTCACCGGCTCCAACGCCGTCGGCAACCGCATCCGCCGCCGCCTCGCCGACCGCAACGTCCGCTTCCAGGGCGAACTCGGCGGCAAGAACGCCTCCGCCGTGCTGCGGGACGCCGATCTGCCGGCCGCCGCGAAGGCCGTCGTCGCCGCCGCCTTCGGACAGGCCGGGCAGCGGTGCACCGCCACCAGCCGGGTCGTCGTCGAGCGGCCGGTGTACGAGGAGTTCACCCGGCTGCTGCTCGCCGAGGTCGAGACGCTCAAGGCCGGCCCGGGCAGCGACCCGGCGACCACCCTGTGCCCCCTGTCCAGCCCCAAGCAGCGCGACTCCGTCCTCGCCGACATCGACAAGGCGCTCGCGCAGGGTGCCACCGTCCTCACCGGCGGCGCGGCGGACACCGAGGGCGAGCGCGCCCACGGCTGCTACGTGCTGCCGACCGTCCTCGCCGACGTCACGCCCGAGGCGGCGATCTGGCGCGAGGAGGTCTTCGGACCCGTCCTGGCCCTGCGCGCGGTGGACGACTTCGCCGCCGTCGTCGAGGCCGTCAACGACTCCGACTTCGGTCTCGCCGCCGCCGTGTTCACCCGCGACCTGGCCGCCGCCCACCGCTTCGCCGACGAGGCCGAGTGCGGGCAGATCGCCGTCAACACGACGACCACCGGCTGGGACGTCCACCTGCCCTTCGGGGGCTTCCGCGACTCCGGTACGGCGTACAAGGAGCAGGGCGAGGAGGTCCTGCGCTTCTCCACCCGGGTCAAGACGGTGGCCGTCAACCTCGGCGCCCCGGAGCCGGCCCGTGGCTGACGAGACGATCGGCGTCGTCGGCGCCGGCATCGTGGGCCTGGCCACGGCCCGCGAGATCGCCCTGCGCCGCCCCGGCACGCGGGTCGTGGTCCTGGAGAAGGAGCACCGGGTCGCCGTCCACCAGACCGGCCACAACTCCGGTGTCGTGCACGCCGGGATCTACTACGCGCCGGGCAGCCTGAAGGCCGACCTGTGCGTGCGGGGCGTGGCGATGCTGCGCGAGTACTGCCAGGAGCGCCGGGTCGCCTACGAGGAGACCGGCAAGCTCGTCATGGCCGTACGCCCCGACGAACTGGGCCGGATGGAGGCCCTCTACGAGCGGGCCAGGAACAACCACGTGCCCGACCTGAGGAAGGTGTCCAAGGAGGAGATCCGCGAGATCGAGCCGCACGCCGGCGGCATCGCGGCCCTGCACTCCCCGCGCACCGCGATCACCGACTACCCGGCGATCGCCCGGGAGTTCGCCAAGGACGTCGAGGACTCCGGCGGCGAGGTCAGGCTCGGCTTCCCGGTCACCTCCGTCACCCACGTCCCGAACGGCATCGAGGTCGCCTCCGGCCGCCAGCGGGTGCGCGCGGACCGGCTCATCCTGTGTGCGGGCGTGCACTCCGACTCGGTGGCCCGGCTCGCCCAGGACAGGGCCGAACCGCGGATCGTCCCCTTCCGCGGCGAGTACCTGCTCCTCAAGCCGGACCGCACCCATCTCGTACGGGGCCTGCTGTACCCGGTGCCCGACCCGCGCTACCCCTTCCTCGGCGTGCACTTCACCCCGCGCGTCGACGGCTCGGTGGAGGTCGGCCCCAACGCCGTCCTCGCGCTGGCCCGGGAGGGCTACCGGCTCACCAAGGTCTCCCCGCGCGACCTGCTCGGGCTCGCCGCCTACCCGGGCGCCTGGAGGATGGCCGCGCGGCACTGGCGCACCGGCATCAAGGAGTACCGCGGCTCGCTGTCCAGGGCGGCCTTCATGAAGGACGCCAGGCTGTACGTCCCCGCGGTCGGCGTCGACGACGTGGTGCGCGGCGGCGCGGGCGTCCGGGCCCAGGCCCTGGACCGCGACGGCACGCTCGTGGACGACTTCCGCATCCACCAGGCCGGCCGGGTCACGGCCGTCCGCAACGCCCCCTCGCCGGCCGCCACCGCCTCCATGGCCATCGCCCAGCACATCGTCGACGCCGTCTTCGGCGCCGCCCGATGAGCCCGCGCCGCACGCAAACGCCCTGCGTAAGGGTGCTCGCGCGCAACAACTGCTTGCGCTTCCGGGGACTCCGCAAGGGCGCACGGCCCGCCTAGCGTTCCCTCCGTAGCACCCCCCACCTCCCTCTGCGCGAAAAGAGCTGAGACATGTTCGTCGTCGACACCCAGATCCACATCTGGAAGGAAGAGACCCCGGACCGCCCCTGGGTCCCGGGCGCGCGGGAGCGCATCCGCCTCAACGGCCACCGCGAGGACCCCTTCTCCTACGAGGAGGCCCTGGAGCTGATGGACGAGGCGGGCGTCAACCGCGCGCTGATCCTGCCGCCGTCCTGGGAGGGCGACCGCATCGACTACGCCCTGGAGGCGTGCGAGGCCCACCCCGACCGCTTCGGAATCATGGCCCGCATCCCGCAGAACAAGCCCGCAGAGGGCACGGCGATGCTCAAGGACTTCGCCCAGAACCCGCACGTCAAGGGCACCCGGCTCACCTTCCACCGGCCGATCGACCGCAACTGGATGATCGACGGCACCAACGACTGGTACTGGCCGCTCGCCGAGGAGCTCGGCATCCCGACGATGGTGCACGCGCCGATCTGGAAGCGCGAGCTGGGCGAGATCGCCGCCAAGCACCCCGAGCTGAAGATCATCATCGACCACATGGGCATCATGGCCCGCTGCGTCGACGACGCCATCGGCTACTGGGTCCAGGAGACCGCCGACCTGCACGTCCACCCCAACATCCACGTGAAGGTCTCGGCGCTGCCCGGCTACTCGACGCAGCCCTTCCCGAACAACAACATCCAGAAGTACGTGCGCGAGATGGTCGACAAGATGGGCCCGCAGCGCTGCTTCTACGGCACCGACATCACCCGGCTGCTCGGCCACGGCATCACCTACACCGACACGATCGAGCAGTTCACCAAGCACTGGGACTTCACGCCCGAGGAGCTTGAATGGATCATGGGCCGCGGCATCTCCGAGGTCCTGAACTGGCCGATCGAGGGCTGACATGACGCACACCGAGCACCTGGACGGCGGTGACGCCGCCGTCCGCGCCCTCACCGCCGCGGGCGCCGACTACGTCTTCTGCTCCTCTGGGTCCGAATGGGCCCCGGTGTGGGAGGCGCTGGCCCGGCACCACCGCGACGGACTGCCCTGCCCGGGGTATCTCGACCTGACCCACGAGACGGTGGCCGTGGGCATGGCCACCGGCTACGGCCTCCTCGCCCGCCGGCCGCAGGGCGTCCTGCTGCACGCCGCCCCCGGCCTGCTCCAGGGCTCGATGGCCGTGCACGGCGCCCTGCTCGCCGGGGTGCCGATGGTCGTCGCCTCCTCGGAGTCGGCGACCTACGGCGACGGCCCGGGCAAGGACCCGGGCGGCCAGTGGTACCGCAACCTGTCCGTGGTGGGCGGCCCGCACGGCGTGGCGCGGCCGTTCACCAAGTGGTCCAACGAGGCCGCCAGCGTCCACACCCTGCCCACGATGATCACCCGGGCGGCGGAGCTGGCCTGGCGGGCTCCGGCGGGACCGGCGTATCTCAACATCCCGCTGGAGATCCTCCTGGAGGACTGGGACGGCCGCGAGGCCAAGCCCATCGTGCCGCCGGGCTCCACACACAGCTCGCCCGAGGAGGTCGACCCGGTCGCCCGGCTGATCCGGGAGGCCGCCAACCCGGTGGTCGTCACGGAGACGGCCGGCCGCGAGGCGGGCGGCTTCGAGGCCCTGGTGGCCTTCGCCGAGGCCTGGCACATCCCGGTCGTCGAGCCCGACTCCGCGGTGTGCGGCAACTTCCCGCGCACCCATCCGCTGCACGCGGGCAGCGACGTCGGCCCGTGGCTGGACGAGGCGGACCTGATCCTGCTCGTCAACTGCCGCGCCCCGTTCTATCCGCCGTCGCGCCGCCCGGCCACGGCGAAGGTGGTGGTGATCGATGAGGTCCCGCAACGTCCGCACGTGGTCTACCAAGTGCTGTTCGCGGACCGGTACTTGGAGGGAAACGTCGTCAACACCCTGCGCCAGCTGACCAAGCGGGCGACGGACCTGGACGAGGCGGCGGTGACCGCCCGCCGGGCGGCGCAGGAGCAACGGCACGCCGAGGAGACGGCCGCCGTGGCCGCCGCCGAGGAGCGCGCCGCGCAGGCCAAGGGCGTCGACCCGGTGCTGGTCGCCGCGACCCTGCGCCGGCTGCTCGTCGGCGCGGACGCCGTCGTCGTCGACGAGACCATCACCCACAGCAGGGTGGTCAGGCGCCACCTCCAGACCTCCGCCCCCGACTCGTACTTCTACGTGCAGGGCGGTCTCGGCCAGGGCATCGCGGTCGCACTCGGTGTCAAACTCGCCGCGCCTGAGCGCCCGGTGGTGCTCACCATCGGCGACGGCGCCTTCACCTACAACCCGGTCATCCCGTCGTACGACGCCTCCCGCGCCTACGGACTCCCGCTGCTGGTCGTGGTGTTCAACAACCGCGTCTACAAGTCGATGAACCTCAACCACCGCCGCTTCTACCCCGACGGCGCGGCCGCCGAGACGGGGGAGTGGCTCGGCACCGACCTGCACCGGCTGCCCCGACTCGCCTCCTTCGCCGAGCCGTTCGGCATGCACACCGAGACCGTCGACACCCAGGACGCGCTCGCGCCCGCGCTGGAGCGCGCCCTCAAGGCCGTGGCCGAGGGCACCACCGCCGTGGTCGACGTCCTCGTGACCCGCTGACCCAGGAGAGACCCATGTCCACCCCACCCTCGAAGGTCCTGGTCCCCGCCGAGGACCTGCGCGCCTTCTGCGCCGCCCTCCTGGAGAAGGGCGGCCTGAGCGCCGGGCACGCCCGCACCACGGCCGACGTGTTCGTCTGGGCAGCCCTGCGCGGCGTCGACTCGCACGGCGTCGCCCGCGTCCCCGCCTACCTCGACCTGCTGGCCAAGGGCGTCGCCAACGCGGGCGCCGTCCTCGGCGTCGAGTCGACGACCCCGGCCGCGGCGGTCCTGGACGCCGACCGCGCGCCCGGCCCGGTGGCCCTGAGCGCCGCCGCCGAGGAGGCGGTACGGCGGGCCCGGCAGACCGGCATCGCCTCCGTGGGCGTACGGCGCACCGTGCACACCGGCGCCATCGGCTACTACGTCGCCAGGATCGCCGAGCAGGGCCTGATCGGCATCGGCTTCGTGGCCGGCATGCCCACCATGGGCTACACCGGCGTCAAGGGCGCCGCGGTCGCCACCAGCCCGCTCGCCATCGCCGTACCGGCCCGCGACCACGCCCCCGTCCTGCTCGACATGGCCACCGCCACCATCGCCCTCGGCAGGATCCGCCAGGCGAAGGCGAGCGGCACCCCGCTGCCCGAGGGCGCGGCCGCCACCGGGGACGGCACGCCGACCACCGACCCGGAACTGGCGGTCATGCCGCTGCCGTTGGGCGGCGCCAAGGGCTCCGGCATGTCCCTCGCCTTCGAGCTGCTGACCAGCGTCCTGGTCGGCGCGCCGATCTTCTCGTCCTTCCACTCGGACGACCCGGCCGGCCGCGAGCACCGCCAGAACGCCCTGCTGATCGCCGTCGACCCGGCGGCCTTCGGCGACGCGGACACCTTCGCGGCGGACGTCGACACGACCCTGGACACCCTCAAGGGCCTGCCGGTGGCGGACGGCGCCGACGGGGTCTACTACCCGGGGGAGCGCAGCGCGTCGGTGGCCGCGCAGAGGGGTGCGAAAGGCATCCCGGTGGCACCGAAGGTGCGCCGCGACCTGACCGAGCACGCCGAGAGGCTGGGGGTGCCGCTGCCGGGCGCACTGGCCTAGTTCCCGACGCGGAGTTCCCCGCTGTCCTCAGGGGCGCGGGGCACTGTGCGACCGGTCCCCGCACTCCGGTGGCCGCCGGCAGCCGGGAGGCCCGGGCTCCCCGGGCGCTGAAACCCTCCGCAGCGGCCCGTCCGGCACCGCTCCGGCACCGGCGTGCGCCACACACGCGGCCCGCTGCGCGCTCTCGATCATCTCCTCGCTGTCGGACGCCGCGTTCGCCAGGCTCGTGCAGCACAGGACGAGCAGCAGCGCACCGCCGACGAAGGGCAGGGCCCGGCGGGGCGGGGGCGGATCGAGCAGGGCCCGCACCCGCTGCGGTACGGCGCCCCCGGTCGCCGCCAGCTGCCGGCGTGGCGGTTGGGCGGAGGCGAGCGCCGCCCGGCCGACCGAGCGGGCGACGGTACGGCGGTCGCCGACGTGCGCGGCGGCCTCCTCGTCGGCCCAGCGCTCCAGGATGAAGGTGCCCGTGTCCGCGAGCGGGCGCAGCAGCGGGCTGACGGCGGCGGTGAGCCGCCACAGGGTCTGGAAGAGGTGGTGCCGGCCGCGCAGGTGCGCCCGTTCGTGGGCCAGCAGCGCCTCCCGCTCGCCGTCGGCGAGACAGCGCAGCATGCCCCGGGAGACCACGATCCGCCCGGGTGCCCCGGGCAGGGCGAAGGCGGTCGGCAACGCGTCGTCGAGGACGGCGAGTTCGGTGCCGCCGGGCAGCCGCCGGCACTCGCGGCGGGCCCACCGCAGGTGCCGTGCCTGGCGTACGGCGGCGACGGCGAGGCCGGTGCAGGAGCCGGCGAGGGCGAGGGCGGCGGCCGTGGCGACGGTGAGGTACACGGGGTCGTCGGCGCGCAGGGCCGCGACCGACCACCGTCCCTCCTCGGCCACCTCGGGAATCCGCGCGAACCCCGCGAACGCCAGCAGGGCCAGCGACCCGAGCCAGCCGAGCGCGGTCACCAGCGCGGCGCAGGCCAGCGCCCAGGCCGCCGGGCGCGGCGTCAGCCGCCGGGCCGGACGCGGGGCGAGCACCGCGAGGACGACGGTGACCAGGAGCGGGACGTAGACGCTGATCCGCATCGGTTCACGACCCCTGGCCGTGGGCTGCGGAACCCGGCCCGGTGTCGTGGTCGGCCAGCAGGCGGTGCAGCAACTCCTCGTCCTCACGCGACAGTTCGGACACGAAGCGGCTGAGGACCGCCTCGCGGTCGGAACCGTGCTCCAGTAGCGCGTGCATCTGCTCGGCGGTGTGGGACGCCTCGTCCCGTACGGGCGCGTAGGCGTAACCGCGGCCGGCCCGGTGCCGGGTCAGCATGCCCTTGTCGTGCAGCCGGGACAGGATCGTCAGCACGGTCGTGTAGGCGAGGTCGCCGGGCAGCCGGTCCAGGACCTGCCGCGCGGTCAGCGGCGCGTCGGCCGCCCACAGGGCGGCGAGCACCCCGCTCTCCAGCTCACCGCGCGCCCGCCTGCCGGAGGCTTCGCTCTCCCGGTCGTCCACCGCTCACCTCACCGTCCTTCGCCGCTCGGCGGCACAGCCTACCCGGCGCCTACTACGGCATGTAGAACAAGGACCCCCACCTGGGCTTTCCTCTGGACCAGCCCATCTACTACATCTTGTACGAGCTTACCTACTACATGTTGTAGAGTTTCGCCGCCTCACTCCACTCGCAGAGGAACAAGCCCATGCCCCACCTCGGAAGTACGGTGCATCTGCGCGCCCTGGCGCAGGCCGCCCTGGCGCCCCGTCCGGCGCGAACGCCCCGTCGGGCCACGCCCGGTGAACGCGTCGGGATCGTCTCGGCGAGCATCGGCGCAGGCCACGACGGCGCCGCGCGCGAACTGCACCGCCGACTCCTCGCACAGGGCGTCGCCGTCGACCGGTACGACCTGCTCGACCTGCTGCCCGCCCGGCTCGGCCGCGCCGTGCGGGACGGCTACCACCGGATGCTTGTCCGGGCGCCCTGGGCCTACCAGCGGGTCTACAGCAGCACCGAGCGCGCGGGGGGCGGCGGCCTGCTGGCCCGCGCCCTGCTGCGCAGCGCGGAGGAGCGGATGCTGCGCGCCCTGCCCGCGGACACCGGCGCCGTCGTCTCCACCTACCCGGGCGCCAGCCGGGTCCTGGGCCGGCTGCGGCTGACCGGGCGGCTGGGCGTGCCGGTGTTCACCTACCTCACCGACTTCTCGGTGCACCCGCTGTGGGTGGCCGACGGCGTGGACGTCCACCTCGCCGCCCACGCCGTGCCCGCCGCGCAGGCCCGGGCGCTCGGCGCGCGGGACGTCCGGGTCGCGGGGCCGGTCGTCGACCCGCGCTTCCGTCCCGCCGGACCGGACCGACGCAGCGCCGCACGGGCGCGGTTCGGGCTGCCGGAGAACGCGGCCCTCGCCCTGCTGGTGGCCGGTTCCTGGGGCGTCGGGCCGGTCCGGCAGGCGGCTTTGGAACTGCGCGAGTGCGGCGCGGCCGTGCCGGTCGTCGTCTGCGGCCGCAACACGGCGCTGGCCGGGCAACTGCGCGCCGACGGCATCGAGCACGTCCACGGCTGGGTCGACGACATGCCCGCCCTGATGCGCGCCGCCGACGTGCTCGTCCAGAACGCCGGGGGCCTGACCTCGCTGGAGGCGTGCGCTGCGGGCCTGCCGGTCGTCGGCTACCGCTGCATACCGGGGCACGGCCTGGCCAACGCCGCCGCGCTCGACGAGGCGGGGGTCGCCGCGTGGAACCGCGACCCGGCCGAACTCGGCGCGACCCTGGGCGAGTTGCTCGACGGACCACGCGGCCTGCTCCAACGCCAGGCGGGCCTGGCCCTGTTCGCCGCGGCGGGGCGAGGACCGGCGGACGAGATCGCACGGGCCTGCCGGGACGCCGGGGCGGTGGCGGACGGGGCGCGGCAGGCCGCGGTACGGCCGGACAAAGCCGTACGCCGGCTCGGCACCGCCCGAGCCGGCGTGGGCGCAAGTCCCCTCCCCGCAGTCCGGCTTGCGTCCCGCCCGGCGGCCCTGCGGCGTCTCGCCGTCACCGTCGTCGCCGCGTGTGCGGTGTGGGCCGGGGCCGTCGGAACCGCCGTCGCCACCACCGGGGCCGGCACCGGCGTCATCCACGCCATCGGCCACAGCCTCGACCTCGACGATCCGCCGCACACCGGCGCACACCACCCGGAGCACCGCTCGTGACCGCTGTACGCCTGCTCCGCACCGGCGCCCTCGCCGCCCTCCCGGTCGTCGCCGTCCACGCGGCACCCGTGCTGTCCGCCTTCGGCCCGCTGCGCAACCGCGCCATGCCGCGCCTCGCCGGCCGCGGCCGTCCCGACCACGTCGCGCTGACCTTCGACGACGGACCCGACCCCCTGTCTACCCCGTTCTTCCTCCGGGTCCTGGAGAAGCGGCAGGTCAAGGCCACCTTCTTCCTGCTCGGCAGCCAGGCGCGCCGCTCACCCGGCCTGGTGCGGGAGATCGCGGACGCCGGGCACGAGATCGCCGTCCACGGCTGGCTGCACCGCCCCCTGCTGCTGCGCGGCCCGCGCGCCACGTACGACGACCTCGCCCGCGCCCGCGACACCGTCGGCGCCCTCACCGGACGCCGGCCGAGCCTGTTCCGCCCGCCCTACGGCGTGATGTCCGCCGCCGCCCACCTCGCGGCCCGGCGCCTCGGTCTCACGCCGGTGCTGTGGACCTGCTGGGGCGAGGACTGGACCGCCCGCGCCACCCCGGACTCCGTCCACCGCACGGTCGTACGCGATCTGCACGGCGGCGGCACGATCCTGCTGCACGACTCCGACTGCACCTCGGCGCCGGGCGCGTGGCGCTCGGCGCTCGGCGCGCTGCCCCGCATCCTCGACACCTGCGCCGAGCGCGGGCTGCCGGTCGGCCCCCTGCGCGACCACCGGCCGCGACGGGCGTGATCAGCGGGCGCCGGCGCGCACCCCGTCCAGGGCGATGGACAGCACCCGGTCGCGCTGGGCGTCGTCGTCGAAGGCCGTCGCGGTGATCCCGGCGACCATCCGCAGCAGGTCGACGAAGTCCATGTCCTTGCGGGCCTCGCCGGCCTGCTGTGCCCGCTCGAACAGCGGCCCGCCCGCCGCGTACATCGACTCCCGGCAGGCCTGGAAGATCTCCGACTCGTCGTTGAGCGCCTCGCGCACCGCCCGCTTGGTCACCATGTAACCGGCGAACCGTCCCAGCCAGGCCGTCAGCGCCTCCCACGGCTCCAGCCCGGCGACCTCCCGGGCGACCCGGCACAGTTCGTTGACGTCGTCCGCGTACACGCTCTCGAACAGGTCCCGCCGGGTGGGGAAGTTGCGGTACAGCGTCCCGATGCCGACGCCCGCGCGGCGCGCGATGTCCTCCAGGGACGCCTCGGAGCCGTGCTCGGCGAACGCCTCGCGGGCCGCGTCCAGCAGGGCGTCGTAGTTGCGGGCGGCGTCCTTCCGGTGCGGGCGCCGGGACGCCACGATCTCGCCGACGGGGAACGTCACGGTTGCCTCCCGAGCACGACCGATACGGAGGGTTCCCTCCGCTACTTGAAGCGGAGGAGTGCCTCCGCTAGAGTGGAGGCGTACCTCCACTTTAGCAGTGCCAGGTGCGTCCACCACCTTTCCCGCGACCGCGCCCCGCGGCCGTCGGCGTGCCGGTGCCGTCCCCGTGGCGCACCAGGCCCGTACGACCGCGGCCCGAGGCCGCACCCCGTTCGGAGAGGCCCCTCATGCCCCGCACGTCCACCCGTCTCACCTTCACGGTCCTCGCGACCGGCGCCGGTGTCTTCGCGATGCTCCAGTCGCTCATCGCGCCGGCCCTGCCGACCGTGCAGCACGCGCTGCACACCTCCCAGTCCACCGCGACCTGGGTGATGACGGCCTACCTGCTGTCCGCCTCCGTCTTCACGCCCATCCTCGGCCGCGTCGGCGACCTGATCGGCAAGAAGCGCACCCTCGTCGCCGTTCTGCTCGTCGTGCTGGCCGGCTGTCTGATCGCCGCCCTCGCGCCGGACATCGGCACACTGATCGTCGCCCGGGTCGTCCAGGGCACCGGCGGCGCGCTGTTCCCGCTGTCCTTCGGCACCATCCGGGACGAGTTCCCCCCGTCCCGGGTCCCCGGCAGCATCAGCAACCTCTCCGCCGTGATCGCCGCGGGCGGCGGCGTCGGCATCGTGGCGGCCGGCCCGATCGTCTCCGCGCTCGACTACCGCTGGCTGTTCTGGATCCCCGTGGCCGTGGTCGCGGCCACCGTGCTCATCGCCTTCCGCTACGTCCCCGAGTCGCCCAACAGGGCGAAAGGCAGCGTCAGTTGGCTCGGCGCGGTACTGCTGTCGGCCTGGCTGGTCGCGCTGCTGCTGCCGCTGAGCCAGGCGGGCGTGTGGGGCTGGGGCTCCGCCCGGGTGATCGGCCTGTTCGCCGCCGCCGTCGTGCTGTTCGCGGCGTGGCTGCTGACCGAGGCCCGCTCCCGCACCCCGCTGATCGACCTGCGCGTGATGCGCCTGCCCGCCGTGTGGACCACCAACACCGCGGCGCTGCTGTTCGGCGCCGGCATGTACGCCCTGTGGTCCTTCCTCCCCGGCTTCGTGCAGACCCCGTCCGCCGCGGGCTACGGCTTCGGCGCCAGCGTCACGGCCTCCGGCCTGCTGATGCTGCCGATGCTGGTCGCGATGTTCCTCTCCGGCATCCTGAGCGGGCGCCTGGAGCCGGTGGTCGGCGCCAAGTCGCTGCTGACGACCGGTGCCGCGCTCGGCGCCCTCGCCCTCGGGCTCCTCGCCGCCTGGCACGCCGCCCAGTGGCAGATCGCCGTCGTCTCCGGCCTGTTCGGACTCGGCATCGGCCTCGCCTTCGCGTCCATGGCCAACCTGATCGTGGCCAGCGTCCCGGCCGACCAGACCGGTGCCGCGACCGGCATGAACGCCAACATCCGCACCATCGGCGGCTCCATCGGCGCCGCGCTGACCAGCGTCCTGGTCACCGGCCGGCTCCAGCCGTCCGGTCTGCCGTACGCCTCCGGCTACACCCACGGCTTCACCCTGCTCGCGGTGCTGTGCCTGGCGGCCGCGCTGGCGGCCCTGCTCGTGCCGACGGCACGACGGGCCCGTACGGCCGCCACCGCCCAGGGCGCCGGCGCGCGACGCGAGCCCGTGGCCTCGGCCGCGCGCGACTGACCCACCGCCGCCGCCCGCCCCGCCCCGGCCTGCCCGGCGGCGGGGCGGCACTCCCATGAGGTAGGGTTTACCTGCGTGTTCACGCGGTCCACCGCGGCGCACACGCACCGGGACGTGGCGCAGCTTGGTAGCGCACTTGACTGGGGGTCAAGGGGTCGCAGGTTCAAATCCTGTCGTCCCGACGGTGCGAAGGGCCCTCGCGGGCGGCAGCTCGCGAGGGCCCTTTTCGTGTGTTCGTGGCCGGAGCCCAGGACGTGTGCGCGGGCGGAGAGATCCAACTGCCGGACGACGCCTGCGACTTCTTCTCACCGAGGACGAGGCCGAAATGGCCCCGGACCACCTGGATGACGCCGGGGAGGGCCGAGATGCGCGTGCTCGGTCAGCTCCTGCCCGCCGGCGAAGGCGAACGGACAGGTCGGGGATGACGACGGCGGCTGGTGGCCGGCCCGAAGCCGACTCACCGGTCCGCCGGAGCGGTGGTGCCGAAGGTCCCGAGGGGAGGGTTCTGGTTCTGTGCCGGTACGGCGTCGGCGGGACGCGTGCACCCTGCTCCTCCGCGCAGGACGGCCGTGTGGGAGTTGACCATGGGCCAGGAGGCCGCGTGGACGGGCCCCTCGGCCCAGGCGCCGGTGACCGGCCTCTCGTGATGCTGGCGGGGACCGGCCGGGAGCAGCCACGAACCGCCGCTGCGGCTGTCCGGCTTCGTCTTCTCGTGTCCGGACGGCTCGTGTCCGTACGGCCGCGGCAGGCGCGGCGGGCTCCCGGTCCGGTCACCGCAGGTCACCACCGGTCACCGTCCGCCGCTCGCGCAGGCCGAGTTCGGGCACGCGGCGGGTGATCCGCGCCACCGCACCCGGCCGGTCCCACCGGCCACGAACCGCTGGAGACACCTTCATGAGTGCTCTCACCCTCGCCTCGGCCCCCGAGGACGCCACGGCCCTCGAAGCCGCGGAGGCCCATCACGTCCGTCTCGCGCGGGAGTTGGCAGGACAAGTGACGCTGCTGCTGACCGCCGTGGACCGGGACCCCGAGGCAGCCGAGAGGTTCCGGGCCGGTCTCGTCGCCTTCTGCGAGCGGGACGTCCTGCCGCACGCCGCCGCGGAGGAGGCCGTGCTCTATCCCGCCGCGCGCCGGCTGCCCGACAGCCGGCTGCTCGTGGAGAGCCTGATCGCGGAACACGGCTGTCTGGTCGCGCTCGTCGACGCCGTGCGGACCGCGCCGACCGTGACCGGCGCGGCGGCCGAGGCCCGGGCCCTTCAGGTGCTGTTCGAACAGCATGTGGCCAAGGAGAACGGCCTGGTACTGCCCCTGCTCGCCGTCGCCCCCGGCGTGGGACTGGCCGCGCTGCTCACGCGCCTGCGGAGAGCGGTGGGCGCGCCCGCGGGTGAGGCGAGGACACCGCCGTACCCCCACCGCCCGGTCCGCTCAGGGCCCTACCTTTCCTCCCCCTCCACCTTCCCTCCCCACACCTCCCGCCCGAACGAACAGAACAAGGAAGACACGTCATGCACACAGCGCACCGCTGGACCGGCCCCCTCGTCGGCGCGACGGGTGCCGCCCTCCTGGTCGCCGGGCCCGTGATGATCCTGCGCGGTCGCGGCGGCCGTCAGGAGATCCGCGGTGAACTCGCCGCCCAGCGGATCACGTTCCCGCACCACGGCCTGCCCGCCCACCTCGCCCCGCTCGCCGGCCGCCGTGTGGAGAACGGGCCGCAGGCCCACGCCTACGCCGAGCTGATCAAGGACCATGTCGTCCAGGCGACCGGTGGCCGCACCTACGCCGAGATCACCGACGAACTGCACGCCACCGGCGGTGACGACGAGAAACTCGCCCGGCTGCGGCAGACCGCCTTCATGGGCGAGACGTTGCGCGGCTCGCTGCTGTCCGCGTATCAGGCCTGGCACCTCACCACGTTGGTCACCGGCCTGGGCGCCGCGCTGACCGGCCTGGGAGCGGCGCTGGTGGCGACGGCGGACACCCTCCGCACGGACCGCCGGCGGCCCTGAACAGCCCGCGGCGGCCCTGAACAGCCCGCGGCGGGACGAAGGCCCTTCGGCCCACCGGCGAGGGAACATCGGCCGCCGCACCCGCCCCGGCCGATGCCGGAGGCCGGCTCCGACCGGTCCGGAGGACTTCGTACGAGGGCGTCACCCGGGCCTCGCTGGCCGACCCGGGCTACGGCCGCCCCCTCGCCGCCGATGTCGCCCTGTTCTGCCTGGTCAGGCTCGCCGCGGCCGGCCACGGCCCCGCCTACGCCAAGGCCGCCCCGAACCGGCCCGCGCCCTGGCCGTCGCGTCCCTGACCGGCTCGCTGGGCCTCGTGCTGCACGCCGCCGCCCTGCCCGCCACCTGACCGGACGTGCGAAAGAAGGCAGGATCCCATGACGCAGACCCGTGAGCTGGACGCGACCGCGGTGGACATGCTGCTCGCGGCGGCGGTGGCCGCTCCGTCTCTCCACAACACCCAGCCCTGGCGCTTCCGCCTCCTGCCGGACGGCCGGACCCTGGAGGTCCGCGCGGTGCCGGAGCGGCTGCTGCCGCTGGCCGACCCGGACGGCCGCGCCCAGCACCTGTCCGTGGGCGCGGCCCTGTTCAACCTCCGGCTCGCCGCCGGGCACGCGGGCCTCCGGCCGGACGTACGACTGCTGCCCGACCGCGACCGCCCCGACGTGCTGGCTGCCGTCCGGCTCGGCGCCCCGACCGGTCCGTACGCCGCAGCCCGCGAGCGGGGGGCGGGGCCGTACGACCTGTACGACGCCATCGCGCTACGGCACACCAGCCGGATGCCGTTCACCGGCCGCCCGGTGCCGGAGCCGGTCGTGGCGCGGATGACCGCGGCCGCGCAGGCCGTGGGCGCGCGGCTGCACCTGCCGGACATCGCCGCGACCCGGCGCCTGCTGCGCCTGACCGCCGTCGCCGAGGCCCGCAACCACGCGGCGGCGGCACGGCTCGCGGAGACCCGCGGCTGGATCACGCCGCCGGGGACGGACCGCCCGTACGGCATTCCGTTCACCGCCCTCGGCCCGCCGGACGCCGCCGGGCGCATGCCGGTACGGGACTTCACCGGCCCCCTGCCCGCGCCGCGCCGGCCCGCCCTCCGCTTCGAACGCCACGTCCAGGTGGCCCTGCTGTGGACCGCGCGCGACCGGCGGGAGGACTGGCTGAACGCCGGCCAGGCCCTGCAGCACGTGCTGCTCACGGCGACCGCGCACGGCGTGCGGACCTCGCTCCTGCACCAGGCCATGGAGTGGCCGGACCTGCGCGTGGCGGCCGCCCCCGCGGGCCGACGCTGCCACCCCCACCTGCTGATCCGCTTCGGCTACGGCCCCGACGGCACACCCACGCCCCGCGCGCGCCCCCGGGCCACCGCCACGGGTTCCTCGCCGACGCCCGGGACTCCACCGTTCACGCCGGTCACGTCTCGAAGGGCGTCCCCATGACCTCCCGCCCGGTCACCATCTCGGGTGCGATGCGCACGAACACGCCGTCGTGCGAGGCCACCCACGAGCGCGGACCGGTGCGGGACAGCCGTTCGTGTTCGGCGGGGTCGGTCACCACGCTCGCCCGGCCGGTGACGACCACGCTCCAGCCGGACCGGCGGTCGGTGTCGAAGTCGTCGGCCTCGAAGGCGACGACGACGCCGTCCACCGCCCGGACGAGGTCCGAGCGCGGCGAGGTCCGCAGCAGCACGGCGGAGTCCGTGTCCAGGGAGAAGTTGACCGGCAGCACCGCGGGCAGCGCGTGCCGGGTGTAGACGACACGGCCGACCGGCGCCTTGGCCAACAGTCGCAGACACTCCTGCCGGTCGAGTGCGCGAAAGCCGTCGTGATGGAACATCAGTCCATGCTCACTCCCACTGCGGCCCCGCGTTAGGGCCGGACGGCCCTCATCCCGACGTGCCGTGCCGTCGTCACCGCATCCCCCGGCCGCCTGCCATTTCGGCCACCGGCCCGGAGTCTCGGCCGCTGGCCTGGAGTCTCGGCCGCTGGCCTGGAGTTTCGGTCACCGACCTGGAGTCTCGGCCGCTGGCCTGGAGTTTCGGTCACCGGGCTGGAGTCTCGGCCGCTGGCCTGGCGTTTCGGTCACCGGGCTGGAGTCTCGGCCGCCGGGCTGGAGTCTCGGCCGCTGGCCTGGGGTTTCGGTCACCGGGCTGGAGTCTCGGCCGCTGGCCTGGGGTTTCGGTCACCGGGCTGGAGTCTCGGCCGCTGGCCTGGAGTTTCGGTCACCGACCTGGAGTCTCGGCCGCCGGCCCGGAGTCTCGGCCACAGGCCCGGAGCCTCGGCCACTCCACCGCGCTTCGGCGGCCGTCCTGTGCTTCGGCCGCCCGCCCGCCATCCCCCTGACGGCAGTCATGCCCGCCTCGCCCGGCCGCCGTCCCTCACCCCGGTCGTCGTGCCCGCTTCGTCCGCCGTCCCTCACCCCGCCCGTCGTCCCCGCCCCGTCCGCCGTCCCTCACCCGTCCGCCGTCCCTCACCCGACCGTCACGCCTTGCCCGGCCGCCGTCCCTCACCCCGCCCGTCGCCCCCGCCCCGCCCGCCGTCCCTCACCCCGCCCATCGTCCCCGCCCCCGCGGATGGACCCCGTCCGGTCGGGTGTGAACCCGGGACCGCCGGGCCGGGGGACGGGGACCGGACGGCCCACGTCAGACGGGAGGCCGGGCGGCGACAGTGGCAGCGGATCACCGGAACGCGGCAACAACCACCGCGGCCCGACGGCCCACGGCCCGGACCGCGGACCGCGGACCGCGGACCACGGACCACGACAAGAGGACGACACCGATGTGCGAGTACTGCGGCTGCCAGGCACTGGAATCCATCGACCAACTGACCCTGGAGCACGAGACGGTCGTGACGCTCATCAGCCGCGTACGCGACGCCCGGCGCGACGGAAAGATCGCGTACATGGCCGAACTGGCCCGCGAGATCGCCACCGTACTGACCCCGCACACCCTGGTGGAGGAACAGGGCCTTTTCCCCGCCCTGGCCGCCGAGTTCCCCGAGAAGATCGCCGCGCTGGAGGACGAGCACCGGCGCGTCGAGGAGGTGCTGGCCGAGGCGAACGGTCCCTTCCTGACCGACCCGGACTGGCCCGGGCGGCTCGTCGAGGCCCTCGACCTGCTGCGCGAGCACATCCTCAAGGAGCAGGACGGCGTCTTCCCCGCCGCGCTGGCCCTGCTGAGCACCGAGCAGTGGGAGGCCGTGGAGGCGGTCCGCGCCCGGGTCGGCACCTGGCTGCCGGAATCGGCCGCGTGACTCCACACCCCACACCGCACACGCCACACCCACACCCCGCAACCCACACCCACACCCCGCAACCCACACCCCCACCCCGCACCCGCACGCCGACGCGGACGACCGCCGACCACGGCTGTCGACTATGGCCGAAACCGCACCCTCGCGCGTCATTGACGGCCGCCCCACACCCCCCTACGGTCACGGCGACGAATCGATCTGAAACGATTCAACCCCTTCTTCGGAGGTCAGCCGTGATCAGCAGAAGGAACATCCTCGCGACCGCCGCCGCCACGATGGGCGTCATGGCCGCCGGCACAGGACCGGCCGGGGCGGCGTCCGGACCGGGCGGCGGGCGGGCCGGCGCGAGTGCCCTGCGGATCACCTCCCCGACCGTCGAGTACGCGCAGCGCCCCCTCGGCCTCGACGCGACCCGCCCGCGCCTGAGCTGGCCGCTGGCCTCGGCCAGACCGGGACAGCGGCAGAGCGCCTACCAGGTGCGCGTCGCCACCAGCGCCGCCGGGCTGTCCCGTCCGGACGTGTGGGACAGCGGCCGGGTCGTCTCGGGAGACTCCGTCCTCGTGCCGTACGCAGGGCCCCGACTCAGGCCCCGTACGCGCTACTTCTGGTCGGTGCGGGTCTGGGACGCCGACGGCCGCGTCTCGGAGTGGAGCGCCCCGGAGTGGTGGGAGACCGGCCTGATGGACGCCGCCCAGTGGTCGGCCGAGTGGATCTCCGCTCCCGCGGTCCTCACCGACGCCCCGTCCCTGGAGGGCAGTTCGTGGATCTGGTATCCGGAGGGCGACCCCGCGAGCAGCGTTCCGGCGGCCACCCGCTGGTTCCGCCGCACCGTCGACCTGCCGGCCGGCATCACCGCGGCCACCCTGGTCGTCAGCGCGGACAACGTCTACGAACTCTCCCTCAACGGCACCGAGTTGGCGCACACCGACCTGGAGACCGACAACGAGGACTGGCGCCGCCCGGCCGTCCTCGACGTCCTGGACCACGTGCGCCCGGGCGCCGCCAACACGCTGGCCGTCGCCGCCACCAACGCCACCGCCGGACCCGCCGGGCTGATCGGCGTCCTGATCGTCACCACCCCCTCCGGCGAGCAGCGGATCGCCACCGACGCCACGTGGAAGGCCGCGGACCGGGAACCGTCCGGCGACTGGCGGGCCGTGGACTTCGACGACACCGCCTGGCCGGCGGCCCGCGTGGCCGCGGCCTGGGGCGGCGGACCGTGGGGCCGGATCGCGCCGGTCGTCTCCGCCGCCCGCCAGCTGCGCCACGAGTTCCGGCTGCCGCGCAGGAAGGTCACCCGCGCCCGCCTCTACGCCACCGCCCTCGGCCTGTACGAGGCCCACCTCAACGGCACCCGCGTGGGCCGCGACCGGCTCGCCCCCGGCTGGACCGACTACCGCACACGCGTGCAGTACCAGACCTACGACGTCACCGACGCCGTGCGCCCCGGCGCCAACGCCCTCGGCGTCCTCCTGGCGCCCGGCTGGTACGCGGGCAACGTCGGCATGTTCGGCCCGCACCAGTACGGCGAAGTCCCGGCGCTTCTGGCCCAGTTGGAGGTCGACTACGCCGACGGGACGAGCGAGCGCGTCACCTCCGACGCCGACTGGCGGGCCGCCGCCGGCCCGATCCTCTCCGCCGACCTGCTGTCGGGCGAGACCTACGACGCCCGCAAGGAGACCGCCGGTTGGACCTCGCCCGGCTTCGACGACGGCTCCTGGCTCGCGGTGCGCCGGTCCGGCAACGATGTCCCGCCGCTGGTCGTCGCCCAGGCCGACGCACCCGTACGCGTCGAACGGGAGCTGACGGCCCAGGAGATCACCGAACCGGAACCGGGCGTGTACGTCGTCGACCTCGGCCAGAACATGGTCGGCTCGGTACGGCTGCGCGTCTCGGGCGAGGCCGGAACCACCGTACGGCTGCGGCACGCGGAGGTGCTCAACCCCGACGGCACGCTCTACACCGCGAACCTCCGGTCGGCCGCCGCCACGGACACGTACACCCTCAAGGGCGGCGGCGAGGAGGTCTACGAACCGCGCTTCACCTTCCACGGGTTCCGCTACGTCGAGGTGACCGGATTCCCCGGACGGCCGACGACCGCGTCCGTCACCGGACGGGTGATGCACACCTCCGCGCCCTTCACGTTCACCTTCGAAACCGACGTGCCGATGCTCAACCAGCTGCACAGCAACATCACCTGGGGGCAGCGCGGCAACTTCCTCTCCATCCCGACCGACACCCCCGCCCGCGACGAACGGCTCGGCTGGACGGGCGACATCAACGTCTTCGCGCCCACGGCCGCCTACACGATGGAGTCGGCCCGCTTCCTCACCAAGTGGCTCGTCGATCTGCGCGACGCGCAGCGGACGGACGGCGCGTTCACCGACGTGGCCCCCGACGTCGGCGGCCTCGGCAGCGGCACCGCGGGCTGGGGCGACGCGGGGGTCACGGTCCCCTGGACCCTGTACCAGGCCTACGGCGACCGGCAGGTGCTCGCGGACGCCTGGCCGTCGGTGCGGGCCTGGCTGCGCTACCTGGAGGACCACAGCGACGGACTGCTGCGGCCGGCCGCCGGATACGGCGACTGGCTCAACGTCTCCGACGAGACGCCCAAGGACGTGATCGCGACCGCGTACTTCGCGCACGCCGCCGACCTCGCGGCCCGGATGGCAACGGAGTTGGGCGAGGACGCGGCACCCTACACCGGCCTGCTGACGCGCATCCGCGGCGCCTTCCAGGCGGCGTACGTCACCTCCGACGGGAAGGTGAAGGGCGACACGCAGACGGCCTACGTGCTCGCCCTCTCCATGGACCTGCTGCCGGACGGGTTGCGCAAGCCGGCCGCCGACCGCCTGGTGGCGCTCGTCGAGGCGCGGGACTGGCACCTGTCGACCGGTTTCCTCGGCACTCCGCGGCTGCTGCCGGTGCTCACCGAGACCGGGCACACCGATGTCGCCTACCGGCTGCTGCACCAGCGCACCTACCCCAGTTGGGGCTACCAGATCGACCGGGGCGCGACCACCATGTGGGAACGCTGGGACTCCATCGAGCCGGACGGCGGCTTCGAGTCCCCGTCGATGAACTCCTTCAACCACTACGCCTACGGCTCGGTGGGGGAGTGGATGTACGCCAACATCGCCGGCATCGCCCCCGGCGCGGCGGGCTACCGGCGCATCGTCATCCGCCCCCGCCCGGGCGGCCAGGTCACCACCGCCCGGGCCACGTTCACGTCCCTCTACGGCCCCGTCTCCACCCGCTGGCGGCAGCGCTCCGACGAGTTCACCCTCTCCTGCGAGGTGCCGCCCAACACCACCGCCGAGGTGTGGATCCCCACCGACCGCGCCGACCGCGTCGAGCACACCCACGGGACGTTCGTCCGCGCGCAGGACGGCTTCGCGGTCTTCGAGGTCGGCTCGGGAAGCCACCGCTTCACCGCCTGACCACGGGCACGGCGGGGTCGGTCGCCGGCGGCGGACCCCGCCGCCCCGGTCACGGCGTGGGAATCCCCGCGGGGCGTGCCGGGCGGCCGAAGCGGACCGGCACGCCGGGGGAGTACAGCACACTGGCGGGGGCGCCGGCCGGGGCGGGCAGGCCCGCGGCGGCGACGAGGTTCTCCTCGCACCGGATCAGCTCGGCGCGGTACAGCGGCCAGCGCGGATGGTGGTTGGGGAGATAGGCCGCCCCGTTGAAGAACGCGTTGTGCATGCCCCAGCGGGCGGTGAGGAAGTGCTCCAACTCGGTGGGTTCCTCGATGCGTTCGCCGGTGCGCAGGGTGATACGGCTGTACGCGCCGCGCGGACCGGGCCAGCGGCGGGAGCCGGCGTACTCGACCGTGTCGCCCGCCCGGCGCACGCTCATCCGGGACCACAGGTACGGCAGCCGGAAGCCGAGGCGGCCCATGAGCACCGGGATCAGCCGCGAGGCGTCCATCGACCGGAAGACGACGCCCCGGCGCCCGTGCGCGTCCACGGAGTACAGGCGGACGTTGGTCTCGGGGAAACTGCCGAGATACGGCACCCCGGGCAGCCGCAGCCACCCCACCCGGTGCATCCGGAAGGCGACGAGCCCGACGTAGGTGACGCCGTGGTGGGTGTCGGGCACGGTCCCCCGCGGCAGCAGGCCGGCCACCGTCTCGGGGGTGACGGCCCAGTGGACGAAGGCGAGGTCGAGCCACTCCTGGGTGAGCAGCGGGCTGTGGACGGCGGCGGGGGAGTCGGGGGTGACGGGGGCGGGTTGCTGCACCGGGCCAGGATGACAGAGGCGCGCGGGGCCGTTGGCTTCGGTGTCACCCGCGCGTAAGCGGGGCCTGGGATGCTGCGGCGATGGACATGACGGAGCTGGCCCGCACCCTGCTGGAGCCGATCCCCGCCCACCGCACGGCCGGCATCCGGGTGGTCCGGGCCGCCGACGGCGCGGCGGAGATCGCGGCCGAGACTCCGAAGGAGCTGACGAACGTCATCGGCTCGCTGCACTCCAGCGGCCTGACGGCCCTCGTCGACGCGGCCGGCCTCGGTGCGATCATCGCCGCGAGCGAGACGGCCGGCGACTTCGAGGGGATCGTCCCGCTGGGCGCGCGGGCCGAGGTGGAGTTCCTGGCGCCCGCACGCGGCCGCCTGGCGGCCCGCTGCCGGCTCGACGACGAGGCCCGCGACGCCCTGAAGCCCCTGCTGTCGGGCGAGACCGGCCGGGCCCGCCTGACGACGCGGGTGGAGGTCGTCGACGCGGCCGGGACACCCGTGTGCCGCGGCGCCTTCGACTGGAGCGTGCGCCGCATGCCGTGACGCCCGCACCGCCGGGCCGCGACCAGGCCGCGCCGGCCGGACGGCGCCGTGGGCTCCGCCGTACCGCGCTAGTCGACGTTGACCGGCCCGTCGCCCTTGCGGTTGTCCGGGTTGTTCTGGTCAGGGGTGCGCGAGCGCCCCTGGAGTTCCAGCACGCCCTTCTTCTTGCCGGCCTCGCGCTCCTCGTCGCCTTGGCCGTTGAGGTTCTGCCGGACCGAGTCGAGGATCGTCAGGCCCTGCGCGACCAGGCCGGCGGCGATCTCGCCGAGGCCGTCCGCGCCGTTGAGGACGTTGACGTTGGCGCCCTGCAGGCCGCTCGCGGCCTCCTTGACGATCAGCGGGAGCTGGTCGATGAGCATCCGGTCCAGCGCGACGCGGTCGTAGGAGGCCGCGGCCTCCGCCTGGATCTTCATACGCTCGGCCTCGGCGACGGCGAGCGTGCGGATCCGCTCGGCCTCGGCCTCGGCGGGCTTGACGATCTCCGCCACCAGCTGCTGCTGACGCAGCTTGGCCTGACGCTGGGCCAGCTCCGTCTGCGCGGCCAGCACCTCCTGCTGGGCGTGCGCCTGGGCCAGCGGTCCGGCCTGGGCGGCCTGCGCCTGGGCGCGGTCCACCTCCGCCGAGTACTCCGCCTTCACGATCGCGGTCTGCCGGGCGTACTCGGCCTGCTTGCGGGCCGCCTCCTGCTCCGCCTCCGCCGCGGTCTGCGTGGCCTGTGCCTGCGCGATCTGCGCCTGCCGCTGGATCGCGGCGCGGTGCGGCGCGGACATCGCGTCGATGTACCCCGCGTCACCGTCGTCGATCGACTGGATCTGCAGCGAGTCCACGATCAGACCGATCTTCGCCATCTCGGTCTTGGAGGTGTCCAGCACCTCCGCGGCGAGCTTCTGCCGCTCGGTGACGATCTCCTCCACCGTCATCGAGCCGATGATGGCGCGCAGATGACCGGCGAAGATCCGGCCCGTCAGCACCGACATCTGGTCCTGGTCGGAGAGGAAGCGCTGACCGGCGTTGATGATGCTCTCGGTGTCGTTGCCGACCTTGAACGCGATCACGGCCCGTACGTTCAGGGCGATGCCCTGCCGGGTCACGCAGGTCTCCGTGACCTCGGCCTCGCACATCGCCAGAGTGAGAAAGCGGGTCTTTCGGAAGAACGGCAGCACGAACTTGCCGTGCCCCGTCACCACCCGGAACGGCGCGCCCCCCAGTCCCCGCCGACCACCCGAGATCAGCATCGCCTCGTCGGGCGCGGGAACGCGGTAACCGAACATCCTTCTTCACTTCTCCTCAGCCGGCGTCGGCGGCATCGTCGCCCAACGCGTCCAACGGGTCGGCCCATCTGATGACCCCGACCTCACGGCATCCGCGGGACTCGACCACGAGCACCGTCGCCCCCTTGGGCAACGGCTCCTGTGACCAGGCGAGGAAGGTCTCCGAGCCACCCCGGACGCGGACCAGGATCTCGCCGGGACCGGCGGATCCGCGCGTGCCGATGAGCAACTCCCCAGTGCAGCCGATCACGGCTTCGTCCTCCACCACGGCCGGCTGCCCCCCAATCGTTTCTGGCTCCAGAATTCCGACGATAGACCCACCCGGGCCGGCGGCAAACGCGCGGGTGACCACGGGCGTGCCGCAGACCGGGACGGGCCCGCCGGGACGGCGGAACAGAACGGGCCGTTTCCGGTCATTGGCCGAGAAAAACGCTTGGACCGCACCGAACCCGTCGCGGGACACTGCGCTTCCTCCACCTGCCGGACGACCGTCTGTCATGCGGCCGTCTGTCATACAACCTCACAGGGCTGGGATGGGATCACCTCAATCTCGGGAAAATCAGCCGCGCAAGGGCGCGGTGGTCCTCGCACTCCGCTACTACGGCCGGGAGCTGTCCCGGCTGCGGTGGCTCACGGCACCTGCGCTGCTGCTGCCGGCGCTGGGCAACATCGGCATCAACTACGTGGCGCCGCTCGTCGTCGCCAAGCTCGTCGGCCGCATCGCCGGGGACCGGGGCGTCGGCGTCGCCGCCATGCTGCCGTACGTCCTCGGGTTCGCCGGCGCGCTGCTGCTGGCGGAGACGCTGTGGCGGATCGGCCTGCACTGCCTCAACCGCCTCGACGCCCTCGGCATCGAGCACCTGTACGTCATCGGCATGGACGAGCTGTTCGCCAAGGACGCCGCCTTCTTCCACGACAACTTCGCCGGCTCGCTCACCAAGCGGGTCGTGAGCTTCGCGACCCGCTTCGAGCAGTTCGTCGACACGCTGACGTTCAACATCATGGGCAGCCTGGTGCCGCTGGTGTTCGGGTCGGTGGTGCTGTGGCACTACGAGCCGCTGCTGGTCGTCACCCTGCTGTCGATGATCGCCCTGACCGCGCTGATCGTCGCGCCCCTCATCCGCCGCCGGCAGGCACTCGTCGCCCTGCGCGAGGAGGCGACGGCCCGGGTGTCGGGGCATGTCGCCGACAGCCTGATGAACATGGACACCGTGCGGGCGTTCGCCGCCGAGGAGCGCGAGGCAGCCGAGCACCGCACCCGGGTGGCCGAGTCGCGCCGGCTCATGCTGCGCTCGTGGGACTACGGCAACCTGCGCATCGACACCCTGGTCGCGCCGCTGTCGGTGCTGACCAACGCGCTGGGCCTGCTGCTCGCGGTGCTGCTGGTCGGCCACGGGCACGGCGTGGAGGCGGTGGTGGTCGCCTTCACGTACTACGGCAACGCGACCCGGATCATGTTCGAGTTCAACCAGATCTACCGCCGTCTGGAGAGCTCGATGACGGAGTCCGCGCAGTTCACCCAGCTGCTGCTGGACCGGCCGACGGTGCTGGACCCGGCGGCGCCGGAGCCGCTGCGGCGCGGGGTGGCCGACGTGCGGTTCGAGGCGGTGACGTTCGCTCACGGCGGCGCCGAGCCGCTGTTCACCGGACTCGACCTGGCGGTGCCCGGCGGGGCGAGGTTCGGGCTCGTCGGCCGGTCCGGCGGCGGCAAGACCACACTGACCCGCCTGCTGCTGCGGATGAAGGACATCGACGGCGGCCGGATCCTGATCGGCGGTCAGGACATCAGCCGGCTGCGCCAGCGCGACCTGCGCAGTCAGATCGCCTACGTCCCGCAGGACCCGGCGATGTTCCACCGCAGCCTGCGCGACAACATCGCCTTCGCCCGGCCGGACGCCACCGACGCCGAGATCCGCGCCGCGGCCGAGGCGGCGCACGTCACGGAGTTCGCCGACGCGCTGCCGGACGGCTTCGACACCATGGTCGGCGAGCGCGGCGTCAAGCTGTCCGGCGGCCAGCGCCAGCGCGTCGCCCTCGCCCGGGCGATCCTGCGCGACGCGCCGATCCTGCTGCTCGACGAGGCCACCAGCGCCCTGGACTCCGAGAGCGAGATCCTCGTCCAGGAGGCGCTGTGGCGGCTCATGGAGGGGCGTACGGCGCTGGTGGTGGCGCACCGGCTGAGCACCGTCGCCTCCATGGACCGGCTCGTGGTCCTCGACCGCGGGCGGATCGTCGAGCAGGGCACCCACCAGGAACTGCTCGACGCCGACGGCGCCTACGCCAAGCTGTGGCAGCACCAGTCCGGCGGCTTCCTCACCGAGACGCCCACCGAGCCCGCCTCGGCCGACCTGGTCTGACCGGCTCAGCCCCGGCCGGCCCCGACGACCTCGTGCGCGAGCCTCACCAGGTCCGCGAGGGCGGGATGCCCGAACCCCGCCCGCCAGGCGAGGACGACGGGGACGGGCGGGGCGTCCGCCAGCGGGCGGTAGACCACCGAGGGATGGGTGTGCTGGCCCGGTGTGGCCGTCGTCGAGATCCCGACCGCGCGGCCCGCGGCGATCGTGGTGAGCCACTCGTCGGTGTTGGTCACCTCGAGGGTCGCCGTGGGCCTGGCCATGGGCGGCCACAGGTCCATCGTCGTGGTGCCGGAGACGGTGTTGAGGGCGATCGGGCGGTCGGCCAGATCGGCCAGGGTCAGCTCCGCCCGCGCCGCCAGCGGATCGTCCGCCGGCAGGACCACCACCCGCTCCTCCGACAGCAGGGGCTCGGTGCGCAGCCCGGGCGCGGTGACCGGGCCGCGCAGCAGCGCCGCGTCGACCTTTCCCCGGGTCAGGCCCGCGGTGCGGTCGTCGACGCGCAGCAGGTGCAGCGGCACGTCCGGGTGCGTCTCGTCCCAGCGGCGCAGCAGGGGGATCGTGTGGTCGCCGAGGGCCGCCCAGGGGTGGCCCAGGCGCAGTGGCCGGTTTCCCGTCCCGTGCGGGTCGAGGGCGCTGTCCACGGCGGCCAGGGCGGCGGCGGCCTTGTCGTGGAACACGCGGCCCTCGGCGGTCAGTTCGAGGTGGTGCGTGGAGCGGTCGACGAGGCGGGTGCCCAGGTGCTGCTCCAGCTGGCGCAGCGTGCGGGAGAGGGCGGGCTGGCCCACGTGCAGCCGGGCGGCGGCCCGGGTGATGGTGCCCTCCTCGGCGATGACCAGGAAGGCCCGCAGGTGCCGCAACTCGATGGTCATGCCTGCGAAGCATAACCAGCGCGGAACCGGCATTTCACACGGCGCGAGGGGCTTCCTAGCGTGAGGGGCATGACTTCCACGGCGCGCACCCCGGCCGCGGCTCCGGCCGCCCCTGTCGTCCTACGCCACGCCCCCGGGCGGGGCGGTCTCACGGGCGTCGGCCTGATGCTGGCCGCGGCGGTGTCCGTGCAGTTCGGCTCGGCCTGCGCCGCGCTGATGTTCCCCCGGGCCGGGGCGCTCGGCGCGGTCGCGCTGCGGGTGACCTTCGCCGCGGTGCTGCTGCTGGTGGTCACCCGGCCCCGGCTGCGCGGTCACGCGCGGTCCGACTGGGCGGTGGTCACCGGGTTCGGCCTGGCGCTCGGCGGCATGAACCTCCTCTTCTACCAGGCCATCGACCGCCTTCCGCTGGGCGCGGCGGTCACCCTCGAAGTGCTCGGCCCGCTGCTGCTGTCGGTCCTGGTCTCGCGCCGCGCCGCCGGCCTGCTGTGGGCCGCCCTCGCGCTGGCCGGCGTCGTCCTGCTGGGCGGCGGCGACTTCGGCGGCCTGGACACCGCCGGCGTGGCCTTCGCGCTCGGCGCCGGGGCGCTGTGGGCGGCGTACATCGTGCTCAACGCCCGCGCGGGCGCCCGCTTTCCGCGCCTGGACGGCCTCGCCCTGGCCATGGCCGTCGCCGCGCTGGTCAGTCTGCCGCCGGGCGTGGCGGACGCGGGGCGCGCGCTGCTGGAGCCGGGGGTGCTGGGCCTGGGCCTGGCGATCGCCGTGCTGTCGTCCGGCGTGCCCTACACGCTCGAACTCCTCGCGCTGCGCAGGCTGCCCGCGGCCACGTTCGCGGTGCTGACGAGCCTCGCGCCGGCCCTCGCCGCGCTGGCCGGGTACCTGGTGCTGGGCCAGGCCCTGTCGGCGGCGCGGTGCGTGGCCGTCGCGATGGTCGTCGCCGCGAGCGTGGGCGCCGTACGGACCGGGCGGCGTCAGGAGGGCCGTACCAGCCCGGACTCGTAGGCGAAGACCACGGCCTGCACGCGCGCGTGGGCGTCGATCTTGGTGAGGATGCTGCTGACGTGGGACTTGACGGTGGTCGGTGCGATGGACAGCCGTTCGGCGATCTCGGCGTTGGACCAGCCGGAGGCGACACCGGCGAGGACGTCGCGTTCGCGTCCGGTGAGGGTGCCGAGCCGGTGCTCCGGCTCCCGTGCGGGGGCGGGCGCCTCGCGGCGGACGGCGTCGATGAGGGCCTGGGTGAGCGCGGGCGGCAGTACGGCGTCCCCGGCGGCCACGGTGTGCACGGCGGCGGCGAGTTCGTCGGGGGTGGCCTCCTCGGTGAGGAAGCCGCCGGCTCCGGCGCGCAGGGCCGCGTAGCCGTACTCGTCGAAACCGGCCAGGCTCAGCACGAGCACCCGGGGGGTGTGCCGCACGGACTCGGAGCGGGTGAGGCGGCGGATGGTGTCGAGGTCGTCGGCGCCGGGCAGGCGGCTGTCGAGCAGGACGACGTCGACGGGGCCCTGTTCGCACAGGCGGACCGCGTCGGAGCCGGTGGCCGCGTCGCCGAGGACGGTCAGGTCGGGCCGGGTCTCCAGGAGCATCCGGAGGCCGCGGCGCTGGAGCGCGTGGTTGCTGACGATGAGCACAGTGGGCATGGCACTTCCCGTCACCCTCTGCCGCGGTGAACGAAACGGTATCGTTCACCTTGATGGCATCAGGCTAGCCCCGTCGTTATCGAAACGCCAGCGTCTCGGTTGTGGGCTCGGTCATACCGGCGTCATATCCGGCCCGTGGACGCCCTCTTGACGTACTCCCTGGTCGGATCGACACTCCAGTCAGGAATCCTAGTGAAAAGGTAGGGAAAGATGAGGTGCCCCGCACCGGCCCCGGGCCGGGTCAGCACGGCCGCACGCCGGGCGAGCCGCACTCCCGGGCCGACGCCTCTTCTCACCTCCCGCCGCCACATCGATCTGCTGCGCGTGTGCAGCGCGATCGACCCCCTGCGCTGAGAGCCGCCGACTGCGCTCCACAGTCGCCCGACGTCGCTTCCGCCGCGCGTACGTCCGCGCCCGCTCCCGGGGAGAGTCATGACCATCGCACCGCCGGCCGCCCCTGCGTCCGTCCAGCCCGCGCCCGCCTTCCGGGGGCGCATCGGCAGGGACGCCCGCAGCGGCCACTACGCCGTTCCGCTGCGCTACCGCCTGTACCTGTCGACCGCGTGTCCGGACGGCCTGCGCATCGCCGTCACCCACAGCCTGCTCGGACTGGACGCCGTCTGTCCGGCCACCTACCTGCCCGCCGTCCCCGACCGCCCCGAGGGCGGCTACGCGCGGCTGCGCCCGCTGTACGAGGCGAGCGCCCACCGCTACGCCGGCGCCGCACTCGCCCCGGTCCTCGCCGACGACTGGTCCGGACGCATCGTCAGCACCCACGCCCCCGACATCATGCGCGACCTCGCCCGGCACTTCGGCGCCGACCGGCCCGCGCCGTACCCGTGCGGCGCCGAGTCGGAGATCGACGCCGTCGAGCGGATGTGCGCGCACGGCATCCGGGAGGCGGCGCAGCGCGCCGGGGCCGCCGACGCCGAGCCGGCCGAACGCGCCGCGGCGCTCGAGGCGTTGCTGGAGACCCTGGGCGCGCTGGAGCGCTGGCTGGAGGGGCGGACGTACATGATCCGCGATCACATCACCGCGGCCGACGTCGAGTTGTGGGTCGCGCTCGTCCAACTCGACACCGTGCACCGCAACCACCTCGACGCCTCGGCCGTGCGCCGCATCGCCGGCCATCCCGCGCTGTGGGCCTACGCCCGCCGCCTGACCGCCCACCCCGCCTTCGGCACCCACCTCGACCTGGACGGCATCGCCCGCCGCCACCACGCCCGTTGCCGGGGCCTGGAGGACGCCGGCGCGGCCGTGCAGATCCTCGACTGGGCCGCCCACACCCCCTGACCGTCCATCCTCTGGACCGGCGTTGACACCGGGCGGGTCGACTGCCTTAACGTACGGACCAGAACGGTCATGAGCGTCAGCGACAAGCCCTGGCTTGCTGACCGGCAACCCTCGCACCGCGGTGGGGTGCCCCAGGTGACGACCGGACCGAAGTCGTTTCGGTAAGCGCGAGGCCCTGAAGGGGCCAGAAGTGACGGTGACGCCATGTACGCAGTTCCCAGGACGGCCACGCGCCGCCCGGCGGGCTGCGTACGGCCGTACCGCAACCTCCTCGTGGCCGATCGCGCCGTCGATCTGCTCCGCGTGAACAGCGCACTGTGTACCGCGCCGGGCCGTGCCCGCTGTCGGGGCTGACTCCTTCCCCGCAGCCCCGCGCCTCCTGACGAACACCGCCCGAGCGGTGTGCCGTTGTCCTTCCCGCCCCCCGGTGCCTCGCCTGCCTGTGCCGCATGCCGTCGCGCTCCGGGGTGTCCGAACCAGCCGGAGCCCACCATGAGTGAACCTCCCGGCGTCGCGGTGTCCCTCGCCGAGGCACCGCCCGCCCCCGCCCCCTCCCGGGAACTGACCGCCCAGCGCGTCGTGCCGCTGCGCCGGCCGGGCCGGTGGATCGCCACCGCCGTCGTCCTGGTGCTCGTCGCGCAGGCCGTCCACGGGCTGGCGACCAACCCCTTCTACCAGTGGGACCGCTTTCGCTACTGGTTCCTGCGGCCCGCCATCCTCGACGGTCTGCTCGTCACCCTCGAAGTGACCGCCCTCAGCGCCGTGCTGGGCCTGCTCGGCGGCATCCTGCTGGCCCTCGGCCGGCTCTCCGGGAGCCCGGTGCTGCGCGCGGTCAGCTGGACGTACACCTGGCTGTTCCGTTCGATACCGCTGATCGTGGTGCTGATCTTCCTCTACAACTTCAGCGCCCTGTACCGGACGGTGAGCCTGGGCGTGCCGTTCGGCCCCGCGTTCGTCTCCTTCGACGAGTCCCGGCTCGCCACCGACATGGCCGTCGCCGTCGTCGGACTCAGCCTCAACGAGGCGGCCTACGCCTCCGAGGTCGTACGCGGCGGCATCCTCTCCGTCGACCAGGGCCAGCACGAGGCCGCCGCCGCGCTGGGCCTGCCGAAGCGCTACCAGTTCACCCGGATCGTCTTCCCGCAGGCCCTGCGGTCCATCACGCCCAACTACGTCAACCAGCTCATCGGCCTCATCAAGGGCACGTCCCTGGTGTTCTACGTGTCGCTGCTGGACCTGTTCGGCTCGGTGCAGTCGATGGGCAGCACCTACCCCGGCGACATCGTGCCGCTGCTGCTGGTCGCCACCGTCTGGTACCTGATCCTCACCAGCGCCGTGTCCGTCGTCCAGTTCTACGTCGAGCGGTACTTCGCCCGGGGCGCCACCCGCACCCTGCCGCCGACGCCGTTGCAGAAGGCACGGGCCGGCCTCGCCGGTCTCAGGGCCCGGCTGCGCAGGGAGGCCGGCGTATGACCACCGCACCCGCCGGGCTCGAAGTCCACGACGTCCACAAGTGGTACGGCACCCACCGCGTCCTCGACGGCATCGACCTGACCGTCCGCCCCGGGGAGGTCACCGTCGTCCTCGGCCCGTCCGGCTCCGGCAAGTCGACGCTGCTGCGGGTGATCAACCACCTGGAGAAGCCCGAGATCGGCCACGTCAGCGTCAACGGCGAGCTGATCGGCGTCCGGCGGCAGGGCGGGCGGCTGAAGGAGCTCAGCGAGCGGGCCATCCTCGCCCAGCGCTCCCGGATCGGGTTCGTCTTCCAGAACTTCAACCTCTTCCCGCACCTGACCGCGCTCGACAACGTCGCCGCCGCCCCCGTCGCCACCGGCAGGCTCGCCAGGCCCGAGGCGCTGGAACTGGCCCGCGAACTCCTCGACCGCGTCGGCCTCGGGGACCGGACCGCCGCCTACCCGCGGCAGCTGTCCGGCGGGCAGCAGCAGCGCGTCGCCATCGCCCGGGCCCTCGCCCTGCGCCCCGGAATCATCCTGTTCGACGAGCCGACCTCCGCGCTCGACCCCGAACTCGTCGGCGAGGTGCTGGCCGTCATCAAGGACCTGGCCACCAGCGGCACCACGCTCGTGATCGTCACCCACGAGATCGGCTTCGCCCGCGAGGTCGCCGACCGGATCGTCTTCATCGACGACGGACGCATCGTCGAACAGGGCCCGCCCGCCGAGGTGTTGGACCACCCCCGGCACGAACGCACCAAGGACTTCCTGCGCCGGGTCCTGTGACCCCCGCTCGTCCCCCCTTTCCCCGAACTTCCCCCGACTCTTTCGCCGACCGCCCTTCGAACGACAAGGAACGACCATGCCCACCCACCTCTCCCGACGCGGCCTGATCCGCGGCCTCACCGCGGCGACCGCCGTGGCCTCCCTCGCCACCGCGCTCAGCGCCTGCGGAGGCGACAGCGACGCGGCCACCCGCACCGGCGACGGCGCCGGCACGGTCACCGTCGGCCGGCTGTCCAACGGCGCCGCCAAGGAGACCGCCCTGAAGGTCTCCGAGGTGAAGTCCATCAGCGCCGAACTGCCCGCCGCGATCCGCAAGAGCGGCAAGCTGGTCATCGGCTCCGGCACCCTGCCCTCCGGCTCCCCGCCGCTGGGGTTCGTGGGCAGCGACCAGAAGACCCTCACCGGCTCCGAGGTGGACCTGGCCAGACTCGTCGCGGCCGTCTTCGGCCTGGAGCCCGAGGTGAAGCGGTTCACCTGGGAGAACCTCTTCGTCGGCATCGACAGCGGCAAGGTCGACGTCGGCTTCTCCAACATCACGGACACCGAGGAACGCAAGAGGAAGTACGAGTTCGCCTCCTACCGCAAGGACGACCTCGCCTTCGAGACGCTCAAGACCTCGAAGTGGACCTTCGACGGCGACTACGAGGAACTCGCCGGCAAGACCGTGTCCGTCGGCGCCGGCACCAACCAGGAACGCATCCTGCTGGCCTGGAAGGACCAGCTGGCCAAGGAGGGCAAGAAGCTCACCGTCAAGTACTTCCAGGACAACAACAGCCTCTACCTGGCCCTCGCCGGCGGCAAGATCGACGCCTACCTCGGCCCCAGCCCCAACCTCTCCTACCACGTCACCCAGACCGCGAACACGCCCCAGGCCACCCGCATCGCCGGCCAGTACTCCGGCGCCGGCGCCTCCCTCCAGGGCCTGATCGCCGCCACCGCCAAGAAGGGCAGCGGCCTCGCCAAGCCCCTCGCCGACGCGATCAACCACCTGATCCGAAACGGCCAGTACGCACAGTGGCTCAAGGCCTGGAACCTCTCCCACGACGCCGTCGCCACGTCCGAGGTCAACCCGCCCGGCCTGCCGCTGGACAACTCCTGACCCACCCCGGCCGGGGACCCCGCCACCCCGCGGCGGGGTCCCCGCCCCTTACACCCGCACCGGAGCCGTCACGCGATGTCCGTCGCCAGCCTCGACACCACCTCTGCCCCCGTCCTCGACAACCCCGCCTGGGCCGCGCTCACCGGCCCGCACCGGCACTTCGCCGAACGCGTCGGGCGCGCCGCCCGCTACCCCCGGGACGTCGCCCCCTTCCACGCCGTCACCGACGTGGACGACCCGCGCGCCTGGGCCGACCTGGCCGTCCTCGTCGGCCCCGGCGGCAGCGCGGCGGTGCGCGACGTGACCCGCCCGCCGGACGGCTGGGAACTCCTCCGGACCGGCCGGGGCGTCCAGCTCGTCGGCACCTCGGTGCGGGCGCAGCCCGACCCCGAAGCCGTACGGCTCGGCCCCGCCGACGTACCCGAGATCCTCGACCTCATCGCCCGCACCCGGCCGGGCCCCTACCTGCCCCGTACCGTCGAACTCGGCACCTACCTCGGCATCCGCCACCGCGGCCGGCTGATCGCCATGGCCGGTGAACGGCTGCGCCCGCCCGGCTGGACCGAGATCAGCGCCGTGTGCACCGACCCCGGCCACCGCGGCCGCGGCCTGGCCGGCCGCCTGGTCCGCGCCGTCGCCGCCGGCATCGAGGAGCGCGGCGAACAGCCCTTCCTGCACGCCGCCGCCGACAACACCGACGCCATCCGGCTGTACGAGTCGCTCGGGTTCACCCTGCGCCGCCACACCGTCTTCTCGCTCGTACGCAACACCGCGGCCGCCGGCGCGGAAGAAACGGCATGACCGTGCCGTTGCCCCTGTCGAAGGCGACGGCCCGGACGGAGGTGCGCCCCATGACACGCCTGCCGCGCGCCGTTCGCCTGCACTCCCGGCCCCACATCGACCTCCAGCGCGTGGCCGGCGCCCTCTGTTGCTCCTGACCCCGTTTCCCAGCCGCCGTCCGCCCCCGTTCCGGCGGGCCGGCGCTCTCGTACGGATCTCCAGGAAGGCATTCCCCCGTGTCCCCCTCTGCTACGTCTCCTTCTTCGCTGCACCTCGCCGTCGCCCTCGACGGCACCGGCTGGCACCCCGCCTCCTGGCGGGAGCAAGTCGCCCGCCCCCGCGAGCTGTTCACCGCCGGCTACTGGGCCGACCTGGTCGCCGAGGCCGAGCGCGGCCTGATCGACTTCGTCACCTTCGAGGACGGACTCGGCCTGCAGTCCTCGCGCCACGACGAGCTCGACGGCCGCACCGACCAGGTCCGCGGACGCCTCGACGCCGTCCTCACCGCCTCCCGCATCGCCCCCCTGACCCGGCACATCGGCCTGGTGCCGACCGTGATCGCCACCCACACCGAGCCGTTCCACATCTCCAAGGCGATCGCCACCCTCGACTACGTCAGCACCGGCCGCGCCGGCCTGCGCGTGCAGATCTCCGCCCGGCCGCACGAGGCCGACCACTTCGGCCGCCGCACGATCGCCCCGGTCGACTCCTACGACAGCCCGGTCGTGACCGACCTGTTCGACGAGGCCGCCGACTACGTGGAGGTCGTACGCCGGCTGTGGGACAGCTGGGAGGACGACGCGGAGATCCGGGACGCCGCCACCGGCCGCTTCATCGACCGCGACAAGCTGCACTACATCGACTTCGAGGGCCGGTACTTCAGCGTCAAGGGCCCCTCCATCACCCCACGCCCGCCCCAGGGCCAGCCCCTGGTCACCGCCCTCGCCCACCAGACCGTCCCCTACCGGCTGGTGGCCCGCCAGGCGGACGTCGGCTACGTCACCCCGCACGACGCCGGACAGGCCCGCGCGATCGTCGCCGAGATCCGCGCCGAGCAGGAGGCCGCCGGACGCGCCGGCGAACCCCTGCACGTCTTCGGCGACTTGGTGGTCTTCCTCGACGACGACCAGACGGCCGCCGAGGACCGGCGCGCACGCCTCGACGCGCTCGCGGGAGAGCCGTACGAAAGCGACGCCCGGATCTTCACCGGAACGCCCGCGCAACTGGCCGACCTGCTCCAGGAGTTGGCGGGGGAGGGGCTGAGCGGGTTCCGGCTGCGGCCCGCGGTCGCCGGGCACGACCTGCCGGCCATCACCCGCGGCCTGGTCCCCGAACTGCAGCGCCGGGGCGCCTTCCGCACCGCCTACGAAGCCGACACCCTGCGCGGCCTGCTGGGCCTGCCCCGCCCCGCCAACCGCTACGCCGCCGCCTGACCGGGAAGGACCCGCACCGACCATGACCAAACCGCTGAAGCAGATCCACCTGGCCGCGCACTTCCCGGGCGTCAACAACACCACCGTGTGGAGCGACCCGGCCGCCGGCAGCCACATCGAGTTCGCGTCCTTCGCGCACTTCGCCCGCACCGCCGAACGCGCCAAGTTCGACTTCCTGTTCCTCGCCGAGGGACTGCGGCTGCGCGAACAGGGCGGCAAGATCTACGACCTGGACGTCGTCGGCCGCCCCGACACCTTCACCATCCTCGCCGCCCTGGCCGCCGTCACCGAGCACCTCGGCCTGACCGGCACCATCAACTCCACCTTCAACGAGCCCTACGAGGTGGCCCGCCAGTTCGCCAGCCTCGACCACCTCTCCGGCGGCCGCTCCGCCTGGAACGTCGTCACCTCCTGGGACGCCTTCACCGGCGAGAACTTCCGCCGCGGCGGATTCCTGCCGCAGCAGGAGCGCTACTCCCGCGCGCGGGAGTTCCTGGCCACCGCGAACGAACTCTTCGACTCCTGGCACGGGGACGAGATCCTCGCCGACCAGGCGGCGGGCGTCTTCCTGCGGGACGCGAAGGCCGGCTCCTTCGTCCACACCGGCCACCACTTCGACATCCACGGCCAGTTCAACGTGCCCCGCTCACCCCAGGGCCGGCCCGTCGTCTTCCAGGCGGGCGACTCCGAGGAGGGCCGCGAGTTCGCCGCGTCGAGCGCCGACGCCATCTTCAGCCGGTACGCCACCCTCAAGGAGGGCCAGGCGTTCTACACCGACGTCAAGAACCGCCTCGCCAAGTACGGCCGCACCCACCGGGACCTGCTGATCCTGCCCGCCGCCACCTTCGTGCTCGGCGACACCGACGCCGAGGCCGAGGACCTCGCCCGCGAGGTGCGCCGGCAGCAGGTCAGCGGCGCCACCGCCATCAAGCACCTGGAGTTCGTCTGGAACCGGGACCTGTCCGCCTACGACCCGGACGGACCGCTGCCCGACATCGACCCGGCCGTCGGCGACGACCACATCTCCAAGGGCCGCGCCCAGGTGCGCATGTACCGCGACCCGATCGCCACCGCACGCGAGTGGCGCCAACTGGCGGAGGCCAACAACTGGTCCATCCGCGACCTGGTCATCCACACCGGCAACCGGCAGACCTTCGTCGGCTCCCCGGCCACCGTCGCCAAGACCATCAACGACTTCGTCCAGGCCGACGTGTCCGACGGCTTCATCCTCGTCCCGCACATCACCCCCGCCGGACTCGACCCCTTCGCCGACAAGGTCGTACCGCTGCTGCAGGAACAGGGCGTCTTCCGCACCGAGTACGAGGGCCCCACCCTGCGCGACCACCTCGGCCTCGCCCATCCGGACGACGCCCGGGGCGCCCGCGCGGCCTCCTGAGGTCCCGCGGCCGCGCACGTGGCGTGGCCCGGACCGCCTCCCTCCCCCGAAGGTGACGGTCCGGGCCCTTTCCCCCGGCGCCGGACAGTGGTCCGGACCGCCCGCGTGCCGCGGCCGTGCGCTGTCACCAGCACATGACCGCCGTCTGTCCCGCTCCCCAGGCGGAGTACAGACGCACGCGGACGAAGTAGCGGCGGCCCCTGACGAAGCGGGCCCTGATGGCGGCGTTGCGCGAAGTGCCGCCGTCGTCCCGGCCGGCGAGGTAACGGGGTTCCCCGTCCCGTTCCTCGAAGACCACGACGACCGCGTCACCGTCCCCGAAGGTGCCCACGGTGTAGTCGCGGGTCTCCGGCGGCTCGACCACGAAGTCGGCCTGCTCGCCCGGCCCGAGCCGCAACGGCACCGACCGGAAGGGCTCCAGCGCCGACGGACGTGCGGTGGGCGGGTACCAGCGCAGCGCGAACTCCTTGTCGGCCGGCGACAGCGACCCGGGCGGAGTGAGGCCCTTGCGGAACTGCTCCGGCTCCAGGATCAGCCCCGCCGGGAACGGGTACTGCATGATCGACTGCGGGTCCCACACCGAGCCGTTGGCCTCGTCGCGGTCCAGCTTGCGCAGGACGTTGACGTCGGTGGTGTGCCGGCCCCAGAAGTTCGGCGGGCCCGCCAGCTCGGCGTACACGGCCTCGTCGTCCCAGTGGATGCCGGCGAACGGGCTCTGGTGCTCGTGCCGCATGCCGAGCGCGTGCCCGATCTCGTGCAGGGCCGTCCAGCGCTCCCCGGGCGCGGTCAGGTCCCAGCCGAAGTTCATCGTGCGGTCGTTCACCCCGGCCTGGAGGGCGTCGCGGCCCACCGCCGACCAGGAGCCGTCCCCGGACTGGAAGCCGATCCGCAGCTCCGCCTCCGAGCGGTCGCCGACCTCGACGAAGGCCACGCCGATGCCGAGGTCCTGCCACTCCCGGAAACAGGCGCGCACCACGTCCCGCTGCTCGCCGGTCCCCACCCACGGCACCCGCCGCGACTGCCCGGTGCCCGGTACGGGGATGACGGAGCCGTCCGTGTCGTCGTCGAAGAAGTAATAGTGCAGGACCGTGCCGTTGACCCACATCCGGTTCCCCGCCACGAGCGCACCGCGCCGCTCGGCGGTCAGCCCCGGCGCGAAGGCGGGGGCGGACTGCTGCGCGAGGGAGCAGTAGCGTCCGGCGGTCATGCGCACAGCCTGCCGTGAGCAGGGTCACAGGCGCCTGAGTCGGGGGCTACTCAAGTCACCCTGTATCAGACGTGAGTACTCGTGCTCATACTCCCGTGACGACATTCGAACGTGACGCGAAGACACTTGAACTGCCCTGGCCGTTCACCGGACGTGAGGACGAACTCGAACTGGTCCGCCGCTCCCTGACCGCCGGCCGGCACGGCATCGTGGTGACCGGCCCGACGGGCCGCGGCAAGACCCGCCTGGTCACCGAGGCCGTACGGGGCGGCGACCGCGCCCGCGCGGCCGGGACGCCCGAGACCCGGCACATCCCCTTCGCCGCGTTCACCCACCTGCTGCCCGAGACGGTCTCGCTGCACCGGGCGGTCCAGCTCCTGTCCGGCGTACGGCTGCTGCTGGTCGACGACGCCCATCTGCTCGACGACGCCTCGGCCGCCCTCGTCCACCAGCTCGCCGTGCACGGCCGCACCCGGCTGATCGTCGCCGCCGCCGACGACGTCCCGGTGCCCGGCGCGGTCTCCCGACTGTGGACCGGGGAGCTGCTGCCCCGGCTCGCCCTGGAGCCGCTGCCCCGCGAGGACACCGAACAGCTCCTCGCCGCGGCCGTCGGCAGCCTCGAACCGCTCACCCTGCACCGGCTGCACCACCTGTGCCAGGGCGATCTGCGGCTGCTGCGCGACGTGGTGGACGCGGTGCGCGACCACGGTCTGCTCGACCGGTCGGCGCACAGCGGCGAACGGGCCTGGCGCGGGCCGCTGCCGGTGACCGCGACCCTCCGCGCCCACGCCCGCGAGGTCCTCGAACACGCCCGCGGGGACGAGCGGGAGATCCTCGAACGCCTGGCCTTCGCCGAACCGCTGGCGCCGGTCATGGACGAGTTCGACCTGCGGATCCTCGAACGGCTGGAGTCCGACGGCCTGATCCGCATCGACGACCACGGCGGCGTCCGTCTCGCCCGCCCCCTGTACGGCCCGGTGCTGCGGGCCGCGGCCGGCACCCTGCGGGCGCGCCGGCTGGCCCGGACGCCGGACGACTGCCGGGCCGCTCTCAGGGCCGAACAGGCCGAGCTGACGCGGCGGTTGGAGCGGGCGGACGTGCGCGCCACACCGACGCCGGTGGGGGAGTGGCTGGCGGGGGAGGGCGCGCCGGTGCCGGCCGGGTACGCGGCGGTCCGGGCCCGGTTCGCGCGGCTTCGGGGGGAGCTGCGGGAGGCGGCGGCCTGGGCGGGGGAGGGGTTGCGGGAAGCCCCGGACGACGCGGACTGCCGCGCCGAACTCGCCCTGGCCGCCGCGCAGTCCGGGCAGCCGGTCAGCGACGGTGGGGGGTGCGCCGTGTGGTCGGCGGTGGCGCGCGGGGACGTGGAGGAGGCGGTCCTCGAAGCGTTCGCCGGTGCGGACGTGTACGGCCTCTACGACGCCGTACGCCTCGGCGCGCCCGAGAAGGTCGCCGCCCTGCTGCCCGCCGACGGGGTCTTCGCCCGGCACGCCGACGCCCTCGCGCGCGCGGACGGGCCGGGGCTGGACCGGGCGGCCGCGGCGCTGGAGGAGCGGGGGTTCCTGCTGTTCGCCGCGGAGGCGTACGCGCAGGCCGTCACCGCGCACCGGGATCCGCGGGCGGCGCGCACGTCACGCACGCGTGCCGTGGCCCTGGCCCGCCGCTGCCAGGGCGCCCGCACGCCGGCCCTGTCCGGCCTCGTGCTGGGCGAACTCACCGCCCGCCAGCGGCAGATCGTCACCCTCGCCGCGGCGGGACTGAGCAACCGCCAGATCGCGGAACGGCTCACGCTGTCGATCCGCACGGTCGGCAACCACCTGTACAGCGCCTACGCCCGCCTCGGCGCGAGCGACCGGGCGGCGCTGCCGTGGCTCATGGAACTCCCGGCGGCCCAGCCGGCCTGAGCCACCCGCGGACCGGCGGTCTGACCCCCAGTATTCGGGGGAGGGGTCAGGCCGCCACCCCGCGCCCACCACGACCCCACCCACGCCCGTGCCCCGCGGTCCGTCCTCACGCCGCCCCGAACGCCGTGAACGCCCAGCCCGTCGCCTGGTGGAGGGCGTCGTTCGGGAGGGCGGTGCGGGCGTCGCGCAGGGCCTCGGCCAGGGAGAGGCCGTCGCCCAGGCCCTTGTGCAGGGCGAGCATCAGGGGGACGACCGCCTCGTCGTTGACCGGCGCGCTGCTCGCCACCACCCCCGCCGTGCCGAGCGGCAGCAGCGCGGTGACCAGGCCGAGCAGCTCGTCGGCGCCGACCGAGGCCAAGCGCGCGGTCTCGCAGCAGGACAGGATGATCCGGTACGGGCTGCGGTCCAGATGCTCGAAGTCGTGCACGATGAGCGGCCCGTCGACCATCCGCAGGGACGAGAACAGCGGACTGTCCGCCCGGAAGGTGCCGTGCGCGGCGATATGGGCGAGCGCCGCCCCGTCGATCTCCTTCAGCACCCACGGCACACGCGCGTCGTCGTCCTCCAGCAAGGTCGGCCCGCCGTACCGCCCGGCCAGCTCCGGCACCTCCGCACCGCCGGTCGCCAGCCCCGGCCCGCGCACCAGCACGTGCCGCCCGCCCTCCGGCGGCCGCGTCTGACGCGCCCGCAGCCAGCTGCTCGCCGACGGCGACACGCTCAGCACCCGCTCCCGCAGCGACGGCAGCAGCGCCCACGGCACGCGGTGCAGCCGCCCCGGCGGTACGACGACCACCGGCCCGGAGCCCAGCTGCGCGGCGGCCGGCCCCAGCAGCAGCTCCTCCAGCCGCCGCCCCATGGCCTCCACCAGCGGCAGCCGCGCCTCCGCCCCGGGATGCGCCAGCCGCCGCAGCCCGGCCTGCACATGCTCCGCCTCGACCTCGGCGTCGGCCAGCAGCCCCGCCTCGAAGCGCCGTACCCGCCCGCCCCCGCACAGCAGCACCTGCACCCGCCCGTCGAGCACGGCCAGCTCCACCAGCCGCACCTCGCCCAGCTCCGTCAGCAGCCGCCCGACGTCGAACCGGTGTCCGTCACCGGTGCCGTCCCCCCGTATGTGCAGCGTGCGCGAGCGGATCTCCCGCTCCAGCCGCCGCCGTTCACGCTCCAGGGCCGGCACCGGGTGCCCCTCCCGGCGCGCCTCCTCCGCCCGCGCGGCGATCTCACGGAACGCCACCAGACTGCTCTGCAGCACCGGATCGGCCGGCGGCCGCGTCGGCGGCGTCGACAGCACGGTGGCCCGCCAGCGCTCGCTCCACATCAGCAGCCGCCGCGGCTCACCGGACTCCAGACTGACCTGCTGGGCGAGCTGCGCCAGCTCCGCGCCCTGCGCGGTGGCCCGGGCCCGCAGCTCCGAGGCGCCCAGCGTGGTGCGATGGTCGTCCAGGACGTCCAGACCGCGCCGGCACGCCTCCAGCACCCCGCGGCCGGAGCCGGTGGCCCGGGCCCGCAGCGCCTGGGCGGCCCAGCCCGTCATCCGGGCCAGCGGCGGCCCGCTGCGCCGGCTGCGGGCGGCGACCGCCAGATGCCGCTCGGCGTCCTCCGTCCAGCCCAGCCCGAGCGCGATCCGGCCCGCCAGCAGCGACGCCGACGCGGCGGCCGGCGCACCCAGCGCGGCGAGCCGGTCGGCCACCGCGGCCGCGTCCGCCACCAGGCGGCCCGACCCGCGCCCGGCGGCGACCCGCGCCTCGATCAGCACCAGCCGGGCGTGCATCTCCCACCAGGTCCGCCGCTGTCCCGCGAACAGCCGCACCGCCAGCGCCGCCCGCGCTATCGCCGTGTGCGGGTCCCCCGCGATCCGGGCCGCGCGGGCCGCCACCAGCAGCAGTTCGGCCTTGCGCGTGGACTGCCCGCCGATGCCGTCGAGCACGCCGATGGCCGTGTCCGCCTCGGCGAGCGCCTCGGGGGCGAGCCCGGCCGCCATCAGCGTCTCGCAACGCCGGATGTAGAGCATGAAACTCGGCGTGCCCAGCGCCTCGTAGCGCTCCTGCGCCTCGTCCAGCAACCGCAGCGCGGCCGGGATGTCGCCCGCCCGGAACGCGGCCAGCCCCCGGCTCTCCACCACGTCGGCCTTGTCGTGCTCCTGGCCGGTGGTGTCCCACAGCGCCTGCGCGGCCGTGAAGTCGGCGTCCGCCCGGTCGACCGCGCCGAGCGCCAGGTGCACGGTGGCGCGCAGCGTCAGCGCACGCGCCGTCCAGATCACGTCGCCCGCCTGCCGCAGCACCGGCACGGAGCGCCGTACGTCCTCCAGGGCCTCCTTGTGACGGCCCAGCACCCAGGAGGCGTAGGCGCGGCGGAAGAGGACCCGCGCGCGGGTGTGGCCGCTGCTGACCGTCACGCCCCGCTCCAGGGCCTCCAGGCCCTGCCGGGTGCGGCCCGCGTGCACCAGCGCCACGCCGAGCGCGGCCAGTACGTCGGCCTCCCGGTCGGGCGCCTGGGCGCGTGCCGCCAGATCGCGGGCGCGGCGCAGATGGCGCAGTGCGAGCCTGAGGTCGCCCCAGTCCCGCTGCCAGATGCCGATCACCTGGTGGGCGACGGAGGCGCTCCACGGCGACGGGTCGGCGTCGAGCACCCCCTGGGCCCGCGCCAGGGCCTCCTGGGGAGCGGCGAACACCATCGGCAGCAGTTCGAGAACCGAGTCGTTTCCCGCTGTCACTCCACGGATGGTAGTGGTCCTCGTTGCCCGCCACACCGGTTTGGTGCTGTATCAATCAGCGACCCGGCGGCTCTGACTAGCGACCGCCGCCTCAGTGGGAGGACACGCCATGGCACCTCAGCGATTCCACGAGCAGTTCGAGCAGATCCAGCGCTCCATGCCCGACGTCCCCCTGGCCATCGGGCCCGACGACGCCGGCGAGTTCCTCTACGAGAAGGGCGTCGTGCTGGCCCGCGACGGCGAGGAGGCGCGGCTGGTCGAGGACACCGTGCGCGCCCACTTCACCGAGGCCACCGGCCTGACCGCCGACCACGTGCGGCGGGCGAGCCCGGAGACCAACCGCTCCGGCATCACCCGCATCCAGGTCGGCGACCCCGGCCACGGCGACCGGCGCGCCGACCGGCACGTCGCGCACGCCCTGCGCGCCCTGCGCGAGCACGAGCAGCGGCAGGGCCGCCGGCTGGTCAGCCGCAACCACGTGGTGTCCATCGCGGTCAACTCCTGCCCCGGCGACGAGCCCGTGCCCGCCCCGCTCACCGGCGGCACCAACCCGGCGCCGTCCGGGACCGGTGACGGCGCCGGCACCGCCGTGGGCGTCCTCGTCATCGACAACGGCCTCACCCACGACCACGGCCTGGTCCCGCTGCTCGCCCACGTCCAGGGCGACCTGCACGGCACCGAGACCGACGCCGACGGCAACCTCCTGCAGTACGTCGGCCACGGCACGTTCATCGCCGGCCTGGTCGCGGCCGTCGCGCCGCACGCGGACGTCACCGTGCGCAACACCCTCAACGACGCCGGCGCCATCCTGGAGGACCAGTTCGGCGAGCGGCTGTTCGCCGCGGTCGACGCCAACGGCTGGCCGGACCTGATCAGCCTGTCCGCCGGCACCGCCAACGGCAGCACCGACGGCCTGCTCGGCGTGGAGGGCTTCATGCAGGAACTGCGCACCCAGCGCACCCTGCTGGTCGCCGCGGCCGGCAACAACGCCAGCGCCACCCCGTTCTGGCCCGCCGCCTACGCCTCCCTGCCCGACTACCAGGACGCCGTGCTGTCGGTCGGCGCGCTGCGCAGCGACGGCGAGTACGGCGCCTGCTTCACCAACCACGGCCCCTGGGTGAACGTGTACGCCCCCGGCGAGCGCCTCACCAGCACCCTGACCGGCTTCGACGCGCCGGTGCCGTACGTCTACCAGCACACCACCTACGACGCCTGCCGGTACGGCTTCACGTACGCGTGCACCTGCCAGTACCCCCGGCACACCGGCGTGCTCAGCGCGAACGGCGACCCCGGTGCCGCGAAGGCGGACCAGGTGATGTTCGAGGGCTACGCGCACTGGAGCGGCACCTCCTTCGCCACCCCCGTGGCCGCCGGCCTGGTCGCCGCCTACATGACGGCGAACAAGGAGAGCGACCCGCGCGTGGCGCGCCGCCAGCTGCTCGCGGCGAACACGGCGTACGCGGAGGTGCGCGGGGCGCACGTGCCGGCGCTGCGCCCGGCCGCCTGGACCCCCACGCCGGTCACGCTGCTGGCACCTCAGGCATGAGGTCTGGAACCGCCCCCTCCACGGCGTACGATGTCATGCCGTACACGAGGGGTGGGGCCGTGGACCGTACAGATGTCGGCGCGCTGGTCCGGTCCGCCGTCGACGGCGACGCGGCGGCCTGGAAGGCGCTCGTGGAAGGGCTGAGCCCGCTGGTGTGGTCCGTCGTGCGCGCGCACCGGCTCTCCGACGCCGACGCGCACGAGGTCTACCAGACCGTGTGGTTCCGCTTCGCCCAGCATCTGGGGCGCATCCGCGAACCGGAGAAGGCGGGCTCGTGGCTGGCGAGCACCGCGCGCCACGAGAGCCTGAAGGTCCTCAAGAGTCTGAGGCGGCTGACCGTGACGGACGATCCGCAGCTGCTCGACCGGGTCAGCGAGGACCGTACGCCCGAGCAGTCGCTGCTGGACTCGGAGGACGCGGCCGCGGAGCACGAGCGCATCCGGCACCTGTGGCAGGAGTTCGAGGAACTGGGCGACCGGTGCAGGCAGTTGCTGCGCGTGCTGATGGCCTCGCCGCCGCCCAGCTACCAGGAGGTGTCCGCCGCGCTGGGCATCGCCGTGGGCAGCATCGGCCCGCTGCGCCAGCGCTGTCTGCGGCGGCTGAAGGCACGACTCGAAGCACGAGGGGCGGTGTGAGCATGAGCGACGACGACGTGTTCGACGGCGAGGAGTTCGACTGCGCCCTGGTGGAGGAGGAGCTGCGCCGGGCCACGGCCATCCTGGACCCGGTGCCGCCCCAGCTGCGGCAGATCGCCGTGGAGGCCTTCGCCCTGCACGACCTGGACGCCCGGATCGCCGAGCTGACCTTCGACTCGGTGGTCGACGCCCTGCCCGTCAGGGGCGCCACGGACACCCCGCGGATGCTGACCTTCCACGCGGGCGAGGTGACCGTCGACGTCGAACTGACCGCGCAGGGACTGATGGGGCAGGTGCTGCCGCCGCAGCCGGCCCGGATCGAGGTGCTCACCGGGCCGCAGGCGGGGGCTGCGCTGACGACGGACGACATGGGGCGCTTCACCCACGACGCGCCCCCCTCCGGCCCGTTCGCGCTCAAGCTGCGCACCGGCGAGGGGGTCCTCGTCACGGACTGGCTGACGGCCTGACCGGCCGCCTGCCGGTCACCAGGTGACCGGCAGGCGCCGCGGTCCCCGGATCATGGTCTTGCGACGCCAGACCACGGCATCGGCGGGGACCGCGAGCCGCAGCCCCGGCAGCCGGTCCAGCAGGGTGTCGACGAGCAGTTCGGTCTGCATCCGGGCGAGCACCGCGCCGGTGCAGTGGTGCGGTCCGTTGCCGAACGCCAGATGCGGGTTGGGGTCGCGGTCGGCGTCGATCCGGTCCGGGTCGGGGAAGACGTCCGGGTCGCGGTTGGCGGCGAGGTAGGAGACGTACACCGGGTCGCCGGCCCGGATGCGGTGGCCGTGCAGCTCGACGTCCTCCAGGGCGATGCGGGCCAGGCCCACCGAGGCGCGGTGCGGGATGTACCGCAGCAGCTCGTCCAGCACCGCCGGGCGGGCGGCCGGCTCACGGGTGCGCTCCCGCACCTCCGGCCGGGTCAGCAGCAGGTACAGCATCTGGCCGCAGTTGTGCGTGACGGCCTCACCGCCGATCTGCAGCGGCCCGGCGAGGCCCACCGCCTCCTCCTCGCTGATCTCGCCGCGTCCCACGGCGGCGCCGAGCAGCGCGTACACGTCCTCGTCCGTGCTGCCGGCCCGGCTCCTGACCGTCTCCGCGATCCAGCCGTACAGGCCCTTCTTGGCGCGGTCGGCGGCCTCGGAGCCGCCGGAGGTGGAGATGATCTGCCGGGTCCAGCCGTGCACCCGCTCGCGGTCCGCGACGGGCACGCCCATCACCTCGCTGACCACGGTCAGCGGGAAGGGCTCCAGCACCCGTTCGACCAGGTCCGCGGGCGGCCCGTCCTCGACCAACCCGTCGACCAGGGCGTCCAGGATCTCCTGCGCGCGGGGCCGCAGCCGCTTCATCCGCCCCACCGTGAAGGCGCCGGCGACCGGCTTGCGCAGCCGGTTGTGCTCCGGCTGGTCGGCCCAGGCCAGCGAGCCGGGCCGGGGCGCGAAGTGGGGGGCGAGCCGGGTCACCTGACGGCGGGTGACCTCCATGCGGCTGAAGCGCGGATCGCTGGTGATCAGCCGGACGTCGTCGTGGCGGGTGGCCAGCCACGCCCAGCCCTCGCCGTGCGGCAGCCGGATGCGGGTCAGCGGGCCCTCGCGCATCAGCTCGGCGAGCACCGGGTCGAAGTCGGTCCCCGGCACGTCCAGCGCGGGCCAGTCCCGTACCGGGGGCGGTGCCTGCCCGGTCAGCGTGGTGGTCTCCTCGGTCATGCCCCCACCCTCACCGCCGCCCGGCCGCGTGTCGCGCGGGAGTGCTCCAGCCGGACGGTCAGCGCCCCGCGGCGTCGACGAGCACGGCGAGCGCCGAGGCCAGCCGCTCCAGCCCCGGGCCGGCGGGTCCGCCCGGCTCGGTCATGTACGTGTCCCGGCGGATCTCCACCATCAGCGCGCTCACCCGGGGGTCCCTGCCGTAGAACTCCAGGGGCACGTACGTCCCCCCGAAGGGGCTGTCGAGTCCCGTCTCCCCGCAGTGGGCGAACGCCTCCCGGGCCGCCGCCAGCAGCCCGGGCGGGGTGTGGAAGGGGTCGGTGCCGAGGCAGACGGGCGGCCGGGGCCCCGCGCCGTGCAGTTCGTAGGGCAGGGCGGCGGTGGGGTAGGAGTGCACGTCCACGACGACGGCCCGGCCGGTGGCGGCCAGCCGGTCGGCGACGGCGTCCGTCATGGCCCGCGCGTACGGCCGGAAGTAGCGTTCGACGAGCGGCTCGGGGTCGGTGTCCGCGGGCCGCAGGACCTCCCGGTGCGTGGTCCGCGTGTAGACGGCTCCCATCCCCACGGACAGCATCTCCTCCCGCTCGTCCGGGAACCGCTCCGGGTCGACGACCAGCCGCGACAGCCGGTTGACGAACCGCCACGGGGCGAGGGCGCACCGCTGCGCCGCCGCGGCGGCCAGTTCGGCCGTGTGGGCGTCGGTGATGTGGTCCAGCTCCCGCTCCAGCGCGGCGTCGTCGAGGACGATGCCGGCCCGTACGCCGGCCGGGATCGCCCGCGCGGAGTGCGGCACGTGCAGGATCACCGGGGAGGCGTCGGCTCCGGGCAGCAGCTCGAAGGAGGACGGCACGCTCAACGGCCCTGTTCCCGGCGGCGCAGCAGCGCCGTCAGGTGGTGCTGCAACGGCTGTCCGACCGCCGCGAGGTCGTGGACGAACGTGAGGGTGCCGTCGTCGGTCAGGGTGTAGCGGCGCCGGGTGGCGGTGACCTCCTTGGCGGTGGGGGTGAGCGCCACGTCGTCGGTGGCCAGGTCGACGGTGCCGGGCGCCGCGCGGCCGACGGCGATCTCCGCGATGCCGGTGGGCTGGGTGATCAGGGCCTCCACCCGGCCGTCGGGCTGCAGCCGCCACCAGCCGCTCTCCCGGGCCGCCGGACGCAGCGGCGCCCTGTCGGCGTCCAGCAGCCAGGCCCGGGCCTCGTAGCGCAGGAACGGGCGGCCGTCGTGCGTGAAGACGACCTCCTGCGCGTACGCGAAGTCCTCGTCGAGCGTCGGGTAGCCGCCCTCTCCCCGGCCGTACCAGGTGCCCAGCAGGCCGAGCACCGGCGCGAGCAGGGCGTGCGGCGCGGGTGCCTCGTCCGGCCCGTGGGCGTCGGGGTACGGGTGCTCGGGTGCGGTGTCGGACACGGGTGCGCTCCTCGGGGTCGGTCCGGTGCCGGGGCCAGCCTAGGCCGCACCCCGCGCGATGCCGTCCACATCCTCACTGTCAGACCCGTCCCCTAGCCTCCTTGCCATGACCGTCCACGAGCTCTCGCGCACCGAAGCCCGCCGCATCGCCGTACGCGCGCAACTGCTGGACGCCTCCCGTCCGGCCGGGCTGCTCGACGTGGTGCGGCGGTTGACCCTGCTGCAGATCGACCCCACCGCCGCGATCGCGCCCAACGCGGACCTGGTCGTCTGGAGCAGGCTCGGATCGTCGTACGACACCGCCGAGCTGACCGGCGCCCTGGAGAAGCGGACGCTGCTGGAGCTGCAGGCGATGGTCCGGCCGGCCGAGGACCTCGCGCTGTACCGGGCGGAGATGGCCGAGTGGCCCGAGCGGGGCACGCCGTCGTCGTGGCGCGAGTACCACCGCACCTGGGTGGCGGCCAACGACGCGTGCCGCCGGGACCTTCTCGACCGGCTCGGCCGCGAGGGACCGCTGCCCTCCCGGGCGCTCCCGGACACCTGCGTCACGCCGTGGAGGTCGAGCGGCTGGACCAACCACCGCAACGTCACCAAGCTGCTGGAGCTGATGGTGCAGCGCGGCGAGGTCGCCGTCGCCGGACGCGCGGGCGGCGACCGCCTGTGGGACCTGGCCGACCGGGTCTACCCCGGCACGCCGCCCGTCCCCGTCGAGGAGGCGCTGCGCCTGCGCGACGAGCGCCGGCTGCGCGCCCTGGGCATCGCCCGCGCCCGGGGACCGGAGTGCCAGGTGGAGCCGGCGGACGTGGGCGAGGCGGGCGAGCCGGCCGTCGTCGAGGGCGTGCGCGGCACCTGGCGGGTGGACCCCGCGCAGCTCGGGCAGCCCTTCGAGGGCCGGGCGGCCCTGCTGTCCCCCTTCGACCGGCTCGTCCACGACCGCAGACGCACCACCGAACTCTTCGCGTTCGACTACCAGTTGGAGATGTACAAACCGGCCGCCAAGCGCCGCTGGGGCTACTTCGCGCTGCCGGTCCTGTACGGCGACCGGCTGGTCGGCAAGCTCGACGCCACCGCCGACCGCAAGTCCGGCGTCCTGCGCGTGCACGCACTGCACGAGGACGAGCCGTTCACCGGAGCCATGCGCGCCGAGGTCGGCCGCGAGATCGAGGACCTGGCGCGCTGGCTGGAGCTGGAGCTCGACCCGGCCACCCCGTCTCACTGACCGAGCGGTTGCCGCGCCGGCGCGATCGTGCACTGGACGTGCACGTCCAGGAGAGAGTGCCGGCAGCCGACGACCGGGACGGTGTCGACGAGCACGCGGTAGGTCGTCGTGGTCCCGCAGCCGATCCGGCCCGGCCCGATGTGCAGCTCGCCGTCGCGGATCCAGGCGGGCGGCGACTGGGCGGCCGGCGGCCGGGACTCGGTGTCGAGCAGCTCCGCGTAGGGCACGGCGAGCCGCACCCGGAACGGCTCGCTGCGGTCGAAGGCGCTGCTGGCTATGTCCCGGCGGCCCGGGTTGGTGAGGACCACCGTCACCAGGTACGGCTCGGTGAGCGGGGTGCCGTTGCGCCGGATCTCCAGACACCCGTCGATGGGCTGCACCAACGGGGCGTGCTCGACCGTGCAGTTCAGGCGCCGTCGGGGGTGCGCCGCGCGGAACGCGGCCCAGATCGCGCCGCAGCCCACCAGCACGGCGACCGCGACCCCGGCCGCCGTCCAGAAGGTCTCCGTGGCGTACCAGGGGCCGGACGCCACGGCCCGGGCTGAGGAAACGTCGTACACGGGCACCCCCTTGGCCCCTCGGCCGGTCGGTCAGCGGCGGCGCGGAAAGCCGTCGCCGGCCGCGCCGAGGAACGAGCTCCACCCACGCGGCGAGAACACGAGCGCCGGCCTGCCGGTGTCCTTGGAGTCCCGCACCGCGACGACCCCGCCGACGACGGCGACCTCCACACACGCCCCGTTGCCCGAACTGCGGCTGCTCCTGCGCCAGTTCGCGCCCTCCAGGTCGGCCCGCGGCGGTCGCCGGCCGTGCTGCGCGCTCATGATGCCTGCATCTCCCTCATGATCTGCTCCAGGGTCGCGGGGGTGTCCTGCGGGTCGGGAGCGGCGGCCCGCACCAGGTCGAAGGTCTGGATGAAGGTGCGCACGTCGCGCTCCTTCTCCAAGTAGACGTTGCCGGCGATGGAGTTGACGTAGACGACGGTGGGTGCGTGCGTCTCGAACTCCAGCAGCGAGAACATGCCGGCCAGGGCCGCGTGCGCGCCCTTGGCGGTCGGCATCACCTGGATCGTCACGTTCGGCAGGGAGGTCACCTCGATCAGGTGCTCCAGCTGGGCCGCCATGACCGCGCTGCCGCCGACCGGGCGGCGCAGCGCGCTCTCCTCCACCACCACCCACAGCTCCAGCGGATCGGGCTCGCGGGTCAGCAGCGCCTGCCGCTCCTTGCGGAAGCGCACCAACTGGTCCACCTCGTACGGCTCGTTGGGGCGCACGGCGGCGATCACGGCCCGGGCGTAGTCCTCGGTCTGCAGCAGACCGTGCACGAACGTCGGCTCGTACGACCTCAGCACGCGGGCGTCGGCCTCCAGACCCGCGTAGGTGGCCATGCCGGAGGGCAGCACCTCGGCGTAGTGCGCCCACCAGCCCTGCTGCTGGGCGTCCTTGTGGATCTGCAGGACGGTCTCGATGCGCACCGGGTCGCTGACGCCGTACCACTCCAGCAGGTCCCGTACGTCGCGTGCCTTGATGGGGGCCTGGCCGGTCTCCACCCGGCTGATCTTGGACATGGAGCACTCCAGATGGGCCGCCGCGTCCTCGATCCGCTTGCCCGCGTGTTCCCGCAGGCGCCGCAGCTCGGATCCGAGCTGGCGCCGCCGTACCGTCGGGCCGCCGGCCGTGGCCATCGCCTCACCCCTCGCAATCGGCAGCGCCTCGCTCTTGCTGTACGCAAGTGTGCCCCGCCGAGAACTCCCTTGCACCCACGGGAGCATGAACCGAGACGTTTGGCTCACGCAATTGCGTGGAGGAAGTCCCTCTGCCCGCAACGCGACCGCCCCGGCCGGTGGTTGTCCCGGCCGGGGCGGCGGCAGACGGCGAGCGGCGTCAGCTCAGGGACGCGAGCGCCTCGTTCCAGGTGGCCGACGGGCGCATGACCGCGGCGGCCTTGGCGGGGTCGGGCTGGTAGTAGCCGCCGATGTCGGCCGGCTGCCCCTGCACCGCGAGGAGCTCCTCGACGATCTTCTGCTCGTTCGCCGCGAGCGACTCGGCGAGCGGCGCGAAGGCCTTGGCCAGGTCGGCGTCGTCGGTCTGCGCGGCCAGCTCCTGCGCCCAGTACAGGGACAGGTAGAAGTGGCTGCCGCGGTTGTCGATGCCGCCGACGCGACGGGTCGGGGACTTGTCCTCGTTGAGGAAGGTCGCCGTGGCGCGGTCGAGGGTGTCGGCGAGGACCTTGGCGCGGGCGTTGCCGGTGGCCGTCGCGTACTGCTCGAAGGAGGGCACCAGGGCGAAGAACTCACCGAGGGAGTCCCAGCGCAGGTAGTTCTCCTTCACCAGCTGCTGTACGTGCTTGGGCGCGGAGCCGCCGGCGCCGGTCTCGAACAGGCCGCCGCCCGCCATCAGCGGGACCACCGACAGCATCTTGGCGCTGGTGCCCAGCTCCAGGATGGGGAAGAGGTCGGTGAGGTAGTCACGCAGCACGTTGCCGGTCACCGAGATGGTGTTCTCGCCGCGGCGGATGCGCTCCACCGACAGCTTGGTCGCCTCGACCGGGTTGAGGATGCGGATGTCCAGACCCTCGGTGTCGTGCTCCGGCAGGTACTGCTTGACCTTGGCGATCAGGTTGGCGTCGTGCGCGCGGGTCTCGTCCAGCCAGAACACCGCCGGGTCGCCGGTGGCGCGGGCGCGGGTGACGGCCAGCTTCACCCAGTCCCTGATCGGCGCGTCCTTGGTCTGGCAGGCGCGGAAGATGTCGCCGGCGGAGACGGCCTGCTCGATGACGACGTTGCCCTTGTCGTCGACCAGGCGGACGGTGCCGGTGGCCGGGATCTCGAAGGTCTTGTCGTGGGAGCCGTACTCCTCGGCCTTCTGCGCCATCAGGCCGACGTTCGGGACCGAGCCCATGGTCGACGGGTCGTAGGCGCCGTTGGCCTTGCAGTCCTCGATCACGGCCTGGTACACGCCCGCGTACGAGGAGTCCGGCAGGACGGCGAGGGTGTCGGCCTCCTGGCCGTCCGGGCCCCACATGTGGCCGGAGGTGCGGATCATGGCCGGCATGGAGGCGTCGACGATGACGTCGGAGGGCACGTGCAGGTTGGTGATGCCCTTGTCGGAGTCGACCATGGCCAGCGCCGGGCCCTCGGCCAGCTCGGCGTCGAAGGAGGCCTTGATCTCGGCGCCCTCGGGCAGCGCCTCCAGGCCCTTGTAGATGCCGCCCAGACCGTCGTTCGGGGTCAGGCCGGCCGCGGCGAGGGTCTCGCCGTACTTCGCGAACGTCTTCGGGAAGAAGGCGCGCACGACGTGGCCGAAGATGATCGGGTCGGAGACCTTCATCATCGTGGCCTTCAGGTGCACCGAGAACAGCACGCCCTCGGCCTTGGCCCGGGCGACCTGCGCGGTCAGGAACTCGCGCAGCGCGGCCACGCGCATCACGGAGGCGTCGACGACCTCGCCCGCCAGGACGGGGACGGACTCGCGCAGCACGGTCGTGGAGCCGTCGTCGCCGACCAGCTCGATGCGCAGTGAACCGGCCTCGGAGATCACCGCGGACTTCTCGGTGGAGCGGAAGTCGTTCTCGCCCATGGTGGCGACCTCGGTCCTGGACTCGGCCGTCCAGGCGCCCATGCGGTGCGGGTGGGTCTTGGCGTAGTTCTTGACCGAGGCCGGGGCGCGGCGGTCGGAGTTGCCCTCACGCAGGACCGGGTTCACGGCGGAGCCCTTGACCTTGTCGTAGCGGGCCTGGATCTCCCGCTCCTCGTCCGTCTTGGGGTCGTCCGGGTAGTTCGGCAGCGCGTAGCCCTGCGCCTGCAGCTCGGCGATGGCGGCCTTCAGCTGCGGGATCGACGCCGAGATGTTCGGCAGCTTGATGATGTTGGCCGCGGGCGTCTTGGCCAGCTCGCCCAGCTCGTGCAGGGCGTCCGGGATGCGCTGGTCCTCGGTCAGGTACTCCGGGAACACGGCGATGATGCGCCCGGCCAGCGAGATGTCCCGCGTCTCCACAGAGACACCCGCCTGCGAGGCGTACGCCTGGACCACCGGCAGGAAGGAATACGTCGCCAGGGCCGGGGCCTCGTCAGTGTGCGTATAGATGATGGTCGAGTCAGTCACCGGGTGCTCCGCTCCACGTCTGCAACATTGCTCGACATCAAGATATCTCGTGATCGGGGGCGGCTCGACAGGGGTCCGTGCAACCAAAGGCCCGACCGGGCGGTCATGGATGTAGATCGTGCAACTGATCGTCGACGGCCGGACCTGACCACCCGGCCGCCCGAACGAAGGCTGACCATGAGATATCGCACCAGAGTGACGGCCCCGGCGGCCGTCCTGGCCGGCACGGCCGCGGCAGTGACCATCGGGGGAACCGCGCACGCCACCGCGGGGGGCACCGGCGCCGAGACCCTCGGCGACCCCGTCTTCCCGACCCTCGGCAACGGCGGCTACCGCGTCTCGGCCTACCGCCTCGACCTCGCCTACGACGCCACGACCAGGCTCGTCGAGGCCACCGCCACCCTGCGGATCCGCACCACCGAGGCCCTCACCCGCCTCTCCCTGGACGCCCTGGGCCTGGACATCCGCTCCGTGCGCGTCGCCGGCCGCACCGCAGCCTTCGAGCAGGCGGACGCGAAGCTGCGCATCACCCCCGCCCGCCCCCTGCCCGCCGGGGCCCGGGTGACGATCTGCGTCGCGTACGGCGCCGATCCGGCCCGCAGCCTGCCGTACACCGCCTGGGTCGTCACCCCCGACGGCTTCGCGGTCTGCCCGCAGCCCAACGCGGCGCACACCGTCTTCCCCTGCAACGACCACCCCTCCGACAAGGCGGACTTCACCTTCCGCGTCACCGTCCCCGACGGCCTGCGCGGGGTCGCGGGCGGTATGCCGGCCGGCACCGAGCGCCTCGACGGCGGCCGCACGGCGTACACGTACGTCTCCCGCGAGCCGATGGCCACCGAACTGGTGCAGATCACCGTCGGCGACTACGTCGTCGTCGACCGGCAGGGCCCGAACGGCCTGCCGCTCAGGGACGTCGTGCCGCGCGCCCGGGCCGCCGCGCTGGAGCCCGCGCTCGCGCTGACGCCCGGGCTGGTGGAGTGGATCGAGCAGCGGCTCGGGGCGTTCCCCTTCGAGACGTACGGCCTGCTGCCCTGCAACTCCGACAGCCCGACCGCGTTCGACTTCACGGGTCTGGAGACGCAGACCCTCACCCTGTACAAGCCGAACTTCCTGCTCCAGGAGGAGAAGAAGATCGGCTCGCACATGATGCACGAGCTGGTGCACTCCTGGTTCGGCAACCTCGTCAGCCCCGCCACCTGGGCCGACCTGTGGCTCAACGAGGGCCACGCGGACTACTACGGGCTGCTGTACCGCTACGAGCGCGGCTGGACCGACTCCCTCGGCTACAGCACCTTCGAGGACCGCATGCGCTACACCTACGGCCTCGGCGACCAGTGGCGGCGCGACTCGGGCCCAGTCGCCGCGCCGAACGCCGTCAACCTCTTCGACAGCCAGCGCTACACCGGCGGCGTCCTGGTGCTGTACGCGCTGCGCCGGCTGGTCGGCGAGGACGTCTTCCACGCGATCGAGCGCCGCTTCCTCGACCGGTACCGCAACTCCTCGGCGACGACGGACGACTACATCGCCGTCGCCTCGGAGGTCTCCGGGCAGGACCTGACCGGTTTCCTGCGGGAGTGGCTCTACGGCACCACGACCCCGCGGATGCCCGGCCACCCGGACTGGACGGTCACGCCGGCGAACCCGGCACCGGCCTCCCCGCACAGCCGCCGGGACGGCCACTGGCACGACAACTCCGCCACACTCTGACCCGTCAGTCGCGGCGGGCGGCGCTCGCGTCGCCCGCCTCCTTGAGGGTGCGCTGCTGCGGGATCACCACCGAGCCCTGCTGCAGCGCCACGGTCCGGGCCGGCGCCGGAATGCTGATGCCCTCCGCGCGGTAGCGCCGGTGCAGCCGCTTGACGAACTCGTGCTTGATCCGGAACTGGTCGCTGAACTCGCCGACGCCGAGGATCACCGTGAAGCCGATCCGGGAGTCGCCGAAGGTGTGGAAGCGCACCAGCGGCTCGTGGTCCGGGACCGCGCCGGCGATCTCCGTCATCACCTCGGAGACCACCTCGCAGGTGACCCGCTCGACGTGGTCCAGGTCGCTGTCGTAGGCGACGCCGACCTGGACCGTGATCGTCAGCTTCTGCTCCGGGCGCATGAAGTTGGTCATGTTCGCCTTCGCCAGCTCCCCGTTGGGGATGACGATCAGGTTGTTGGACAGCGCGCGGACCGTCGTCTGGCGCCAGTTGATGTCCTCGACGTACCCCTCCTCGCCGCTGCTGAGCTGGATGTAGTCGCCCGGCTGCACGGTCTTGGAAGCGAGGATGTGGATGCCCGCGAACAGGTTGGCGAGGGTGTCCTGCAGTGCCAGCGCGACCGCCAGACCGCCCACGCCCAGGGCGGTGAGCAGGGGCGCTATGGAGATCCCCAGCGTCTGCAGCACCACCAGGAAGCCGATCGCCAGCACCAGCACCCGGGTGATGTTCACGAAGATCGTGGCCGACCCGGCGACCCCGGAGCGGGACTGGGTGACCGCCCGCACCAGACCGGCGATGACCCGAGCCGCGGTCAGCGTCACGACGAAGATGAGGACGACGGTCAGCACCTGGTTGACGTGGCTCTGCACCGTTCTGGTCAGCGGCAGCACCCCGCCCGCGGCGGCGGCGCCGCCCACGATCGCCGCCCACGGCACCACCGTGCGCAGCGCGTCCACGATGACGTCGTCACCGCTCCAGCGCGTACGTCCGGCGTGCCCGGCCAGCCAGCGCAGCAGCATGCGCAGCAGGAATGCCGCCAACAGACCGCAGGCGAGGGCGATTCCGGCCAGGACCAGGTCGTCGACGGTGAGCGCTCGGTTCACCGGTTACCTCCAATTCGGGATGTGCAGTCGTTCATCCTGCCTCATCCGCACGGGCGTTCGCGCCGCGCGCCCGCCGGACGGAGCGGGTGAAGCTGTCAAGTTGCTGTCGATGAACGGACCTTGGCTTCCGCTGCGCCTCGCCACGGACTTGGCTGCTGCCCGGCTCCCCGCACGTCGACTTCCGGACCACCACCCCCCCCATCGGAAGGCAGGCACTGTGCACCAGGAATCGCTCGACTACCTCGTCATCGGCGCCGGTCCGGCGGGCCTCCAGCTCGGACAGCAGCTGCAGACCGCGGGCCACCCCTACCGCATCCTGGAGAGCGGCAGCACACCCGGCACGTTCTTCCGCACCTTTCCCCGCCACCGGCAGCTGATCTCCACCAACAAGGTCCACAACGGCACCTCGGACCCCGAGCTCAACCTCCGCATGGACTGGAACTCCCTGCTCTCCCCGGACCCCGAGCTGCTGTTCACCCGCTACAGCAAGCGCTACTTCCCGCCCGCCGACGACTTCGTGCGCTATCTCGCCGACTACGCCGAGGCGTTCAAGCTGGACATCGCCTACGACACCCGGGCGGTCCGCATCGCGCGCGACGCGGACGGGTTCACCGTCACCGACCAGCACGGCGGCGTGCACCGCGCCCGCCGTCTGGTCATGGCCACCGGGGTCTCCCTGCCGCGGATCCCCGACATCCCCGGCATCGAGACGGCCGAGCAGTACGCGTCCGTCTGCGTCGACCCCGAGGACTTCACCGACCAGCGCGTGCTCATCCTCGGCAAGGGCAACTCCGCCCTGGAGACCGCTGACAACCTTGTCGAGACGGCGGCCGTGATCCACGTCGCCGGCCCGCACGCGATCCGCCTCGCCTGGAACACGCACTACGTCGGCCATCTGCGCGCCGTCAACAACAACTTCCTCGACACCTACCAGCTCAAGTCCCTCAACGCCCTGCTGGACGGCCATGTCCTGGGCATCGAGCGGGAGGAGGGCGGCGGCCGCTACCGCGTCCGGTTCAGCTTCTCCCGCGCCGACGAGGTCGTGAAGGAGCTCACCTACGACCGGGTGATCGTGTGCACCGGGTTCCGCTTCGACGCCTCGGTGTTCGCACCGGAGTGCCGGCCCGCACTCGTCATCGACGACCGGTTCGCCGAGCTCACCCCCGCCTACGAGTCCGTCAACGTGCCCGGCCTGTACTTCGCCGGCACCCTGATGCAGCAGCGGGACTTCAAGAAGTCCACCGGCGGCTTCATCCACGGCTTCCGGTACGCCGTCCGGGCGCTCGGCCGCATCCTCGACGAACGCCACCACGAACGGCCCTGGCCGCACCGCCCGCTCGCCACCGACCCGGCCGCCCTGGCGGACGCCGTCGTCGCGCGCGTCAACCGCAGCTCCGCGCTGTGGCAGCAGTTCGGCGTGCTCGGCGACCTGGTCGTCACCGAGGGACCGGACGCCCGCTACCACGAGGAGGTGCCCGTCGCCTACGCGCACGAGAGCCGACTCACCGAAGGCCGCGACTACTTCACCGTCACCCTGGAGTACGGGCCCGACCACGACAAGGTCGACCCCTTCGACATCACCGTCCGGCGCACCGCGCAGAACTCCGTCGACGACGCCTTCGACGCCTCCTATCTCCACCCCGTGATCCGCCACTTCCGCGACGGCACCCTCCTCGGCACCCAGCACCTGGCCGAGAACCTGGAGAACGAGTGGGACCACCCGGACGTCCACCACGCCCCGCTCGCCGCGTTCTTCGCCCGTGAACTGGGGCGCGAGCGGGCCGCGGAGACGACCGGCGCGGGGCGGTGAGACGGCCGTGATGCTGAGCGTCAGGGATTTCGAGAGCGCCGCCCGCGACCGACTCGACCCCGTCCACGCCGACTTCATCGCCGGCGGGGCCCGCGACGAGATCACCGTACGCGCCAACGAGGAGGCGTTCACCCGGCTTCGGCTGCTGCCCCGGGTGCTGCGCGGCGCCGCCGTACCGGACCTGGACGTCACCCTCTTCGGCGGACGGGCCCGGATGCCGGTGCTGCTCTCGCCGACCGCCTTCCACAGACTCGTCGACGCGGAAGGGGAGCCGGCCACCGCGCGGGCCGCTGCCGCCGCAGGGGCGATCATGATCGCGAGCATGGCGTCCACGGTCGCCGTCGGCGAGGTCGCCGCCGCGGCCCGCGCCGCCGCCCCGCCCGGCGAACCGGTGCCCCTGTGGTTCCAGCTCTACCTCCAGCCCGACTGGGAGATCACCGAGGCCCTGGTGCGCCGCGCCACCGACGCGGGCTGCTCCGCCCTCGTCGTCACCGTCGACTCCCCGGTGCTCGGCGCAAGCGAGCGCAACCGGCGCAACGGCTTCCACGACCTGCCCGCCGGCCTGCGCTGCGAGAACCTCGTCGACCTGCGGGACGGCGAGAGCGGCCACGTCCGGCAGATCGCCATGTCACCGGAGTTCTCCTGGCAGCACATCGACCGGCTGCGTGCGATCACCTCCCTGCCGGTCCTGCTCAAGGGCGTCCTGCACCCCGAGGACGCCCGCCTGGCCGTCCGCCACGGCGTGGCCGGCCTGCTGCTGTCCAACCACGGAGGCCGTCAACTCGACTCCGTCCCGGCCACGTTGGAACTGCTGCCGGAGATCGTCGCCGCCGTGGCCGGACGGATCCCGGTGCTGCTCGACGGCGGGGTGCGCCGGGGCACCGACGCGGTCAAGGCGCTGGCCCTGGGCGCCCGGGCGGTGGGCATCGGCCGCCCCGTGATGTGGGCGCTGGCCGCCGACGGGGAGAAGGGCGTACGGCGGCTGCTGGAGCTGCTGCGCGAGGAGATCGAGGACGCGCTGGCCCTGTGCGGGGCGGCCGGCCTCGCGGAGCTGACGCCGGATCTGGTCCGCCCGGCCTGGTCGGGCCGGCTGTTCGGCGGAGCGGCCTCGTGAGCGCCGCCGGCTGGATCACCGGCGCCGCCCTCCTCGCGCTGGTGGCGAGCCTGCCGTACTGGCTGCCGCGCGCGGTGGTCGCGCTGCGGGTGCGCATCTTCGCGTGGGTCAACGGCGAGGAGGGCATCCCCGCCCCCGGCCGCGAGGTACCCGCCGAGGAGTTCAAGCAGGTCTACGGCCATCCGGCGGCCGGCGGACGCAGCCGCGGCGCCGCCCTGTCCGACCTGTTCTGGTACTGGCTCTCACCCGGCCCCGAGGTCCACCAGGAACACCTGGAACCCGGCCCCCGCTACGACGACGTCGCCCGCACCACCCGGCAGATCCTCGCCGGGCCCTCCCGCGCCGAGTGGACCGAGCTGGTGGGCCGGTGCACCCGCCGCGTCCTGGACGGACTCGACGGCCACGCGCGCGTGCACCACGTCCGGCTGCGCGACCTGATGATGCCGGTCTGGGCGGAGGTGTACTACGAGGTCGTCTTCCACGAGCCGTGCCCCCGCACGGTGCGGGACCTGATCGTGGGCAACGCCGACGACGTGGTCAGCGCCCTGAAGTGCACCCGGCTGCGGCACATGGACCGCCGGGCCCGCCTCACCGCCTACCTCGGCGACCGGCTCGCCCACGACCCGCCGCCGGTGCCCCTGCCCGCGCTGCTGACCGCGCCGGAGCGGGCGTACTACCTCCAGGGCACCTTCTTCAACACGGCCGTGGTGCAGATGTCCGAGGCCATGGCACATCTGCTGCTCGCCCTCGCCACCCACCAGGACGTGCAGGAACGGGCGGCGGCGGGCGGCGACCCGGAGTACCTCGACCACGTCGTCGACGAGACCCTCCAGCACTTCCCGCTGTTCGGCGTGGCCCACCGCATCACCACGGACGCCATCCCGCGCCCGGGCCGGCCCGCCATCCCGGCGGGCTCGGTGCTGCTGTTCAACTACCCCGAGTACCAGCGCTCCGGCACGGCCGGGGCCGGCCGCTTCGACCCCGACCGGTGGCTGCGCAGGGAGACCCGTCCCACCGCCTCCATCCCCTTCGGGGTCGCCGCCAACCGGCCCTGCCCGGCCCGCGGGTTCGCCGTGCTGACGATGCGGGTCGCCGCCGCGGAGGTGCTGCGGAGGTTCCGGCTGGAGTCCGCCGCCGAGCACACCCGCTCGCTGCCCAACCGCGGCCCCTGCCTGCTGCTGCCCCGCACGGACACCCGCCGTCCCCGGCTGCGGCTGGCGGCCATGCGGCTCGCCGACCACTGGGCGAACGTGCCCCGCAGCCTCACCCAGCTCGTCCTCGGCAGCTACATGGTGTGGGACGCCCGCCGGCAGGGCCTGTGCCGCCGCTACTTCGCCCAGGCGCCCGGCGGTTCGTCGCCGTCCGTCGTCGGCAGCCGGTGAAGGGGGCGACGCCATGACACCCGTGGAGCTCGCGCCCGCCTTCTTCGCCGCCGTCGTCGTGATCCTGCTGACCTGCCGGCTGGTCGTCGCCGTGGCCGGCCGCTGCGGGCAGCCGCCGGTCGTCGGCGAGATGATCGCCGGCGTCCTGCTCGGCCCGTCCCTGTTCGGACTGCTCGCCCCCGGCGCGTCCGACGCGGTCTTCCCGCCCGAACTGAAACCCGTCCTGTACGTGGCCGGGCAGATCGGCCTCGTGGCCCTGATGTTCCACGCCGGCTACGAGTTCCGCGCCCACGCCAACCGGGGGCTGGCCGGCACCGCCGTCGCCGTGTCGGCGGCCGGGGTCAGCGTCCCCCTCGTCCTCGGCGCGGGCCTGGCCCTCCTCGCGCACGGACACGTCGACATCTTCGTCGACGGCGTCTCGGTCTGGGTCACGGCCGCCTTCGTCGGGGTCGCGCTGGCGATCACCGCCTTCCCGATGCTGGCCCGCATCATCACCGAACGGGGGCTGGCCGGCACCCGGTTCGGCTCCCTGTCCCTCGCCGCGGGGGCCACCGACGACGCCGTCGCCTGGATCCTGCTGGCCGGGGTGCTGAGCGTGGCCTCGGGCCGGGCGAGCCAGGTGCTGACCACCGTCGGCGGCGCCCTGCTCTTCCTGGCCGTGCTGATCCTGGTGGGCCGCCGGCTGCTCGCCTGGATCGTGGAGCGGACCGGCCTGAGCGAGGAGACGCGGCTGCTGGGCGTCGTGGCCGTGCTGTTCGCGGCCGCCTGGTTCACCGACGCCATCGACCTCTACGCCGTCTTCGGCGCGTTCTGCGTGGGGATGGCCATGCCCCGCGGGGAGGTCGCCGCCCGGCTGGTGCGGACCGTGCAGTCGGTGACCCAGGTGGTGTTCGTGCCGATGTTCTTCACCTACTCCGGCCTCAACACCCGCTTCGACGTGTTCGCCGACCCCGCGGTGCTGGCGTTCGGTGCGGCGGCCGTCGCCGTCGCCGTGGCCGGCAAGTTCGGCGGCTGCTGGGCGGCGGCCCGGCTGCGGCGCGAACCGCCGTCGATCGCGCTGCGCGTGGGCACCCTGATGAACGCCCGCGGCCTGATGCAGCTGATCGCGCTGAACGTCGGCCTGGCCGCCGGGATCGTCAGCCAGGCCCTGTTCTCGGCGCTGGTGCTGGTGGCCCTGGTGACCACCGTGATGACGGCACCGGTGCTGTCCTGGCTCGACCGGCGGGAGGCGGCGCGCGTGGTGCGGCCGCCGCGCTCACCCGAGCGTGAACTCACAGGTCGGTGAACGAACCGTGGCGTCCGGCGCCGCCCGCGAACCGGGCGGCGCCCTCCAGGCTCTCGGCCAGCACCCCCATGCCGTGGCGCAGTTCGGCGCGGATCGCGTCCGGCTCCGCCAGCCCCTCCTGGTCCAGCACCGACGCCCGGTCGCTGCGCAGACAGGCCTGGGGGAGACGGGCGAGGCCGGCCGCCAGCTCCTCCGCCGCGGCGCGGGCGGTGCCGGTGGGGACGACGCGGTTGACCAGGCCCATCGTGTACGCCTCCGGGGCCGGCACCGGGCGTCCGGTGAGGATCATGTCCAGCGCGCGTCCGGTGCCGATCAGCCGGGGCAGCCGTACCGTGCCGCCGTCGATCAGCGGCACGCCCCAGCGGCGGCAGAACACGCCGAAGACGGCGTCCTCCTCGGCGACCCGCAGATCGCACCAGAGGGCCAGCTCCAGCCCGCCGGCCACCGCGTGCCCGGCGACCGCGGCGATCACCGGCTTCGACAGCCGCATCCGGGTCGGCCCCATCGGCCCGTCGCCGTCCTGCGCGACCCGGTTGCCCCGCTCGGTGCCGATGGACTTGAGGTCGGCGCCCGAGCAGAACGTGCCGCCCTCTCCCCACAGCACGGCGACCCGTGCCTCGTCGTCGGCCTCGAACTGGCGGAAGGCGGCGGCGAGTTCGGCGGCGGTCGGGCCGTCCACCGCGTTGCGGACCTCGGGACGGGACAGCACGACCGTGCGGACGTGCCCTTGACGCTCGATCCGGACCGGCATGCTCGAAGCCCCTTTCGGCCTGTGGCGGGCGAAAGCACCGTACCCAGGCAGCCGGCCGAGCGGGGTCAGATCACCTTGAGGCGCACCAGCGCCCCCAGCGTCAGCGCTCCCGGCAGCAGCGGCAGCCAGACCGTGATGATGCGGTAGGCGAGGACGACCGCCGTGGCCACGGCCACCGGGCCGCCCGCCGCGACCAACGCCACCACCAGCGCCGCCTCCACCGAGCCGATCCCGCCCGGAGTCGGCACCAGGGCGACGGCGACGGTGGCCGCCAGATACGCCACCGCCATGTGCACCGGCGGCACCGGCAGCCCCAGCGCCAGGCCGACCAGGACCAGCCCCGCCGCCTGCAGCGCGGGGAAGGCGAGCGAGCCGCCCCACAGCGCGAGGGCGCGGGACGGCCGGGTGTGCACCGAGCGCAGTTCGCCGAGCGCCGTGCGCAGGAAGGACGACACGGCCGTCCGCAGCCGCCGTACGCAGGCCAGGACCGCCACCGCGACGAGCACCGCACCGCCGGCCGCGAGCAGCAGCGGGCCCGTGGCGCCCCGGGGCAGCAGGGTGCCGAAGCGGAGCGCGTCGGGGAAGGCGAGCAGCAGGGCGGCCAGCAGGCCCACCCGGGTGACGCACTCGGCCAGCAGGTACAGGGCCAGCGCGGCGGAGGAGCGGGCGAGCGGAATCCCGCACACCGTCATGAAACGCAGGTTGACCGCGCCCGCGCCGAGGCCGGTCGGCAGCAGGTGGTTGGCGGAACCCGCCGCGAACTGGGTGGCCAGCAGCCGCCGCCTGGGCAGCCGGTCCACGACCGCGCCCTGCCGGGTGAAGGCGGCCGCCACCCAGGTCAGACAGGTCGCGCCGACGGCGGCCAGCAGCCACGGCCACTGCGCCCGGCGCAGATGGCCGAAGCCCTCGGCCAGGACGTCACGGTGCCGCACCGCCACCACGGCCACCAGCAGGAGCGGAAGCAGGCACAGGATCTGGCGGACCGGGACACGACGGGGAGTCCGCCCCGGCGGGAGCGGAGCTTCGGGGAGTTGTACCGCAGTCACATCGGGAGAGGTTTTCCGCCACGCGCCAACTGCGGGTTGCGGGATCACGGCCGGCGGCTTACGGACGGGAAGCGGGTGGGGAGGGAGGGCCATAGGGTCCTTCGGGGGAGGGGACGGGATCGCGGGAGTGTTGACCTCAACAACGCTTGAGGTCCTACGTTCTCTCCCATGAGCATGGAGACCACAGCGTGGACACAGCTGCACAGTGTCATGAACGCCCAGCCCGAGCGCCGCCCCTTCGAGCGCGCCACGCTGCGCCGCATCGGCGCGTTCGCCCGTCCGCACCGCGGCCGTATCGCCCTGTTCGTGCTGCTCGGCGTGGTCACGGCCCTGCTCGCCGTCGCGACCCCCGTGCTGGCCGGCCGCGTCGTGGACGCGATCGTGTCGCGCGACGACGAGGGGAAGGTCGTACGGCTGGCCCTGCTCATCGCGCTCATCGCGGTGGCCGAGGCGACGCTCGCCATCCTCGGCCGCAGGCTCTCGGCGACGCTCGGGGAGGGACTCATCCTCGATCTGCGCACGGCTGTGTTCGATCATGTGCAGCGGATGCCGGTCGCGTTCTTCACACGCACACGTACGGGAGCGCTCGTCTCCCGACTCAACAACGACGTCATCGGCGCCCAGCGCGCCTTCAGCAACACGCTGTCCGGCGTGGTCAGCAACCTGGTCACCCTGCTGCTCACCCTCGCCGTCATGCTCACCCTGTCCTGGCAGATCACCCTGCTCGCCCTGGTGCTGCTGCCGGTGTTCGTCGTCCCCGCCCGGCGCATGGGCAGCCGGATGGCCCGGATGCAGCGGGAGGCGGCGGAGCTGAACGCGGCCATGGGCACCCGTATGACCGAACGCTTCTCCGCGCCCGGCGCCACGCTGGTCAAGCTCTTCGGTCGGCCGGAGGAGGAGTCCCGGGAGTTCTCGGCCCGGGCCCGCCGGGTCGCGGACATCGGCGTGCGCACCGCCACCGCCCAGTCGGTGTTCATCACCGCGCTGACCCTCGTCTCCTCGCTCGCCCTCGCCCTGGTCTACGGCCTCGGCGGCTGGTTCGCCCTGCGCGGCAGCCTGGAGCCCGGCGCGGTGGTCTCGCTGGCCCTCCTCCTGACCCGCATGTACGCGCCGCTGACCGCGCTGGCCGGGGCCCGCGTCGAGGTGATGAGCGCCCTCGTCAGCTTCGAGCGGGTCTTCGAGGTGCTCGACCTCAAGCCGCTCATCGAGGAGAAGCCGGACGCGCGCAGCGTGCCCGAGGGCCCGGTCGCCGTCGAGTTCGACGACGTCCGCTTCGCCTACCCGTCCGCCGACAAGGTCTCGCTGGCCTCGCTGGAAGAGGTGGCCGCCCTCGACACCCGCGGCGGCGCCGAGGTCCTGCACGGCGTCTCCTTCCGCGCCGAACCCGGGCAGACCGTCGCGCTGGTCGGCTCCTCCGGTGCCGGCAAGTCGACCATCGCGAGCCTGTTGCCGCGGCTGTACGACGTCGACGCGGGCGCCGTCCGCGTCGGCGGGGTCGACGTGCGCGACCTGAGTGCCGCCTCGCTGCGCGCCACCCTCGGCATGGTCACCCAGGACGGCCACCTCTTCCACGACACCGTCCGCGCCAACCTCCTGCTGGCCCGGCCCGAGGCCGACGAGAGCGAACTGTGGGACGCCCTGCGCCGCTCCCGCCTCGACGACCTGGTCCGCTCCCTGCCCGACGGCCTGGACACGGTGGTCGGCGAGCGCGGCTACCGTCTGTCCGGCGGCGAACGCCAGCGCCTGACCGTCGCCCGGCTCCTCCTCGCCCGCCAGCGCGTCGTCATCCTCGACGAGGCCACCGCCCACCTCGACAACACCTCCGAGGCCGCCGTCCAGGAGGCCCTCACCGAGGCGCTGGCGGGCCGCACCGCGGTGGTGATCGCGCACCGGCTGTCCACGGTGCGGGCGGCGGACGTGATCCTGGTCGTCGAGAACGGCACGATCGCCGAGCGCGGCACGCACGAGGAACTGCTCGCGGCGGGCGGCCGGTACGCCGAGCTGTACCGCACGCAGTTCGAGGAGGGCACGGAGGCGGTGCCCGCCGTGTAGCGCAAGGTGACGTGGATCGCGTAGGCAAGGCACGCCCGCCCGCCGTACCCTGGCGGGCGTCGGCGCGTACCCGCCACCGGGACGCGACCCTCTTCACCCACGGGAGCAACGGCTCATGCTGCGCACCATGTTCAAGTCCAAGATCCACCGGGCCACTGTCACCCAGGCCGACCTGCACTACGTCGGGTCCGTGACCATCGACGCCGAGCTGCTCGACGCCGCCGACCTGCTGCCGGGCGAGCTGGTGCACATCGTCGACATCACCAACGGCGCGCGCCTGGAGACGTACGTCATCGAGGGCGAACGCGGCTCCGGTGTCATCGGGATCAACGGTGCCGCCGCCCATCTCGTCCACCCCGGCGACCTGGTGATCATCATCAGTTACGCTCAGGTGACCGACGCCGAGGCGCGGGCACTTCAGCCGCGGGTGGTGCACGTGGACCGCGACAACCGCATCGTGGCCCTGGGCGCCGACCCGTCCGAGCCGGTGCCGGGCTCGGACCAGGAGCGCAGCCCGCAGGCCGTACCGGCCTGATCATCACGACCGTCAGGAGCGTGCCCATGAGCGACATCGAGATCCGCGACGACCGGACGGCGGGCCGCCTGGAGGCCCTCGGCGACGGCACGGACGGCGAAGTCGTCGGCCACATCGAGTACTTCGTCCTCGAATCGCCCGGGCGCGCCCTGGTCCCGGTGCACACCATCGTGGAGCCGGCCCACGAGGGCAAGGGCATCGCGGGCTCGCTGGCGCGCGAGCTGTACGCCATCGCCGAGCGCGAGGGCGTCGCCGTCGCCCCCTTGTGCCCCTACGTCGTCAAGTGGGCCGAACGCCACCCCGACGAGGCCCCGGCGGCCGACCCGGCGCTGCTGCGGGCGGCCAAGGAGTGGCTCGCGGCGCATCCGGGACGGTTCTGAGACGGCGGATTCGGCCACCGGCATGCTCGCCCTCCTGCACACCTCGCCCGCGCACGTCCCCGTCTTCGAGGCGCTGCGCGACGCGGACCATCCGGGGCTGCGGCTGCGGCACTTCGTCGACGAGGAGCTGCTGGCGCGGGCCCGCCGGGAGGGGCCGGAGGCGGTCGCGGACGAGGTGCGGGCGGTGCTGGAGCAGGCCGTCGCCGAGGGTGCCGCGGCCGTGCTCTGCACCTGCTCGACCATCGGCGCGGTCGCGGAGGCGGCCGGGGCCGGGGTGGCCGTGCCGGTGCTGCGGTCGGACCGCCCGATGGCGGCGGCCGCGGTGGCCGCCGGTGCGCGGGTGGTCGTCCTCGCCACGGTGGAGAGCACGTTCGGGCCGACGGTGGCCCTGATCGAGGAGGAGGCGTACGGCGCCGGCCGCCCGGTCGAGGTGCGGACCCGGCTCGTCGAGGGCGCGTGGGAGCGTTTCGCGGCGGGTGACACGGAAGGGTGCGCCCGGCTGGTGGCCGCGGTCGCCGACGCGGTCACCGACGCCGACGCGATCGTGCTGGCCCAGGGCTCGATGGCCCCGGCGCGGCAGTTGACGACCACGACCATCCCGGTGCTATCCAGTCCCCGGGCGGGTCTGGCGGCGGCGGTGCGGGCGGCGGCCGGCGGTGAACCGGTGGGCCGAGGTCACCCGCATGCGTTCCGAGGCACTCGTTCCCCACGGGACGGTCTGAACGGCCCTCGCCTTCTCGACGAAGGGTCAGGTCCTCGTGACGTACTCGAGGATGATCGCGGCACGAGTACACCGCACAGGGCCGGGCGGGTGAGTGGGGAGGCGGGTGTCGGGTACGCGGGGGAGTAGTCCAGAGCCGATGTCGACCGACTGGCCGGAGGACATGATGACCGAGCCGTATCCCGACCCCGTCCCGCCGGGGCCCGCGCCGGGTCCGGACCCCACGCCGCCGGACCCCTACCCGTCCCCGGTTCCCACCCCCCAACCGCCCCCCGCCCCGGAACCCACCCCGCCGTCACCCCCGGACCCGACCCCGGGCCCCAACCCCGGCCCGAGTCCCGAACCGGGCCCGATCCCCCCGGGTCCCGAGCCGGTCCCCAACCCGGAACCGGGCCCACCCCTGACCTGAGCCGACCTCAGCGGGCTCCGCGGGGTGCGTTTTTGCGCAAGGAACAGGGAGGCACGGGCGGGGTGGGCACGGTGAGGGTGGCGGTGCGGCCCCACTCGGCGTTTGCCCGCCCCATGCCGTGAGTCGCGCGCCCGCGGCCGACGCCCCCTCACAGCGCACGGCGGCGGACCACCCGCAGGTCCTCCGCCGCCGCATGCCCGTTGTGCCCGCCGCAGGCCCGCCGTTCCGGCGAGCGCTACGCGTCCACCTCCGAGCGGTCCCCGCCCCAAAGGGTGTGGAAGGAACCCTCGCGGTCCACCCGCCGGTAGGTGTGCGCGCCGAAGAAGTCCCGCTGGCCCTGGGTGAGGGCGGCGGGCAGGCGTTCGGCGCGGAGGGCGTCGTAGTAGGCGAGGGCCGCGGCGAAGCCCGGCGTCGGTACGCCCTGGCGGGTCGCGGCGACCAGCACCTCGCGCCAGTCGTCCTGCGCCGCCGCGATCTCCTGGGCGAACGTCTCGTCCGACAGCAGGCTCGGCAGGTCGGCGCGGGCGTCGTACGCTGCCCGGATGCGGTCCAGGAACGCCGCGCGGATGATGCAGCCGCCCCGCCAGATCGCCGACACCGCGCCCAGGTCGATGTCCCAGTCGTACTCCTCGCGCGCCGCCGCGATCTCGTGGAAGCCCTGCGTGTAGGAGACGATCTTGGACGCGTACAGGGCCTGCTCGACCCGGTCCGCGAAGGCCGCCGCCTCGGACTCGGACAGCGCCGTCGCCTTCGGGCCCGCCAGGCCGCGGGACGCCTCGCGCAGTGCCGCGTGACCGGACAGCGAGCGGGCGAAGACCGCCTCCGCGATGCCGGAGACCGGCACCCCGAGGTCCAAGGCGATCTGGACCGTCCACCGGCCCGTGCCCTTCTGCTCCGCCTGGTCCACCACCACGTCCACGAACGGCTTGCCCGTCGCCGCGTCCACGTGCGACAGCACCTCGGCGGTGATCTCGATCAGGTAGGAGTCCAGCCGGCCCGTGTTCCAGGTGCGGAAGATCTCCGCGATCTGCGCGGGGGAGTACCCGGCGACGTCGCGCAGCAGCTGGTACGCCTCGCCGATCAACTGCATGTCGGCGTACTCGATGCCGTTGTGGACCATCTTCACGAAGTGCCCGGCCCCGTCGGGACCGACGTGCGTCACGCAGGGCGCGCCGTCCTTGGCCTTCGCGGAGATCTTCTCCAGCATCGGACCGAGGGAGTCGTACGACTCCTTGGGGCCGCCCGGCATGATGCTCGGTCCGTTCAGCGCGCCCTCCTCGCCGCCGGAGACGCCCATGCCGACGAAGTGGATGCCCTGCTCGCGCAGGTCGCGCTCCCGGCGCCGGGTGTCCGCGAAGTGCGCGTTGCCGCCGTCGATGATCATGTCGCCGGGCTCCAGCAGCGGCGCGAACTCCTGAATCACCGCGTCGGTCGGTTCACCCGCCTTCACCATGATCACCAGGCGCCGGGGCCGCTCCAGCGCCGCCACGAACTCCTTGGCGGTCTCGGCCGCGATGAAGTCGCCCTCGTGCCCGAACTCCTCCACCAGGGCGTGCGTGCGCGCCGCCGTCCGGTTGTGCAGCGCGACGGTGTAGCCGTTGCGGGCGAAGTTGCGGGCGAGGTTGCGGCCCATGACCGCGAGTCCCGTGACGCCGATCTGGGCTGAAGTGCTCATACGAGTTGGCTCCTAAGGATCCGGTATCGGTAATGCCGGTCGTGCCCGTCAGTATCGCCCCACCGGCCCTGCTGACGTGCCGGTACACCGAGCGCGTGTCCGAGCTCATGTCCCAGCGGACCGGCGCACCATACGGACATACGCACCACGGGCCCCAACCGCCTCAGCGGTTGCGCAACTGCCGTGCACCACCGGCCACTTGAGGGGCAGGGCGGCCGATTGCCGTCTTGTCATGGCCTGTTCGTGGCGCTTACTTTTGGCCCTCCCGACGCATGCCGAGGGGGCTCCGATATGGCCGTACGCGGCCGGCACCGCCGGTACCAGCCGAACAGGATCAACCGCGCTTCGCTCACCGTCACGGCCGGCAGCGCCGGCATGGCGATCCCGCTGATCGGCGCCGGCACCGCCCACGCGGCCGACGTGTCCACCTGGAACAAGGTCGCCGCCTGCGAGTCCAGCGGCGACTGGCACGTCAACACCGGCAACGGGTTCTACGGCGGGCTGCAGTTCACCCAGTCCACCTGGGAGGCGTACGGCGGCACCTGGTACGCCCCGCGCGCGGACCTCGCCACCAAGGACCAGCAGATCGCCGTCGCCGAGAAGGTGCTGGACGGACAGGGGCCCGGAGCCTGGCCGGTGTGCTCGGTGCGGGCGGGTCTGACCCGGGGCGGCGACACCCCCGACGTGCACCCCCAAGGCGGCACCGACGGCAAGGCCACGGCGAGCACGAAGCGCACGAAGGCGGCCACGAAGAAGACCTCGGCCCAGGACGTGCGGCCGCAGACCACCCCCCAGTCCCGCGCGGGCACGGCCGAGATGTACACCGTGGTGCGCGGCGACACCCTCTCCGACATCGCCGAGACCGAACACGTGCGGGGCGGCTGGCAGAAGCTGTACGCCGGCAACCGCGACACCATCGGCGCCGACCCGGACCTCATCCTGCCCGGCCAGCGCCTGAAACTGCACCCCAAGGCGGCCCCGGCCACCCACACCACCAAGTCCACCAGGACCACGAAGTCCTCGTCGACGACCTCGACCACCTCGCACACCGAGGCGAAGACGACGAGCACGCACACGCTCGTCGCCCCGGTCCACGCCCCCATCGGCACCGGCTACCACGTCGCGGGTTCCTCCTGGTCGAAGGGCTACCACACCGGCGTCGACTTCCTCGTGCCCACCGGCACCTCCGTGAAGGCGGTCGCCGCGGGCAAGGTCGTCACGGCCGGCTGGGGCGGCTCCTATGGCTACCAGGTGGTGATCCGGCACGCCGACGGCCGCTACAGCCAGTACGCCCACCTGTCCGCGATCTCCGTGCGGGCGGGCCAGTCCGTGGGCGCCGGCCAGCGCATCGGCCGCTCGGGCTCCACCGGCAACACCACGGGCCCGCATCTGCACTTCGAGGTGCGGACGGGGCCCGGATTCGGCAGCGACATCGACCCCGTGGCGTACCTCAGGGCCGGCGGCGTCAGGATTTGATCCGCTCCCGGTGCCGGTCCAGCGTCGGCATCGGGACGTAGGAACCGCCGTAGAACGGGCCGTAGAAGCGGTAGCGGGCGGGGTCGGTGAGCAGTTCGTCCGCGTCCTGGGGCGCTTCGACGTACGCCACCTCCAGCACCGAGGGGCCCACCTGCGCCGGTACGACGACCTCCTCGCGCGCCACGGTGACGGGCTGCCGCCCGGCCGGCTCCGTCTCCTGCGGGGCGGGGCGGGCGATGCGCTCCGTCGTCAGCAGGATCAGACCGCCGGCCGCCACCACACCACAGCTCAGTGCGAGCGCGGTGCCGGTGGAGCCGTAGCGGAACGTCTCGCCGAACATCGTGATGCCGACCGCCGCCGCGATCACCGGGTTGACCACCGTCAGGGTGGCCAGCGGGGCCGCGAGGCCCGCGCCGCGGTAGGAGGCCTGCGACAGCAGCATGCCGGCCGTCGCGAAGACGCCGATCACCGCCAGGGAGGGCAGGTCGCCGGGACGCACGCCGCCGCTCCAGTCGACGGCGACCGTCTTGGTGAACACCGAGGACATGCCGAAGGCGATGCCGGAGGCGGTGGCGAGCAGCATGCTGCGCACCGCCGGGTGCCGGTGGGCGGCGCGGCCGGCGATCATCAGGGCGACGACCACACCGCCGGTGACCACGGCGACGGCCACCCGCTGCGCGGTGTCCAGCGACTGCGACTCGGAGCTGCCGACCAGGGACAGCAGACCGGCCAGGCCCACCGTCGCCATGATCGCCCCGCGCCAGGCGGCCGCCCCGGCCCGGCGGCCCACGCACAGCGCCGCCATCGGCAGCGCGAAGACGATGGTCAGGGCGCCCAGCGGCTGCACCAGGGAGAGCGGGCCGTAGGCCAGCGCCACCACGTGCAGCACCCCGCCGAGGCCGTTCAGCGCCACCGCAGCCCACCAGCTCGGCCGGCGCAGCGGCGCGTACTGCTCGCCCGGGGAGGACACCGCGACGTGCTCCTGCACGATCGCTCCGCCGGCGTACGCCACGGCGGAGACGAGGGACAGCAGCACGGACACCGCGAGGGCACTCATGAGCTGCTCCTCTGCGTGAGGCGGGGGCGGTGACCCCTGCGCGACGAACGGTCGGCCTTCATGACCAACACGATGCCCCGTCGATCTCTTCCCGTCGTCGTCCCTGAGCACCCAATGGGTCCTACTGCCGATGGAGTACGAATCGGACGCCGTCCTCCCCAGGGTGGGTGACCCCGGGTGGACACCCCCTGGATGCCACCCCTGGGCGCCTTGGTACTACTGCTCTTCGTGGACCTCGACCCCCAGCTCACGGCCCTGCGGACGCTCGGCGGCTTCTTCGTCCTACGCGCGGGCGCAGCCCCGGGCGCCGCGCTGCCGTCGCTCACGCAGGTGTACGAAAATCGGACGTCGGATGTTTACGGAAATTCCATGACTTTCCGTGTCCAGAAGGTCGCCGCCGCCCTGCGCGCCCCCGAGCCGCGCATCGCCGCCTCCATCGCCCACCAGGGCCTCGCCGCCCGGCTGTGGTCGGTGACCCTGGGCTGCGCCGAGCTCTACGGCCGCGTCCCCGACCTCGACCCCGGCCTGCTGCACTGGGATCCCGCCGCCGGCGCCCCCGACGACCTGTGGCTGACGGAGGTCCGCGCCCGCCCCGCCGACGCCGCGACGGTCGCGGACGTCGTCCTGCACGGCCACCTCGAACCGCTGGCCCGGGCCCTGCGGGCGCACCACCGCCTCGCCCCCGGCCTGCTGCGGGGCAACGCGGCCTCCGCGCTGACCGGCGCCGCCCGCCGGCTGGGCCCCACGGGACGGGCCCGCTCCCTCGCCGCCGAGCTGCTCACCCACCCCTTGCTGTCCGGTGCCCTCACCGACACCCACCGGCGCCGCAGTTGCTGCCTGTATTACCGGGTACCCGGTGGAGGCGTGTGCGGTGACTGTTGCTTCACACGAGCCCCGCGCCCTTCCGCGCGCGGCGCATCTGGGTGACCATGAAGGAACGGGTCCAGGACAGGGGGTTGCGGGTGCGAGTGGGACTGCTGACCCGGGAGTACCCCCCGGACGTGTACGGCGGCGCGGGCGTCCATGTGGAGTTCCTCGCCCGGGAGCTGACCGAGCTGGTGGACCTGGAGGTGCACTGCTGGGGCGAGGGCCGCGGCGTCGGCGTCGTACGCCACCGCTCCTGGGCCGCGCTCGACACCGCCAACGACGCGCTGCGCACCTTCTCCGTCGACCTCGCCATGACCGCCGGCCTCGAAGGCCGCGACCTGGTGCACACCCACACCTGGTACGCCAACCTCGGCGGCCACCTCGCCAAGATGCTCTACGGCATCCCGCACGTGATGACCGCCCACTCCCTGGAGCCGCTGCGCCCCTGGAAGGCCGAGCAGCTCGGCGGCGGATACGCGCTCTCCAGCTGGGCCGAGCGCACCGCCGTGGAGTCCGCCGACGCCGTCATCGCCGTCTCCGGCGCCATGCGCGAGGACATCCTCGGCTGCTACCCGGCGCTGGACCCGGCCCGCGTGCACGTCGTGCACAACGGCATCGACACCAGCCTGTACCGCCCCGACCACGGCACCGACGTCCTCGACCGCATCGGCCTGGACCGGGGCCGCCCGTACATCCTGTTCGTCGGTCGCATCACCCGGCAGAAGGGCGTGCCGCACCTGCTGCGCGCCGTGCGGGACATCGACCCCGGCGCCCAGGTCGTGCTGTGCGCGGGTGCGCCGGACACCCCCGAGATCGACCAGGAGTTCCGCGACCTCTACGAGGAGCTCAGCCGCGTCCGCGAGGGCGTGCACTGGATCCCGCAGATGCTGCCGCGCCCCGAGGTGATCCAGCTCCTCACCCACGCCGCCGCCTTCGTCTGCCCCTCGGTGTACGAACCCCTCGGCATCGTCAACCTGGAGGCGATGGCCTGCGGCACGCCCGTGGTCGCCTCCCGGGTCGGCGGCATCCCCGAGGTCGTGGACGACGGCAAGACCGGGGTACTCGTGACCCTGGACGACGACTTCGAGGCCGGTCTCGCGCGGGCCCTCGACTCGGTGCTGGGCGACCCGGAGGCCGCCCGGCGGATGGGCGAGGCGGGGCGTGAACGGGCGGTCGGCGAGTTCGGCTGGGACGCCGTCGCCCGCCGTACGGTCAGGCTTTACGAGGAGATCCTCAAAGACGGATAGAAAGCGGGCAGGGACAACCTCGAACAGGCTTACGCGGTTCTGCTCAGGGGCAGGCTGGGGTCAACACGTGTGAGGGGAGCGGCCATGCGTCGTGGTGGTCCTTCGGTGCTCGGAATCGTTCTGGCGGGCGGAGAAGGCAAGCGCCTGATGCCCCTGACCGCGGACCGCGCGAAACCCGCGGTCACCTTCGGCGGCACCTACCGCCTGGTTGACTTCGTCCTGTCCAACCTCGTCAACGGCGACATCCTGCGCATCTGCGTGCTGACGCAGTACAAGTCGCACTCGCTGGACCGGCACATCACCACCACCTGGCGGATGTCCAGCCTGCTCGGCAACTACGTCACCCCGGTCCCCGCCCAGCAGCGGCTCGGCCCGCGCTGGTACCTGGGCAGCGCCGACGCGCTGCTGCAGTCCCTCAACCTGGTCCACGACGAACAGCCCGAGTACGTCGCCGTCTTCGGCGCCGACCACGTCTACCGGATGGACCCCCGGCAGATGCTCGCCCAGCACATCGAAAGCGGCGCGGGCGTCACGGTGGCCGGGATCCGCGTCCCGCGCACCGAGTCCTCCTCCTTCGGCGTGATCAGCCCCGGCTCGGACGGCCTGACGGTGGAGCGCTTCCTGGAGAAGCCCACCGACCCGCCCGGACTGCCGGACGACCCGGAGTGCGTCTTCGCCTCGATGGGCAACTACCTCTTCACCACCAAGGTCCTCATCGAGGCCCTCCAGCGGGACGCCGAGGACGAGAACTCGGTGCACGACATGGGCGGCTCGATCCTGCCCCAGCTCACCGACCGCGGCGAGGCGCAGCTGTACGACTTCAGCGCCAACCACGTGCCCGGCGAGACCACCCGCGACCAGGGCTACTGGCGTGACGTGGGCACGCTCGACGCCTACTACGACGCCCACATGGACCTGATCGCCGAGCGGCCCGCCTTCAACCTCTACAACCGGCAGTGGCCCATCTACACCCACTCCAACCAGCTCTCCCCGGCCCGCTTCAACGCGGGCGGCATGGCCAGCGAGTCGATCATCAGCGCCGGCTGCCTCATCCGCGGCCAGGTCACCCGCTCCGTGCTGTCGCCGGGCGTCGTGGTCGACCCGGGCGCGGTGGTCCAGGGCTCGGTGCTGCACGACAACGTCCACATCGGCCGCGGCGCGGTGGTGCGCGGAGCGGTCCTGGACAAGAACGTCGAGGTCCCCCCGGGCGCGACGATCGGCGTCAACCCGGAACGCGACGCGGAGCTGTACACCGTCTCCAAGGGCGGGGTGATCGCGCTCGGCAAGGGACAGCGGGTGCAGTAGCCGCCGGCCGGTTCAGCCCTGGGCGGGCGGGGACTGGAAGTTCTTCATGATCACCTCGCTGGTCCGCCGCAGCTCGTCGGCCGGGCTGAACTGCAGGTACTCGGTGCCCGGCGCGGTGTGCACCGGCACGTGTCCCGGCGGCGCGTAGAAGGCGTCACCGGCCTCGTACGTCTCGTCCCGGTCCGCGTACCGGAAGACGAGCGTGCCCTTGAAGACGTAGCCCCAGTGCGGGCACTGGCAGCGGTCGTCGGGCAGTCCCCTGAGCAGCGGGCCGTGGTCGACGTCCTCGCGGAAGGCCAGGAAGTTCACGGCGTACCGCTCGAACTCCTCGGAGTGGTCGACGACCGGGCCGTAGTCCCCGCCCTGCGTGGCGGATTCCCTGGACACCTTCGGCATCGCTCTCGCCTTCTTCCCCAGCGGTAAGCCCCCACTCCATTCTCCGCCGCCGCGGCGGCCGGGCCACCGGAGTGCTTGTCATGTCCCTGGACGAGACGGCGGTGTCCGTGTTGTCATGCCATCTGCTGTCCATGACAACGTTGTTATGGAGGTCCGTACGCATGACACGCCTCAGAAACCGACTCGCGTTACTGCTCGCCCTGCTCCTGGGCATCGCCGGGCTCGGCGCAGCCTCCGGCACGGCCGCCGCCGACGACTCCACCGCCGTGCACGGCCTGAAGGGCGAGTACTACACGCAGTCCGCCCCCGGCGCCTTCGACTTCCACGAGCTGAAGGCCACCACCTTCGATCCGAACCTCGATTTCGACAACCTCGAACCCCGGCTCGCCTTCGCCACGGGCCAGTCGGACGACGTCAGCGTCCGCTGGACCGGCAAGATCGTGCCGGAGCGGACCGGTCCCCACACCTTCTCGGTCATCGGCGACAACGGCTTCCGCCTGTGGGTCGGCGGCCGGCTCCTGATCGACCACTGGGTCGACGACTGGGACCGCGAACAGACCGCCGAACCGGTCGAGTTGACCGCGGGCACGGCCTACGACATCAAGGTCGAGTACTTCGAGCACTACGGCGGCTCCAACCTGCACCTGCGCTGGACCCCGCCCGGCGGCAGCAAGGAAGCCGTCCCGCAGTCCGCGTTCCGCCTCCCCGACGGCTTCGACTACGACGGCGCCCTCGCCGCCACCGTCCTCGCCACCGGCCGCACCCTCAGGCTCGACTTCGCCCAGCCCCTCACCGCACCCCCGGCCGGCCTCGCCGACCACCTCGAAGCGGTCATCGGCGGCGCCAAGTGGCCGCTCGGCGAGGCGCGGTTGGACCCGGCCGACCCGAAGTCCCTCCTCGTCGCCCTGGACCAGCCCGTCGTCGGCAACAAGACCGGCACCGCACGCGGCACCGCCGACGTCCGCTACGACGGTGAAGGCGGCCTGGCCACCACCGGCGGCAACGTTGTCAACGCCTTCTGGACCAGCGGCCCCAACCACTCCACCTACGAGCTGCGCACCCGGTGGGCCGACCAGGTCACCCCGGACAACGCCCACCCCGAGTACCCGCGCCCCCAGCTCACCCGCGCCGACTGGCAGAACCTCAACGGCACCTGGCAGTTCGCCGCGGCCACCGCGGGCGAGCAGCCGCCGGTCGGCAGGAAGCTCGCCGAGCGCATCCTCGTCCCGTACCCGGTCGAGTCGCAGCTGTCCGGCCTGGAACGCCACGAGGACCGCATGTGGTACCGCCGCACCTTCACCGTCCCGGCCGGCTGGCACATCGGCTCCGGCAAGCGGCTCCAGCTGAACTTCGGCGCGGTCGACTGGCGCGCCGAGGTCTACGTCAACGGCACCAAGGTCGCCGAACACCAGGGCGGCTACGACAAGTTCGGCGCCGACATCACCGACGCCCTGAAGCCGGGCCGCACCCAGGAGCTGATCGTCGGCGTCTACGACCCCACCGACGCCGCCGACGGCGAGAACCCGCCGCTCGGCAAGCAGCGCCTCGACCCGAGCGGCATCTGGTACACCCCGACCTCGGGCATCTGGCAGACGGTGTGGATGGAGCCGGTGGCCGCCGACCACGTCGACTCCCTCAAGCTCACCCCCGACGTCGCCCACGGCGCACTGTCCGTGGAGGCACGGGGAGTGCGCGACGGCGTGCCGATCACCGCGACGGCGTACGCCGGACACCGCAAGGTCGCCACGGCCCGCGGCCGCACCGGCGCACCCCTGACCCTGACCATCGACGATCCGCACCTGTGGTCGCCCGACGACCCCTACCTCTACGACCTGAAGGTCACCGTCGGAGCCGACCGCGTCGGCAGCTACTTCGGCATGCGCTCCATCTCCGTCGAGAAGGTCGACGGCGTCCCGCGCACCCTCCTCAACGGCAAGCCGGTCTTCATGATGGCCACCCTCGACCAGGGCTTCTGGCCGGACGGCCTCTACACCGCACCCACCGACGACGCCCTCGCCTACGACCTGAAGGTGCACAAGCAGCTCGGCTTCAACGCCGTGCGCAAGCACATCAAGGTCGAGCCCGACCGCTGGTTCTACTGGGCCGACCGGCTGGGACTGCTGGTGTGGCAGGACATGCCGGCGATGACCGCCGGCACCGACCCGTCCGCGTCCGCCCGCGCCGAGTTCGAGCGGGAGATGAAACAGGTGATCGACGAGCACGTCAGCAGCCCGTCGGTTGTCATGTGGGTGACCTTCAACGAGGGCTGGGGCCAGTACGACATGGCCCGCATCGCCGACCAGGCGAAGGCCTGGGACCCCACCCGCCTGGTCAACTCCATGTCCGGGCTCAACCTCGGGGCCGACGGCGGCACCGGCGACATCATGGACGAGCACGGCTACCCCAGCCCCGCCCTGCCACCCCACCCGGACGGCGAACGCGCCCTGGTCAGCGGCGAGTACGGCGGACTGGGCCTGGCGGTGCCCGGCCACGCCTGGTCCGTGCAGCAGTCGTACGTCGACGTCGACCCGGCGACCTACACCGACGACTACCTCGCCAAGCTCGCCGAGGTGCACGCCCTGGCCTGCCAGGGGAGCAACGGCGCGGTCTACACGCAGATCTCGGACGTCGAGGGCGAGTTGAACGGCCTGCTGACCTACGACCGCACGATCCTGAAGCCGGACGCCCGGCGGCTGAAGGCCGCGCACGAGGCCCTCATCCGGGACGCCTCGCAGGCGACCCCGGCGAACTGCACGGCAACCGAAGGACTCACACGATGACCTGGACCAGACGCCTGCGCCTGGGCGTGGCCTCACTGGTGGCGGCCGCCGCCGGCGTGGTCGCCGCACCGGTGACCGCGCACGCCGGCCCGGCCCCTCTCACCGATCTCGTCAACCCGTTCATCGGCACCCAGAACGAGGGCAACACCTATCCCGGCGCCGCCGTGCCCTTCGGCATGGTGCAGTTCTCGCCGGACACCGGCCACAACACCGGCTACGACTACGCCCAGAACCACATCCGCGGCTTCTCGCTCGTCCACCTCTCCGGCGTCGGCTGCGGCCTCGGCGGCGACCTGCCCGTGCTGCCGACCACCGGCGACGTCACGCAGACGGACTACGCCCAATACGCCGCCGAGTTCAGCCACGACGACGAGCAGGCGAGCCCCGGCTACTACCGGGTCGGCCTGAAGACCGGCATCGAGGCCGAGCTGACGGCGACCGCGCGCACCGGCGTCCAGCGCTACACCTTCCCGGCCACCGACAAGGCCAACGTCCTGCTGAACGCGGCCCAGTCCCTGCACACCACGGTCGCCACCAAGGTCGAGGTCCTCGACGACCACACGGTCCGCACCGCCATCACCGGCCGCGGCTTCTGCCAGGACACCAAGCCCTACACCGTCTACACGATCACCCGCTTCGACCGCCCCTTCACCGCGTACGGCACCTGGGACGGCTCCACGGTGACGGCCGGGTCCAGGAGCGGGCGGGGCGGCGCCTACGTCCGCTTCGACACCACCGAGGACCGCACCGTCGAGGCGACCACCGCCCTGTCCTACGTCGACGCGCACGGCGCGGCCGTCAACCTGCGCGCCGAGGGCGGGCGTTCCTTCGACGCCGTGCGCCACCGGGCCCAGCAGGCGTGGGAGGACCGCCTGGACGACGTACGGGTCAAGGGCGGCGACGAGAGTGTGCGCCGGACCTTCTACTCGTCCCTGTACCGGTCCTTCCTGGCGCCGAACATCGGCAGCGACGCCGACGGCCGCTACACCGGCTGGGACCAGCGGATCCACCGCACGGACGGGTTCACCTACTACCAGAACTGGTCCCTGTGGGACACCTACCGCACCCAGTCCCAGCTGCTGTCCCTGCTCGCGCCGCGTGAGGCGCGGGACATGGCGATCTCGGTGATCAGGATCTCCGAGGAGAGCGGCTGGCTGCCCAAGTGGGGCTACGGCACGGTCGAGACGAACATCATGACCGGCGACCCGGTCACGCCGTTCCTGACCAACGCCTACCAGCAGGGCCTGCTCAAGGGGTACGAGGAGCGGGCCTACCGGGCGCTGAAGCGGAACGCCGACGGGGTGCCGCCCGCCGACTCGCCGGCCGTGGGCCGGGAGGCCAACAAGGAGTACATCGCCGACGGCTTCGCGCCCTACATCGCCGGCCGCCCGCACGTGAAGCCCGGCGACTCCGACTACGACCACGGCGCCTCGGCGACCCTGGAGTACGCCCTGTCGGACGCGATGCTCGCCCAGATGGCCCGCGACCTCGGCCACGGCGCCGACGCGGCGCGCTACGCGGCCCGCGCCCAGAGCTACCGGAACATCTTCGACCCCTCCACCGGCTTCTTCCGCGCCCGTGACGCCTCCGGCGCCTTCACCGGACCGGCCGACCCGGCGCAGAGCGAGGGCTTCCACGAGGGCACGTCCTGGCAGTACCAGTGGCTCGTGCCGCAGGACCTGCCCGGCATGGTCGACCTGATCGGCGGCAAGCAGGCCGCCAACGACCGGCTGGACTCCTTCTTCGCCTACGACCAGCTGCTGGCCGACCCGGCGAAGACGGCCCGCGAGGTGTGGGTCAACGGCCCGTACGACTACTACAACGCCGACAAGTACAACCCGCAGAACGAGCCCGACCTCATCGCCCCCTACACCTACCTGTCCACCGGCGAGCCGTGGAAGACGACCGACGTCGTGCACGCGGCGCTGACCCTCTTCACCGACACCCCGACCGGCATGACCGGCAACGACGACCTCGGCACGATGTCCGCCTGGAACGTGCTGTCGTCGATCGGGATCTTCCCGGTACAGCCCGGTTACGACACCTGGGGCCTGTCCACGCCCGTCTTCGACCGCGTCGACCTGACCCTGGACCGCCGCTACTATCCGCGCGGCGCCCTGACCATCACGGCCCCCGGCACCTCCGGCACCGACCGCTACATCCAGTCGGCCCGGGTGGACGGGACGTCGTACGACCGCACCTACCTGACGACCGCCGATCTGCGCTCCCTGCGCACGCTCGGTTTCACGGTCGGCCCGCGCCCGTCTGAGTGGGGTTCGTCACCCCAGGCCGCGCCGCCCGCGCTGAAGTGACCGCTGGTACCGCATGAGTCCCGCCCCTCCCAGAGGGGCGGGACTTAATCTGCCGTTAACTGAGCGTAGCTTGATCGTACTTGACCGTAATCGCCCCAGGGCGATTGACTGCTGGCCCACCCGTCCGTCGACGCGAGGCAAGCCATTGACTTCCGACCTGCTCGCTCCACTCGACCTGGCGTTCTGGAACATCGAGTCCGCCGAGCACCCCATGCACCTGGGCGCCCTCGGGGTCTTCTCGGCGCACTCGCCCACGGCCGGCGCCCACGCGGCCGACCTGCTCGCCGCCCGGGCCGCGGCCGTCCCCGGACTGCGCATGCGCATCCGGGACGTATGGCAGCCGTTCTCCTTCCGCCCCCTGGCCTTCGGCGGGGCCTCCCGCGAGCCCGACCCCGACTTCGACCCCCTGCGGCACGTACGGCTGCACGCCCCCACCGCCGACTTCCACGCGGTGGCCGGCCGGCTCATGGAGCGCCCGCTGGAGCGCGGCCGGCCGCCGTGGGAGGCGCACGTGCTGCCGGGGGAGGACGGCGTGCGGTTCGCCGTGCTGTTCAAGTTCCACCACGCGCTCGCCGACGGTCTGCGGGCGCTGACGCTCGCCGCGGCCGTCCTGGACCCCATGGACATGCCCGCGCCGCGCCCCCGCCCCGAGGAGCCCAAGGGGGGCCTGCTGCCCGACGTGCGCAAACTGCCCGGGATGGTCCGGGCCGCCGTGTCCGACGTGGGCCGCGCCCTGGACATCGGCGCCTCCGTGGCCGTCTCCAGCCTCGCCGCGCGCTCGTCGTCCGCGTTCACCTCCGAGGCCACCGGCACCCGCCGCACCGCCGGCGTGGTCATCGACCTCGACGACGTGCACCGGGTGCGCAAGACGCAGGGCGGCACCGTCAACGACGTGCTGATCGCGGTCGTCGCGGGCGCCCTACGGCGCTGGCTGGACGAGCGCGGCGACGGCAGCGAGGGCGTCGCGCCGCGCGCCCTGATCCCCGTCTCCAAGCGCCGCCCGCGCACCGCCCACCCGCAGGGCAACCGCCTCTCCGGCTACCTGATACGGCTCCCGGTCGACGACCCCGACCCGCTCGGCCGCCTCGCCACCGTCCGTACCGCCATGGACCGCAACAAGAACGCCGGCCCCAACCGCGGCGCGGGCGCCGTCGCCCTGCTCGCCGACCACGTGCCCCCGCTCGGCCACCGGCTCGGCGGCCCGCTGGTCAGCCAGGCGGCCCGGCTCTGGTTCGACATCCTGGTCACCAGCGTGCCCCTGCCCTCCATCGGCCTGAAGCTCGGCGGCAACCCGGTCACCGAGGTCTACCCGCTCGCCCCGCTGGCCCGCGGCCAGGCCCTGGCGGTGGCGGTCTCAACGTACCGCGGACACGTCCACTACGGCCTGGTCGCGGACGCCGAGGCGGTACCGGACCTGGACCGCCTGTCGGCGGCCCTGACCGCGGAGGTCGAGACCCTGATCACCGCCTGCGGCTCCTGATCACGACGGGTTTGGAGGACCGGGCCGGCGCTCCGTAAAATCCACCGTTCGGACAGCGGGCGCGATCGGAGCGCCGCTCGGGCGATCAGGGAAACGGCAGCGCGATGACGGTGACACAGGACGGCTCGGCGACCACGGACGAGGTCGTGTACGGGCCCGGCATCGACCCGGAGCGGCTCGCCGTCTGCCTGAGCGTGCTGGAGGAGCTCGACAAGCTGGAGGTCGACCACCCGGACGCGATCGCCGTGCGCCGGGCCACCGCGGGCGTCTACCGCACCGTCAAGCAGCGCCGCCGCCAGGAGCGCCGGGCCGCCAAGACCGCCCACGACAAGGCGGTCACCGAGGCCACGGCCACCGGCTCCGCCCAGCGCATCGACGACGAGACCGAGGGCCTGCTGCCGTCCTCGCGGACCGAGGAGGGCCGGGTCGCGGGCATACTCCAGCGCCCCCGCTCCTGCTACACCTGCAAGGCCCGGTACGTGGAGGTCGACTACTTCTACCACCAGCTCTGTCCGGACTGCGCCGCCACCAACCGCGCCAAGCGCGACGCCCGCGCCGACCTCACCGGCAAGCGTGCCCTGCTCACCGGCGGCCGCGCCAAGATCGGCATGTACATCGCGCTGCGCCTGCTGCGCGACGGCGCCCACACCACCATCACCACGCGCTTCCCCAAGGACGCCATCCGCCGCTTCAAGGCCATGGACGACTCCGCGGAGTGGATCCACCGCCTGGAGGTCGTCGGCATCGACCTGCGCGACCCGGCGCAGGCCGTCGCCCTGGCCGAGCAGGTCGCCGCGGCGGGCCCGCTGGACATCCTCGTCAACAACGCGACGCAGACCGTACGCCGCCTGCCCTCCGCCTACGCCGCCCTGGTCGAGGGCGAGAGCGCCCCGCTGCCGGCCGGCGAGCTGCCCGCCCACCACGTCATCGGCGCCTTCAACTCCGGCGCGGTCGACGGCCTGGCCGCCCTGCCCCCGGGCACCAGCGGCCTCGACGCCCAGCAGGTCGCCGACCTCGCCCTGGTCGCGGGCAACGCCAGCGTCGAACGCCACCTGGACGGCACCGCCATCGACGCGGGCGGCCTGGTCCCGGACGTCGTCGACACCAACACCTGGGTGCAGACCATCGAGCAGATCTCCCCGGTGGAGCTCCTCGAGACCCAGCTGTGCAACTACACGGCGCCGTTCATCCTGATCAGCAAGTTGCGCCCGGCCATGGCCGAGGCGGCGCGGAGGGCGGCCAGCAAGCGCGCCTACGTGGTGAACGTCTCGGCGATGGAGGGCGTCTTCGGCCGCGGCTACAAGGGCGCGGGCCACCCGAACACCAACGCCGCCAAGGCCGCGATGAACATGGTGACGCGGACCAGCGCCCAGGAGATGTTCCAGACCGACGGCATCCTGATGACCTCGGTCGACACCGGCTGGATCACCGACGAGCGCCCCCACTACGACAAGCTGCGCCTGGCCGAGGCGGGCTTCCACGCGCCGCTCGACCTGGTCGACGGGGCCGCCCGGGTCTACGATCCGATCGTGCGCGGTGAACAGGGCGAGGACCTGTACGGCGTCTTCCTCAAGGACTACGCGCCCGGGAAGTGGTGAGCCGCCGATCGTGACGTGTGGCCCGGCGCCGGCCGGGAACCCGCTCTGCGGTGACTACCGCGCCAGGAGTGATTCTCATGGGCAGTCCACACGGCATCGATCCGCGGGCGCAGAACGACCCGCGCAACCACTACCCGACCGACGAGCAGTTCTACGCCAGCGACCGGCCGGCACATCCGGAGCTGCCGGAGGACCGGCCGCGCGGCGGCGGACCCACCCGTCCGGTCAAGCACCGCGGCCCCTGGGCCACGGTGGTGCTCATCGCCTGCATCATCCTGCTGATCCTCGTGGGGATCGCGCTGTTCCCCTGAGGCGCCTCAGTCCCGGGGCGGGGCGGACGAGCGCAGACGGTCGTGGACGGCGTACCCGGACGGGTACGCCGTCCTGACCCGTGTGCCGCCGTCCACCAGCAGGTCGGCCCCGGTGACCCAGCGCGCCGCGTCGGACGCCAGCCACACCACGGCCCGCGCGACGTCCTCCGGCTCCCCGATCCGCCCCAGCGGCAGCCCCGCGGCGACCTGCTCCTCGCCGGGCTCCCACACGAAGCGCGCCATCTCGGTGCGCACCAGGCCCGGCGAGACGGAGTTGACCCGCACCTTCGGGGCGAGCTCGCCCGCGAGCTGCCGGGTCAGATGCAGCAGGGCCGCCTTGCTGGTGCCGTAGGCCCCGACGTTCGGCCCCACGTGCGTGGCGCCCTCGGTGCAGACGTTGACGACCGCGCCGCCGTGCTCCCGCATCCACGCCCGCCAGGCGCCCTGCACCAGCCTGAGCGGCGCCTCCACGTTGACGCCGAACGCCGCCCGCCACGCCTGCGGGTCCGCCTCCATGAGCGGCCCGTACGGCTGGTTCGTCGCCGCGTTGTTGACGACGACGTCGATCCGGCCGAAGGCGCCCAGCGTCCGCTCCGTGACCTCGAGTAGGTGCGCCGGGTCGCCGACGTTCCCGCTCACCCCGATGCCGCCCAGCTCCTCGGCCGTGCGGCGCGCCTCCTCGGGGTCGCGCGCGGTGACGCACACGTGCGCGCCCGCGGCGGCCAGCTCCCGGGCGACCGCCCGCCCGATGCCGCGCGTCGCGCCGGTGACGACGGCGGCCTTCCCCTGGAGCCCGTACGACGACGTCATCGCCGTACCGTCTCATGACGGGCCGTCAGTCGACAGCCCCGAGGCGGGAGTTGCGTGCCGCCACCAGTTCCAGGACCGTGCGCCAGTCCTCCAGCACACCGGCGTCGAAGGCGGCCGTCCGGCTCTCCTCGTCCGCCAGCCGCAGGCGCCCCAGGTCCTCGTCCCCGGCGGGGCAGTGACGGCCCACCAGCCGGTAGACGCGCTCGCCGAGCAGGGCCCGCACGGCCTCGGCCGCGTGCTCGGCCCGGCGGATCTCGTCACCGGGCGACAGCACCTGCCCGATGTCGTGCACCAGCCCCGCCACCTGGAGTTCCTTGTCGGCGGGGCGGCTGCGGCGCAGCAGCGCGGCGGTGCGCAGCGCATGCTGGTGCCGGCAGGCGTACAGCAGATCCATCAGCTCCTCGACACTGCGCAGCTCCATGCGTCAGTCCTCCCGCCGGACAAGCCGTTGCCACCCGCCAGCAGATCATGGCCGTGTTTCGATTCGGCCAACGGGACCTGAACTGCGTGGCCCCTTCGACGCGGAGCCGTGCCGGACGCGCGCTTCTCACACGAGCCGGGCGAGGGCCGCCTCGGACGGGCTGCCGGGCGCCGCCTGGTAGGCGATGACCACCTGGTGCTCGGCGCCGCCGACAGTGAGAGCCTGCCGGCGCAGGACGAGTTCGCCGACGACGGGATGGGCGAACCGCTTGAGTTCGTCGCGGGCGTGCCGCGCGTCGTGCCGTGCCCACAGGCGGCGGAAGTCGCCGTCCGCCTCCAGCTCGGCCACCAGGCGCGCGGTCCTCGGATCGTGCGGGTCGGCCTCGGCGCGCAGGGCGGCGGTGGTCTGCGCGGCGATCAGCGGCCAGTCCGGCAGCAGCCGGCGCACCGCGGGGTCGAGGAACACGTCCCGGGCCAGGTTGTGCCCGGGCTCGTACATGGGGGCGAGCGCGCGGGCCGGCTTGTTGGCGGCGAGCACGTCGAAGCGCCGGTTGCGCACGTACGCCGGACGGTCCGGCCACGCGTCGAGCAGCTGGTGCAGGTCGGGGGAGACCTCGCTCTCCGCGGGCCGCTGCGGGGCGGGGGCGGCGAGCGAGAGCAGGTGGGCGGTGGCGTCGGCGTCCAGTTCGAGGGCCCGCGCGAGCGCCCGCAGCACCTGCGGTGAGGGGTGGCGGTCGACGCCCTGCTCCAGCCGGATCAGATACGGCTCGCTGATCCCGGCCAGCCGGGCCAGCTCCTCCCGGCGCAGCCCCGCCACCCGGCGCCGGCCGGGCGCGGCCAGGCCCGCGTGCGAGGGCGCAACGCGTCCCCGCCGGGCCTTGAGGAACTCTCCCAGGACGTTGTCGCTCGCCATGTCCCCGAAGGGTAACCCTCCCGGGGTGCTGGCTGCCGCCCGCCGGATCTCGCACGGTGGGGACATGAGCAAGACATGGTTCATCACCGGCGCTTCCCGTGGCTTCGGCCGGATCTGGGCCGAGGCCGCCCTCGCCCGCGGCGACCGCGTCGCCGCCACGGCACGCCGACCCGAGTCCCTGCACACCCTCGCCGACGCCTACGGCGACCGCGTCCTGCCGCTGCGCCTGGACGTCACCGACCGGGCGGCGGCGGCCGACGCCGTCCAGCGGGCCGTGGACGCCTTCGGGCACCTCGACGTCGTCGTCAACAACGCGGGCTACGGCCTGTTCGGCATGGTCGAGGAGACCACCGAGGAACAGGCCCGCGCCCAGCTCGACACCAACCTGTTCGGTCCCCTGTGGGTGACCCAGGCCGCCCTGCCGCACCTGCGCGCCCGCGGCCGCGGGCACATCCTTCAGGTGTCCAGCCTCGGCGGCCTCGCCGCCTTCCCCACCCTCGGCCTGTACAACGCCTCCAAGTGGGCGCTGGAGGGCATGAGCGAGGCGCTCGCCCAGGAGGTCGGCCCGCTCGGCATCCACGTCACCCTCCTCGAACCCGGCCCCTACGGCACCGACTGGTCCGGCGCGTCCGCGGTGCACACGCAACCCATCGCCGCGTACGAACCCGTCCGGGAGGCGCGCCGCTCCGGCGCCGCCGCCCGCGCGCCGCAGGACCCGCGGGCCACCGCCGACGTCGTCCTCGAACTCGTCGACACCGACGACCCGCCCCTGCGCCTGTTCCTCGGCACCTACCCCTATCCCGTCGTCGAAGCCGCCTACGAGCGGCGACTGCGCACGTGGAACGCGTGGCGACCGCTGGCCGCCAGGGCCTGACGGTTTCCGCGGGGTGGCCCGCGGTGCGGCCGTCCCTCCCTCGGCACGGTGCCCCTCAGTCCGTCGGAAGCCGCAGCCCCGTCGCGGCGGAGAAGCAGTGCGCGGCGTCCGCGCGGATCGCCACCCGCAGCCGCTCGCCCCTGCCGTGCGCGGGGCGCCCCGGCAGTCGTACGACGACCTGGACGAGCCCCTCGCCGGACCAGCCGGCGGCGTGCAGGTACGTGGCGGCCCCCGTGTCCTCGACCGTCTCCACCACGAGGTCCAGCCCTGCGGTCCGCGCGTCGTCGGGCGGCAGGACCTCGAACTCCTCGGGCCGCACGCCGAGCACGATCTCCCGCTCGGGCCCGGCCGCGCGCAGGGCGGCCCGGGGCAGCGGCACGGTGATGGCGCCGAGCCGGGCACCGTCCGCCGACAGCGGCAGCCGGAACAGGTTCATCGCGGGCGACCCGACGAACCCGGCCACGAACACGTTGGCCGGGCGCGCGTACACCTCCCTCGGCGTGCCCACCTGTTGCAGCACACCGTCCCTGAGCACGGCGAGCCGGTCGCCCACGGCCATCGCCTCGACCTGGTCGTGGGTGACGTACACCGTGGTGATCCCCAGATGGTGCTGCATCCCGACGATCCGCGCCCGGGTCTCCACCCGCAGCCGTGCGTCCAGGTGGGACAGCGGTTCGTCCATCAGACAGACCCGCGGGTCCCGCACCAGCACCCGCCCGGTGGCGACCCGCTGCCGCTCGCCGCCCGACAACGACCCCGGCCTGCGCCCCAGACAGTCCTCCAGGTCCAGCACCGAGGCGGCGAACCGGACCCGCCGGCGGGCGTCGCGCCGGGGCATGCGGGCGACGCGCAGGGCGAAGCCGATGTTGTCGGCAGCCGACAAATGCGGGTACAGGGCGTAGTTCTGGAACACCATCGCCACCCCGCGCTCCCGCGGCGGAAGATGGGTGACGTCCCGGACACCGATGTGCACCGCCCCGGAGTCGACCTCCTCCAGCCCGGCCAGCATGCGCAGGCAGGTCGACTTCCCGCAGCCGGAAGGACCGAGCAGGACCATGAACTCGCCGTCCCCGATCTCCAGATCGAGGGCGTCGACGGCCGGCCGGGCCGCCGCGGCAAAGCACCGGGTGGCCTTCTCGAAGGTGACGGACGCCATGACAGCCCCCTCCCGGACGAAGCCCTCCACCCCAGGGTGGAACGCCTGTTGGGGTTTCGGCAGACCTGTGCGCCGAACGGGTGACGCGAGAGAGGGATGAAACAGGACGACTTGAGACAGTAACCACAAGTTTTCAGCCCCATCGAGCAGGCGCCCGCTCATTTGGTTAATCTGGAGCCGACGGACAGCACCACCGGGTCCCACCCACACCCACGTCCGTCCCGGGGCAGGCCGCTTCACAACGGTTTGCTCTCACGCGAGTTACCGGCGCCACCGCGTCCGAACGGCTTTCGACTCAGACCCGAGCGGGCGTCAGGCGCCGGACCGCAGAGTGGCCGGCACGCCCCGAGGGTGACCCGACACATAAGGAGTGCGCGGTGACACCGGAGAAGACGAATCGCGAACAGCGCCCCAAGGAACGCACCGAACGCGCCGGGCGGCGGCCCGGCGAGATCGGCAGCCTCGACGTGTGGGCCAGGTCCGCCCCGATCCGCCTGGCGGGTTACGAGGACGACCTGGCCGAGCCGCACATCCTGCCCAGCGTCGACTGACGCGCCCACCGTTCGCGCACCGGATCGTCACGACCGGATCGTCACGACCGGCGAGCTCCAGCCGGGGCCCGGGTCTCCTGCGGACAGGAGACCCGGGCCCCGCGCATCGCTACTGCACATGCCATCCCGGCGTCCCCCGAAGTACGCAAAAGGGGATCACCCGCGCCATCGCCCGCGGCTGCGGCGGTAGGTCTGTTGCCTCACGACCTGCTCAACCGCATCCCAAGGAGGTACGCCGCATGGCAGGCAGACACCGTGCGGTCGGACGCAGCGCCGCCGTGACCGCTCTCGGTACGCTCGCCCTGGCCGCGATCCATCCGGCCGCGTCGGCCGAACCGCCGTCCCCCCGCGGACCGTTCCCCAGCGCCGCCCAGACCGTCGGCGCCGACCGGCCGTCCTCGGCGGTCCTCAGCGCCCTGCGCCGCGATCTACGTCTGACCTCGAGTCAGGCCTCCACCCGGCTGGTCAACGAGGCGGAGGCCGGCAGTCGGGCGGGGGTCCTGCGCAACGCCCTGGGCCCGCACTTCGCCGGCGCCTGGGTGCGCGGCGCGACCTCGGCCGAGCTGACCGTCGCCACCACCGACGCCGCGGACGTCCCCACGATCGAGGCCCAGGGCGCCAAGGCCGCGGTCGTGCGCTGGGGACTGGACGACCTGCGCTCGGTCAAGGAGAAGCTGGACCAGGCGGCCACGCGCGTCCAGACCGCCGACACGCCCGTGTGGTACGTGGACGTCCGGACCAACCGTGTGGTGATCCAGGCCACCAGCGGCGCCGCGGCCACCAGGTTCGTCCAGGCGGCCGGCGCACAGGCCGACCGTACGAGCGTGCGTTCCTCGGCGAAGCGGCCCCGGCTCATGACCGACCTCGTCGGCGGCGACGCCTACTACATCGACGCCCAGGCGCGGTGCTCCATCGGCTTCTCCGTCACCAAGGCCGATCAGCAGGGCTTCGTCACGGCCGGCCACTGCGGCAAGCCGGGCTCCAAGACCACCGGCTTCGACCAGACCGACCAGGGCACCTTCCAGGCCTCCACCTTCCCCGGCAAGGACATGGCCTGGGTGGGCGTCAACGCCAACTGGACCGCCACCCCGGACGTCAAGGCCGACAACGGCGAGAAGGTCCAGGTCGCCGGTTCGGTGGAGGCGGTGGTCGGCGCGTCGGTGTGCCGCTCCGGCTCGACCAGCGGCTGGCACTGCGGCACCGTCCAGTCCCAGGACACCAGCGTCAGCTACGCCGAGGGCACCGTCGACGGGCTGACCCAGACCAGCGTGTGCGCCGAACCCGGCGACTCCGGCGGCCCCTACGTGGCCGGCGTCCAGGCGCAGGGCACCACCTCGGGCGGCTCCGGCGACTGCACGAGCGGCGGCACGACGTTCTTCCAGCCGGTCAACCCGACCCTCAGCGACTTCGGCCTGACCCTGAAGACCACGGGCCAGAGCACCGCGGCGCCCGAGCAGAACGGCGCGGCGGCGGACGGCTGGAGCGCGGGACGGGTGTACCAGGCGGGCGCGACGGTGACGTACGGCACGGTCGGCTACCGGTGCCTGCAGACCCACCAGGCGCAGAGCTCCTGGGCCCCCGACGTCACGCCCGCCCTCTGGCAGCGTGTGTGACGACGCCGTCCGCCCGGGCGCGGGGCACCGCGCCTCGCCGCCCGGGCCGGGTCACGGCAGGTCCGCCAGCAGCCCGTACGCCGTGGCCACGAACGGGTCGTGCGCCCTAAACCGCCGGGTGCACACCGCCACCAGGGCCGTGCCCGCGTCCGGCCGGAAGCCCAGGAACGCCTGCTGGCCGAGGGTGGCTCCGCTGTGGAAGTACATCGGGCCGCCGGAGAACGGATGCCGGAACCACCCCACGGTGTGCACGTGGCGGTGCCCCAGGCCGCGGCGCAGGACGGGACGGCGTACCGCTCTGAGCGCCTCCCGAAGCGGGGTGCCGTCCGGCCGGAGATGGGCCTCCAGGAAGGCGAGCAGGTCGTGCGGTGTGGCGCGCAGGGCGCCGGCCGCCTGGAAGCCGCCGGCGTCGAAGGACGGGGTCGGGGTGCGGCCGTCCTTGCGGCGGCCCACCGCGTCGAGGTCCGTGTCGCCGGGACGCAGGGAGGTGCCGTACAGCCCGAGGGGGCGCAGCAGGCACGTCGAGACCAGGTCCTCCCAGGAGGTCCCCGTGGCGGCGGCGAGCGCGTGTCCGAGGACGGCAACGCCGAAGTTGGAGTAGTGCCAGCGGGTTCCGGGCCGGTGGCGCGGGTGGTGGCGCAGGTAGGCGTCGACGACCCGCGCGGAGGGGTAGCGGCCGTAGGGGTTGCTGTGCCAGGCGGGCAGGGCGCGGAGGTGGAAGTCCCGTGGCAGCGCGGGCAGTCCCGCGGTGTGGGTCACGAGGTGGGCCAGCGTGGCGGGTGACGCCTCGGTGGGACGGGCCGGGCGGAGCAGCGCGGCGGCGGGTTCGGCTCCGGTCACGGCGCCGCGCCGGATCAGCTCGGTCAGCAGCAGCGCCGTGAACGCCTTGGTGGCCGACCCGATCTCGTAGCGCAGGTCCTCGCGGGGGAGTGCCGGGGCGGGGGCGGTGCCGCCGGTGCGCGTCAGGCGCCGCCCGTGGCGGGAGAGCGCGAAGACGGCGTCGGGGGCCTCGACCGCGTCGACGGCGGCCGCCAGCCGCTCGCCGAGCTCGCCGTCGTCGGGGCCGTCGTCCGGTCGCGGGCCGTCGGATTCGGGCGGATCGTCGAGGGCCTCGCCGGGCCACAGCAGCGTGCGGCCGGTCATGACGCCTGCGCCAGCTCGGTCAGGGCGCGGGAGGTGGCCAGGGTGGAGGCGAAGGCGGCGACCAGCGTCGGGTGGTAGACGATGTCGAACAACTGGTCGGCGTCGTCGGTCTCGGGCATGTCCCGCACCGCCGGCATGGCGCCGTCCGCCCGCTGTGCCCCGGCGAACCCCGCCCAGCCGCGCTCGTCCAGCGTGGGACACGGCAGACAGGCGTCCACGACGAGCAGTTCGCCCAGCAGGTCCCAGCGCCTGAGGTCCAGCCAGTCGTCGATCCACACCGGCAGCCACTGGGCGAGGTAGTCGGCGAGCCGGGGCGGCAGGCCGTCCGGGTTCTCGCCCCAGTCGGTGAGGTGGAACACCGCGTGCGTCACGTCGTAGGCGATGTGCCCCTCGACCGTCCACGGCTCGGGCGTGCGCGCCAGCCACGTCGCCGCCAGGGCCTCCTGCTCGGGCGGGCGGGGCCGCAGCCCGAAGCGGCGCTGGAACGCGGACAGGCCCAGGCGCCGGGTGGGGGTGGTCTCGAAGGCGTGCCAGCTGTCCAGGCGGTGGTTGAGTACGGCGGCCCGCTCGATCTCGGGCCGGCTGTAGCCGAGTTCCCTGAAGGGCAGGTACACCTCGAAGGGGATCGGCGAGATCGGCTCGGTGCGCTGGCCGCGTACCAGCATGCGGCCGCCGTCCAGCGTCTCGCGCCAGACGTGGTCCAGCAGCCGGCGCGCCAGTTCGGCCTGGCGGGACCCGGCGACGCCCTCGCGGAACAGCACCTTGCAGACCAGGGCGAGTTCACCGATCGGCTTGAACCGCTCCAGGAACCCGACCTCCGGGTCGACGTCCTCCTCGAGCCGGAATCCGTCGCGGTGGGCCCACAGCCACTCGATGGCGCGGGCCCCCACCGTGTGCAGGAGACGTGTGTCGGTCATCCGGGCACTCCTTGTCCGCCGTGCGCGATCCGTACGCCGCCGGGCCGCGGGCGGCCGGTGGGCCGGTCACCGTCCGCGCGGCCCCGCCGGCCGGCCGTGAGACCGGCCGCGAAGGCGGCCATCAGGGTGGAGTGGTAGCTGTGGGGAAAGTCGTCGGAGCCGGCGGCGTCCTCGCCGCCGCCCTCCTCGGGCAGGGCGCCCGAGGGCAGTTGCGCGTCCGCGACGCGGTCCCAGCCGTCCGCGAGCAGTGCCTCGTCGGGCGGCTCCGGCAGGCTCGCGGCGACGGCGAGCAGTTCGCAGCCGAGGTCCCACATACGGGCTTCCAGGCAGGTGGTGAGCCAGGCCGGCAGCCAGTCCGTCAGATAGTCCGCCAGCCCGGGCGGTACGCCGGGTCCGCCCCGGCCCCAGTCGGTGAGATGGAAGACGACATGGGTCAGCGCGTAGCCGGACGAGCGTTCGAACGTCCACGGTTCCGGCAGCCCGCCCAGCCAGGTCCGTGCCAGTACGTGCTCCACGCGCGCGTGCGGGTTCAGCCGGCCGCACTGCTCGGCGCGCAGGACGCCGAGGCGCCGGGTGGGGTCCTGTTCGGCGAGCCGCCAGCCGCGCGTGCGGGCCACGGTGGCCGCGGCCCGCTCGTAACCGGGGTGGCGCAGGCCGGCCGCGGCGAACGCGGCGTAGACCTCCAGCGGATAGGTGGCGAAGGGCTCCGCCCGCTGCAGGCGCAGGAACAGCTCGCCCTCCTCGGTCTGCCGCCAGGCGAAGGCGAGCAGGTCGCGCGCGCACGCGTGCAGCGGATCGGAGCGGGGGGTGTGCACGGCGAGCGTGGCGCAGACCTGCGCCAGTTCGCCGAGCGGCTTCCAGGTGCTGTTGACCCGGCCGTCCGGCGACAGGGCGTCGGGGCCCAGCGCGAACCGCTGCCGCCGCTGGGACAGCCAGCCCAGCGCCGCCCGCTGCACCTGTGCGATCCGTGGCGCCGTCACGCGGGCACCCCCGTGGACATCAGCCGCGCGGCCCGCACCTGGAGCAGCACCCGCGGGTCCTCACCTCCCATGAGCTCCACGAAGTCGAGTCCGGACGCCAGACCCAGGGTGTCCGGCACGTCCGGCAGCAGCGTCAGCCAGCGGCCCGCGCCGGCCGCCTGCAGCCAGTCCCGGCGCCGGACCGCCCGCACGAAGCCCCGGGCCACGTCGAGGCTCCTGGCGCGTGCCGCCCGGGCCACCGCGCAGTCCTCGGCGGGCAGCGCGAGGGGCGCCAGTACGGCGAGCTGGTGGGTGAGGTACGGCCAGGAGGCGCCGTCGATCCAGGTCGCGTCCGGCTCCGGCGGGAGGCCGGCGGGGGACGGATCGACGTGGTGCAGTGCGCGCCTCAGGGCCCAGTGGCTCCACTGGACGGTGGGCGCGGCGTCCGGACGCGGGGGGAAGGCGTCGAGGGTGCGTCGGGCGAGGTCGAGCCGGTCGGGCGGGGGCGGTGCGCGGTGCAGGACGCTCGGCAGCAGGAGGTCGGCGCCCAGCACGCGGGCCGCCGCGACGTCCAGGTCACCGGAGGGACCGTACAGGGGGATCTCGTCCGACGGCGCGTGGCCTCCGCCACGGAGGGCGGAGACCACGCTCGAAGCGAGGTCCTGCACCGCGCCCTGCAAGAGGGCGGAAGTACCTGACTGCTTCATCTGTCGCTCCCGTCGAGGCGTTCAGCCCTTCTTGGGCCGCGGGGTCGGCGGCGACAGCAGAAGGTTCGTCGTCCCGGACGACAGCGCCAGCGCGGCGCACTCCCTGCTGTCCCGGTAGACACCGTCGGGCTCGGCGGGGTCCAGTACCGCGTCGAGATCGATGTCGCGCACGCGGGTCTCTTCGATGATCTTCTCGGGGTAAGCCATACCACCATCTCCCTGTCGTTGAGCTGTGGATTCGACTCACCTCATCTAGTGACCGAAAGCGACCGATTAATGCGCAAAATCCAGATATGCCCTTAATTTCTTGTTCAACTTCCGGATGGCCGGTAAGCCGCGTCTGCAGAAGTTGAAGACAGAACCTCGTGGCGCTTCCGGTCCTGGGTGCCCGGTCAGTCCGTGCGGCCCGTCACCGCCACGGTCACGCCCAGGCCGATCATGGTCAGGCCGCCCACGCCGCCGACCAGGGAGAGCCGGCGCGGGGAGCGGGCGAACCAGTCGCGGGCGGTGGACGCGGCCAGGCCCCACACGCTGTCGGAGGCGAGCGCGATCGCGTTGAAGACCAGGCCGAGCAGCAGCATCTGCAGGGTGACACGGCCCTGCTCACGGTCGACGAACTGGGGCAGGACGGCCGCGAAGAACACGATCGTCTTCGGGTTGGTCACCCCGACCGCGAAGCCCTCCCAGAACGTGCGCAGCGTGCCGTGGGCGACCCTGCCGTCGGTGAACGCGGCCCGCAGGGACCCGCGTTGACGCCACGCCTTCACGCCCAGGAACACCAGATAGGCGGCGCCCGCCAGCTTCAGTGTCGTGAAGACCAGCACCGAGCGCTCCACCACGGACCCGATCCCGACCGCCACGGCGACCACCAGCACATACGCGCCGAGGGTGTTGCCCGCGACCGTGGTCAGGGCGGCCCGCCGCCCCTGCGCGAGCGCCCGCCCGACCACGAACAGGACGCTGGGGCCCGGTATCACGATCAGCAGGAACGACAGCGCCGCGAAGGCGAGGAGACGGTCGGTGGACATCATGCGGCCATGCAAGCACGCGCCCGGTTCACCCGGCGAGCGCATTTCGCCACCGGCACCGGGGCCTGGACCGGGCTAGCGTGTCGCGCAGTTCTCCTCGCCGTTCAGGAGTCGCCATGAGGCCGAACCGCTCCATCCCCGCCCCGACGGTCATCCCCGTCCTGACCTACCCCGACGTGCGCGCCGCGGTCGCCTGGCTCGCGGCGGCCTTCGGCTTCGTCGAGCGGGTCCGCATCGGCGAGCACCACCGCGCGCAGCTGAAGGTCGGCGACGGCGCGGTGATCATCGGGGACGTCCACCGCGACCGGCGTCCGCCGCGCCCCGGTGAGGTCACCCACTCGGTGACCGTGCGCGTGCAGGACGCCCGCGCCCACTGCGCGCGGGCGCGGGAGCACGGCGCGCGCATCCTGATGGAGCCGACCGACTTCGAGTACGGCGAACGGCAGTACACCGCCGAGGACCTGGCCGGTCACCAGTGGACGTTCTCCGAGACCCTCGCCGACGTCGCCCCGGAGGAGTGGGGCGGCGTGACCGTGTCAGACGGCTGAGGCCGGCTCGTCCTCCAGCGGTGCCGTCCGCCGCCACGGACGCAGCCTCTCCAACTGCCCGGCGAGGTCCAGCAGATCGGCCTCCGTGCCCGGACGGCCCACCAGCTGCACGGCGGTGGGGGCGCCCGAGGGCAGGGTGCCGAAGGGGACCACCATCGCCGGCCAGCCGGTGAGGTTCCAGGGCGGGGTCAGCGGCGAATAGGCGGTGTTCGCGAGGATGTTGCGCAGCCACCCGCGCTCGTGCCACTCGGCGGACCGGGGGGAGCGGCGGGCGAGCGCGGGCGTGAGCAGGACGTCGTACTCGGCGAAGAACGGCTCCAGACGCCGGCGCAGCCGGTCCCGGACGTCGCTCGTGCGCACGGAGCCGACGAAACGGCGTCCGATCGCGGCGTGCACCCGGGTGCGCCGGTTCAGCAGACGAGGGTCGAGCCCCTGGGCGTCGACGGCCGTGCCCGCCGTCCAGTGGGTGAGGGACGTCGTGCTCAGCGAGAGGGGGTACGGCGGGTCGGCGCGGCGCACCTGGTGGCCGGCCTTCATCAGCACGCCGGCCGCCTCGCGGGCCGCGCTCGTGTACGGCCCGGTGATCACGACGCCGGCCAGGGGGCTGCGCAGCGAGACGGCGACCCTGCGCATGCCGGGCGCGTCGGACCGTACCGCCTCGGGGCCGGTGCCGGCGAGGACCGCGAACATCAGGCGCGCGTCCTCGACCGTCGTCGTGAGCGGGCCGTTCTCCGACATGCCGAACCAGTCGCCCTCGCCGATGCCCGCGGGCACCACCCCGTGCCCCGGCTTGAGGGTGACCAGACCGCAGTTGGCGGCCGGGATGCGCAGCGAGCCCATGCCGTCGTTGCCGAGGGCGATCGGCACCATGCCGGCGGCGACCGCGGCCGCGCTGCCGCCCGAGGACCCGCCCGCCGTGCGGCTGAGGTCCCAGGGGTTGCGGGCGGTGCCGTGCACGCCCTCGGTGGTGCCGAAGACGCACAGCTCGGGCACGTTGGTCAGGCCCACGACCACCGCGCCGGCCGCCCGCAGCCGGGCCACCGTCACATGGTCCTCGCCGGCCGGCGTGTCCGGCGTCGCGGCGGAGCCGACCCGGTTGGCCTCACCGCGCACGGCGAGGTTGTCCTTGACCGCCACCGGCACGCCCGCGAGGGGCAGTTCGGAAAGGTCGCCGCGCCCGCCGACCTCGTCGGCCTCGGCCAGTGCCGCCTCGGCGCGCACCACCCGGAACGCCCCCACACGGCCGTCCAGCCGCTCGATCCGGGCGAGGTGCTCGGCGACCACCTCACGGGGCGTGGCCCGCTTCTCGCGTACGGCGGCGGCGATCTCGGCGGCGGTCCGGCCGACCCAGCTGGTCACGGGCGCTCCTCGGGGTCCGGTTCAGGGGATTACTGGTGAGTATGCAGAGCACTCTGCCGCGTGCCGGGCGCCACGTCGAGGGTGGGCGCTCTTCGGGCGCGCTCTTGGACATTCGGGCGGGTCTTCTTGGACTTTTCGGCTGCCGGGTGAGGGGCGCCGTGGACGAGCCGCAGGTCATCCGATCAATGGGTCAACTCACCTGCCGACGGCTGCCATTGACACCCCTCCGACCCCGCCCAATGATCAGACCTCCGATGACTGGGGGGTGTTCAGGGGCGTGCGGGGGGTCTCGATGGGGTTCTGAAGGGGAGAAGGGGAGTGGCATGACGGAGCACAGGAAGAGACGGCTCTGGCCGGTGCGGGTCGCCGCCGCGGCGCTGCTGCTGCTCGCGGCACCCACGCCGGCGCTGGCACAGGGGCGGACCGGGGCGGCATCCGTGCGGATGGGGGAGCAGACGCCGGCGGCCCCGGTGACCGTGCGGGCGTTGGAGCAGACGCCGGCGGCCCCGGTGACCGTGCCGGTGCAGGTGCAGAGCTCGGTCGTCCCGGTCACCGTGCCCGCGCAGGTGCGGACCCCTGTCGTCCCGGTCACCGTGCCGGCGCAGGCGCAGACCCCTGTCGTCCCGGTCACCGTGCCGGTGCAGGTGCAGAGCCCGGTTGTCCCGGTGACCGTGCCCGCGCAGGTGCAGACCCCTGTCGTCCCGGTCACCGTGCCGGCGCTCAGTGACTGGACGCCCGGGAGCGGGCAGTACGTCCTCGGGCGCGGTACCCGGCTCGTGGCCTCCGACGCGGCCGGGCGGCGCGTCGCCGACACCCTCGCCGACGATCTTCGGGCGGCGGGACACGGTACGGTCCCGGTGGTCGGCGGCGCCGCCCGGACCGGCGACATCGTGATCGACGTACAGCCGTCGCGGACCTCCCTCGGTGCCGAGGGCTACACGCTCGACGCGGGCCGCCGGCTGACGGTGACCGGCGCGACCGAGACCGGCGCCTTCTACGGCACCCGCACCCTCCTCCAACTCCTCGCCCAGGGCGACCGGATACCCGCCGGGCACACGGTCGACGTGCCGCGCTACAAGGAGCGGGGCGTCGGCGTCTGCGCCTGCTACATCCACATCACGCTGCCGTGGCTGGAGAACCTCGTCCGCGAGATGGCGTACCACAAGCTCAACCAGCTCCTCGTCGAGCTGAAGGTGAAGAGCGACGCCCACCCCGAGGCGAACACCTGGGGCTACTACACCAAGGACGAGATCCGCCGCCTGGTCACCCTCGGCGACCGTTACCACGTCCAGATCATCCCGGAGATCAACTCGCCGGGCCACATGGACCCCTGGATCGAGAACCGCCCCGACCTGCAACTGACCGACTCCGACGGCGACAAGCAGCCCGCCCGCCTCGACGTCACCCAGCAGGCCGCGTTCGACTACTACACCAGCCTCATGGACGAGTACGCGCAGGTGTTCACCTCGGCGTCCTGGCACATGGGCGCCGACGAGTACATGCTCGGCTCCGACTACTCCAAGTACCCGCAGATGCTGCGGTACGCGCAGGCGAAGTACGGCCCGAACGCCACCCCGCAAGACGCGTACGTCGACTTCGTCAACCGCGTCCAGACCTACGCGGCGGGCAAGGGCAAGCGGCTGCGCATCTGGAACGACGGCCTGACCGGCGCCAACACCGTGCCGGTGGCCGCCGGGACGACCGTCGAGCACTGGCTGAACGTGGCGGTCAGGCCGAGTCAACTCATCGCGCAGGGCTACCAGGTGGAGAACGCCGCCTACGCGCTGTACCTGGTCCGCGGCGGCTTCCACAGCGACACCGGGGGCCTGTACGACCAGGGGTGGGACCCGCGCAGCTTCGAGGGCGAGCAGCTGACGTCCCGCGAGGGCGTCACCGGGGCCAAGATCAGCCTGTGGCCCGACAACGGCCGCGGCGAGACCGAGAACGAGGTCGCCACCGAACTCCGGCCCGCCCTGCGCCACATCGCCCAGGCGACCTGGGGCGACCCGCATCCCGACGCCACCTACGCCGAGTTCGCCGCACGCGGCACGGCCGTGGGCCACGCGCCCGGCTGGCGGGACCTGATCCGGCTGCCGGTGAGCGACGGCGCCTACACCTTCCGTACCGCCGGCCGCTCCCTCGACGCCCGGCTCACGCGCACCGCCGACGGCTACGCCACCCTGCGGACGGCGGACGGCTGCCTGGAGATCAACGGCGGCAGGCTCACCCTCAACGTGCCGCTCCAGCCGGGCGTGGAGGCGAGCGCCGGCACCTGCGACACCGCCGACACCCTGCAGCGCTGGCAGCTGCGGCCGGCCGACGGCGGCTACGAACTCGTCAACGCCATCACGCAGATGGCGCTGACCGTGGGCGACGACGGCGGTCTGCGCCAGTACCCGCCGGACCAACGGCGGCCCGCCGTCTGGCACCTGACCGCTTCCTGACGCGAGGAGCCCTCCATGGCCGTCTCCCGACGCCTCTTCGTCACCGCCGCCACCGCACTCGCCACGACCGGCCTCCCCCTGCCTGCCGCCCACGCCGCACCGCAGGACGACACGCGCTACCGCATCCCCGTCTCCCCGGACGACACCGAGGCCGACCTCGTCCGCAAGGCGTCCCAAGTCCGGCCCACCGCACGGCAGATCGCCTGGCAGAACCTGGAGCGCACCGCGTTCCTGCACTTCGGCGTGAACACCTTCACCGGCCTGGAATGGGGCACCGGCGACGAGGACCCCGACGTCTTCCAGCCGACCGGCCTCGACACCGACCAGTGGGCCAGAGCCCTGCGCGACGGCGGCTTCAGGCTCGCCATCCTCACGGTCAAGCACCACGACGGCTTCGTCCTCTATCCCTCCCGCTACACCAACCACTCAGTATGGTCGAGCAGTTGGCGGGACGGTCACGGCGACGTGCTGCGCTCCTTCGCCGACTCCATGCGCCGCCACGGCATCAAGGTCGGCGTCTACATCTCGCCCGCCGACGAGAACCAGTACCTGCACGGGGTGTACGCCAACGGCAGCGCCCGCACCGCGCGCACCATCCCCACCCTCGTCGACGGCGACGACCGCACACCGACACGGTCGTACAGCCTCCCGGCCACCGACTACGGCGCCCACATGCTCAACCAGCTCCACGAGGTCCTCACCGAGTACGGGCCGGTCGACGAGGTGTGGTTCGACGGCGCCCAGGGGCACATCCCGCCGGACAAGGTGGAGAACTACGACTGGGACAGCTGGTACGCGCTGGTCCGCGCGCTCGCCCCGGACGCGGCGATCGCCGTCACCGGCCCCGACCTGCGCTGGGTCGGCAACGAGGCCGGCACTGCCCGCGAGAACGAGTGGAGCGTCATCCCGGTCAAGGAGAACCAGTACGGGCGCACCGACTGGGCCCTGTCCTACGACACCCCCGACGAGGGCAGCCGCGACGCCCTGGTGACGGCCCGGCCGAAGACGGACTACCTCCAGTGGTGGCCGGCCGAGTGCGACGTCTCCATCCGGGACGGCTGGTTCTACCACCCCGACCAACAGCCCAAGAGCGTCGAGGAGTTGACGGAGACCTACTTCGGGTCCGTGGGCCGCAACTCCGTCCTCCTGCTCAACGTCCCGCCGGACACGGACGGGTTGCTGCCCGCCGCCGACGTGACACGGCTGCGGAAGTTCCGCGAGCGCGTGGAGCGGGAACTGCCCGAGAACCTCGCCGCCGGGGCGCGGACCACCGCGACGCCCGGCCGGGTCACCGTCGACCTCGGCACGCGGCGGGAGGTGGACCGCACCCGGCTGGCCGAGGACATCCGGCACGGCCAGCAGGTGGAGAGCTTCGTCGTCGAGGCATGGCGGGACGGCGCCTGGCGGGAGACCGCACGGGCCGGAACCATCGGCGCGAGCCGGATCCTGCTCCTGGCCACACCGGTGACGGCCCGGCGCTGGCGCCTGCGGACGACGCAGTCCCGAGGCGTCGTGCGCCTGGCGGAGTTCGCCCTGTACCGCTCCCGGACCTGAGGGGCAGACGCAACGGCAGACGGTCACCGGCCAGTCGGCGGCCCGGTGACCGTCGCGCATCGGCAAGGGGCGCGTCGTCACGGGACGCCGGCCCCCGCCCCCTCGCGCGGTGCGGACCGCAGGCGGGCCGCGTCGCGGCCCGGGGGCAGGCCGAAGTGGCGGCGGTACTCGCGGCTGAACTGCGAGGCGCTGTCGTAGCCGACCGCGAAACCGACGGTCGTCACGTCGTCGCCGCTGCTCATCAGCAGCAGCCGGGCCTCCTGGAGGCGGATGCGCTTCTGGTACTGGACCGGCGTCATCGCGGTCAGCGCGCGGAAGTGGCGGTGGAAGGGCGACGGACTCATCCCGCACATCCGGGCCAGGTCCGCCACGCGCAGCGTCTGGGTGTAGTGGTCGCGGATCCAGCGCAGGGCGTGGCCGATCTGGGAGAGACGGCTGTCGGCCACCCCGATCTGCCGTACCAGCGCGCCCTGTTCGCCGTTGACCAGTCGCCACAGGATCTCGCGTTCGATCATCGGGGCGAGGACCGGGACGTCGGCGGGGCGGTCGAGGAGCCGGATCATGCGGACGAACGCGTCGACGAGGTCGGCGGGTGCGTCGCTCACCGCCAGGGCGGGCGAGGGTGCCCTGGCCGGTGCCCCCGCTGCCGTCTCCAGGAGCAGCGAGGCGATCGCGGCCGGCCGCAGGGCCAGCCCGGCGCCCAGCAGCGGACGCTCGGGGCTCGCCTCGGTGACATGGCCGGTGACCGGCAGGTTCAGCGGTACGACCAGGTACTGGCCGGCGCCGTAGTCGTAGACCCGGTCACCCACGACGACCCGCTTGGCGCCCTGCGCGACGACCGCCACCACCGGCTCGGCGATCCCGCCCCGCGGCGGTGTCGGTCGGCACTCGGCGGACATCATCAGACCGTCGACCACGGCGGCGGAGGCCCGGCTCGTGTGCCGGGCGATCAGCGTGCGCAGCTCGTCCAGGGGCGGCGCCGGTGAAGGGGACACCCTCCGATTGAAGGCGGCGGGCGGTCAGGGCGCAAGGTCACTCCGAGAGAAGTCGACAGGATCGTGCACGGCAGCGGCGGGATCGCACTAACAACCGCCCAGCTCGGAGTGGTTGTCTCGAAGTGTCGCTCGTTCACCGCATCACTCACGGAGCATTTCATGGCACTCGACTCGTACGTCGGCCTCGGCCGGTCCGGACTCAAGGTCAGCCCCTTCTGCCTCGGCGCGATGAACTTCGGCGAGGACGGCGGTTTCGGCAGCGGCGTCGAGGAGTCCGAGAAGATCCTCGCGGCCTACCTCGACCGCGGCGGGAACTTCGTCGACACCGCGAACCTCTACACCAACGGCCATTCGGAGGCGATCATCGGCGACTTCCTCGCCGCCCGCCCGGGCCTGCGCGACCGGCTGGTGCTGGCCACCAAGTTCTACGGCAACCTCCACCCCGGCGACCCCAACGGCGGCGGCGCGAGCCGCAAGGCGATCCTCAACCAGCTGCACGACTCGCTACGACGGCTGCGCACCGACCACGTCGACCTGTACTGGCTGCACAACCACGACTGGTCCACGCCGGTCGAGGAGACCCTGCGCACCCTGGACGACCTCGTCACCGCGGGCAAGGTCCGCTACGTCGGCTTCTCCGACACCCCCGCCTGGTTCACCGCCAAGGCCCACACGACCGCCCTGCTGCGCGGCTGGACGCCGGTCGTCGCGCTGCAGATGGAGTACTCCCTGCTGGAGCGCACCATCGAGGGCGAGCTGATTCCGCTGGCCCAGGACGCGGGCATGGGGGTGCTGCCGTGGAGTCCGCTGAAGAACGGCTTCCTGTCCGGCAAGTACCGCAAGAACCGCGCCGTGCCCGAGGACACCCGGCGCGCGGCCGCCGTCGGCATGCCCACCGACGACCAGTTCACGGTGATCGAGGCGCTGGCCGCCGTCGCCGAGGAGATCGGGGCGAGCCCCGCCGCGGTCGCGCTGGCCTGGGTGCGGGGCCGTCCGGGCGTCAGCTCCACCCTCATCGGCCCGCGCACCCTGGCCCACTTCGAGGCCAACCTCGCCGGGCTCGACGTCCGCCTCACCCCGGAGCAGACCGCGGCCCTCGACGAGGTCTCGGCGCCCACGCTCAACTTCCCCTACGAGCTCAACCGGCGGGTCGGCCCGATGCTCAAGTACGCGGGCGCGACCGTCGACGGCGTGCCGAGCACCGTGTACCCGCCGCTGCTGCAGAGCACGACACGCTACTGAGCGCGCCCCGGACGACCGGAACCCCGGCTGCCCGGTCAGGCGCCCCGCGCCGTCCCCGTGCTGTCCCGCACGATCACCCGGGGCACCGGCACCCGCACCGTCCGCGCCGGCCCCCCGTCCAGCAGCGCCGTCAGCTCCCGGGCCGCCGTCCGCCCGAACTCCACGCTGTCCCGGGACAGGGCGGACAGCCACGGCTTGACCATGCGGCACAGCGCCGAGTCCTCCCACGCCACCACCGAGACGTCGGCCGGTACGGAGAAGCCGAGTTCGCCGGCCGCGGCGACTCCGGCGACGGCCATCACGTCGTTGTCGTAGATCAGCGCCGTCGGGGGAGTGGCGCCCTCCAGGACCCGGCGGGTGACGGCCGCGCCCTCGGCGTCGGAGTAGTCGGTGGTGACCGACTCGACCTGGGTCAGCCCGCGCCGGCCGGCCTCGGCGCGCAGGGTGCGGATACGGCGCTCGGTGTGGGCGAGCCCGGGCAGGCCCGCGATGTGCACGATCCGGCGGTGGCCCAGCGCGGTCAGCTCGTCGACGACCGAGGCCATCGCGCCCGCGTCGTCCGCCCACACCGTCGACAGACCGGGGTGGCGCTCGTCGGGCGCGCCGCCGATCACCACGGCGGGCAGGCCCAGTTCGTCGAGCAGGTCGGGGCGCGGGTCGGCGGTGCGCGGGTCGACGACGAGGACTCCGTCCACCCGGTGCTCGGCCCACCACCGCCGGTAGACCGCGCACTCGTCGTCGACGTCCTCCACCACCTGGAACAGCAGCCCGAGATGACGCTCCGCCAGCACCTCCTGGATGCCCGAGACGAGTTGCAGGAAAAACGAGTCCACGCCGAGCGTGTCGGCGGGCCGGGCCAGCACGAAGCCCACCGTCGCCGCGCCCTCGCCGGACAACTGGCGCGCCGCCGCGCTCGGCCGCCAGCCCAGCTGTTCGGCGACCCGGCGCACCCGGTCGCGGGTCACGTCGGACACTCCGGGCCGGCCGTTGAGCGCGAAGGAGACGGCGCTCTGCGAGACCCCGGCGTGCCGGGCGATGTCCTTCATCGTCGGCCGACGTGCGGGCGACCGCTTGCCTGACACGGTGACTCCCCCATTCCTGCGACCATCACGCCCTCCGCGACGGATTGTCGATCAGTATGCACTAATGCGGTTCAGCTGGAAGAAGTCGCCGAGCACCTAATGCGCATTAGCAACTAAATAAATTAGCTGCGCCGACGCCATTGACGGGCCGGTGAAACGGCGTGCAGGGTCTCGGTCGTTGGCCAATCCCGCCGCATCAACTCCGCTGCACAAGGAGGCCTTTCACCGTGCCCATGTCCCGCCGAGCCCTGGCCGCCGCCGTCGTCTGTCTCGCCCTGCCGCTCAGTGCCTGCGGCTCCGGCGGAGACGACGGCGGATCGAGCGACGCCTCCGGAAAAGTCGAGGGCGACATCACCTTCCAGACCTGGAACCTGCGCGCCAACTTCAAGTCCTACTTCGAGGGCGTGATCGCCGAGTTCGAGAAGAAGTACCCCGGCACCCATGTGAAGTGGGTCGACCAGCCCGCCGAGGGCTACGCCGACAAGATCAGCGCCGACGCGGCCGGCGGCACCCTGCCCGACGTCGTCAACGTCTCCCCGGACCTGGTCGCCCCGCTCGCCAAGGCGGGCCTCGCCCTCGACCTGGACAAGGCGGCGGCGACGTACAAGAAGGAGTACCTGCCGGGCGCCTGGGCCAGCCATCAGATACCGGGCATGACGGGCACGTACGCCTTCCCCTGGTACCTCAACACCGGGCCGCTGTTCTACAACAAGTCCCTGTTCGAGAAGGCCGGGCTCGACCCCGACAACCCGCCGAAGACGTACGACGAACTCTTCGCCGACGCCCTGACCATGGCCGACAAGAGCCACGGCAAGGTCGCCACCCTCGCCAACGTCCCCACCATCGAGGACTTCGGCCGCTACGGCGTCGAGCTGATGAACAAGCAGGGCACCGCCTTCGCCTTCAACGACAGCAAGGGCGTCGAACTGCTCACCAAGTACAAGGAGTTGTACGACGCCAAGGCCCTCGACCCGCAGGCGCTGACCGCCACGCCGGAGTCGTCCGGCAAGAAGTTCCTCACCGGGGCCGTCGCCATGAACCCCGGCAGCGCCCTCGACCTCGACAACTTCAAGAAGCAGGCGCCGAACCTGTACAAGAACATCGGCATCACCGACCAGATCACCAGCACCGGCCACGTCAACATGTACGTGATGGGCGTGATGGTCAACTCCAAGACCAAGCACACCCCGGCCGCCGTGGCGTTCGCGCACTTCGTCACCGACGCCGCGCACCAGATGTCGTTCGCGAAGAAGGTCGCCATCTTCCCGAGCACCGCCGGCTCGCTCGACGACCCGTACTTCACCAAGGAGGACGGGACCGACGAGACCCGGGTGCGGATCGCCGCCGCCAAGTCCCTGAAGACCGCGGTCAACTACACGCCCGTGCTGTTCAGCGACCAGATGAAGACGGCGCTGCGCAACGAGGTGGCCAAGGCCCTGCAGGGCAAGGAGAGCCCCAAGGCGGCTCTCGACAACGCTGTCAAGGCCTGCGACACCCTGTTGCAGCAGCAGGGATAGCGTCCGATGGCCACCTCCACCGTCACCCGGGTACGGCGGCAACTGCCGACCAGTCCCTGGCTGTTCGCCGCCCCCGGGCTGCTGATCACCGGCGTGTTCATCCTGTACCCCTTCATCTCCACGCTGGTCAACGCGTTCACCGACCGCCGCACCCTGGTCCCGGGCAGGTTCGTGGGGCTCGCCAACTTCCGCGAGCTGCTGCACGACGACATGTTCTGGACCGGCCTGCGCAACAGCACGCTGTACGTGCTGGGCGTCGTCCCCGCCCTCGTCGTCCTGCCCTTGCTGCTCGCCCTGCTGGTGCAGAAGAACATCCCCGGCATCGCCTTCTTCCGGTCCGCCTTCTACACCCCGGTGGTCGCCTCGATCGTCGTGGTCGGCCTGATCTGGGTGTGGCTGCTGGACGAACGCGGCCTGGTCAACTCGCTTCTGGAGACCGTCGGCGTCCGCCGCGTCGGTTTCCTCAGCGACCAGTGGCTGCTGCTGTTCAGCGCCATGGCCGTGACCGTCTGGAAGGGCCTCGGCTACTACATGATCATTTATCTGGCGGCCCTGGCCAACGTACCGCGCGAACTGCACGAGGCCGCCGCCGTCGACGGCGCGGGCGCGGTGCGCCGCTTCCTGACGGTCACCGTGCCCGCCGTGCGCTCCACCATGGTCCTGGTCGGCGCGCTCTCCTCGGTCGCCGCCTTCAAGGTGTTCTCCGAGGTGTACCTGATGGCCGGCCCCAGCGGCGGACCGGCCGGCGAGGACACCACTCTCGTCATGCTCGTCCAGCGCACCGGAACCGGCCTGACCGGCCGCGTCGGCTACGCCTCCGCCCTGTCCGTCGTCGTCTTCGTGGTCACCGTCGCCCTGATGCTGCTGGTACTGCGCGCGGACCGGAGGGACGGGTCATGAGCGTGCTGGACAAGGTACGACCCGTTTCCCGGCCGCAGGCCCCCCGCGAGCCCCGTGTCACCGACGAGCACGGCCGCCGCATCCGGGTGTGGGAACTGGTCGTGCGCTACGTCCTGTTGCTGGCCGTCCTCGCGCTGACCGTCGGCCCCTTCCTGTGGCAGCTGTCGACCTCCCTCAAGGGCCCGACGGAGGACATCTTCAGCTCCCCGCCCACGTTCCTGCCCGAGCACCCCACCCTGCACAACTACGAACGGGTCGCCGACACCATCCCCGTGTGGGACTACGCCCTCAACTCCCTGAAGGTCGCCTCGGCCAACGTCGTCACCAACTGCGTCGGCTCGGCCCTCGCCGGCTACGCCCTGGCCCGGCTGCGCTACCGGGGCCGCCGGGTCGCCACGCTCGTCTTCATCCTGGCCATGCTCGTACCCGTCGAGGGCATCATCATCGCCCAGTTCACGACCATGCGGGAACTGGGCCTGAACAACACCCTGATCGGGGTGGTCCTGCCCGGCTGCGTCGGCGCCATGAACGTGCTGCTGATGCGCAACGCCTTCCTCAACCTGCCCTACGAGATCGAGGAGGCGGCCTACGTCGACGGCGCCAACGTCTGGCAGCGGTTCCTGCGCATCGCGCTGCCGTCGGTGCGGGGCACCGTCGCCGTCGTCGCCATCTTCGCCTTCATGGGCGCCTGGGACGACTTCCTGTGGCCGCTGATCGTGCTCAGCGACCCGTCGAAGTTCACCCTCACCATCGGCCTCAACTACCTGCACGGCACCTTCGCCAACGACGAACGCCTCGTCGCCGCGGGCACGGTCATCGCCGTCGCCCCGCTGATCGCCCTCTTCGCCTGTCTGCAGCGGTACTTCTTCCGCGGGGTCGGCGAGGGCGCGGTGAAGGGCTGAACCCCTGAGCCCAAGGAACGACACATGCCTTCTGCCGTGCGCTTCGGCGTCAACTACACCCCCAGCGAAGGGTGGTTCCACCACTGGCTCGACTTCGACCTCGACTCCGTACGCGCCGACCTCGACTCCATCGCCGCGCTGGGCCTCGACCACGTCCGCGTCTTCCCGCTGTGGCCCTACTTCCAGCCCAACCGCACCCTGATCCGGCCCCGGGCGGTCGAACAGCTCGTGGCGCTGGTCGACGCGGCGGCCGAACGCGGCCTCGACGTCAGCGTGGACGGCCTGCAAGGGCACCTGAGCAGCTTCGACTTCCTGCCCGCGTGGACCCGCACCTGGCATCGCCGCAACCTCTTCACCGACCCCGAGGTCCTCGACGGCCAGGCCGCCTACCTGCGCGCCCTCGCCGCCGCCCTCGCCGACCGGCCGGGCTTCCTCGGCATGACCCTCGGCAACGAGGTCAACCAGTTCTCGGCGGGCCCGCACCCCGACCCCGACCGCGCCGGCGAGGCCGAGATCGACGCCTGGCTGGAGCGCATGCTCGCCGCCTGCGAGGCCGGCGCCCCCGGCAGGACGCACCTGCACGCCGAGTACGACGCCACCTGGTACCAGGACGACATGCCCTTCACCCCGGCCCAGGCGGCCCGCCGCGGAGCCCTGACGGCCGTGCACTCCTGGGTCTTCAACGGCACCGCCCAGCGGCACGGCCGCACCGGCGTCCCCACCGAGCACCACGCCGCCTACCTCGTCGAACTCGCCAAGGCATGGGCCGACGCCCCCCACCGCCCCGTCTGGCTCCAGGAGGTCGGCGCCCCCGCGCCGCTGATCCCGCCGGAGCACGCCGCCGCCTTCACCGAGGCGACCGTCGCCAACGCCCTGGACTGCCCCGACCTGTGGGGCATCACCTGGTGGTGCTCCCACGACGTCTCCCGCGACCTCGCCGACTTCCCCGAACTCGAATACGGCCTCGGCCTGTTGACCAACGACCGCAAACCGAAGGACACCGCCCGGGTGCTCGAACGGGCCGCCCGCGGACACACCCCGGCGCCCGCACCCCGCACCACCGCCCTGGTCGTCCCCGCCGACCCCGCCCACCGCTCCCGCTGCGCGCCCGGCGGCCCGGTCTTCGACGCCTTCTTCCGGCTCACCGCCGACGGCGCCCGCCCCACGACCGTCCTGGACACCCGCGCGGACGACGCCGGCCACCTCGCCGCACGCGGCATCACCGAGGTCGTCACTCCCGAACAGGTACTCCCCACCCCACCAGGAGGCACCAGCTCGTGAACCCCACCAGACGCACCGTCCTGCTCGCCGGCGCGGCCGCGGCCCTGCTGCCGTCGCTGCCCGCCGTCGCCGCCCCGAAGGCCGACACCGGCGCCACCCCGCCGTACGCCTCCTACTGGTACCCCGACTCGCTGCCCTCCGGCACCCCCGGTGCCGGCATCACCTGGCGCAGCCTGAAGAGCTGGACGCCGGAAGGCGACGGTGACCTCGCCTTCAACGCGGCCTCGGTGCCGCTCGCGCCCCGCTTCACCCCGACCCCCGCGAACACGACCGCCCGCACCGGGCAGGCCCGCATCCAGGCACTGGTCTCCTTCGGACCGACCTCCGCCAACCCCGCGCAGGGCTCGGCCACCGCCGACTACTACGCCCTCACCCACTGGGCCTACCTCGACGAACTCGTCTTCTGGGGCGGCTCGTCCGGCGAGGGCCTCATCCTCGCCCCGAACGCGCCCGTCGTCGACGCCGCCCACCGCCACGGCGTCCCCGTCCTCGGCAACATCTTCCTGCCGCCCACCGCCTACGGCGGCCAGTTGCAGTGGACCCGCGACCTGGTGCAGAAGGACGCCGCCGGGCACTACCCGCTCGCCGCCCAACTGGTCGCGGTGGCCGCCGCGTACGGCTTCGACGGCTGGTTCGTCAACGCGGAGACCGGCGGCGGCAACGCGGCCCTGGGCGCCGACATGCTCGGCTTCGTCACCGAGCTCAGGACGCTCGCCGCCGCACGAGGACAGCGTGTGACCTGGTACGACGCGATGACCGTAAACGGCACGGTGAGCTGGCAGGGAGCCCTGGACAGCCAGAACCAGGCGTTCTTCCAGGCCGCCGACGACATGTTCGTCGACTTCCGCTGGAGCGCGGGCTCGCTGGTCTCCTCCGGCACCAAGGCCGGTCAACTCGGGCGCAGCCGCTACGAGTTGTGGGCGGGCGTCGACGTGGAGTCCAACGGCTCGGACACGGCCGTGAACTGGGACGCGATCGTGCCCACCACCAAGGCGCACATCGCCTCCATCGGCCTCTACCGGCCCGAGTGGACCCGCAACCACCTCCCCGCCTCCCGCACCCCGGGCGACTTCCACGCCGCGGACGACCGGTTCTGGACCGGCCGTTCGCTGGACCCGTCCCGGCCCGACGCCGCCGACCCCTGGCGGGCGCCCGCCGTGTCGGTCGCGGACCGGTCGACGGTGACCGGGCTGCCGTTCGCGAGCAGCTTCAACACCGGGCACGGGCTGCGCTGGTACGAGGACGGGGCCGTCACGTCGGACACGCCGTGGAACCACCTCGGGCTCCAGGACCGGCTGCCCTCGCGCCGGTGGGTGGTGCGCACCGAGGGCCAACGGCCGTCCGTCTCCTTCGACTTCGCGGACGCCTGGCGCGGCGGCAGCAGCGTGCTCGTCGACGGCGCGCTGGACGAGCCGGTGACGGTGGACCTGTACGCGACGCGGCTGCCGGTCGGTGCCGGCACGGTCGTCGAGCTGACGCACCGAACGGACGCCGGGGCCGTGACGGTCGAGCTCGCCGTCGCCCTCGGCGAGCCGGGCGCGCCAGGGGCGGCGCCGCCGTACACGTATCTGCCGGTGGACGTGGCCGGCACCTGGCGGACCGTGACGGTGCCGCTCGCCGGCCTGTCCGGGACGGTCCACGCGGTCGGCGTACGGCTCACCGCGACCGGCGGCCCGGTGCGGTGGCGGCTCGGCGCGTTCGCCGTCCGGGACGCCGTCACCACCCCCGCCGCCCCCGCCGGCCTGCGCGTCACCGCGGCCACCGGCGGCGACCTGCGCCTCGCCTGGGACCCCGCCCCCGGCGACGTACGCCACTACACGCTGCACCGGCTCCTGCCCGACGGCACCCGGCGCTTCCTCGGCGCCACCTGCCAGCAGGCCTACTTCCTCGCCGGTCTCCAACCCGAACAGGGCGAGCAGGCCGCGCGGTTGGAACTGCGTGCCGTGGGGGAGCTGTACACCTCGTCGGCCCCCGTCACCGTGACCCACCCCTGGTAACAGTCTCTCCGCAGCCTTGGAGCACCCCGCATGCATGACGACCGCACCCTGGTCGAAGCCCGCCTCAAGCGTGTCCTCGACGAGCGAGTCCGCCCCGCCGTGTACCCCGAGTCCGTGCCGCTGGAGGTGGCGGTGTGGCACGCGCCCGGCGAGCCCGTGCCGGTCGCCGAGGGGCTGGCGGCCGAGCCCGAGCCGATCGCGGTGGGCGCCCGCTGGGGTGCTCCGTGGGGCACCAGCTGGTTCCGGGTCACCGGGACCGTGCCCGAGGCGTGGGCCGGGCGGACCGTCGAGGCGATCCTCGACCTCGGCTTCGACGAGAACATGCCCGGCTTCCAGTGCGAGGGCCTGGTCTACCGTCCCGACGGCACCCCGGTGAAGGGGCTCAACCCGCGCAACCAGTGGGTGCGGATCGGCGCCCCGGCCGAGGGCGGCGAGGAGGTGCGCCTGCACGTCGAGGCCGCCTCCAATCCGGTCATCCTCGACTACCACCCCTTCCTGCCCACGCAGTTGGGCGACAAGGAGACCGCGGGCAGCGCACCCCAGTACACCCTCACCCGCATGGACCTCGCCGTCTTCGACGAGACCGTGTGGCAGCTGGTCGTCGACCTGGAGGTGCTCGGCGAGCTGATGGCCGAGCTGCCGGTGGAGTCGGCACGGCGCTGGGAGATCCTGCGGGCGGTGGAGCGGGCGCTGGACGCGATCGACCTCCAGAACGTCAACGGCACGGCGGGGCCGGCGCGTTCGCAGCTCACCGACGTCCTGGCGACCCCCGCGGCTCCCTCCGCCCACCGCATCAGCGCGGTCGGCCACGCCCACATCGACTCGGCGTGGCTGTGGCCGCTGCGCGAGACCGTCCGCAAGGTCGCCCGCACCACCTCCAACATGACCGCTCTCCTCGACGACGAGCCCGACTTCGTCTTCGCCATGTCCCAGGCCCAGCAGTGGGCGTGGGTGAAGGAGCACCGGCCGGAGGTGTGGGCACGGGTGAAGAAGGCGGTGGCCGACGGCCGGTTCGTGCCGGCCGGCGGGATGTGGGTGGAGTCGGACACCAACATGCCCGGCTCGGAGGCGATGGCCCGTCAGTTCGTCCACGGCAAGCGGTTCTTCCTCGACGAGTTCGGCATCGAGAACGAGGAGGCGTGGCTGCCGGACACCTTCGGTTTCGCGGCCGGGCTCCCGCAGATCATCCGTGCGGCGGGCTCCAAGTGGCTGCTGACGCAGAAGATCTCCTGGTCCCAGACCAACAAGTTCCCCCACCACACCTTCCGCTGGGAGGGCATCGACGGCACCCGGATCTTCACCCACTTCCCGCCCGTCGACACCTACAACTGCTCCATGAAGGGCAGCGAACTCGCCCACGGGGCCCGCAACTTCAAGGACAAGGGGGTCGCCCGGCACTCCCTCGCCCCCACCGGCTGGGGCGACGGAGGCGGCGGCACCACCCGTGAGATGGTCGCCAAGGCGGCCCGGCTGCGGGACCTGGAGGGTTCGCCCACCGTCACCTGGGAGACCCCGCGCGCGTTCTTCGAGAAGGCCGAGGCCGAATACCCCGAACCGCCGGTCTGGGTCGGCGAGCTCTACCTCGAACTGCACCGCGCCACCCTCACCAGCCAGGCCAGGACCAAGCAGGGCAACCGCCGCAGCGAACACCTGCTGCGCGAGGCGGAACTGTGGGCGGCCACGGCCGCCGTGCGCACCGGATTCGCCTACCCCTACGAGGAGTTGGACCGCATCTGGAAGACGGTCCTGCTGCACCAGTTCCACGACATCCTGCCGGGATCGTCGATCGCCTGGGTGCACCGGGAGGCACGGGCGACCTACGACCGCCTCGCCGCCGAGCTGGAGGCCGTCATCGACGCCGCCCAACACGCCCTGGCCGGCGAGGGATCGACGCCGCTCGTCTTCAACGCGGCCCCCCACACCCGCGCCGGCATCCCGGCCGGCGGCGCGGGCACGGCGCACACGGAAGGGGCCACGCGCCTCTCGCCCCGCCCCGGCGGCGGACACGTCCTCGACAACGGCCTGCTGCGCGTGGAGATCGACGCCCGGGGCCTGGTCGTATCGGCCCACGACCTCGGCGCCGACCGCGAGGCGATCGCCCCCGGCGGATCCGCCAACCTCCTCCAGCTCCACCCCGACTTCCCGAACATGTGGGACGCCTGGGACGTCGACGCGTTCTACCGCAACACCGTCACCGACCTCACGGACGCCGACGAGGTGACCCCCGGTGCGGACGGCGCGTCGGTCCGGATCGTGCGCCGCTTCGGCGCCTCACGGGCCACGCAGGTGCTGTCGCTGCCGCCGGGGGAGCGGCGGCTGGTGGTGGACACGGAGGTCGACTGGCACGAGACGGAGAAGTTCCTCAAGCTCTCCTTCCCGCTCGACGTGCACGCCGAACGGTACGCGTCGGAAACCCAGTTCGGGCACGTCCACCGCCCCACCCACACCAACACCTCCTGGGAGGCGGCGAAGTTCGAGGCATGCAACCACCGCTTCGTCCACCTGGAGGAGCCCGGCTGGGGTGTGGCGCTCGTCAACGACTCGACCTACGGCCACGACGTGACCCGCACGGTACGCACCGACGGCGACCGCGGCACCACCACGACCGTACGGGCCTCCCTGCTGCGCGCCCCGCGCTTCCCGGACCCCGAGACCGACCAGGGCGTCCACCGCTTCCGGCACGCGCTCGTGGTCGGCGCGGGCATCGGGGACGCGGTGCGCGAGGGCTGGCGGATCAACCTTCCCGAGCGGCGCGTCGAGGGCGCGCGCGAGGTGGCACCACTCGTCACGGTCGACCAGGAGGCGGTGGTGATCACGGCCGTCAAGCTGGCCGACGACGGCAGCGGCGACGTGGTGGTGCGCTTCCACGAGGCGCACGGCGGCCGGGTCCGCGCCGTGCTCACCGCGGGGTTCGAGGTCGCCGACGTCACGGTGACCGACCTGCTGGAACGGCCGTCGGCGGAGGGCGCCGCCGTGCAGCACGACGGCGGACGCATCGCCGTACGTCTGCGGCCCTTCGAACTGGTGACGCTGCGGCTGCGCAGGGCGTAGGCGGAGGGACGGGCACGGGCCGGGAGAAAATCTCGGACGGCGATGTCGAGAACCCCGGCCCTGCTCCGTCCCAGGGGTGAACGCGGCCACAATGGGTCGCACCAGTACCGAGGAGACCCCGATGGCGAAGTACCTGCTGCTGAAGCACTACCGCGGCGCCCCGGCCGCCGTGAACGACGTTCCCATGGAGGAGTGGACGCCGGAGGAGATCTCGGCGCACGTGCAGTACATGCGGGACTTCGCGGACCGGCTGGTCAAGAGCGGGGAGTACGTCGACGGGCAGGCCCTCGCTCCCGAGGGGGCGTGGGTGCGCTACGACGGTGAGGGGCGCCCGCCCGTGACCGACGGGCCGTTCGCCGAGACCAAGGACCTCATCGCCGGGTGGATGGTGATCGACGTCGACAGCTACGACCGGGCCGTCGAGCTGGCCGGGGAGCTGTCGGCCGCGCCCGGCGCGGGCGGGAAGCCGATCCACGAGTGGCTGGAGCTGCGCCCCTTCTACGCCGCCTCGCCCACGGACGCGGACTGCCATGCCGGTGGATGAGGCGCTGCTCAGAAGCCTCACGCCGAGCGTCCTCGCCGTCCTCGTCCGCCGCGGAGCCGACTTCGCGGCGGCCGAGGACGCCGTACAGGACGCCCTGGTCGAGGCCCTCCGCGTCTGGCCCGCCGACCCGCCGCGGGACGCCAAGGGCTGGCTGGTCACCGTGGCCTGGCGCAAGTTCCTCGACCACAGCCGCGCGGACACCGCGCGCCGCCGCCGGGAGGACCGTGTCCACGAGGAACCGGCCGCCGGGCCCGCGCCGGCCGTGGACGACACGCTCCAGCTCTACTTCCTGTGCGCCCACCCCTCGCTCACCCCGTCCTCCGCCGTGGCCCTCACCCTGCGCGCGGTCGGCGGACTCACCACCCGCCAGATCGCCGAGGCGTACCTGGTGCCCGAGGCGACCATGGCCCAGCGCATCAGCCGGGCCAAGCGGACCGTGTCCGGGGTGCGCTTCGACCAGCCCGGCGACGTCGCCACCGTGCTGCGCGTCCTCTACCTGGTCTTCAACGAGGGCTACTCAGGAGACGTCGACCTCGCGGCCGAGGCCATCCGGCTCACCCGGCAGCTCGCGGCCGTCATCGACCACCCCGAGGTGTCCGGACTGCTGGCCCTGATGCTGCTCCACCACGCCCGGCGCGCCGCCCGCACCGCACCCGACGGCGGCCTGGTGCCGCTCGCCGAGCAGGACCGCGGCCGCTGGGACACCCGCCTGATCGCCGAGGGCGTCGCCATCCTCCAGGCGGCCCTCGCCCGCGACCGGCTGGGCGAGTTCCAGGCCCAGGCCGCCATCGCCGCCCTGCACGCCGACGCGCCCACCGCCGAGGAGACGGACTGGGTGCAGATCGTCGAGTGGTACGACGAGCTCGCCCGCCTGACCGACAGCCCCGTCGTCCGCCTCAACCGAGCCGTCGCCGTCGGCGAGGCGGACGGACCGCGCGCGGGGCTGGCGGCACTCGCGGAACTGGACGCCTCGCTGCCGCGCCACACCGCGGTGGCGGCCTACCTCCACGAGCGGGACGGCGACCTGGCCACGGCGGCCCGGCTGTACGCGGAGGCGGCCCACAAGGCACCCCACCTCGCCGAACGCCACCACCTCACCCGCCAGGCCGCCCGCCTCAACGCCCGCCGGAGCGGCCGGCAGGTCTGACACGGCGGGGCCGACACCTCGGGGCAGACCGATATGCCGGCGCCGGCGCCGGCTCGTGGCGTCTGCCCGTGCGGACGCTGTGCCGTCGGCCGATTCCGTCATGCCCGTGACGGGGCGGGCGGCAGAGTCGGGAGGCGGCAGGATCGGGAGTGCGGCCGATCTTCGTTCTCGTCGCCGCCGGGGCGCGCGAACGGGACGGGCGTGTGGCCCACCTGCCCGGCGCGCGTCTGCGCCGGAGCGTCGGCCGACCCGGACCGCACCGCCCGGTGCCTCGCCGCGCTCGCCGCCAACCGGGGAGACGTCTGAACGTCCAAGGTGTGAACGTCCCTTGTCAGCCGCTCAGTTGGGAGCGCAGCCACTCCTCCACTTCTCCCACGTGGGCGGCCGCCGCCGCCCGTGCCGCCTCCGGGTCGTGGGCGACCAGGGCGCGGTGGATCGCCGCGTGCTCCCGGCGGGTGCGTTCGAAGGCGCCCTCCTCCTGGTAGCCGCGCCACACCCGGGCGCGGAAGGTCCGTGAGGACAGGCCCTCCAGGATGGCCGCCATGGTGTCGTTGCCGGCGGCGACGGCGATCTCGCGGTGGAAGGCGAGGTCGTGCGCGAGGATCTCCTCGGGATCGTCGGTCGCGTTCATCGCCGTGAGGTGCTTTTCGACCTCGGCCAGCTGGTCGTCCGTGATCCGGGCCGCCGCGAGGGCGGTCGCCGTCGACTCCAGGATGCGCCGCACCTCCAGCAGCTCCACCAGCCGCGGACCCCGGGACAGGTCGGCCACCACACCGAACGTCTCCAGCAGGTCTCCGGCCTCCAGCTGGGTGACGTAGATGCCGGAGCCGTGCCGGGCCTCCAGCACGCCCAGCACCGTCAGCGCGCGGATCGCCTCGCGCATCGAGCTGCGGGAGATGCCCAGTTGCGTCGCGAGGTCGCGCTCGGTGGGCAGGCGCTGGCCGGGCTCCAGACGGCCCTCCGCGATCATCGCCTTGATCTGCTCGATGGCGCGCTGCGTCACCGTGCCCTTCTGCGGGGCGATCTCGTCCACGCCCGTCCTCCTGTCGCCGGTGCGCCGCAGTCTAACCGCCGGGGTGGTCGGACCAATACCGTCAGGAACCGCGAAAATATGCGGACGGAGGGTGTTGTTTCCCGGAAGTGGTCTGATAAATATGCGGACATCTGCTCGACCCCGCTCACGCACGATCACGCCCGCCCCCCCTCACGCCCGACCCCGCTCACGCTCGTACACGCTCAACGAGGAGCCGCCCAGATGCCCGGCACGACAGCGCGAACGCAGAACAGGTCACGGATCGTCGGCGCGGTGGCGGCTGCCGCCTGCGCCGCACTCGTACTCGCCGCATGCGGCAGCACCAAGGACACCGGCTCCGGCAGCGCGGGAGGCGGCGGCACCGGCAAGGTCGGGGTGATCCTGCCCCTGCTGACCTCGCCGTTCTGGCAGTCGTACAACGACTACGTGCCGAAGATGGCCGCCTCCGAAGGTGTCGACGCGCTCAAGACGGTCAACTCCAACAGCGACCCCTCGCAGCAGATCACCGACATCAACAACCAGCTCAACCAGGGCGTCAAGGGCCTCGTCGTGGCCCCGCTCGACAGTGCCGCCATCGAGGCCGGCCTCGACCAGGCCGAGCGCAAGGGCGTGCCGGTCGTCGCCGTCGACGTCGCACCCGACAAGGGCAAGGTCGCCATGGTGGTGCGCGCCGACAACGTCGCCTACGGCACCAAGGCCTGCGACTACCTCGGGCAGCACGTCACCAGCGGCAAGGTCGTGCAGATCATGGGCGACCTCGCCTCGGTCAACGGCCGTGACCGCTCCGAGGCGTTCCGCTCCTGCGTGAAGAAGAAGTACCCACGGCTGAAGGTGCTGGAGATCCCCGCCAAGTGGGAGTCCGACACCGCGGCCTCCAAGCTCGACACGCTGCTGAACGCCAACCCCGACATCAAGGGCATCTACCTGCAGGCCGGCGGCGTCTACCTCGCGCCGACCCTGCAGACCCTGAAGTCGAAGAACATGCTCAAGACGGCGGGCCGGAAGGGCCACATCGTCATCGTCTCCAACGACGGCATCCCGCAGGAGTACGACGCCATCCGCAAGGGCCAGATCGACGCGACCGTCTCCCAGCCCGCCGACGCCTACGCCAAGTACGGGATGTACTACATCAAGGCGGCGATGGAGGGGAAGACCTTCCGGCCCGGGCCGACCGACCACGACTCCACCATCGTCAAGCTGCCCGGCGGCATCCTGGAGGACCAGCTGCCCGCCCCGCTGGTGACCAAGTCCAACGTCGACGACCCCAAGCTCTGGGGCAACACGGTCAAATGAGCACGCCACTCGTTGAGGCCCGGGGCATCGTCAAGCGCTACGGCCCCACCACCGCCCTCGCCGACGGCCGGCTCACCGTGCTGCCCGGCGAGTCGCACGCCCTCGTCGGCCGCAACGGCGCCGGCAAGTCGACCCTGGTCACCGTCCTCACCGGCCTCCAGGCGCCCGACGAGGGCACGGTCCGCTTCGACGGCGAGCCCGCACCGGCGCTCGCCGACCGTGACGCCTGGCGCCGCAAGGTGGCCTGCGTCTACCAACACCCCACCGTCGTCCCCGAGTTGACCGTCGCCGAGAACCTCTTCATCAACCGGCAGCCGGTCAGCCGCGGGTTCATCAGCTGGCGCCGCCTCAGGAGCGAGGCCGCCGCGCTCCTCGACACCTGGGACGTGCACGTCGACCCCGACGCGCGCACCGCCGACCTCAAGGTCGAGGACCGTCAAATGGTCGAGATCGCACGGGCGTTGAGCTTCGGCGCCCGCTTCATCGTCCTCGACGAACCCACCGCCCAGCTCGACAACCGCGAGATCGAACGGCTCTTCGTCCGGATGCGCGCCCTGCAGGACTCCGGCGTCACCTTCCTGTTCATCTCCCACCACCTCAAGGAGGTCTACGAGGTCTGCCAGACCGTCACCGTGCTGCGCGACGCCCGCTGGATCACCACGGCCCCCGTCGCCGACCTGCCCCGGACGGCGCTCGTCGAGGCCATGGCGGGGGAGAGCATCGAGACGATCGCCGGACAGGCCGTCCGGGAACGGCTCGTGGACGACAGCGCACCCGTCCTGCTGGAGGCCCGCGGGCTCACCTCGCAGACGTACGAGAACGTCGACCTGACCGTGCGGCGCGGCGAGGTCGTCGGGCTCGCCGGCTCCAGCGCCAGCGGCAAGATCGAGCTGGCGGAGGCGTTCGCGGGCCTCGGCACCCCCACCGGCGGCACGGCTCGACTCGGCGGCGAGCAGCTCACGTTCGGCTCGGTGCCGGCTGCCCTCAAGGCCGGCGTCGCCTGCGTGCCACGCGACCGGCACGAACAGGGCCTGGTGCGCGGCATGTCCGTCGGCGACAACGCCACCATGAGCGTCCTGGACCGGCTCGGCCGCCTCGGCTTCGTCGGCACCGACCGCAAACGCGCCGTCGCCGGCCGGCTCATCGACCGTCTCGACATCCACGCCGAGGGCCCCGACCAGCCCGTCTCCGACCTGTCCGGCGGCAACGCGCAGAAGGTCGTCATGGCCCGCGCCCTCGCCTCCGACCCCCGCCTGCTCGTCCTCATCAACCCCACCGCGGGCGTCGACGTGAAGTCCAAGGAGTCCCTGCTCGCCCGCGTGGACACCGCCCGCGAGGACGGCACCGCCGTCCTCGTCGTCTCCGACGAACTCGACGACCTGCGCCGCTGCGACCGCGTCCTCGTCCTCTTCCACGGCCGCGTGGTCGCCGAGCACGCGGCGGGCTGGCGCGACCACGAACTGATCGCCTCCATCGAAGGAGTGGACCATGGCTGACACCAAGGCGCTGGAGGTGAAACCGGTTCGCGTGCAGGGCCCGCGCTCGGCACGGGCCGTCCTGCTGCGCCGCGCCCGCGAACTGGCCCTCGTACCCGCCCTGTTGCTGCTGATGGTGCTCGGCACGGTGGTCAACGACTCGTTCCTCACCGAGCGCAACCTCATCTCCATCCTCGGCGCCAGTGCCGCCCTCGCCATGGTGGTGCTCGCCGAGTCACTGGTCCTGATCACCGGCAAGTTCGACCTGTCCCTCGAATCGGTCGTCGGCATCGCGCCCGCCGTGGGCGCGCTGCTCGTGCTGCCCGCCGCGCAGTCCGGCTGGGGCACCCAACTCCCCGCCGGAGCAGCCCTGTTCGCGATCCTCCTGGTGGGCGGGGCCGTCGGCGCCTTCAACGGCGTCCTGGTCGTCAAGTTCAAGCTGAACGCCTTCATCGTGACGCTCGCGATGCTGATCGTGCTGCGCGGACTGCTGGTCGGCGCGACCAAGGGCAAGACCCTCTTCGGCATGCCCGACAGCTTCTACACCCTCGCCACCAGCACCTTCCTCAACGTCCCGATGTCGGTGTGGCTCGCCGCGGTCGCCTTCGCCGTCGCCGGGCTCGTCCTGAGGTACCACCGGGTCGGCCGCGCCCTGTACGCCATCGGCGGCAACGCGGACGCGGCCCGCGCGGCTGGCATCCGTGTCGACCGCGTGACGCTCGGCGTGTACGTCGTCGCGGGAGTCCTCGCCTCGGTCGGCGGGATCATGCAGACCGGGTACGTCGGCGCGATCAGCGCCAACCAGGGCCAGAACATGATCTTCACGGTGTTCGCGGCGGCGGTGATCGGCGGCATCAGCCTCGACGGCGGCAAGGGCACCATGTTCGGCGCCCTGACCGGCGTCCTCCTGCTGGGAGTCGTCCAGAACCTGCTCACCCTCGCCCAGGTGCCGTCCTTCTGGATCCAGGCCATCTACGGCGGAATCATCCTGCTCGCCCTCATGATCGCCCGCGTGACGACAGGCCGCGCGCAGGACTGACCGCCCAGACCCCCGCCACCGACCGAAAGGCCCTCTGTGTCCCCGACGCCCGTCCGCATCACCGCGGTCGACACCCATGACATCCGGTTTCCCACCTCGCGGGAGCTCGACGGCTCCGACGCGATGAACCCGGACCCCGACTACTCGGCCGCGTACGTCGTGCTGCGCACGGACGCCGTCGGCGGACCGGAGGGGCACGGGTTCACCTTCACCATCGGGCGGGGCAACGAGGTCCAGGTCGCCGCGATCCACGCACTGCGCCACCACGTGCTCGGACGGTCCGTCGAGGAGGTCTGCGCCGACCCGGGCGCGCTGTACCGGGACCTGACCGGTGACAGCCAGCTGCGCTGGCTCGGGCCCGAGAAGGGCGTGATGCACATGGCGATCGGCGCGGTCGTCAACGCCGTCTGGGACCTGGCCGCCAAGCGCGCCGACAAGCCCCTGTGGCGGCTGCTCGCGGAGGCCGACCCCGAGTGGCTGGTCGGCCAGGTCGACTTCCGCTACCTCACCGACGCCCTGACCCCCGAGGAGGCGCTGGAGCTCCTGCGCCGGGGCCGGCCCGGCGCCGGGGAACGCGCCGCCCGGCTGCTGGAGCGCGGCTACCCCGCCTACACCACCTCCGCCGGCTGGCTCGGCTACAGCGACGAGAAGCTCACCCGGCTCGCCGCCCAGGCCGTCGCCGACGGCTTCACGCAGATCAAGCTCAAGGTCGGCGCCGACCTCGACGACGACGTCCGCCGCTGCCGCGTCGCCCGCACGGTCGTCGGCCCCGGCGTCCGCCTGGCCATCGACGCCAACCAGCGCTGGGACGTCGACGAGGCGATCCGCTGGACCAAGGCCCTCGCCGAGTTCGACCCGTACTGGATCGAGGAGCCGACCAGCCCCGACGACGTCCTCGGCCACGCCGCGATCCGCCGGGCGGTCGCCCCCGTCAAGGTCGCCACCGGCGAACACGTGCAGAACCGGATCGTCTTCAAGCAACTCCTCCAAGCCGGCGCCCTCGACGTCCTCCAGATCGACGCGGCCCGCGTCGCCGGCGTCAACGAGAACCTCGCCATCCTGCTGCTCGCCGCCAAGTTCGGCGTCCCGGTCTGCCCGCACGCCGGCGGCGTCGGCCTGTGCGAACTCGTCCAGCACCTGTCGATGTTCGACTACGTGGCCCTCACCGGCACCACCGACAACCGCGTCATCGAGTACGTCGACCATCTGCACGAGCACTTCCTCGACCCGGCGGTGATCCGCGACGGTCACTACACGGCACCCACCGCGCCGGGCTTCTCGGCCGCCATGCGACCGGAGTCCCTCGCGCGGTACACCTTCCCCGGCGGCGCCTTCTGGGCCGCCGACCTGAAGACGCAGAAGAAGGGGCAGGCGGCATGAACGACTTCGAGGGGCTGACAGCCCTGGTGACCGGCGGAGCCTCCGGGATCGGCCGGGCCACGGCCCAGCTGCTGGCCGAGCGCGGCGCCCGGGTCGCCGTCCTCGACCTGGACCCGACGACGGTCGACAAACCGCTGCTGGCCTACCGCGCCGACGTCACCGACGACACTTCGGTACGGGAGGCGGTGGCCGTCGCCGTCGACGACCTCGGCGGACTCGACGTGCTGGTCAACAACGCGGGCATCGGCGCCCAGGGCACCGTCGAGGACAACGACGACGCCGAGTGGCGGCGCGTCTTCGACGTCAACGTCCTCGGCATGGTCCGCACGGCCCGCGCCTGCCTGCCGCACCTGCGCGCGTCCCGGCACGCGGTGATCGTCAACACCTGCTCCATCGCCGCCACCGCCGGCCTGCCGCAGCGCGCCCTGTACAGCGCGAGCAAGGGCGCGGTCCAGTCGCTGACCCTCGCCATGGCCGCCGACCACATCCGCGAGGGCATCCGCGTCAACTGCGTCAACCCCGGTACAGCGGACACCCCGTGGATCGGCCGCCTGCTCGACGCGGCCCCCGACCCCGCCGCCGAGCGGGCCGCCCTGGAGGCCCGCCAGCCCACCGGCCGGCTCGTCTCGGCGGCCGAAGTCGCGGGCGCCATCGCCTACTTGGCGAGCCCCCTGTCCGGCGCCACCACCGGCACGGCCCTGGCCGTGGACGGCGGCATGCAGGGCCTCCGGCTGAGGCCGGTGGGCCAGTGAGGACCCTCGGCGCCGGCGGCGTCACCGTCAGCGAACTGGGCTTCGGCGCCGCCGGCATCGGCAACCTCTACGCCGAGGTCACCGAGGAGCAGGCGCACGAGGCGGTCGACGCCGCCTGGGAACGCGGCATCCGCTACTTCGACACGGCCCCGCACTACGGCCTCGGCCTCTCCGAGCGCCGGCTGGGCGCGGCCCTGCGCGAGCGGCCGCGCGAGGAGTACGCGATCTCCACGAAGGTGGGCCGCAGACTGGTCGCCTCCGACCAGGGCGGCGACGACCTGGCCCACGGCTTCGCCGTTCCCGCCACCCACCGCCGGGTGTGGGACTTCACCGCCGACGGCATACGGCGCACCCTCGACGCCAGCCTCGAACGGCTCGGCCTGGACCGGGTGGACATCGTCTACCTCCACGACCCCGACGACCACGCCGAACAGGCCTTCCGCGAAGGCTATCCCGCCCTGGAGCAGCTCCGCTCGGAGGGCGTCGTCGGCGCGATCGGCGCCGGCATGAACCAGGCGGAGATGCTGACCCGCTTCGTCCGCGACACGGACGTCGACGTGGTGCTGTGCGCCGGCCGCTACACCCTGCTCGACCGGCGCGCCGCCGCCGAGCTGCTGCCCGCGGCCGCCGAGCGGGGCGTGTCCGTCGTCATCGGCGGCGCCTTCAACTCCGGCCTGCTGGCCGACCCCAGAGCGGGCGCGACGTACAACTACGCCGCCGCCCCGCCGGAGTTGCTCCAGCGCGCCCTGCGGATGAAGGAAGCCGCCGAACGCCACGGCATCACCCTGCGCGCCGCCGCCCTGGCCTTCTGCGCCTCCCCTCCAGCCGTCGCCAGCGTCCTGGTGGGCGCCCGTTCGGCGGCCGAAGTCCACGACTGCGCCGAGCAGTTCGCCGCCCCGATACCGGACGCCTTCTGGCAGGAGCTGAGCGAGGAGCCGTCATGAGAGTCGCCCTGCACACCAGGGTCCGCGCCGACCGGATCGCCGAGTACGAGGCCGCCCACCGCGAGGTCCCGGCCGCACTCACCGACGCGATCCGGGCGGCCGGCGCCAGGTCCTGGACGATCTGGCGCAGCGGAACCGACCTCTTCCACGTCCTGGAGTGCGAGGACTACGCCCGCCTCCTCGCCGAGCTGGAGAAACTGCCCGTCAACATCGCCTGGCAGGCCCGGATGGCCGAACTGCTGGACGTCGTGCACGACTACTCCGGCGAGGGTGCCCAGGCGGGCCTGCCCGTGGTCTGGGAGCTGCCGTGACGGTCGACGCCCACCACCACGTCTGGGACCTGTCCGTGCGCGACCAGGACTGGATCCCCGAAGGCAGCCCGCTGCGCAGGACCTTCACCGTCGCCGACCTCGAACCCCAGGCCCGCGCGGCCGGCGTCGACCGCACGGTCCTCGTCCAGACCGTCACCGTGCCCGAGGAGACCCCGGAGTTCCTGCGCCTGGCCGCCGGCCACGACCTGATCGCCGGCGTGGTCGGCTGGAGCGACCTCACCCGCCCGGACCTCGCCGACGAACTCGCCCGCCTGCGCGAACTGCCCGGCGGGGCGTACCTCAAGGGCGTCCGCCACCAGGTCCAGGGCGAACCCGACCCCGAGTGGCTGCTGCGCCCGGACGTCCTGCGCGGCCTGCGGGCGGTCGCCGACGCGGGCCTGGTCTACGACCTGGTCGTGCTGCCCCACCAGCTCCCGTCCTGCGTCAAGGCTGCCGCCCTCCTGCCCGAACTGACCTTCGTCCTCGACCACTTGGGCAAGCCCCCCATCGCCTCGGCGGCCCTGGAACCCTGGGCGTCCCGCCTCCGCGCCCTCGCCGCCCTGCCCAACACGGTCGCCAAACTGTCGGGCCTGGTCACCGAGGCCGACTGGCAGACCTGGCGCCCCGCCGACCTGCGCCCCTACACCGACACCGCCCTGGAGGCCTTCGGCCCGGACCGGCTGATGGCCGGCTCGGACTGGCCGGTGTGCACCCTCGCCGCGTCCTACGGCGACGTCATGGACGCCCTACGGCAGTTGACCGGCGCGTCCGAACACGGCCGGCTCTTCGAGACCACCGCCGCCCGCGTCTACGACCTCTGAGTCACCCCCGCGAGCCGTGTCGGCGGCAGGTACTCCCGTACGTACTGCCGCCGCCAGCACGCGCCCGTCCGGCGCAGCTCGCGCCAGCTCGTGTACTCGTAGCGGAAGAGCCGGGCGCGCACGAAGCGCGGCGGGGCGTCCGGCGGGAAGGGGGAGCGGCGCAGCAGGCGCAGGGTGTCGCGGTCGTTCTCCAGCAGGCGCTCCACGAAGGCGCCGAACCAGGAGCCGGCGTAACCGGGGGAGAGCGCCGCGAACCACATCAGCCAGTCCAGGCGCAGATGGTAGGGGGCGAACTGGCGGGGCCAGCGCCGGGGATCGCCCGGCTTGCCCTTGAACTCGTACTCCCGCCAGTCCGAGTCCTCGCGCGGCACCTCCTCGGCGGTGCCCTCGACGACCACCTCGTAGCGGATCCGGCTGACACTGCCGAACGCGCCGTAGGTGTTGACCAGATGGAGCGGGTCGAAGGAGCGGTTCATGATCTGGCGGCGGGAGATCATGTTGCGGACCGGCTGGTGGCTCAGGACGACCAGCAGCGCGGCGACCGCGAGGACCACGGTCTCGTACCAGAGCGGCGCGGCAGGCGCGGACCGCCCGTGCGCCGGGAACTCCACGGCGGACAGGGCGACCACGATGGTGATCCAGTTCAGCCAGGAGAAGTTGCCCGACAGGACCAGCCAGAGCTGGGTGACGATCATCAGGGATGCGGCGGCCGTGGCGATCGGCTGCGGGGTGAACAGCAGGACGGGTACGACAAGTTGGGTGACGTGGTTGGCGGCCACCTCCACCCGGTGCGCCGCCCGCGGCAGATGGTGGAAGAACCAGCTCAGCGGGCCCGGCATCGGCTGGGTCTCGTGGTGGTAGTCCAGGCACGTCAGCTTCCGCCAGCACGCGTCACCGCGCATCTTGATCAGCCCCGCGCCGAACTCGACGCGGAACAGCACCCAGCGCAGCAGGAACAGCACGACGACCGGCGGCGCCACCTCGTCGTTGCCGAGGAAGACGGCCAGGAAGCCGACCTCCAGCAGCAGCGACTCCCAGCCGAACGCGTACCAGGTCTGACCGACGTTGACGATCGACAGATACAGGGCCCACGGCACCAGCCACAGCACCATCCCCGCCCACAGCGGCAGCAGGGAGTCCAGGCCGGCGGCCAGCCCTGCCGCGACCGCGCAGCCCGTCCAGGCGCAGACCGCGAAGAAGCGGTCCGAGTAGTGCAGGTGGAACAGGCTCGGGGCGCGACGGAAGCCGACCCGTTCGGTGAAGCGGGGGATCGGCAGCATTCCGCGCTCGCCCAGCAGCGCGCGGAACTGGAGGGCCGCCGCCGCGAACGCCACCAGGTACACGCCGGCCAGAGCCCGCTGGAAGACCAGCCGGCTCCACCAGTACTCGGATGCGGTGAACCAGTCCACGGCCGTACGCTCCTTCGCTCCATTCTCCCGCCGGACCCCCGCGTCACGCTCCGTGTATCCCTCCTCCGCTTGCGTAACCCAAGTGAGTGAAGCAGACAATAGTGGCGAAATGCCCGAAGTGAGGTGGGGGCGCGAGGAGGACGAGGTGCCGACAACCACCGGAACCTTCACCACGGTCTGTGCGCTCTCGGCGGCGCTCGTCGTGGCCGGCTGCGCCGCCGGTGACGGCGGGGAGCAGGCGGAGGCGGGCCGGGAGGTCTTCCTCCAGCCCGCCGCCGCACAGGGCCCCGACCCCTTCACGCCCTCCACGGCCACCCCCGCGCCGGTCACCCGGCCGGCCGAGCCCGCGGCGTCCGCGCAGGCGCCGCGCCAGGTCTCCGGCACCACCCCCGGCCTGTACGGCGGCACCGAACGCGTCGGCAGCTGCGACGTCGAGCGGCAGATCGACCAGCTCACCGCCGACCCGGCCAAGGCCCGTGCCTTCGCCGAGGCCGAGGGCATCGACCCGGCCTCGATCCCGTCCTACCTGCGCGCGCTCGCCCCGGTCCAGCTGCGCGCCGACACCCTGGTCACCAACCACGGCTTCCGCGCCGGAGGGGCCACCGCCTTCCCGTCCGTCCTCCAGGCCGGCACCGCCGTCCTCGTCGACGACCGGGGCGTGCCGCGCGTGCGCTGCGCCTGCGGCAACCCGCTGAAGGCGTCGGCACCGCAGGGCGCCTACAGCACGAGCGGCCGCCCCTGGGCCGGCTACCGGCCGGAGCGGACGGTCGTGGTGACACCGGCCGCGCAGGTCGTCACCACCCTCACGATCATCGACGTCGTCCGCAACACCTGGATCGAACGGCACGTCGGCCACGACGTCGGCCACGACCGCGTGGTGCCCGCGCCCCCGCCGCTGACCCCCACACCGTCCACGCCCTCGCCGCGCCCGCACGACAGCGCCTCGCCGTCCGGCTCGCCCACCGACTGTGCCACCCCCACCCCGGCCGTGACCGCCCCCCCGGGCGCCACCGACGCCCTGACGTCCGCCCGGCCGTCCCCGCCGCCCACCGGCTGCCCGGCGGCCACCGCCACGGCCACACCCCCCACCACGCCCGTGCCCGGCCGGCCGGAATCCTCCCCCGGCACCCCGCCGCAGACCGCACCGCAGACCGCCTCGGACTCCCCGGACGGCCTCGGCCCCTCGACCGTGCCGGAGACCCCCGACCTGCCCGACGGCGGCGGCCTGATCCCGGACGACACCGGCAGCATCTTCGACAGCCCGACCGACGTCTTCGCGGGCTGAACGCGGACGCCCCGTGACGAACCTCGCCACCCCGGTCGAAGAATCGGGCGATTCCTGGCAAGGTGGCCCCATGGCTGATCGGGGAGCGAGCGCCCTGTCACTCCCGGACGACTGGCCCGCCCACCCGGATCCGATCCTGGCGCTCAACCGCATGGGCAGCTTCGACTGGGACCTGGACGCCGGCCTGTTCCACATGGACGCCCAGGCCCACGAGGTCTTCGACGTGCGCCCCGACGAGTACGACGGCCGCCCCGAGTCCCTCGCGATCCGGGTCCCGCCGCCGGAGGCCTACCGGCTCGACGGCCTGGTCTCCCAGGCGATGAAGGACGGCAGCGAGAACTACGGCGCCTACTTCCGCATCCGCTGCCGCGACGGCACGCTGCGCTGGACCCACACCCAGGGCTACATCCGGCGCGACGAGACCGGCCGCCCGCGCCGGATCATCGGCATCGTCCGGGACGCCACCCAGGAGCTGCGCGAGAGCGAGGCCCGCCGTGAGCAGGCCGCCCAGGACGCGGCCCGGCGCGAACAGACCAACGTCGTCCAGCTGACCACGGCCGCCCTGGCCTACGCCCGGACGGTCCAGGACGTCATCGACGTCCTCAAGGACACCCACGGCCTCACCCATCTCGGCGCCACCAGCCTGGTGATGGGCCTGGTCGAGGCCGGCCGCATCCGGCTGGTCGCCGAGGGACCCGCGGGCAGCTTCGTGCCCGGCACGGACATCACCCGCATCGACGACCCCTACCCGATGAGCGAGGTCGTGCGCACCCTCACGCCCCGCTTCATCGAGTCACCGGAGGAGTTCGCCGAGCGCTACCCCGTGCTGTGGCCGCACATCACCGACCTGCGCATCACGGCCGCCGCCTACCTCCCGCTGATCGCCCAGGGCCGCCCGATCGGCGCCATGGGCCTGCTCTACAGCGACCGGCACGGCTTCTCGCCCGAGGACCGCAACGTCCTGGTCGCCCTCGGCAGCGGCATCGCGCAGAGCCTGCAACGCGCCATGTTCTACGAGCAGGAGAAGGACCTCGCGACCGGGCTCCAGCAGGCCATGCTGCCGCGCACCATCCCCAGCGTGCGCGGCGCCGACGTCGCCGTCCGCTACCGCGCCGGGTCCGCCGCCGGCTCCTTCGGCCGGGACATCGGCGGCGACTGGTACGACCTCATCCCGCTGCCCGGCGGCCGGGTCGGGGCCGTCATCGGCGACGTCCAGGGCCATGACACCCACGCCTCGGCGGTGATGGGCCAGCTGCGCATCGTGCTGCGCGCGTACGCCGCCGAGGGCCACACCCCGGCCACCGTGATGGCCCGCGCCTCGGTCTTCCTGCACGAGCTGGACACCGACCGCTTCGCGACCTGCCTGTACGCGGAGGCCGACCTGGCCACCGGGGTCGTGCAGGTGGTCCGGGCCGGCCACATCGACCCGCTGGTGCGCGCCGCCGACGGCAGCTGCCGGCGCGTCCCGGTCGAGGGCGGCCTGCCGCTGGGCCTGTCCGCCGAGTTCGGCAGCCTCGAATACCCCGTCGGCACCCTCGAACTCGACCCCGGCCACACCCTCCTGCTGTGCACCGACGGACTGGTCGAACAGCCCGGCGCCGACCTCGACGACGGCATGCAGAACCTCACCGCCCTCATCGCCACCGGCCCGGACGACGTACGGGATCTCGCCGACCGCCTCATCGACGTGGCCGAGGAGCGCGGCGGGGACGACGACGTGGCCCTGCTCCTGCTGCGCCGCCGCGGCCTGGAGGCGGCGCGCGCGGGCTGCCGGCTGCGCCAGCACGTGGCGCCCGGCGACCCCGAGGCCCTCACCGAGGCACGGCACATGATCCGGGCGGCGGTCCGCGCCTGGGGCGCCCGGGAGCGCGCCGACGAGATCGAACTCGTCGCCGACGAGCTGATCACCAACGCCCTCATGCACACCGAGGGCGCCGCCGTCGTCACCCTGCGGGTCCTCACCGGCGGCGACCGCCGACTGCGCGTCGAGGTCGAGGACTCCTCCAGCGCCCTGCCACGCCGCCGCGAGGCGGGGGAGTCGGGCGTCTCGGGGCGGGGCCTGCTCCTGGTCGACCTGCTCACCCACGCCTGGGGCGTGGAGGCGCGGGGCGGCGGCAAGTGCGTGTGGTGCGAGTTCGTGGTGCCGGGACGCGAGTGAGCCCGCCTGGCACTCTGGACGTATGCCGGAACTCCCCGAGGTGGAAGCGCTCAAGGACTTCCTGGCCGAGCACCTGGTCGGCCACGAGATCGTCCGCGTGCTGCCCGTCGCGATCAGCGTCCTGAAGACGTACGACCCCCCGCTGACCGCCGTCGAGGGCCGCGAGGTCGTCGCCGTGCGCCGGCACGGCAAGTTCCTCGACCTGGCCACGGACGGCGGCCCGCACCTGGTGACCCATCTGGCCCGCGCGGGCTGGCTGCAGTGGAAGGACCGGCTCCCGGACGGCGTGCCGCGCCCCGGCAAGGGGCCGCTCGCCCTGCGGGTGGCCCTGGAGACCGGCGAGGGCTTCGACCTGACCGAGGCCGGCACGCAGAAGCGCCTCGCCGTGTACGTCGTCCAGGACCCCGGGCAGGTCCCGGGCGTCTCCCGGCTCGGCCCGGACCCCTTGGCCGACGACTTCGACGAGCGGGCCTTCGCCGGCCTGCTGACGGCGGAGAGACGCCAGATCAAGGGCGCCCTGCGCGACCAGGGCCTCATCGCCGGCATCGGCAACGCCTACAGCGACGAGATCCTGCACGCCGCGAAAATGTCGCCGTTCAAGCTGGCCGCCTCGCTCACCCCCGAGGAGACCACCCGCCTCTACCAGGCGCTGCGCACCACCCTCACCGAGGCGGTCGAGCGCTCCCGGGGTGTGGCGGCCGGGCGGCTGAAGTCGGAGAAGAAGAGCGGCCTGCGCGTGCACGGCCGCACCGGCGAGCCCTGCCCGGTCTGCGGCGACACCATCCGCGAGGTCTCCTTCAGCGACTCCTCCCTCCAGTACTGCCCGACCTGCCAGACCGGCGGCAAGCCGCTCGCGGACCGGAGGATGTCCCGGCTGCTGAAGTGAGCGGTCACAGGTGACGCACCACCGCGTGGGCGACGGTGAGGAGCACGGCGAGGACCAGCGCCGGGACGGCCACGATCCTCGCGGCCCGGGTCAGGGACGCGGTGACGTCCTTCGCGGTGGCCGTGTAGCGGTCCTTGCGCGCGTTCGCGCCGTGCCGGGCGATCGCGCCGAGCAGGAGCGCTGCCGCCGCGGTGATCAGCGCGAGGGTGAGCGACGCCGACATGTCGCGGACATGGTCTTCGAGTCTGCTCCCCGGATCGTGCCGCCAGCCCGTGACGTCGTCGATCGCCGCGAGCGCGGACAGGATCACGGTGACCAGCGAGACCGCGGCCGAGACCAGCGCGGCGACGGCGAGCAGGGGCGCGGTCTTGGGCCGGCGCGGAGCCGTCTCGCGGCGCCGCCGCTGGGCCTGCGCGCGCTCGTACGCCCGTCGCTGCTCGGCCGCCCAGGCCCTGCGCTGCTCGCTCTCGCGAGCCCGCCGCTCGGCCTCCAGCCGCACCTGCCGCTCCTGAGCCTCCCGCACCTCGGCCTCCCGCGCCGCCCGCGCCTGCGCTTCCCGCGCCGCCTGTGCTTGGGCTTCCCGTGCCGCCTGTGCTTGGGCTTCCCGTGCCGCCTGTGCTTGGGCTTCCCGCGCCGCCTGCGCCTGCGCTTCCCGTGCCGCCTGTGCCTGCGCTTCCCGTGCCGCCTGCCCCTGGGCTTCCCGTGCCGCCTGTGCCTGCGCTTCCCGCGCGGCCCGCTCTTGTGCCTCGCGCGCCTGTTGCTCCGCCTCGGGGGCCGCCTGTGTTTGGGCTTCCCGCGCTGCCAGCTGCTGCGCCTCGCGCGCCGCCCGTGTCTGGGCCTCCGGCGCTGCCCGCGCCTCGCGCGCCGCCTGTTGCTGCGCCTCGGGGGCTGCTTGTGTGTGGGCTTCCCGCGCGGCCTGCTCCTGGGTATCCGGCGCCGCCTGTTGCTGCGCCTCGCGGGCCGTCTGTGTCTGGGCCGCGCGCGTCGCCTGTTCTTGTGCCTCCCGCGCGGCCCGCTCCTGTGCCTCGCGCGCCGTCTGTTGTTCAGTTTCGCGTGCCGCCGGGGCCTGGGGCTCCTGGGCGTCCCGTGCCGCCTGTTCCTCCGCCTCGCGGGCCGTCCGCCGTTCGGTTTCCTGTCGCAGCGCTTCCTCGGTGGCCTGGCGCCGTGTCTCCTCGGCCTCTCGGCGCCGGCTCGCCGCCTCCTCCTGCTCCTCGCGTGTCCGGCGTTCCGTGTCCTGGCGTGCGTCGTGCTCCTCGGTCCTGGCCTCGGCCGCCGGCTCCACCTCGGCCTCCACGTGGATCGTGGCGTCGCCGGCGACCCCCTTGAGCACGATGTCGCCGCTGAGGCGCCCCTCGGCGACCGGGTCCACGCCGACGTCCAGGCCCTCCGCCGAGACACCGACCCGCAGCCACGGCTCCGAGACGTGCGGCACGCACGCGCGGGCCAGGGGCAGGCCGGTCAGGGCCACCTGCCGGTGCGCGACGGGCGCGCCCCGTGCCAGCCGGCCGAAGTCCACCCTCGCGGTCGACGGCCGCAGCCGTACCTCGTGCAGCGCGGCGGTGGCGGCGTCCGCGACCGGTCTGACGTCGTTGCGCGCGACCTCCTCCAGGGCCTGACGGGCTCCCTCTGCCCGGGACAGGTCCTCGTTCTCCAGCCGCAGCCGCAACTCCGCGACCGCCCCCAGCCGGGTGAAGTGGTTGCGGCTGTTGAGGGCGGTGTGCCAGGAGACCGGGATCGGCTCCGGAACGATCCTCATCGTGGGCCGCCGGCTGTGCGCCAGGTAGAGCTCGCCCTGCAGCTCCACGGTCTTGCTCGGCGTCTGGTTCGGGTTCTGCTCCCGGACGTGGTCGAAGACGTAGTCGTACAGGTCGTCCAGCGAGATCTCGCCGTCCGCGTCGAGGTCCGCCTCGCCCGTCTCCAGGCCCTGCACCACCGCGCGCGTGAACACCGAGGGCCGCCGCGCGGAGTGCTCGGCGAGCTGCTCGCCCTCGAAGGCGTACTCCATGGAGTTGGAGGCGGTGATGACGGCCCAGCCGCGTCCGCCGGCCGGCCTCTCCTCGGCGAAGTTGTCGAGGACGTTCACGTCGCCCGCCGCCCGGACGCCGGACGACCCGCGGGAGAAGGCGCCGCCGTAGCAGCAGTCGAGGAACAGCACCGTGCGTCCCGCCCGGCTGCGGGACATGCAGCGCCGCACGAACGGGGCGGCGACCGCGGTCGCTTCGAGCAGCAGCGGCTCGGTGTCGCTGGCGGCGAAGTACAGCTCGCCGGACTCGCTCTTGAGCCCGTGGCAGGAGAAGTGCAGCACGAGCGTGTCGTCGCGGCGCCGGTCGGCGAAGAAGTGCTCGATGGTCCGGCGGATGACCTGCACGGGCTGGTTGCGGATCACCACCACCTCGAAGTCGCCGATCTGCGGGTCGCGCAGCACCTCGGCGAGCGCGTCGGCGTCGTGCCCCGGCGCCTTCAGCTGCTTCAGCCCCCGGTCGTCGTAGCTGTCGTTGGCGATGATCAGCGCGTGCCGTGACTCGGTCATGGCGGGGCCTGGGCCGGGGTGTGCCGCCGGATGAAGACGTCGAACGCCTCGTTCACCTGCTCCGGCGAGGCCTGCGAGATCTCCAGCACGTCGTCGTCGAGCGTCAGCCGCAGCGCGGGTCTGGTGCCCCGGAACCGGCCGAGCCAGTCGCGCAGCACGCCCATCACCTGGTTCAGCGCGCCGGCCGAGCTGCCGAGCCCCACCAGCAGGGCGCCGATCTGGGTGACGTCCACCGCGCGGGCCCCGGGCGGTACCTCCGCGCCGGGCAGGGCGGTCACGTCGTCCACGTCGAGTTGCAGCAGTTCCTGTCGCAGATAGCCGGTGAGGGTCGCCACCCGCTCGGCTTCCGCGCCCTCCTCGGTCAGGAGGATCCGCAGTTCTTTCTCCACCGGGTCAGCCCCTTCGTCCGTACGGGTCGGGGCGGCGCAGAGTCGGACCGACGGTGGCTCCACGTCATCGTCTTCAGTTTCGGCCGGTCGGCACGGTGCGGCAACTCCGTACGCCGCGGCCCGGCCGGCCTAGTGGTGTGCGTCCACGGTGACCAGGTGTTCGCCCTCGTCCGTGCGCACCTCGTAGCGGTCGATCTCGTCCGGGCGCATGGCCGAGCTGCCCTGCACGGTGTTCGGGCGGGCGTCGTGGCGGCGCACGTTCCAGCTGGCGACCGTCTGCTCGGTGCCGTCCCGGCCGACGACCACGAGGCGGCAGGAGCGGGGACCGGCGCCGTCCTTGACCTCCAGGGTGAGGTCGCTGCCGTAGTCCTCCTTCTTCGTGGTCACCTGTGCCCACACGCCCGAGCGGGCGTCGGTGGCCGAGACCCGTGCGGCGCCCTCCTCGTCGCCTCCGCCGAGCGCGATGCCGGGTCCGGCGAGACCGACCACGACCGAGGCGGCGACCGCGTACAGGAAGCGGCGGCGGGTGGCGCGGCGCCGGGCGGCCACCGCGCCCATGAGCCGGTCCAGCAGCTGGGGTCCGGGCCCGGCCATCGGGTGCACGAAACGCGGGGTGGCCCGCCGGTACAGCATCAACTGGCGGGTGATGGGCCCGAATTCGGTCACGGAGGCCGCGCAGCGCGGGCACTCCATGAGGTGGTCCTCGAAGCGGAAGGCGTCCGCCTCGTCCAGCACGCCGAGCGCGTACGCGGCGACGTCGCGATGCCTCTCCAGGGACCTCATGCCGAATCCTCGTGCCGTTGGGTGCGGGTGGGGTTACTCCTTGCTCCCACCGGTACGCACCAGGCCGCCGAATCACTCAAGGCACACACAGAATCGTGAACCTTCGGATTCGTAGCGGCCCGGCTCGCGGATTGGTCCGAAGAGAAAAAATCTAGAAGAGGTGGATGGCCAGGTGCCCGAGGGGCAGTCCGAGCTGCCACGCCTTCGTCCACACCTTCGGACCCTCGTCCTCGCCGACCCCTACGGCGCCGCCCGGCACGGCGTTCAGATCGGGCGCGAGCAACTCGGTCTCCTCCAGCCAGCGCCAGGCCGCCTCGGCCAGGTCCAGGTCCGGCGCGCGGACGCCGGCCTCGGCGGCCTCGGCGGCGAGCTTCGCCATCCGCTCGCCCACCCAGTCCTGCCACGGCTGGTCGTAGGCCGTCAGCGACAGCCAGGTCTCCAGCTGGGAGACGACCCGGATGCCGGAGAGTTCACCGTCGGTGTCCGCGAGGAAGATGGTCAGCGCCAGCGCGTCGCGCCCGGCGCGGAACTCGAAGGACGTCGGCGGCATCAGATCGCCCGTCCGCAGCAGCTCGTCGGCGATGTACTCGGCGTACAACCAGGCCATGGGAACGACCAGTTCGCCGCCGGCGCCGTCCGTGCTCTCTTGACCTCTGTGCAGCATCCCTTCCTGCCTTCCTCCGGTGGTGCGTGCGCGTCAGCCCGAACGCCCGGGCTCCAGTCCGGAACACGGATGAGGACAGCCGAATACTCAACAGGGGTCCTCAGCAAGGCGCTTTACGGAGGTTTGACTGATCCGTTGGTTTCACCGCAGGTCGGCCGCGTATCCCGGAAGCACCCGGCGCAGGGCGCGCAGCGCGTAGTACGCGCGGGACTTCACCGTACCGGGCGGGATTCCCAGGGTTTGGGCGGCCTCCGCAACACTCGCCCCCTGGAAGTACACGAGCACCAGGACTTCGCGGTGCTCGGGAGTGAGTGTCTTCACAGCCTCGCGCACATCGAGGGTGGCGGCCGCTCGTTCGGCGTGGTCCGCGCACACCCGAGCGTTCTCCAGGATCGCGTCGCCGACCTCCGCGGGCCGCGCCTGGCGGGCCCGGCGCGCGTCGATGGCCAGCCGCCGTCCGACGGTCATCAGCCACGGCCGTACGGAGTCGAAATCGTCGGCGCGCAGCGCCTCGGGGTGCTGCCAGGCGCGGACGAGGGTCTCCTGCACGAGGTCCTCGGCGCGCTGTCGGTCGCCGTCACACAGCCGGAGCAGCAGCGCGAAGAGGGGCCGGCCGTGCTCCCGCTGCAGTGCGGCGAGCTCGTGCTCGGCGGTCGTCCCGTTCGTGAGGGTGGTTCCGGCCGTCATGGCCGTATGGCACCGCAGGCACCGGTTCCGGGACAGGGCCCGTACGGGGATCTGCGGCGGACGGTCGATCGCGTCGACGAACGGTTCGACGAACGGTCCCGGGCGGTCCTTCCGGGCGGTCGCGGACGGCCGGTGTGCGCGCCGGACGGGCTAATCGGCGTGCCGCAGCCGCATCCGGGGCCCCTCACCTCCGTACCTTTTGTCCGTAAATATGACGAGCCGCCACTCTGGGGTGAGCTGATGATTGCACGCAGACGACAGGTTGCCCTGGCCCTCACGGCCGTCCTCGCCTCGGGCGCGGCCTGCCAGGCCCGGCACCACGAAGCCGCCGCCCGAGCCGCCCACCCGGCCCCGCCCGCCGCCCGCGGATTCACGCTCGTGGCCTCCGGCGACGTCCTCCCGCACACCTCCGTCATCGACCGCGCCCGCTTCGACGGCGGCGGCACCACCTACGACTTCCGCCCGATGCTCGCAGGCGTCCGCTCCGTCGTCGCCCGCGCCGACCTGGCGCTGTGTCACATGGAGACCGTCTACGGCGCGAACGGCGACTACACCGGCTACCCCCTCTTCAAGTCCCCGCCCGAGATCGCCCAGGGCCTGGCCGCCACCGGCTACGACGGCTGCTCCACCGCCTCCAACCACAGCCTCGACGATGGCGCCGCCGGCATCGACCGCACCCTCGACGCCCTCGACCGCGCGGGCGTACGGCACGCCGGCACGGCCCGTACGGAGGCGGAGGCGCGCACCACCACCCTCCTGCGCGCCGGCGCGGCGAAGGTCGCCCACCTCGCCTACACCTACGACACCAACGGCTTCCCGCTGCCGCCGGGCCAGCCGTGGGCGGTCGATTTCATGGACCAGAACCGGATCATCGCCGACGCGCGCGCCGCCCGGCGGGCCGGCGCCGACGTGGTCGTCGTCTCGCTGCACTGGGGCACGGAGTGGCAGGACGAGCCCGACCAGCAGCAGCTCGCGCTCGCCCAGACGCTCACCGCCTCGCGCACGGGGGGCCGACCCGACATCGACCTCGTCCTCGGCACCCACGCCCACGTCCCGCAGGCGTACGAGAAGGTCAACGGCACCTGGGTCGTCTACGGCATGGGCGACCAGGTGGCCGGTGAGATGTACAACCACGAGGGCGCGCAGGACCCGCGCGGCAACCAGTCCACCCTCGCGCGGTTCACCTTCGCGCCGCCGAGCCGTCCGGGCGGGCGCTGGGAGGTGACCCGGGCCGAGTTCATCCCGCAGGTGTTCGATGTCGACGCGGGGCGGGTGGTCAACCTCAACCGGGCGATCGAGCAGGGAGCGGATCTGCAGGGCGTGCGGGACCGCATCCGGGACGTCGTCCTCAGCCGGGGTGCGGCGAACGACGGCCTGGTGATGGGGGAGTAGGGGCGCTCACTCGGCTTCCACGTGGTCGAACGTCTTCAGCATCTGCTTCAGCACGCGGACGCACGCCGTGAGTTCGGCGTCGGTGAGATCGCCGCCGACCTGCCGGTTCAGGGCGTGCTCGCGGGCCAGGATCGTGTCGATCACCGTCTCGCCCGCCCCGGTGATCCGGATCAGCGAGGACCGCTGGTGCGCCGGGTTGGGCGTGACCTCGACCCAGCCCTCGGCCGCCGCGTCGTTGACCATGCGCTGCACGAACTGCCGGGTCAGCGTCATGACGCGGCCCATCTGGGGCACCGTCATGGGCCCGTGCCGGCGCAGCAGGGCGAGCACGGAGCGCACGCCGACGGGGACGCCCTCGACCTGTTCGCCCTGCTCGATCTTGCGCAGGCCGCGCCGGTAGAGCGCGCCGATCAGGTCGAACACCTCGGAGACACGGTGGCCGAGTTCGTCGGGGGGCAGCGGGGCGTCGTCGTCGTTCACCCGGACATCATGCACCGATCCATCATGACAACCCAGTTGTCAAAGTCGCCCGGAGATGACACCTTGGTTGTCATGACGGTTGCTTCCGAACTGAGCTTTCACGCGTCCGCCGACGGCGACCTCGCCTACCTCGACACCGGCTCCGGGGACCTCGTGGTCCTGCTCCACTCCGGTTACGTCGACCACCGCTTCTGGCGGGACCAGATCCCGGCGCTGGCCGCCGGGCACCGCGTCATCGCCCCGGACGTCCGCGGCCACGGCGCCTCCGCCAACGCGACCGGGCCCTTCCGCTGGGCCGACGACCTCGCCGGACTGCTGCGCCGGCTCGACGCCGGGCCCGCCGTCCTCGTCGGCGTCTCGATGGGCGGCGTGATCGCCACCGACACGGTGCTGGAGCACCCCGAGCTCGTCCGCGCGGTCGTCACCTGCGGCGCGGCGACCGGCGACTTCCAGTACACGGACGACTGGACCCGGGGCATCCAGGCCGAGTACGCCCGCACCCTGGCCGCCGGTGACATCGAGGGCTGGCTCGACGTCTTCCTGCGGGTCGTGCCCGGCCCGTACCGCGGCCCGGACGAGGTCGACCCGGACATCGGGCGCCGGCTGCGGGAGATGGCCCTGGGAACGATCACCAAGCACACGCCCGACGAGAAGGACTGGCTGGTGCGGGTGACCGGCTCCTGGTCCCGGCTGCCGGATCTCGGCGTCCCGGTGCTCGCCGTCAACGGCGCCCTGGAGCCCGCCGAGATGCTCGACGCGGCGCAGCGCCTCGCCGACACCGTCCCCGACGGCCGGGCCGAGGTCGTCGAAGGCGTCGGCCACTACCTGAACATGGAGCAGCCGCAGACCTTCAACGCGATCCTGCTCGACTTCCTGCGCGGCCTGTGACGCCTTCCCCGGCGGCCTGTGACGCTCAACGCCCCGCCAGCGCCGACCTCTTGTACGAGTACCCGAAGTAGATCACCACGCCGATCACGAACCACACCGCGAACCGCACCCACGTCTGCCACTGCAGATACGTGATCAGCCAGATCGAGGAGACGACACCCACCGCGGGCACGACCGGCATCCACGGCGTACGGAAGGCACGCGGCAGCTCCGGCTGCCGGTAGCGCAGCACGATCACCGCCGTGCACACCACCACGAACGCCAACAGGATGCCGATGTTGGTCAGTTCGGCCGCCTCGCCGATCGGCAGGAACCCGGCGATGACGGCCGACGCCACCCCGACGATCCACGTCACCCGGGTCGGCACGTGCCGCGTCGGGTGCGTCTTCGCGAACCACCTCGGCAGCAGCCCGTCCCGGGACATGGAGAACCACACCCGGGTGACGCCCAGCATGAACGTGAACATCACCGTGAGGATGCCGATGATCGCACCCACCGCGATCACGTCCGCCAGCCCGCCCAGCCCCACCGACTTGAACGCCGTGGAGAAGCCGCTCTCCTTGTCGATGTGCCGGTAGTCCTGCATGCCGGTCAGCACCAGACACGCGGCCACGTAGAGGACCATCGAGATGACCAGCGAGTAGACGATCGCCCTCGGCATGTGCCGCTGGGCGTCCCGGGACTCCTCGGCCGCCGTCGACATCGCGTCGTAGCCGAAGACCGCGAAGAACACCGTCGCCGCGCCGGTGAACGCGCCGCCGACGCCGTACGGGAAGAACGGGTGGTAGTTGCCGGTGTCGACGTGGAAGACGCCGACGGCGATCACCAGCAGCACGACCAGCACCTTGAGCGCGACCACGGCCGTCTCGAAGCGGGCGGCGCTGCGGATGCCCAGGTTGAGCAGGGCGGCGATGAGCAGGCACAGGATCACCGCGAACAGGTCGACCCTGTGTCCCTCGCCCGTACTGGGCGCGCCCAGCATCCACTTGGGCAGTTCGGCGCCCATGTCCTCGACGAGGAAGCTGAAGTAGCCCGAGATGCCGATGGCGACCACCGCCACGATCGCCGTGTACTCCAGCAGCAGGTCCCAGCCGATGAACCAGCCGGCGAACTCGCCGAGCACCGCGTAGCCGTACGTGTACGCCGACCCGGCCTTCGGGATCAGCCCCGCGAACTCCGCGTACGACAGCGCGGCCGCCGCGCTCGCCACGCCGGCGATGAGGAAGGAGACGAGGACCGCGGGACCCGCCGTGCCGTTGGCGACGGTTCCGGCCAGGGTGAAGATGCCCGCGCCGATGATGCCGCCGACGCCGATCGCGGTCAGCTGCCACAGTCCGAGGGACCGGTCCAGCCGCACGCCCTCGCCGACCTCCGTCTCCTCGATGTGCTCGATCGGTTTGCGGCGGAGAATCCCCTCGCCCGTCCGGAGCCCGGCCATGCGCGTCACCTCTTCACGTTCGGGAAACGGCTGACGGTGGATCATGATGGCCCAGGGCCGCCCGGTACGGAAGACGCCGCGCAGCCGCCCGACGCCGGCGCGCACCCCGAACCCGCGTTCAGCGCACCGGCCGGAGCCGGCCAACGCGCGTGCGTCAGCGCCCGGTTGGCCGGATGCGCGCCCACGGGACCACCTAGGACGGCACGTCCGGCCTCGGATGGTCGCGGGGTGCCTCGGGGCAGGGCGGCCGGTAGTCCCGGTGCGGGAAGTACTGGCGCCATTCCGTCCGCCTCATGGCGGGGGAGACGGTGGCGCAGATCCGGGCGGCCACGCGTTCGGGGTCAGGGTCCCACAGGAGTACGGTCCAGTCCTCGCCGCCGGTGGCGAGCGTGCGGCCGTCCGGGCTGAAGGCGAGCGTGTCGACGGGCTTGCCGTGACCCGTGAGGACGGCCAGCTCGCGGACGTCGCCCTGGCCGGACAGGGCGTACAGGCGCGCGGTGCGGTCGGAGCTCGCGGTGGCCAGGGTCCGTCCGTCCGGGGCGAAGGCGACCGCCATGACTCCGTCGGTGTAGCCGGTGATCGGACGGCGCAGATCCGGGCGGCGCCGGTCGGAGACGTCCCACAGCCGTACGGTGCGGTCTTCGCTGCCGGTGGCGAGGGTGCGGCCGTCGGGGCTGAACGCCACGGACTTCACGGCGGCGGAGTGGCCGCGCAGCACGGCCAGGCGCGTGGGCCGGTTCCGGTCGGCCAACCCCCACAGCGCGGCGGTGTGGTCGCGGCCGGCGACGGCGAGGGTGCGGCCGTCGGGGGAGAAGGCCACGCAGTCGACCGCGTCGCCCGCCGGCAGCGTCGCCAGGAGACGGGGCCGGCGCGGATCCGCCGTGTCCCACAGGCGTACGGTGCCCGACTCGCTGCCGGTGGCCAGGGCGCGGCCGTCGCGGCTGAACGCCACGCGGTTGACGTGGCCGTCGCCCGGCCGCAGCACCGTCAGCACCCGGCCGCTCCCGGAGGCATCCACCTCCCACAGCCGTACCGTGCCGTCGGCGCTGCCGCTGGCCAGGACGTCCGAACCGGCCCGGAACACCACCGAGTTGACCGGACCCGTGTGGCCGGCCAGCCGCACCGGCTCGTGCGACCGGCGCGGGTCGGCGAGGTTCCACACCAGCACCGACTGGTCGTAACTCCCGCTCGCCAGGAGGTGGTTGTCCGGACTGAAGGCGACGGAGTAGACCGAGCTGGTGTGGCCGATCAGCGCCGGTCCGGGCAGGTCCCACAGGCGGGCGGTCTCGTCCTCGCTGCCGGTGGCGAGCGTACGGCCGTCCGGGCCGAACGCCAGCGCGCCCACCGCGCCGGTGTGGCCGGTGAGGACCGCCAGTTCCCGGGCGGGTCCCGCCCCGGCCACCTGCCAGCGGCGCACGGTGGCGTCGGCGCTGCCGGTGGCCAGGGTGCGGCCGTCCGGGGCGAAGGCCACGGCCTCGACCGTGTCCGTGTGCGCGGTGAGCACGTCCAGCCGGCCGATGTGCCGCGTGCTGCGCGTGTCCCACAGCCGCACCGTGAAGTCGCTGCTGCCGGTGGCCAGTCGGCGGCCGTCCGGGGCGAACGCCACGGCCGTCACCGCCTGCCGGTGGCCGACCGCGCGCGACAGCTCGCCGGGCCGGTCGCCCGACGGGGGAGCCGACCACAGCCGTACCGTGCGGTCGGCGTGGCCGGTGGCCAGCGTCCGCCCGTCACGGCTGAACGCCGCCGCCGTCACGTCCGCGGACACCTCGCGCACACCCAGGTCCCGCGGCCGGCGGGCGTCGGCCAGGCTCCAGCGCCGGATGCCGTCACGGGCGGCCGCCGTCAGCGTGCGTCCGTCGGGACCGAACGACAGCGCGAGGACCGGGCCGGCGCCGCTGTGCAGCGTCGCCTCCGGCGTGGGCGCCCCCGGGTCGTGCACGTCCCACAGTGCCATCGCCCCGTCGTCGCCGCCCGCCGCCAGCAGGCCGCCGTCGGGACTGAGGGCGAGCGCGCGCACGCCGCCGGACAGGGCGAGCACGCCGAGCCTGCGCGGCCTGTGCGGGTTCCCGGTGCCCCACAGACGCACACTGCCGTCGCCGCCGCCGGTCGCCAGGACCTTGCCGTCGGACCGGAACGCCAGCGCGGTGACCGCACCCCCGTAGCCGGTCAGCTGGGTGGCGTACGGCGTCGCGAACGTGCTCAGCAGCGCGCCGCGCGCCTCGGGAGTCGGGGAGATCCGGTAGGCGGCCAGGCTCAACTGGGCGGCCAGGGAAGGGCTGACGCCCCGGAGAGCCGCCGCCTTGTCGGCCGCCCGCTGTGAACTGGCCACGTCCCGCTCCCGGTCCGCCGACCGCTGCGCCCGCACCGCCAGGACCGCCGTCGTGGTGGCCAGCACCAGCAGGACGCTCAGCAGCGCCACCATCACCCGGCGCAGCCGCACCCGGCGGCGCTCCGCCGCGCGCTCGGCCGAGTCCGCGGCCAGGCTCGCGTCGAGGAAGGCCCGCTCCGCCGGCGACATCGACGCCCGGTCGAGCGCCGCCGCGAGCGCCAGCCGCGTCCCGCGGTACAGCGCGCCGGGGTCCCTGCCGAGGGTCTCCCAGGTCTGCGCCGCCTCCGTCAGCCGCCGCAGCGTCCGCGTCGCCTCCCGGTCCTCGGCCAGCCAGCCCTGCAACCGGGGCCAGCACCGGATCAGCGCCTCGTGGGCCAGCTCCACCCGCTCGCGGTCCAGCACCACCAGGCGCGCGGCGGCCGCGTGCTCCAGCACGCCGCTGACATCGATGTCGTCGTCGGCCGACCCGGCCAGTTCCGTCAAGGAGGCCGGCCGCCGGGTGTCCTCCGTGCCCTCGCCAGGCGCGGTCAGCCGGACGAACACCCGCCGCGCCAGCTCCTGTTGGGCGGTGTCGAGCCGCTGGTAGAACTCCTCCGCGGTGTGTGCCAGGCCGCCCTCCAGCCCGCCGGCCGCCTCGAACCCCTGGAGCGTCAGCGCGTTGCCCCGCCGGCGCCGCCAGGTCTCGCGCAGCGCGTGCGACAGCAGCGGCAGCACCCCGGGCCGGCCGTACGCCTGCGCGGTGAGCGTCGCCAGCAGCGCGCCCTCGACGCTCAGCCCGGCCCGCTGCGCCGGCCCCACCACCGCCTGCCGCAGCTCCTCCAGGCTCATCGGACCGACCGGCACCTGCGCGTCCCGCATCGCCTCCACCAGCGGCGCGTGGCGCGTGCAGTGCCCGTAGAAGTCGGCCCGCACCCCGAGCGCCACCCGGCACCGGCCCTCCGGCGCCGCTGCGGCGACCACCAGCGCCCGGATGAAGCGGTCGCGCTCGGCCGCGTCCCGGCACAGCGTGAAGGTCTCCTCGAACTGGTCGACGACCAGCACGAGTTCGCCGTCCGGCCCGTCCGAGCCCGCGGTGATCCGCCGCACCACCCGGCTCAGGTTCTCCGTGTCCGCCCGCAGCTCCTCGTACAGCGCGCCCGGTGTCACCCCCGCCGCCGCGCTCAGCCGTACCGCACACTCCTCCAGCGGCCGCGCGCCCGGCGCGCACACCACGACCGTCGCGCCCCCGGCCCGCAGCCGCGGCACCAACCCCGCCCGCAGCAGTGACGACTTGCCCGACCCGGACGCCCCGATCACCATCACGAACCGCTGCCGCTCCAGCCGGCCGGCCACCTGCCCGACCAGCTGCTCCCGGCCGAAGAACCACTCGGCGTCCTGCTCCGTCAGCGGCCGCAGCCCGACGTACGGCGGCGGGACCCCGGACTCGTCCTGGGGCCCCGGCTCCGTCTCCTCCGCGCCGAGCAGCCGTGCCGTCTCCCGCCAGCGGCGCTCCCACTCCCCTGTGTCCCCGTCGCAGGCGCGCACATAGGCGAGCGTCACCGCCAGCGTCGGCAGCCGCTGTCCGGACGCCGCGGAGGACAGGGTCGAGATCGAGTAGTGGGCCCGCTCGGCCAGGCGCCGGTAGGGCGGATTGCCGGCCTTGCGCCGCAGCCGCCGCAGTCCCGCGGCGAACTCCCGTAACGGACCGTCCCCGGCATCCAGCGGTCGCTCCCTGCGCGGCATCGCCGCACCTCCCCGTCGAACCCGCACGTCACGCATCGCGAACGCCGTCACATTTTTCCGGACTTGTTTGTTCGGCACCAGGGCCCGAACGCGAACAACGCCCGGACCGCTACACCTGGTACCGACGGCAACGACCCAGGAACGGGGGAGTACGGATGAAACACACACGGGTGGCGGCGGCGCTGGCGGCCGCGGCGCTGACCGTCGCGGGCCTGCTCGCCGGGGCCGGCGCGGCGTCGGCGGCCGACGTGCCGGGCGGGTTCCACGACAGCGGGTTCCACGACAGTGGCTACCACGACAACGCGGTCACGCCCGACGGCCATATCGACGGAGGCTGATGGCTTATGCGCATGTTCACGAGGACCACGCGGGCCTGGCTGACCGTGCTCGCGCTGCTCGTCTGCGGCATCGCGGCCCTCGCGCCGGTGTCGAACGGCCCGTGACCACGTCCTCTGACGAGGGGATCGCCACGCGGGCGGGGCGTACCCGGCGCGCCCCGCCCGCGTGCCGGCCGAATGCGCCGGCGCCTGTCCTGAGGCGCGGTTACGGCACCACCGTCACCGGCCAGCGGCCCGCCTTCACCAGGCGGACGGCGACCGAGCCGACGATGCGGTGACCGGCCTGCTCCGAAGCGCCCACCACCACCGCGTCCGCCTTGAGCTCGTCGGCCGCCTTCACCAGGCCGCCGTACGGGTCGCCGCGGAAGGTGTGGAACTCCCAGCGCACGTCGAATATCCCCTTCGTGCGCTCGGTGGCCTCCCGGATCTGCTTCACCAGGTCCTCGGCGATCTCGTCCGTCGTCTCCGCCACCGGCGCCCCCATCGCCGCGCCCGCCGCGAGCACCGGCTGCACGTACACGACCGCCAGCAGGGCGTGCTGGCGCCGGGCCAGGCCGCCGGCGTAGGCCGCGGCGCGGAGCGAGGAGTCGGAGCCGTCCACGCCGACGAGGATGACCTTGGGACCGTCGGTGCCCCGCTCGAACTGGTGCGAGTGCTGTTCCGTCACGGCAGCGAGGCTATCGGAAACCGCAGGTCCCGCCGCCACGCGGGACCTCCCGGCGCGATCCCGGGCCTCACTTCCGCCCCGGCCGTGCACAAGTCCCGCCGAACGGGGCACCCGAGGGGGCGCGTCGGCCCGCCCCGGCCGAGGGGCCGCCGGCGCGTCCGGCGCTCGGCCTCGCCGGAGGGGACGGGGCCGGGCCCGGCCAACCGCCCGCCCGTCTCACCCGCCTGACGGCGCGTGGCGCAGCAGCCGCAGGTCGTCCCCCCAGGCGTCGAGCACCCCGCCGTGTCCCACGGCCCGCGCCGCCCGCTCGACGCGGACGAACAGCTCGCGCTGGGTGTGCGGATCGCCGTCGGCCAGGATGCGGCGCACCGCCGGCAGCAGCCACCCCACGCTCCACTCGTCGCCGTCCCCGAGCGGCCGCCGCTCCAGCTCCCACCGCAGGTACTTGTTGTAGGGCCGCACCCTGCGGTGCAGCGCGAAGAGCACCTCCCACGCGTACGGCACGCTCTCCGCCGCGTCCAGGTGACCGGCCTCGCCCCGCCCGTCGCGGTGGCTCTTCAGCGAGCGGTAGGTCTGGTTGACGTACGCGTCCAGGTGACCGGCCACCGCGGTGTGCGCCTCGTCGGGGGTCAGGGTCCGCTTGCGGTCGACGATCGCGGCGATCTCGCCGTCCAGCCGGTCGAACAGCACCTCGGCGTGGACGTACGCGTACCGCAGGAAGGCGGCGGGGGCACCGGGCAGGCCACGACTGCGGAACTCCTCCAGTGAGAGCACCGCCAGGTCGAGATGGGCGGAGCGGAACCAGTCGAGGCCCGCGAGCGGGGAGGCGGCCCGGTCGCGCAGGACGACGTGCAGGTCGTGGTCGGAGCGGGCTGTGGCCATGCCCTCGTGCACCTGGGAGCCGCTCAGGACCAGGCCGACGACGCCCGGGTCGGCGCGGGCCCGGGTGAGGAAGGCGGCCAGCGTGGCGTCCGGGCTGTCGCCGAGGACGGGAGGAAGCGCCGTGTGATCACCCACCGTGCCGACGGTAGCGAGGAACGGCCGCTCCTCGAAAGGCGATTACGGCGGCCCCCGCCGCGGGACGCCGGGGCCGCCGTCCGTCGTATGACCCGACTGCTTGGCCCGTGCGGGTGTTTTCCCGCCGCCGCACCGGTGTCGCCGGGGTGCGTCGGCCTCGCGCCGGTCGACTGATGAGTCATGAAGAAGGATCAGTTGTTCACGCGGCGCCGGGCCTTGCTCACCGGCGCCGCCGCTCTGGGCGCGGCCGGCACCGCCGGCGTCCTCGCGCTCGGCAACGGAGACGCGCCGGCCCGGCCGGCCGCGCCCGCCGCCGGTCCCCGGGCGGGCCGCGCGCTCAAGCCGTCCGCCTACCGTCTGCAGCCCCTGACCGGATACGGACCGCCGCAGGCCGCGCCCGCCCGCACCCTGGTGCGCCACGAGCCGTTCCTGCGCGTCTCCGGACGCGGTCGCACCATGGTGCTGACTTTCGACGACGGCCCCGACCCCCGCTACACCCCGGACATCCTGGACACGCTCGCCCGCTACGACGTGCGCGCGATGTTCTTCGTCTGCGGCGAGATGGCCGTCGACAACCAGGACCTCCTGGCCCGGATGGCCGACGACGGCCACATCGTCGGCAACCACACCTGGTCCCACCCCCTGCTGACCCGTCTGACCAGGTCTCGGATCCGGTCCGAGATGCAGCGCACCAGCGACGTGATCGAGGAGGCGTACGGCGAACGCCCCCGCTGGTTCCGGGCCCCCTACGGCGCCTGGAACCGCGCCGCCTTCCAGCTCGGCGCCGAGCTGGGCATGGAGCCGCTCGCCTGGACCGTCGACACCCTCGACTGGACCACCCCCGGCACCCGCACCATCGTCCACCGGGTCGAGGACGGCGCCGCCCCCGGCGTCGTGGTGCTCTCGCACGACGCCGGGGGCGACCGCTCCCAGAGCGTCCGGGCCCTGCGGAACTATCTTCCGTATCTGCTGGATTCCGGCTATCACATCACCGTCCCGAGACGGCGATACGCATAACCGGGACGGCGATACGCACCATCGCCGCCCGCCCGCCCGGCCGGGGAACGCTCAGCGGACCTCGACCAGGCGGGCGAAGACAACGACGTTTCCGTCGTAACCCTTCTGCTTGGAGAAACCGCCCCCGCAGGTGATGACCCGCAATTCCGGGGCGCCCTTGGAGCCGTAGACACGGTCGCCGGGGAAGTCGTTCTTCTGGAAGACCTCGACGCCGTAGATCTCGAACACCGCGGTCTTTCCGTCCTTGCGGGCGATCTCGACGCGGTTTCCCTTCTTCAGGGCCCCGAGGCCGTAGAACACGGCGGGGCCCTGCATGTTGTCGACGTGGCCGACCACGACCGCGGTGCCCTTCTCGCCGGGCGAGACGGCGCCGGTGAACCAGCCCGCCAGGTTCGGGTCCTCGGGCGGCGGCGCGCCGACCCAGCCGTCCGCGTCCAGGCCGACCGGCATCACGGGCGCGTCGACGGAGATGGCGGGGATCCGCACCCGGTCGGGGGCGGAGAACGGCAGCGGGGCCGCCTTGGCGAAGGTGCTCGGGACACGGCTGTCCGCCGCGGCCGCGGAGGCGGGCTGCGGCGGACCCATGTCGAACTCCCCCGAACCGTTGCGAATGAGCGCGAGGCCGGTCAGCAGAACAAGCGCTATCACGCCCCAAGGAGCACGCTTCTTCGGCCGCAGCTCCTCCTCGTCGTCGGCCAGCTCGAACGCAGACATTCGACTTCCCCTCTCGACGCGGCCGTCGCCACGTCATTCGCGCATACGAGAACGCTAGGACGCCTGCCCGGAACCGGCGACGGGGACGGCGCGAACGGGTGGCCGCCCATCGTCCGGACTCCTTTGGTGCGCCATCCGAGTTGCCGCGGAAAGGAAATTTCTGACGGTCCGTGACCTGCGGTGATATCCGATTGTGTGCTTTTCGCTCGGCGTGTCCTCTCACCAGGACGGACCAGCGCCGAAATGCGGGCTCGCGCACGGCAACTGAGGGTCTTTCTGGGAGGCGCTTTCTCGCCGATCGACCGGGGACGGGCCCCGGGGCGTCTTCCGCGGAGGATCACATGCGTACTACTCGTGCCCTGGCGGCCGTCGCCGCCACGGTCGCCGCCGTCGGGCTCGCCGCCCCGGCGGCCGTCGCACGCGACGGCATGCCCATCACCCTGAGCAACCTCGTCGCCCTGCCCAGCGTCATCGCCCGCGGCGGGCAGCTCACCATCACCGTCGACGGCTGCCCGGGCATCGCCACGGCCACCTCCGACGCCTTCTCGCCCACCACGCTCAACCGCGTCGGAAACAGCAACACCTCCAGGGGCACCGCCACGGTCAACAACAACGCCAGGACGGGATCGCACAGCATCACCGTCACCTGCGGCAGCCAGACCCTGACCAACCCGGCCGCCTACACCGTCATCGGCGGGGTCCGCGGCGGTCTCGGCGGCAGCAGCACCAGCGGGGCGACGCCGACGGACATGGCGATCGGCGGCGGGCTCGTGGCGGCTGCCGTGGTCGGCGGCGGACTGTTCTGGATGCGCCGGCGCGCCGAGAAGCACATCTGACGCGCACAGCGCTTCGCCCCGGACTCCCGACCGGGAATCCGGGGCGAAGGTCCGTCCTCAGGCGCCGTCCGCGCCGGTGCGGCGGCGGGAGAAGTGGTACGCCGCCCCGACCGACCCGGCGATGAGCGCCGCCCCGAGGCCGATCTCCTTCCCGTCGAACCCGGCGATGCTGCCGCCCTGCCCGGCGTGCACCCCCCGGTGGGGGTTGGGCACCGGCGTGGGACCGACGGGACGGCCGCCCGCGATGGTCAGGTCCGTCGACCCGCTCACGCCGTCACACGTGAACGTCACCTGGTACACCGCCCCCGGCTTGGCGTCCCAGTCGACCTTCGCCGTCGCCGACGAACGGCCCTGGGCGATGGTGACCGTGTCGAAGACGGCCGAGGTGACCGTGGCCGCTCCCCGGCAGCCGCCGTCCCGGTCGAGTTGCAGCGTGACCTGGCCGCCGGCCGCGATGGTCGAGGGCAGGACGCTGAAGCCGAACGGCGTGACGTTGCCGGCGACGGCGGCCGGCGCGGAGCAGACGAGGGCGCCCGCGCCCAGCAGTGCGGCAGAGGCGACGCGTATCGCGCGCATGGTGAGTCCTCCGGGTCCCCGAGGAGCAGCTGCGGACCTTTTCCGCTGGGGCCAGAAATGCACCTCGATGACCGAAACGGTAGGAACAGGTGTGCGTCCGCGCGATCGCAGTCGGGCGAATGGGGCACGAGTGTGGGCCACCCAGGGGATGCGCGCGGCGTGGCGCACACCGTCCGGGCGGCCCGTCGGGTGAGGGCTTGTCAGGCCCTGAGGTGCGGGAAGAGGTTCAGGAAGGGTTCCGCCGAGGCGGTGATGCCGCGGCCGTAGGGGGCGTCGAAGTCCCAGATGAGGAAGAGCAGGAAGGCGATCAGCGCGGAGAAGAGCCCGGCGAGGATCAGTTCGCGCGCGGTGCGCCGGATCTGCAGCGCGAAGACCATGCCGATGGTGACCACCGCCCCGGTCAGCAGCCCGAACCAGACCACGCCGGGCATGGTCGCCCCCAGGGAGTCCGCGCGGGCGTTGCGCGCCTGGTCCGCCGCGGTGACCTGGTCGAGGAGCGGCTGGTAGGCCTGGGCCTCGAAGTCGTTGGCGGGCTGGTAGTCGGTGACGTCCTGGCGGATGCGCGCGAACAGCTCGGTGCCGCGGGCGGTGACCTCGCCCTGGTCGGCCATCGTCTTCCACTCGGTGGTGACGACCTGTCCGACATAGGCGTTGACATCGTCCCGAATGCGGTCACGGACGTCGGCCGGGTAGACCCGTACCCGTTCCGAGATCTCGTGCAGGGCGACGGCCTCGGTCTGCACGTGGTCCTGGGCGGCGCTGCGGGCCTCCCACACCCCGGCCATGGCCAGGCCCAGGACGATGGCGTAGACGACGCCGATCCACATCGTCATGTACTCGATGACGTCCGGGGTCTCGCTGGGGTCCTCGTCGTCGGGAGCGGCCTTGTGGCGTACGAGGGTGATGACGACCACCACGACACAGGCGGCCAGCATCGCGAGGGTGAGAACAAGCCAATCCGGCAAGGAGTGCCTCCAGAGGGCTAGCGCGGGCGCAGCGCGGCGATGGCGATCACTGCGGGCGCGGTGATGAGCAGGACGAAGGTGACCGGCGACGGGCCGTTGTGGAGGGGCCGCTTGGCCGGCGGCGTCTGGTGGCGGGGGTAGCTCACGGGGGTCACCGACGGGCGGGGGGTGGGCTTGCGGCTCGGCGGCGGGGTGGGCTTGGGGGCCGCCGGGAGGGGTGCCGCCGGGCGCGGGGCGGGGGGAGGCGTCGGTGCCGGGGCCGGCCGGGGCGGTGGCGGGGGCGCGGGCCTGGGGGTGGGTTTCGGCCGGGGCGGGGTCGGCTTCGGCTTCGGGGTGGGGCTGGGTTTCGGCGGCGCGGGGGTGGGCGTGGGGGTCGGGGTGGGCGTGGGGCACGGTGGCGGTGTCGGGCACGCCGGAGGCGTCGGCCAGGGCGGGTGCCCGGCGACCGCCACCGCCTCGGTGCCGTCCGGCCCGGTCGAGGCGTACGCGCAGGCGTCGGCCGCCGCCGGGCCGGCCGGCGCGCCCACCAGCAGCCACGCCAGCGTGACCAGGGCCAACACCCGGGCGGCGAGGGCGGATCGGGTCGGTTCGAGTCGGTGCACGACGAGGATCATGGGCCTTCACCGGCCGCCCCACGCCGCAGCCGCCGGGGATTGGTCCGAACGAAGGAAGCCGGGCGTACGGCGGTTTGATCCGCGTCCTCCTTGCGTGTCGTGGATGCGCACGCATGTGCGGGATGACGCGCCAGGGTCACAGGTTCCGGAAAGAAATTTGTGCGCCGGTTGAACACAAACGCCACCGCCGTGCGTACCCAGTGTCGTGCGGCGGCGCAGCAGGGCGCTGCAACAGCCTTGTGATTATGGGGAGTTGACCATGAAGACCTCCTGGCGGAGCGCCTCGCTGGTAGCGGGCGCCGCGGCCGTGCTGGCGCTGACGACGGCGTGCGGTCAGCAAGGCGGCGCGTCTTCGGTGGGCAGCCAGAACGTGGGCGCCACGGCCGCGGCCGGCGACTACGGGAGCGTCGGCGTCGGTGCGACCGCCAGCCCCAGCAACGGCTACGGCGCCGACGGCTCGGGCTCGGCGACCCAGACCTCGCCCGCGGGCAAGCTCGCCGTCACCGACAACGCCGAGCTGGGCAAGGTGCTGACCGACGGCAACGGCCTGACGCTCTACCGGTTCGACGAGGACACCGCCGAGCCGCCCAAGTCCAACTGCGAGGGCGACTGTGCCAAGACCTGGCCGCCCGTGCCCGCGGACGACGCGACGGCCGGCGCCGGCATCGACAAGTCCCTGCTCGGCGAGGTCACCCGGCCCGACGGCACCAAGCAGCTGACCATCGGCGGCTGGCCGGCGTACCGCTACGCCAAGGACACCAAGGCCGGGGACATCGCCGGCCAGGGCGTGGGCGGCAAGTGGTACGCGCTCGCCCCCGACGGCAAGAAGGCCACGCTCGCCAGCCTGCCGGGCCTGTCGGTGCGCAAGGACCCCAAGCTCGGGGACATCGTCGTCGACAAGAACGGCATGACGGTCTACCGGTTCATCAAGGACGTCGCCTGGCCGAAGGTGATCTCCAACTGCACCGGCGCCTGCCTGGAGAAGTGGCCGGCCGTCGCCCCGGTCGACGCGAGCGACACCAAGGGCATCGAGAAGAAGGGCCTGATGGGCTTCACCCGGCCCGACGGCGTCAAGCAGATGACCGTCGACTGCTGGCCGGCGTACACCTTCTCCGGTGACACCAAGCCGGGGGACACCAACGGCCAGGGCGTCGGGGGCACCTGGTACGTCATGGCCCCCTCCGGAAAGCCGATCGGCGCGCCGAAGAAGTAGGCGTCACCTCCCCAGGGTCGACCGCACCCGACGCGCCCGATCGCAAGGTCCGCTCCCTCCGCGCCGCACGGAGGGGGCGGACCGCTTTTGTGCGACTTGTGGTGGCACGTGCCGCAGGCAGTGACCGGGAACGGACGGTCAATTTCCGGTTCGGCTCGCCCCGTTGGCAGGCGATCAGTAGCCTCAGCTCGAACACCGGATCGCCTACGCCTTGGAGAGATAGATGGAACGTCCCGCCTGGGCCCCCCGGAGCATCGACATCTCGGTGCCGAGCGTTTCGCGGATCTACGACTTCTACCTGGGCGGTTCGCACAACTTCGAGGTCGACCGGGAAGCCGCCCGCAAGGCCATGGAGTTCATGCCGGGGCTGCCCAAGATCATGCAGGCGAACCGGGCGTTCATGCGCCGGGCGGTGCGGTACGCGGCCGGCGAGGGCATCACGCAGTTCCTCGACATCGGCTCCGGCATCCCGACCTTCGGCAACGTCCACGAGGTGGCCCAGGCGGCCAGCCCCGGCGCGCACGTCGTCTACGTCGACCACGACCCGGTCGCCGTCGCGCACAGCCAGGCGGTCCTGGCGGGCAACGAGGACGCCGGAGTGGTCGCCGCCGACCTGCGCAAGCCCCGGGAGATCCTCGACAGCCCCGAACTTCACCGGCTGATCGACCTGAACCGGCCGGTGGCGCTGCTTCTCGTTGCCATACTGCACTTCGTGGAAGACGAGGACGACCCGTACGAGGCGGTGGCCCGGCTGCGCGAGGCGTGCGCGCCCGGCAGCCTGCTGGTCCTCACCCATGCCTCGTACGAGGGAATCCCGCTGCCACCGGAGCGGGCCGCGGGCACGGTCGACGTGTACAAGGACATTCGCAACCCGCTGATCATGCGCTCGCGCGAGGACATCGCGCGGTTCTTCGAGGGGTACGAGATGGTGGAACCGGGACTGGTGCCGATGCCGCACTGGCGGCCGGAGACGGCGCCGGAGGACGAGGATCCCTGGGCCTTCTCCGGTTTCGCCGGCGTGGGGCGTACGGCGTGATCGCGGAGCCGGACGGGCCGGAGGACAGACTGCGCCGGTTCGCGACGATCTGGAGCCGGGCGGTGTTCCCGGTGACGTCGACGTCGCTGACCCGGGTCGAGTTCGAAGCGGAACTCCTGCCGCTGGCCCGGCGGTTGAGTGCGGCCCTGCACGCCAGGATCCTGGACGCGGAGGAGGGCCGGGCGGTCGGCGCCGCCCTGGTCGGGGCGCACTGCACCGACCCGGAGGCGCTCAGCCGCTCGCTGGACTGCGTGGACGCCTACCTGGTGCTCTACTGCGGCGGCGACGGCGACCAGGAGGAGCTGCGGGCCCGCTCGGCGCGGCTGCAGCACGCCATGGCCGCCGGGTTCGCCGAGGCGCTGCGCCGGCGGACGCTGGCCGAGCAGGAGGCCATCTCGGCCGCCGCCCTCAAGGCGCAGGGCGTCGTCGCGCAGGCGCTGCACGCCACCGAGGCCCGCTTCCGCGCGGTCTTCGAGGGCGCCGCCATAGGGATCGGCATCGCCGACCTGGACGGCAACATCCTCCAGGTCAACGGGGCGTTGCTGCGCATGTTCGGCGTCTCGGAGACGATGATCCGCGGCCGCCGGGTGCAGGAGTGGACCCATCCCGAGGACGCGCCGCAGACCTGGCGGCTCTACGACGAACTCGTCCGCGGCGAGCGCGAGCACTACCACGTCGAAAAGGCCTTCTACCGCCCCGACGGAACGGTCCTGTGGACCAACCTGACGGTCTCCCTGCTGCGCGACCCGGACGGCAACCCGCAGTACCAGCTCGCCCTCATGGAGGACACCACCGAGCGCCGGCTGCTCAACCTCCGGCTGCGCTACGAGGCCACTCACGACGCGCTCACCGGCCTGCCCAACCGCACCTTCTTCTTCGAACGCCTGGAGAAGGCGCTGGGCGCCGGCGCGGGCCAGCGCTTCGGGCTGTGCTACCTCGACCTGGACGGCTTCAAGACCGTCAACGACAGCCTCGGCCACGCGGCCGGCGACCGGCTGCTCGTGGAGGTCGCCGACCGGTTGCAGGCGTGTGCCACCGCGCCCGGCGAGATGGTCGCCCGGCTCGGCGGCGACGAGTTCGTGGCGCTGACCACCGGCCCCGACACCGAGCGCGAGGTCGACGAGCTCGCCACCCGCATCATGAACGCCCTCATCGCGCCGATCAGCATCGACGGCCGGGAGCTGACGGTGCGCGGCAGCATCGGCGTCGTCGAGGGCCCGGCGGGCGAGCGCAGCCCCGCGGAGGTGCTGCGCAGCGCCGACATCACGATGTACCGGGCCAAGTCGGCGGGCGGCAACCGCTTCGAGCTCGCCGACGAGGAGGCCGACGCCCGCGCCATCACCCGGCACGGGCTGACCACGGCCCTGCCGGCGGCCCTGGACCGCAACGAGTTCTTCATCGAGTACCAGCCGCTGGTGCACCTCGGCGACGGCAGCGTGCGCGGCGCGGAGGCGCTGGTGCGCTGGCTGCATCCGCAGCACGGGGTGCTCGGCCCGGACCGGTTCATCCCGCTCGCCGAACACACCGGCCTGATCGTCCCGTTGGGCCGCTGGGTGCTGGAGCAGTCGGTGCGCCAGGCCCGCGAGTGGCGCGAACGGCACACCGACGCCGGGCCGTTGCGCATCAACGTCAACCTCTCGCCGTGCCAGCTCACCCATCCCGGGCTGGTGCAGGACACCGTCGACATCCTGGAGCGCACGGGTGTCGAGCCGGACGCGCTGTGCCTGGAGGTGACGGAGTCGGCGTTGATCGGCGCCGACGACGACCTCCTCAAACCCCTGCGCCGGCTCGCCGAGATGGGCGTCGACATCGCCCTGGACGACTTCGGCACGGGCTACTCGAACCTGGCGAACCTGCGCCGGCTGCCGGTGAGCATCCTCAAGCTGGACCGCTCCTTCACCCAGAGCATGCAGCAGTTCCCCGCCGACCCCGTCGACCTCAAGATCGTCGAGGGGATCGTCTCCCTCGCCCACAGCCTCGACCTCGCCGTCACCGTGGAGGGCGTGGAGACCGGCGCCCAGGCCGAGCAGTTGCGGATACTGGGCTGCGACACGGCCCAGGGCTGGTACTACGCCCGCCCGGGCCCGCCGGACCGCCTGCACGAACTGGCCCTGGTGGACGCCACGGGGTGAACCGCCCTGCGGGGCGGAGCCGTTGTCAGTGCCTGCTGCCAGGATCGCCCGTATGACGGACACGAGCGAGGACTGGCGGGCCTTCCTGACCCGGTGGAGCCAGGAGTGGGCGGACGCGCAGCAGCCGCAGGACCGGCGGCACGCGCGCGACGAGGAGCCGTTGCGCACGCGGTGGCTGGGGTTCCCGCCCGCGTCCGAGGAGCGGATCCGCGCCCTGGAGGAGCGGCTCGGGCACCGGCTGCCGCCCTCGTACCGCACGTTCCTGGCGGTCAGCGACGGCTGGCGGCACGCCGGCGGCTTCGTGTGGCTGCTCGCCGGCACCGAGCAGGTCCGGTGGCACGAGGACGCGGCGGGCCTGTCGGAGTACTTCCCGGGCGAGCTCGACGAGGACCCCTCGCCCGAGGACGTGCTGCTGGCCGGGATGTGGCAGCGGGCGCTGCAACTGGACGTCGAGTCGGACGCGCTGTACGTCCTGCTGGACCCCGGCGACGTGGACGAGGCGGGGGAGTGGGCGGTGTACTGCTGGGCCTCGTGGCACGCGGACGCCCCCACCCGGTACGCGTCGTTCCGTGTGTTCATGGAGGCCATGTACCGGGAGTTCCACCACCTGCAGGTGGACCGCTGCGAGCGCGCGGGGACCGTGTTCGCGAACGCCACGACGCGCGCCCTGGACGCGTCCGTCGAGGCCGCCCGGCTGGACACGCTGGCCGGGCGGTACGAGCGGGCGTCGGCCGCCCTGGCGGAGGCCGTCGCGTACGGCAGACCGCGGGCGAAGGGGCTGCGCGACCAGATCCGCCGCCTGCTGGGGGAGACGTATCTGGTCGACTACCGCGGCCTGGCGACCGACCCGGTGTACGCGCCGGAGCTGCTGCCGGTGCTGGCGGCCGAGGAGGCGCGTCAGCGCCGGGACGACGGGGCGCTGCTGCGCGTCCTGGGCCGGGTCGGCGAGGAGGTCCGCGCGCTGGCGGACGAGGTCTGCGGGCAGGTCCGTGCGGGCGGCTTCCGCTACACCGCCGGGGGCCCCTTCGGGCGTGCGGTGGAGCGGGCGCGCGAGCAGGCGCGCTGGGGTGACACGGACGCGGCCTGGCACACCTTGCGCGCGGCCCTGCCCGAGTGGCGGCCCCTCGGCCCGGATCACCTCGCCCCGGTCGGCCTGTGTGCCGACCCGTTGCTCGGCCCGCTGCTCACCCCGGAGCGGGGCCGGGAACTGCTCGCCACACCCCGGGCCGGACAGCGGGGCGACGTTCCGGCCGCGACGCCCGACGTGGATCCGCCGGGGCTGGCCTGGCTGGCGGACGGAGACCCCGGCGACTTCCTGGTGTCGTACCGCTTCGTCCTGGTGGAGGGCGTGGAGCCGGGCGACCTGCCTGACCGGCTCGGCGACGGTGCGGCGGCGCTCGGCGAGCCGATGACGCTGTGGGAGGCGAGAACGACCGGCCGCGGCGACCAGGACGGCCCGGCGTGGGCGGACGAGGCGGTGGCCGCCGTCGGCCGGGCGGGCACCGGCTGGAGCTTCGCCTTCGAGGCCGCGCCGCTCGGGCACTTCGACGAGCGGCGGTTCGCCTCCCCGGGCCTCGCCGCCTCCCGGGGCACGCGCGCGGTGACGGTGTGGAGCGAGCCCTTCAGAGGGCACCGTCCGCACCGTCCCAGGGTCTTCCACCTGTCGGTCGCGGTGGACGGCGAGGACCGGTACGGCTTCACCGTCCGCGGGGACGCCGTCGACCGACAGGGGACCGTGCCGACCGCGCTGGACCCGGACCGGCTCTTCCGCGCGGACGAGCCGCCGGCGGAGCGGCTGGGCGAACGGCGGGCGCTGGAGGCCCTGGCGGACGCGTTCGGGGTACGGCTGCCGCGGTTCGCCTTCGGGCACGGGCGGCTGCACACCTTCCGCACCCGGTCCTGGAGCCGGCCCCCCGGGCCCGGCGAGACCTACGTGACGGTGCGTTTCCTACCGCACCGGTCCTGAGGACCCGACGGCCGGCGTCTTGCCCCTGCCGGACAGGCGCTCGCGGACCAGGGCGAAGACCACCACGGCCACGGCCACCAGCGTCGACAGGACCACCTGGTCGCGGCCGCCGCCGTCGCTCGTGTCGGTGAGCATGTAGCCCAGCACGAAGGTGATCAGGGCGATGGTGGCCCAGGTCAGGTAGGGGTACAGCCACATCCTGACGACCAGCTTCTCCGGGGCCTCGCGCTGGATGATCCGGCGCATGCGCAGCTGGGAGAAGCAGATCACCAGCCAGACGAACAGGGCGATCGCGCCGGAGGAGTTGAGCAGGAACTGGAAGACGGTGTCCGGCCACAGGTAGTTGAAGGCGACCGCGACGAAGCCGAAGACCACCGAGGCCAGGATGGCCGTCTGCGGCACACCGCGGGAGGTGGTGCGGGCGAAGGACGCGGGGGCGTCGTTGCGCCCGCCGAGCGAGAACGCCATCCGGGAGGCCGTGTACAGGCCGGAGTTGAGGCAGGACAGCACCGAGGTCAGCACGATGGCGTTCATGATCTGCGCGGCGTGCGGGATGCCGATCGAGCTGAGCGCGGCCACGTACGAGCCGTCCTTGAGGATCGCCGGGTCGTCCCAGCGCAGCAGGGAGACGACGATCAGGATGGAGCCCAGGTAGAAGACGGCGATCCGCCAGATCACGCTGTTGGTCGCCTTGGTGACCGCGGCCCGCGGGTTCTCGGATTCGCCCGCCGCCAGCGTGACGATCTCGCTGCCCATGAACGAGAAGACGACCATCAGCACGCCGGTGAGGATCGCGCCCGGCCCGTTCGGCAGGAACCCGCCGTGCGCGGTCAGGTTGGAGAACCCGGACGCCGGGTGGTCCGAGCCCGGCAGCACCCCGAAGATCGCGAGCGCGCCGACCACGATGAACGCGGCGATGGCGACGACCTTGATGCCGGCGAACCAGAACTCGAACTCGCCGTAGGAGCTCACCGAGGCCAGGTTGGAGGCGGTGAGGACGACCATCACGATCAGGGCCCAGCCCCACTGCGGGACGGCCGGGATCCAGCCGGCGAGGATCTTCGCCCCGGCGGTGGCCTCCACGGCGAGCACCACGACCCAGAAGAACCAGTACAGCCAGCCGATCGTGAAGCCCGCCCAGCGGCCCAGGGCCCGGTCGGCGTACGCGGAGAACGAGCCGGAGGTCGGGTTGGCCGCGGCCATCTCGCCCAGCATGCGCATCACGAGGACGACGAGGAGGCCGACGAGGGCGTAGGAGACGAGGATGCCGGGGCCGGCGGCGGCGATGCCGGAGCCGGAGCCGACGAACAGACCGGCGCCGATGACCCCGCCGATGGCGATCATCGACAGGTGACGGTTCTTGAGTCCGGGCTTGAGACCGGACTCGGTGGGCGGGCTCTGGGGGAGGGTTGTGGTCATCTCGCCATCCAGGGAGGGGAGCGGAGCGGGCGGCACGAAAATTAGTTCAGTGCGATCCAAAAAAACAGTCTTGTTTAAATGTTCATGTTGCTCTATTTTTCGCGGGGGCTCCTTCACCGACCGGCAACGTGGTCGCCGTTAGGGTGTCGTCGTGGTGAACGCAGCGGGCAAGTTCGGCCCGTACAGCCAGCCAGGTCCCGCGCGTCCCGCGCCGGGCGCCGAGGTGCTGGACGCCCGTGTGCTGCCCGGCCGGGGCCTGACGGGCGCCGAACTCGTCCGGTCGCGCATCGCCCTGCGGGTGCGGCTGCGGTCGGCCGCGCCGGGGGACCGGCTGCCGGACGCCGGGGTGCTCGCCGAGGAACTGGGGATCAGTGAGATCACCGTGCGCCGCGCCCTGGAGGGCATGTGCCAGGACGGCCTGCTCGACCGCCGGCGCGGCCGGGCGGGCGGCACCTTCGTCGCCCGGGAGTGGGAGACGGTCGCCGCCGTGCTGCACGACCCCGTCCAGGCCGCCTCGCTGGACGCCGTCCACGTGCTGCTGGAGTGTGGGCTCGTCTCCCACGCGGTGGGCGAGGTGGCCGACGCCGGGCTCGACGGGCTGCGCGCACTGGTGGAGGAGATGGACCGCAGCGACGCACCGGCCCGGCTGCTCGAACTGGAGACCCGCTTCCACCTCGACCTCGCCGACGCGCTCGGCGGACCCGGCATGCGCGAGTTCGCCGCCGACCTGCTCGGCCGCCGGTGCCTGCTGGTGCCCGCCCCGCCCCCCGACGTCGTGCGGGCCCGCAACCGCCACCACGCCGACCTGCTCGACGAGCTCGCGCGCGGCGCGATGGCCCCGGCCGTCGCCGCGGTGAAGGCACACCGCCACGCCGTACCCGGCTGACCCCCTCCCCGCTCAGGCCCCCACCGCTCGACACCCCCACCGCTCGACCACCGTCCCCCGAAGGAGCTGGCGCCATGCCCGACCCCGGAGCCGTCGGCCCGCTGCCGACCTCGGGCCCTGCCGCCGGGCCGCCCCAGCGGCTGCGCGGCGGCGTGCTCGGCATGGCGGACATCGCCGCCGCCACCATGGCCAACGTCGGCCCTGCCATGAGCTTCTTCTTCGGCTTCGCCTTCCTGGCCACCACCGCCGGCGTCGCCTCCCCGCTGACCATCGCCGCCGCGGGCGTCGCCGTCGCCCTGCTGGGCAACACGCTCGCCGAGTTCTCCCGGGCCCACCCCTCGGCGGGCAGCTTCATCACCTTCGTCGGCAAGACCTTCGGGCCGGTCAGCGCCGTGACCACCGCGCTGCTGGCCGGCCTCGGCTACATCATCGCGATGGCCTCCGTCATCGCGATCTCGGGCGGGTTCGTGCAGATCACCCTGCACCACTACACCGGCGTCGACATCCCCTGGATCATCTGGACCCTGCTGTTGACCGGCGCCTCCGTGGTGCTCATGCTGCGCGGGATCGTCGTCTCCACCAAGTGGGCCGGCTACTTCTTCGCCGTGGAGATGCTGGTCCTCGTCGTGGTCTCGGTCGCGGCCCTCTTCGAACACCGCGGCGCCCTGTCCGCCGACCCCTTCCTGCCCGGCCACATCACCCACGGCGTCAAAGGACTGGCGGCCGGCTTCCCGCTCGCCGTGTACCTCTTCGTCGGCTGGGAGAACTCGGCGGCCCTCGCCGAGGAGACCGAGAACCCGCGGCGCAACGTCGGCCGCGCCGTCTTCTCCTCGGTGGCGATCATGACGGTGAGCTACATCCTCTTCTCCTACGCCACCGTCACCGGCTTCGACTACGACGTCCAGCGCCTCGGCGACTCGCCCATCCCCTTCATCGACGTCGCCGACGACACCCTCGGCGCGCTGGCCCTCCTCGCCTACGTCGGCGGCCTGACCTCCACCCTCGGCGTGCTGATCGCGGGCATCAACTCCCAGGCCCGGCTGGTCTTCAACGCCGGACGGGAAGGACTGCTGCCGTCCTTCTTCGGCTACGTCCACCCCCTGCGCCGTACGCCCAACAACGCGATCGTCACCTTCGCCGTCACCGCCCTGCTGATCATCGGCGGCTGGGGCCTGGGCCACCTGCTCGGGGCCGACGGCGGGCCGATGGACCCCGTGGTCTTCTTCACCGAGTCCTCGACCCTGGGCACCATCCTGATCCTGCTGGTCTACCTGGCCTCCAACATCGCCCTGCCGCTGTACTACCGCCGCTACCGGCCGCAGGAGTTCCGCACGGTACGGCACCTGCTGCTGCCCTCGATCGGCGCGCTGGCGATCCTGGTGCCGCTGTACTACCTCGCCAAGCCCGGCCAGCCGGCGCCGTACAACTGGTTCCCCTACGCGGCCCTGGCCGCCCTGCTCGCCGCCGTCGGCTACGCCACCCACCTGGTGCGGCGCGACCCGGACCTCGCCGAACGCGTCGGGTCGGTCGTCGCCGACATCGAGTGAGGGTCACCGTCCCGTCCACGGACGGAGCCTGCCGGGGTGGAGGACCGCCCGGACGTGCCGGATCCGGTCGCCCGCGACGTCGAAGGCCATCACCGACGCGGTGGCACCGCCGCGTTGGACCACCAGCCCCGGCCGGCCGCTGACCGTGCGCTCCACCAGCGTCAGGCCGGGCAGCGCCGCGGACCGGTCGGCGAAGCAGCGGGCGACCTGCCCGGCGCCCGTCACCGGACGCGGCGCGGCGTCGACGAGTCCGCCACCGGCGCCGGTGGCCGTGGCGTCCGGGCGAGCAGGCCGACGAGGGCGTCGATGTCCTCGGGTTCTGGCACTGGGGCGGCGTCATCGTGCCACCCGGCTACACCGACCCGGTCCGGTTCCGGTCCGGCGACCCCTACGGCACCTCGTGCGCGCCTGGTGAGGTGGCCCTCCAGGCGGGGCGCGCCGCCCGACCGCGGTGCCGCCCCGCGCCCGGGTGGCCCCCGCGCGGGGCGGTTCCTACGATCGAAGAGGGGTTCCCGGCGCCCGAGCAGCGAAAGGAGCGGGGGCATGGGTATGGGCATCGCCGACATGCGCCGGCTCTTCGAGGCCCACCGCGCGGCGGAGGCGGCTCGGGACGTCGACGGCATCCTGCGGACCTTCGTCGACGACTGCTTCCTGGAGACACAGCCGCTCGGCCTGCGCAGCCAGGGCCGGGACGCGGTGCGCGCCGCCTACGAGCAGCAGTACTTCGTCGCCTTCCCCGACCTGGCCCCCGAGGACCAGGGCATCGCCTTCGGCGAGGACGTCATCGCCGTGTGGGGCCACCTGCGCGGCACCAGCCGCGGCGACTGGCTCGGCGTCCCGCCCGGCGGCGGGTCCTTCGAGGTGCCGTTCGCCAACGTCGTCCCGTTCCGGCACGGTCTGATGGCCGGCGAGACGCTCTACTTCGACCTGGCGACCCTGTGCGAACAGGCGGGAGTCCCGCTGGAGGACGTACGAAAGGCGGCCGCGGCCCGCCGCGCCCCTGCCGCAGCGCGGGGAACGGCGCCAACGACCACGGCGAACCCCCACCCCCCGACATAGCCAGGCTCCCACGGCGCACCCGGCACCCTGCCCCCGTCACCGTTCGAGCAGCATCCGCTGCAACTCCCGCGCCGCCCGCGGCGGAGCCACATCGCTGCGGTGGGCCAGCGCGATCGTCCGGTGCAGCCCCGGCCTGGCCAGCGGAGTCACTCGCAGGCCCCGCCCCGACCGGGTCGCCACCATGCGCGGCACGACGGCCAGCCCCAGTCCCGCCCGCACGAACCCCAGCACCGCGTCCATCTCGCCGCCCTCCACCGCGAAGTCCGGCTCGAAGCCCTCCGCGCGGCAGGCGGCCACCGTCAGCTCCCGCAGGTCGTAGCCGTGCCGGAACATCACCAGCCGCTCGCCCTCCAGATCCGCGACGCGCACCGTGCGCCGGCCCGGACCGCCCGGCGCCGGCGCCTCCGGTGAGGAGACGACCACCAGGTCCTCCCGCAGCAGCTCCACCGTCGTCAGCGCCGGCGACGGCGAGGGCAGCGGCAGCACCACCAGGGCCAGGTCGAGGGCGCCGCGCGCGAGTTCCCGGACGAGGTCGTGGGAGCCGCCCTCCTCGATCAGCAGCCGGACGCCGGGGTAGCGGTCGTGGAAGGCGCGCAGCACGTCCGGCAGCAGACCCGTGCACAGACTCGGCGTCGCGCCCAGCCTGACGCGCCCGCCGCGCAGCTGCACCAGCTCCTGCACCTCGTAGCGGGCCGTCTCCGCGTCGGCCAGGATGCGCCGGGCCAGCGGCAGCAGCGCCTCGCCGGCGTCGGTGAGCGTGATGTTGCCGCGCGCCCGCAGGAACAGATCGGCGCCCAGTTCCCGCTCCAGCGCCCTGATCTGCTGGGACAGGGACGGCTGGGCGACGTGGACCAGCTCGGCGGCCCGGGTGAAGTGCCGGGTCTCGGCCACGGCCACGAAGTACTGGAGTTGCTGGAACTGCATGGTCGTACGATAGCCGCAGCCTATGGAATCAAGCTGGACCATGTCTTGGACCGATGGGGCCGAACGGCCCTAACGTCAGGACCCATGGCTCTGGCAACGCGGACGGACCGACGGCCGTCCATGGCGCGCACCGTGTGGGACTCCACCGTCGGCAAGAAGACCGTGATGGCCGTCAGCGGCGTGATCATGCTGCTGTACCTGGTCGCTCATGTGATCGGCAACCTGAAGATCTTCTTCGGCCCCGGGGAGTTCAACCACTACGCGCACTGGCTGCGCACCGTCGGCGAACCGTTCATGCACTACGAGTGGACGCTGTGGCTGATCCGCGTCGTGCTGATCGTCGCGGTCGTCGCGCACGCCGTCTCCGCCTACCAGCTCAGCCGCCGCGACATCAACGCGCGGCCGAGCAGGTACGTCCACAAGAAGGCGAAGGCCAGTTACGCCACCCGCACCATGCGCTGGGGCGGCGTCATCCTCGGCCTGTTCATCGTCTGGCACATCCTCGACCTGACCACCGGCACCGTGCACCCGGGCGGCTTCCAGGAAGGCCACCCGTACCAGAACGTCGTGGACACCTTCTCCACCTGGTACGGCAACGTCATCTACATCGTCGCCATGCTCGCCCTCGGCCTGCACGTCCGGCACGGCTTCTGGTCCGCCGCCCAGACCCTCGGCGTCGGCAGCCGCACCCGCGACCGCGCCCTGAAGACCATCGCCAACGTCCTCGCGTTGCTGCTCACGGCCGGCTTCATCGCCGTGCCCGTGGGCGTCATGACCGGAGTGGTGAGCTGACATGACCTCTTACGCCGACTACACGACCGGCGAGCCCGTCGCCGACACCAAGGCCCCGTCCGGACCGATCAACGAGCGCTGGGACAAGCGCCGCTTCGAGGCCAAGCTGGTCAACCCCGCCAACCGCCGCAAGCACACCGTCATCGTCGTCGGCACCGGCCTGGCGGGCGGCTCGGCGGGCGCCACGCTCGCCGAACAGGGCTACCACGTCGTCCAGTTCTGCTACCAGGACTCCCCGCGCCGCGCCCACTCCATCGCCGCGCAGGGCGGCATCAACGCGGCCAAGAACTACCGCAACGACGGCGACTCCATCCACCGGCTGTTCTACGACACCGTCAAGGGCGGCGACTTCCGGGCCCGCGAGTCCAACGTGCACCGGCTCGCGCAGATCTCCGTGGAGATCATCGACCAGTGCGTGGCGCAGGGCGTCCCGTTCGCGCGGGAGTACGGCGGCCTGCTCGACACCCGCTCCTTCGGCGGCGTGCAGGTCTCCCGGACCTTCTACGCCCGCGGGCAGACCGGCCAGCAACTGCTGCTCGGCGCGTACCAGGCGCTGAGCCGGCAGATCGCTGCCGGGAACGTGGAGATGCACCCGCGCACCGAGATGCTCGACCTGATCGTCGTCGACGGACGGGCGCGCGGCATCGTGGCCCGGGACCTGGTCACCGGGAAGATCTCCACGTACTTCGCGGACGCCGTCGTCCTGGCCAGCGGCGGCTACGGCAACGTCTTCTACCTGTCGACGAACGCCATGAACTCCAATGCCACCGCCATCTGGCGGGCCCACCGCCGCGGCGCCTACTTCGCCAACCCCTGCTTCACGCAGATCCACCCGACCTGCATCCCGCGCACCGGCGACCACCAGTCCAAGCTGACCCTGATGAGCGAGTCGCTGCGCAACGACGGCCGGATCTGGGTGCCCAGGGCCAAGGGCGACGACCGGCCGCCGAACAAGATCCCCGAGGACGAGCGCGACTACTACCTGGAGCGCATCTACCCGTCCTTCGGCAACCTGGTCCCGCGTGACATCGCCTCCCGTGCCGCGAAGAACGTCTGCGACGAGGGCAGGGGAGTGGGTCCCGGCGGGCAGGGCGTCTACCTCGACTTCGCCGACGCCATCAAGCGGATGGGCCGCAAGGCCGTCGAGGCGAAGTACGGCAACCTCTTCGACATGTACCAGCGGATCACCGACGAGGATCCGTACGAGGTGCCGATGCGGATCTACCCGGCCGTGCACTACACGATGGGCGGACTGTGGGTCGACTACGACCTGCAGACCACCATCCCGGGCCTGTTCGCGATCGGCGAGGCCAACTTCTCCGACCACGGGGCCAACCGCCTCGGCGCCTCCGCCCTGATGCAGGGCCTGGCCGACGGCTACTTCGTGCTGCCGGCCACCATCAACGACTACCTCGCCCGCAACCCGCACCAGGGCGAGGTCACCGACGAACACCCCGTGGTCCAGGAGGTGCTGGCCGAGACGCAGGACCGGCTGAACCTGCTGCTGTCCGTCGACGGCGACCGCACGCCCGACTCCTTCCACCGCGAAGTCGGCGAACTCATGTGGGAGTTCTGCGGCATGGCCCGCACCGACTCCGGTCTGCGCAAGGCGCTGGAGCGCATCCCGCAGATCCGGGAGGAGTTCTGGCGGCGCATCAAGGTCCCCGGCACCGGCGAGGAGTTCAACCAGTCGCTGGAGAAGGCCAACCGGATCGTCGACTACCTGGAACTCGCCGAGCTGATGTGCCTCGACGCGCTGCACCGCACCGAGTCCTGCGGCGGCCACTTCCGCGAGGAGTCCCAGACGCCGGACGGCGAAGCCGCCCGCAAGGACGACGAGTTCGCGTACGCGGCCGCCTGGGAGTTCACCGGCACCGGCGAGGCGCCGACCCTGCACAAGGAAGACCTGGTCTTCGAGTACGTCCACCCCACCCAGCGGAGCTACGCATGAAGCTCACCCTGCGCGTCTGGCGGCAGAAGAACGCCGACGCCGACGGCGCCATGTCCACGTACGAGGTGGACGGCATCTCCTCCGACATGTCGTTCCTGGAGATGCTCGACACGCTCAACGAGGAGCTCATCCTCAAGGGCGAGGACCCGGTCGCCTTCGACCACGACTGCCGCGAGGGCATCTGCGGCGCGTGCTCCCTCGTCATCAACGGCGACGCGCACGGGCCGGAGCGGACGACGACCTGCCAGCTGCACATGCGGTCCTTCAAGGACGGCGACACGATCGACATCGAGCCGTGGCGGGCCGCCGCGTTCCCGGTGATCAAGGACCTGGTCGTGGACCGGTCGGCGTTCGACCGGATCATCCAGGCCGGCGGGTACATCACCGCGCCGACGGGCGCCGCTCCGGAGGCGCACGCGACGCCGGTGCCCAAGCCGGACGCCGACTACGCGTTCGAGCACGCCGAGTGCATCGGCTGCGGGGCGTGCGTGGCCGCGTGTCCCAACGGGGCGGCGATGCTGTTCACCTCGGCCAAGGTCAACCATCTGAACGTGCTGCCGCAAGGGGCGCCCGAGCGGGAGACGCGGGTGCTGGACATGGTGGCGCAGATGGACGAAGAGGGCTTCGGCGGCTGCACGCTGACGGGGGAGTGCGCGACGGCCTGCCCGAAGGGCATCCCGCTGATGTCCATCACCAGCATGAACAAGGAGTGGCTGCGGGCCACCCGGAAGGTGGCCAAGCGGTAAGACCCGCTCGCGTCAGCCGGAAGAAAGAGCGTTCGCCGTCGGGTGCGGACGGGCGGGGCCGGGACGGTGCTCCCCGGCCCCGTCTCGCTTGTCCGGGGCGAAGTCCCGCCATTTCCGGGGCGAGCCGTTCAACAAGCCCACACCCGCGCTCTCTGCGTCCGTCACGCGAAGGTCAGCCGGCATCGGAAGAACAGGGTCGGCAGACCGCGCCCACCGGTCCGCCTCCGCTCCGCCGACCGGCCCGCGACCAGGAGAGAGCCATGACCGGCGTTTCCACGCTCGACCGTCCCCCGCAGCCCGCCGCCCCCACCCGCTACACCGTCTCCCTGGCCGGCGACGAAGCCGACGTGCGGGCCGCGCAGCGGCTGCGCCACGAGGTGTTCGCCGGCGAGATGGGCGCCCTGCTGTCCACCCCGCAGCCGGGCCACGACATCGACGCCTTCGACGCCTACTGCGACCACCTGCTGGTCCGCGAGGAGACCACCGGCCAGGTCGTCGGCACCTACCGGCTGCTGCCCCCGGACCGGGCGGCGGTCGCCGGACGACTGTACTCCGAGGGCGAGTTCGACCTCACCGCGCTCGACGCGATCCGCCCCGGCCTGGTCGAGGTCGGCCGCTCCTGCGTCCACCCCGACCACCGCGACGGCGCCGTCATCGGCCTGATCTGGGCCGGCATCGCCCGCTACATGGTCGACCGCGGCCACGAGTGGCTGGCCGGCTGCTGCTCCATCCCGCTCGCCGACGGCGGCGCCCTCGCGGCGGCCACCTGGCAGCGGGTGCGGGCCAAGCACCTGGCGCCCGAGGAGTACCGGGTACGCCCGCTGCTGCCCTGGGTGCCGGACGCCGCCACCCCGGCCGCCCCCGCCGAGCTCCCCGCCCTGCTGCGCGGCTACCTGCGCCTGGGCGCCTGGGTGTGCGCCGAGCCCGCCCACGACCCGGACTTCGGGGTCGCCGACCTGTATGTGCTGCTGTCGATGCGCCGCGTCAACGCGCGCTATCTGCGGCACTTCCTCTCCCTCGTCCCGGCCTGATGAGCGTCTGGCAGCCCAGCGCGCCCTGCACCCCCAGGGCGTGCATCGAGCCGACGGCTTCCGTCACGGCCGTACCCCTCGCCGTGCTGCGGATGGCGGCGGTCGTGGCCCTGATGCTGGCCGGGGTCGCACTGTCGCCGCTCGGCGGGCTGATCCCCGCCGGGTGGGTCAGACGGTGGTGCCGGTGGATCGTACGGGCCGCGGGGGTCCGGGTCCGGATCACCGGCGCCACCGTGCCCACCGGCGGCCTGCTGCTGGTCGCCAACCACATCTCCTGGCTGGACATCCCGCTGCTCGCCGCCGTCCGCCCGGCCCGGATGCTCGCCAAGTCCGACATCCGCGACTGGCCGGTGGCCGGCCCGCTCGCGGCGCGCGGCGGCGTCCTGTTCATCGACCGCACCCGGCTGAAGGCGCTGCCGCAGACGGTCGCCCGCATCGCCGACGTCCTGCGCCAGGGGCAGGCCGTCGGCGTCTTCCCCGAGGGCAGCACCTGGTGCGGGCGCGCCCAGGGCAGTTTCCGGCGGGCCGTCTTCCAGGCCGCCCTCGACGCCGGTGTGCCCGTGCAGCCGGTGCACCTGCGGTACCGGGTCACCGGCGGGTCGGCGAGCACGGCCCCCGCCTTCATCGGCGAGGACTCGCTGCTGGCGTCCGTGTGGCGGGTGGCGTGCACGCGCGGGCTGGTCGCCGAGGTCGACGTACGCGCCATCATCCCGGCGGGCGCCCATCCCGACCGCCGCGAGCTGGCACGGGCCGCGCAGCCGGACACGGCGGCCCAACCGGGCTGGACGCACGCCGCGTCGGCGGCCCGGACCCCGGCGGAAAATCCCGCGACGGTCCGCGGGCGCCCTGTTAGCGTGAACGCCATGACGGGTCTCGGGCACACCCACACCGCAGCCGCGCGAGCGACCAGCTCGCCGGCAGCCGACGCCTGACCCATCCCTTTCTCCCGGCGGCCGGAAACGGACCGCCGGGACGTCGCGCCCTCCTGCCTCGCACCCGTCTTACGCGGTTCTTTCCGGTCGCCCCGACCCGAAGGACACCGCGATGAACACCGACCAGACCGTCGAGACCTTCGTCGACTTCTTCCGCGAGCGGGGACACCGGCTCATCGGCGGCGGCTCACTGCTGCCCCCGCCCTCGGACCCGGTGCTGTTCACCACCTCCGGCATGCACCCGCTCACGCCCTACCTCCTGGGCCGCCCCCACCCCCGGGGCCGGCGCCTGGTCAACGTCCAGCGCTGTCTGCGCACCACCGACCTCGACGAGGTCGGCGACCTCACCCACCTGACGGTCTTCGAGATGCTCGGCTCCTGGTCGCTCGGCGACTACGGCCATCCGCAGAGCCTGCGGTGGGGGTACGAACTGCTGCGCGACGGCTTCGGCATCCCGCCGCGGCGGATGTACGCCACCGTCTTCGGCGGCGACGACCAGGCCGGCCCCGACCGCGCATCCCTGGAGACCTGGCAGGAGCTGGGTGTGCCCGTGGAGCTCACCCGGGACGACAACTGGTGGTCCAACGGCCCCGCCGGCCCCTGCGGCCCCGACTCGGAGATCTTCGTGTGGACCGGGGACACCCCGCCCGAGGGCCGCCCCACGACCGACCCGCGCTGGGTGGAGATCTGGAACCACGTCCACATGCGCCACCACCGCCACGAGGACGGCACCCTCCAGCCCCTCCCGCGACCGGGCATCGACACGGGGATGGGCCTGGAACGCCTCGTCGCCGTCCTCCAGGGCCGCACCTCGGTGTACGACACCGACCTGTTCGAGCCCTGGCGGCGTCTGCTGCCCGGGCTGTGGGAGCTGGACGGCCCCTCGACGCGGCTGGTCGGCGACCACCTGCGTTCCAGCGTCGTCGTCCTCGGCGACGGCGTGCGCCCCTCCCACACCGGCCGCGGTCACGTCCTGCGCCGCCTCGTCCGGCGCGTCCTGACCACGCTGCGCCGCGACGACCCCTCGCGCACCCTGTCCGACCTGCCCCTCGAACTCGTCCGGCACACCCTCGACCACTTCCGCCAGCAAGGTGACGCCGGCCGGCTCCTCGACCTCCTCCTGGACGAGGAACGGCGCTTCGACCGGCTCCTGGACCGAGGACGACGCATCCTCGGCCGCCCGGAGTACGACAGGCCGCTGCACGAGGAGGACTACGCCTACCTGCACGACACCCACGGTCTGCCACGGGACCTCGTCACCACTCTGTCCATGTACGTGAACAAGGATCATGTACCGGACTCTTGACGTGCCCAGGACAGCAGTTCTAGCTTCCGTGGGAAAGCGCTTTCTGGACAGCGCTTTCTGACATCGGAACCGACCTGACCGGAACCCGCACCCGCACTCGCACTGGAGACCAACCATGCGAACGAGATCCGTCCTGGCGTGCGCCAGCCTGCTGACCGGCACCGTCGTCGCGCTGTCCGGCACGACGGCGCAGGCCGCGTCCCCCCTTCCCCGCATCGAGGCCGAGAGCTCCCCGGCGGTCTGCACGGGCACCATCGACTCCGACTGGACCGGCTACTCCGGCAGCGGTTTCTGCAACGGCACCAACGCCGCCGGCGCCTCTCTCCAATTCACCGTGAACGCCTCGGCCGCGGGCACCGCCACCCTCGGCGTCCGCTTCGCCAACGGCACCACCACCGCGCGGCCCGCGGACATCACCGTGAACGGCACGGCGGCCGGTTCCGCGTCCTTCGAGGGCACCGGCGCCTGGTCGACGTGGGCGACGAAGACCCTCACGGTGCCCGTCGCGGCGGGCAGCAACACCATCCGGCTCAGCCCGACCACGTCCGCCGGCCTGCCCAACATCGACTACGTCGACGCGGACGTGAGCGCGGCGGCGACCGGCACGGTGCTGTACGTGTCGCCGAGCGGAACCGACAGCGCGGCCGGGACGGAGTCGGCGCCGACGACGCTGACCTCGGCGATCAGCCGGATCCCCGCCGGCGGCACGATCTACCTGCGCGGCGGCACCTACAACTACTCCTCCACGGTCACCATCCCCGCCGGCAGCGACGGCACCTCCAGCGCCCGCACCACGCTGTCCGCCTACCCGGGCGAGAAGCCGGTGCTGGACTTCTCGGCGCAGAGCGAGAGTTCCTCCAACCGCGGCCTGCAGCTCTTCGCCAACTACTGGCACCTGTACGGCCTCACGGTCCAGCACGCCGGCGACAACGGCATCTACGTGGGCGGCAGCAACAACGTCGTCGAGCGCACGGTGACGGCGTACAACCACGACACCGGACTCCAGCTGGGCCGGATCGCCTCCAGCACGCCCAGCAGCCAGTGGCCGTCGAACAACCTGGTCGTCAGCTCCGAGTCGCACGACAACGCCGACTCCGACGGCGAGGACGCGGACGGCTTCGCCGCGAAGCTCACCACCGGCACCGGCAACGTCTTCCGGTACGACGTCTCGCACAACAACATCGACGACGGCTGGGACCTCTACACCAAGACCGACACCGGCGCCATCGGCCCGGTGACCATCGAGTACTCCCTCTCCTACGGCAACGGCACCCTGACCGACGGCAGCCAGAGCGGCGACGGCGACCGCAACGGCTACAAGCTGGGCGGCGACGACATCGCGGTGAACCACGTCGTGCAGCACGACATCGCCTACGACAACGGCCACCACGGCTTCACGTACAACAGCAACCCCGGCACGATGACGATCTCCAACAACGCGAGCATCGACAACGCCGAGCGCAACTTCTCCTTCGACGCGGGTACTTCGGTCTTCCGCAACAACACCTCGTGCCGCTTCGACGTGAGCGGTTCGAACGACAAGACGGTCGGCGACGCCGACAGCTCCAACCAGTTCTGGACCGGCACCAACGGCTCCCGCTGCGCCTCCTACGACGGCGCCCTGGGGTGGTCCTTCGCCTCCAGCGGCCAGTTGGTCGTGACCTTCGGCGGCACCCAGGTCAACCCGTAAGGCACCCCCGCACGGCAGGGGCCCGCACCACGAGAGCGGGCCCCTGCTTCCCGCCCGTCGCCCTCAGGCCGCGCCGGCCGCGCGCCGGCGGGAGGCCTCGATCTCGGCGTAGGCCGCGTCGCGTCCCTCCCAGTGGGAGCCCTCGACGGACTTGCCGGGCTCCAGGTCCTTGTAGACCTCGAAGAAGTGCGTGATCTCCAGCCGGTCGAACTCGGGGATGTCGTCGATGTCCTGGACGTCGGCATAGCGCGGGTCGTGGGCGGGGACGCACAGGATCTTCTCGTCGGGGCCGTGTTCGTCGGTCATGCAGAACATGCCCACGGCCCGGCACTCGATGGTGCAGCCGGGAAAGGTCGGGTCGCCGGTCAGGACCAGGGCGTCGAGCGGGTCCTCGTCGCGGCCGAGGGTGTGGTCGATGTAGCCGTAGTCGGCCGGGTACTGGGTGGAGGTGAACAGCATCCGGTCCAGCCGGATGCGGTGCAGTGCGTGGTCCATCTCGTACTTGTTCCGGGAGCCCTGCGGGATCTCCACGATCACATCGAACGGCACGGCGGCCTCCTTGCCTCGTCACGTTCGGTCCGGTCCGGTCCGTCCGGACAGGATGGGCCTAGGAGTGCCTCTGCCCCAAGACCCGTGCCAGATACGGTGCCGTCGCGCTGCCCGCCGCCCGGGCCACCTGCGCCGGCGTCCCCGCCGCCACGATCCGCCCGCCCGCGTCCCCGCCGCCCGGCCCGAGGTCGACGACCCAGTCCGCGCCGGCCACCACGGACATGTCGTGCTCGACGACGATGACGGTGTGCCCGGCGTCCACGAGGCCGTGCAGCCGGCGCATCAGGACCTCGACGTCGGCCGGGTGGAGCCCCGTGGTCGGCTCGTCGAGAAGGTAGAGGGTGTGCCCGCGCCGGCCACGCTGGAGCTCGCTCGCGAGCTTGATGCGCTGCGCCTCCCCGCCGGACAGCTCGGTCGCCGGCTGGCCCAGGCGCAGATAGCCGAGCCCCACGTCGAGCAGCGTGCCCAGGCTGCGGGCGACGGCCGGGGTGCCGGCGAAGAACTCCGCCGCCGACTCCACCGTCTGGTCCAGCACCTCGGCGATGTTCCGTCCCCGGTAGGTCACTTCGAGCGTCGCCGGGTTGTAGCGGGCCCCGCCGCAGTCCGGGCACGGCGCGTAGGTGCTCGGCAGGAACAGCAGCTCGACGCTGACGAACCCCTCGCCCTGGCAGGTCTCGCAGCGCCCGCCCGCCACGTTGAAGGAGAAGCGGCCCGCGCCGTACCCCCGGCGCCTGGCCCCCTCCGTGCCGGCGAACACCTTGCGGACCACGTCGAACAGGCCCGTGTAGGTGGCCAGGTTGGAGCGCGGGGTGCGGCCGATCGGTTTCTGGTCGACCGCGACGAGCCGGCCGACACCCGCCGCGTCCTGCGTGATCTCCCCGATCAGCGTGGACTTCCCGGACCCCGACACACCCGTGACCGCCGTCAGGACCCCGAGCGGGAACTCCGCCGTCACTCCGCGCAGGTTGTGCCGGGTGACCGGACCGACCCTCAACGCGCCCCGCCCGGACCGGACTTGCCGTTCGGGAGCGGGGGAGCGGTGGAACAGAAAGCGGGCCGTGACCGACTCCGCCACCGTCTCCAGCCGCGCCGGCGGACCGCTGAACACGATCTGCCCGCCGTGCTCACCGGCTCCCGGGCCCACGTCCACCAGCCAGTCGGCGCCCCGCACCACGTCGAGGTGGTGCTCGACCACGAACACCGAGTTGCCCGCCGCCTTCAGCCGGTCGAGGACCGTCAGCAGGGCCTCCGTGTCGGCCGGGTGCAGTCCCGCGGACGGCTCGTCCAGGACGTACACCACCCCGAAGAGCCCGGAGCGCAACTGCGTGGCCAGGCGCAGTCGTTGGAGCTCGCCGGCGGAGAGGGTGGGAGCCGGCCGGTCCAGGCTGAGGTAGCCGAGGCCGAGTTCGAGGACGGGCGCGATACGGGACCGGAGGTCGCCGGTGAGGACGCGGGCGGGCCCGTCGTCGGCGGTCGCCAGCGTCGCGAGCTCGGCCAGCGGCAACGCGGCGAGTTCGGCGATCGTACGACCCGCGAAGGTGACCGCCAGCGCCTCCGGACGCAGCCGGGCGCCGCCGCACGCGGGGCAGGGCGCGCTGGTCAGGAACCGCTCGGCCTTCGCCCGCAGCGTCGCGCTCCTGGTGTCCGAGTAGGTCTTCATGACATACCGGCGGGCGCTCGTGTACGTGCCCTGATAAGGCCGTTGGATGCGGTCCGCGTCGCGCACCGGGTGCACGGTGACGACCGGCTGCTCGTCCGTGAACAGGATCCACTCCCGCTGCTCGGCGGGCAGTTCACGCCAGGGCCGGTCCACGTCGTACCCGAGCGCGTCGAGGATGTCGCGCAGGTTCTTGCCCTGCCAGGCACCCGGCCACGCGGCGACGGCACCCTCGCGGATCGACAGCGAGGGGTCGGGGACCAGCAACTCCTCCGTCGTACGGTGCACTCGGCCCAGTCCGTGGCACTCGGGGCAGGCGCCGGCCGCCGTGTTGGGGGAGAAGGCGTCGGAGTCCAGACGCTCGGCGCCGGGCGGGTACGCGCCGGCGCGGGAGAACAGCATGCGCAGCGAGTTGGAGAGGGTGGTGACCGTGCCGACCGAGGAGCGGGAGGTCGGCGCCGCGCGGCGCTGCTGGAGCGAGACCGCGGGCGGCAGGCCGGTGATCTCGCCGACCTTCGGCGCGCCGACCTGGTGGATGAGACGGCGCGCGTACGGGGCGACCGACTCGAAGTAGCGGCGCTGCGCCTCGGCGTAGATCGTGCCGAAGGCGAGCGAGGACTTGCCCGAGCCGGAGACGCCGGTGAACACGGTCAGCACATCGCGGGGGATGTCGACGTCCACGCCCCTGAGGTTGTGCTCGCGGGCGCCGCGGACCCGGACGTACGGGTCGTGGGGGCTGTGCATGGAGGAGGGCTCCGTACGGGGTCGGTCGGCTGCGGCGGGACAAACCCCGCGATTCTACGCCGACGGGCGGGCGGGTCCCGGGAGCGGACAGGTGGGCCGCCGCGACGGCTGCGCCACGGCTGCCCGCCGCGGGGATCAGGCAGGTCTCCGTGCACGTCTAGGCGGAGGGCGACAGCTGCGGGAGGATGCCGGCGAGCCGCCGCAGGGAGTCCAGCAGGGCCTCGCGGTCGTACGTGCTGGTCGTGACCAGGAGCTCCTGCGCCCCGGTCTCCTTCAGCACCGTCTCCAGTTCGTGGGCGACCTGCTCCTCGGTGCCGGCGATGTGCCCGGCGAGCCCCGACTCGTACAGGCCGCGCTCCTTGGCGGTCATGGCGAGGGACTCGACGCGTTCGGCGGGCGGCAGCGGCGGGAACGTGCCGTGCGTGCGGGAGTACGCCATCGACCAGGCCTCCGGCACCAGCAGCCGCCGGGCCTCCTCGGGGGTGGCGGCGACGGCGACGGTGCCGGAGACGACGACGTACGGCTGCGCGGCCCAGGGCGAGGGGCGGAACGCGGCCCGGTAGTGGTCGATGCCGCGGCGCATCCGCTCCCGGTTCCTGAGGTCGCCGATCACCATCGGCAGCCCGGCGCGGGCCGCGATCCCGGCTCCCTCGCCCATGGCCAGCACGAACGGCGGCACGGTCAGCCCCTCGGCGGGTCGCGCGTGCACGCCCGTCGCGGAGGTGCCGCGGAACCAGCCCAGCAGCTCGTCGAGCTGGGCGGCGAAGTCCTCGGCGGCGCCCTTGTCGCGGCCCAGTGCCCTGCGCACCCCGTCCGTGAAGCCCACGGAGCGGCCCAGGCCCATGTCGATCCGCCCGGGGAAGAGCGACTCCAGCACGCCGAACTGCTCGGCGACGACGAGGGGTTGGTGGTTGGGCAGCATGACCCCGCCGGTGCCGACCCGGATCGTGCGGGTGGCGGAGGCGACGGCGGCGGCGAGCACGGTCGGCGCGGAACCGGCGACGCCGGGCACGCCGTGGTGCTCCGACACCCAGAAGCGGTGGTAACCCAGCGCCTCGGCCTCCCGCGCCAGCCGCACGGTGTCCCGCAGCGCCTCGGCGGGGGTGTGCCCCTCCCGGGTGCGGGAGCGGTCGAGGACGGAGAGACGGACGGTGCTGGTCACATGGTGTCGACGCCGGAAAGGGGTGCCGTTATTCCGACGGGGATGTTCCGCCCGGGTCAGCGGCGCGCCCGGGCCCGTGCCTCCCGGGGCGGCCGGATGAACTGGAGCTCCAGCGTGACCGGCGGTTCCGCCAGGCCCGGGCCGCCCGCCGCGGCCCACCGCACGACCTCCTCGGTGCAGTCGTCGTCCAGGGCGAAGCCGATCCAGGTGGCCCGTCCGCCGGCCTGCCGGCCCGCGGCCGAGGGCTGGACGACCATGACGTTCGCCTGGTCGCAGGGGCCGAGACAGTCGGTCGTCCGCACCTGGAAACCGTGCTCGGCCGCCGCGGCCCGCAGCCGCTCCAGCTGCCAGGCGTGATCGGTGCCGGGAAACTTACGGGAATCGCCGCAGCAGCAGCCCCGGCAGACGACGAGCGTGCAGGGGCGCTGCCGGGCGGCGCCGATCAGGGTCGTACGAGAGAGCATGACGCAAGCATGCGGGGTGCGGGGACCGCGGCGCGCACCGGGGTGGCCGTGGTCCCCGCGAGGGGCCGGCTCAGGGCTCGCTGCCCACCAGCATCTTCACCTCGAACTCCTCGGGCATCGCCTCCGCCTGACGGCCGCTCAGCACCGTGCCGAGCCAGCCGAGCAGGAAGCCCGCCGGGATGGAGACGATGCCGGGGTTCTGCAGCGGGAACCAGGCGAAGTCGGAGTCCGGGTACATCGAGGTCGGCGTCGAGGAGACCACCGGGGAGAAGACGACCAGCAGCACGGAGCACACCAGGCCGCCCCAGAGGCTGAGCAGCGCGCCCTGCCCGGTGAAGCGGCGCCAGAACAGGCTGTAGACGATCGTCGGCAGGATCGCGGACGCCGCGATGGCGAAGGCGAGGAAGGCCAGCGTCGCGGTGTTGGCCTGCCAGGCGACGAGGGCGAGCAGGATGCCGAGGACGCCGATGACGACGGCGGACAGGCGGGCGACGGTCAGTTCCTCCGTCTCGGTCGCCTGGCCCCTGCGGATCACCTCGCCGTACAGGTCGTGGGCGAGGGAGGAGGCCGCGGCCAGGGTGAGGCCGGCGGCGACGGCGAGCAGGGTGACGAAGGCCAGACAGGACAGCAGGGCGGTGAGCAGGCCGCCGCCGAGGGCCTGGGCGAGCAGCAGGATGGACGCGTTGCCCGTGTGGTCGTTCGCGGAGATGGTGCCGGTGCCGACGACGGCGGCGGCGCCCAGGCCGAGGATGCCGGCGGCGAAGCAGATCAGGCCGACCAGGCTCACGGCCCAGACCACGGAGGAGCGCAGGACGGCGCCGGTGCGCGGGGCGAGCAGCCGCATCAGCACATGGGGGAGGGCGGCCAGGCCGAGCACGATGGCCAGTTCGAGGCTGAAGAAGTCCAGCTTGCTGGAGGTGCTGGCGCCGTAGCGCAGCCCGGGTTCCAGGAAGCGGGTGCCGGTGCCGCTGTGGTCGGCGGCCGCGGAGAGCAGCGCGTCGGGGCTCCAGTGGTAGCGGTGCAGGACCATCACCGCCGCGATGGACACCCCGGCCAGCAGCATCACGGCCTTGATGATCTGGATGACGGTGGCGCCCGGCATGCCGCCGATGGAAGCGTAGACGATGACGATGCCGCCGATGACGGCCACGCACAACATCCGGGTGGTGGCGCCCGGTACCCCGGTGAACTGGGTCAACAGGGCTACGCTGCCCACGAGTTGCGCCACCAGGTACAGCACCCCGATGGTCAGCGTGCACACCGCGAGCGCGATCCGCACCGGGCGCTGCATGCGGGGCAGCCGCAGGGCGACCATGTCGCCCGGTGTGAACGTGCCCGAGTGGTGCAGGGGTTCGGCGATCAGCAGCACCACCATCATCCACGCGACCGTGGTCCCGCCGAGGTAGAGCAGGCCGTCGTAGCCGTAGAGCGCGACCAGTCCGGTGCTGCCCAGCAGCGTCGCGGCGGACACGTAGTCGCCGCACATCGCGAGGCCGTTGCGCAGCGGCGACATGGCGCGGTTGCCGAGGTAGAACTCGCTGATCTCGTCGCGGTGCGGAGCGGTCAGCAGGGCCATGAACAGGGTGACCACGACGACCGAGAGGAACATCAGGAACGTCAGCTGGAGACTGACCTTGTCGACGACGCCGGCGGCCCGGGTCACCATGAGCGGTACCCCCTCGATGCGGTGGTGCGGGTCCGGCGGGTCGCGCGCTGGTGCAGGTGTGCGCGCACCCCGCGGGCGAGCGGGTCGACACGGGTGCGCATGTGCCGGGTGTACGCCCACACGGTCACGGCCATGACGACGAACTGGCCGAGGCCCAGGGCGAGTCCGAAGGTGAGGTGGCCGGCCAGGGGCTGGTTCATGAGGCTCGGAGCGAAGCTCGACAGCAGCACGTAGAGCAGGAAGACCCCGACGGACCACACCGTCGCTCGGGCGCCGAACCGGCGGTGGGCGTGGCGCAGGGAATGGAATTCCGGGTGGTCGGATATCGGGGGTGGGTCCGTCTGGTCCTCGGGCGGGACGCGGTACGCCGGGGAGTTCGTGACGCGGTACGCCGGAGAATCGTCGGGCCATGCTGACTGTTCGGGCACAAAAGCACCTTCTTTGCCGCTTCGTGCCGCGCACCGGCTCCGGGGAGCCGTCGGGCGTCCGGTTCGGGGCGCGCTGAAGAGCGGCCGGACGCGCTGGTGAGGTGCGGGCCTGGTGGGGGGTTCGTGAATCCGAATTCCTCGGTTTTCGAATTCACTCTGGTCTTCTCGGGGATTTCGTGTGAAGATCCCGGCGGCCTTGTCGTGGGGTGGCGACGAGGCCGGAAGCGGAGTATGTCAGCGCCTTCTTTGGACAATCAACTGGCGGGATGAATTGTTGTGCGGACATGGCCGGTTCGCACGCCTGAGGCATGTCGCGGCTCCCGCGCTGCCTGCGAAAAGGACCTCCACGGGAAATAGTCCGGACCAATTGTTCCGGCCAGGCTGTCTCAATCCGTACGGACGGTCAGCGGGTCGCCGACGCCGGTCGGCGTCCCACACGGCCGGCCAACCGGGCATCCGTCGCGTGGGCGGACTGCGGCACGGGGGCGCCGGCAGGACGGCGCTGAGGCACTCCGCGCCCAGCGACAGCACCCCACCGTCAGCCCCACGCCCCGGACACGGTGCGCCGGGCCCTGTCCTGCGCCGTCCGCCCGGGGTGAGCGTGACGCCCCGGGGTGCCAGGCAGGAGGGTCATCCGGATGTACCGCTTCAGCCGTCGCATCTGCCGCGACAGCGTCGGCTGGGTCGGGCGCAGGGGCGCGGCGGCCCGCCCGAAGGGCCGGTGACCGGCGACCGGTACGAAGCAGCGCAGCGCGCAGATCGAGGCCGGCGGTCTGGTCGGGCCGGTTGCTTCGTCCTTTCGGCAGGCGTCGGCCCGCGGACGCGGCGCGTGGGTGGCAGGCGTGCCTAGGGTGGGTGCCGTGACCGACCGCAGCAGGCGCCCGCTCGCCGTCTTCGACCTCGACAACACCCTCGCCGACACCGCGCACCGCCAGCGCTTCCTGGAGCGCAAGCCGCGCGACTGGGACGCCTTCTTCGCCGCCGCCCCCGACGACCCGCCGATCCCGGAGGGCGTGGCGCTGGCGCGGGAGAGCGCGAAGGAGTGCGAGATCGTCTACCTGACCGGTCGGCCCGAGCGGTGCCGGCGGGACACCCTGGACTGGCTCGCCGCGCACGGGCTGCCCGACGGGCGCCTGCACATGCGGCGCGACGCCGACCGCAGGCCCGCCCGCCGCACCAAGCTGGAGACCCTGCGCACCCTCGCCCGCACCCGTGAGATCGCGGTCCTGGTCGACGACGACGAACTGGTGTGCGAGGACGCCGAACGGGCGGGTTTCACCGTCGTACGGGCCCGGTGGGCAGCGCCGTCCGCCGAGCTGAAGGTGGCGCAGGAACGAGAGGGGCGGACCTGAGGGTCAATCCGACTCCTCCAGCCGGAAGCCCACCTTCAGACCGACCTGCCAGTGCGCGACCTGCCCCTCCTCGATCTGCCCGCGCACCTGTGTCACCTCGAACCAGTCCAGGTTGCGCAGCGTCTGCGAGGCACGGGCGATGCCGTTGCGGATGGCCTGGTCGACGCCGTCGGGCGAGGTGCCGACGATCTCCGTGACCCGGTACGTGTGGTTCGACATGCGGGTGCTCCTCTCTGTTCCCTCCACCGTGCCCCACGGGCGGCCGGCGCGCGAGGCGGTCGGCCGCGGGGACGATCAGAACGCGTGCCGGGCCCGACCGGTTGCGAACCATGACCGGATGCGGCGAGGGGGCCGCGTTGCCGCGCGGCCCCCTCCACCCTCACGTCGACGTCCGTGACCGTGCCGTACGTCAGCGGGCCACGCTCGACGACAGCGCGAAACGTCCTTCCTCGTCCGTCCACCAGTGCGTCAACTCCAGCCCGGCGGCGGCGAGTTCGTCGCGCACGCCCGCCTTGCGGAACTTGGCGGAGATCTCGGTGTGCAGTTCCTCCCCGGGTTCGAAGTCGACGGCCAGGTCCAGCGCGGGCACCTTCACCGTCTGCGCGCCGCGCGAGCGCAGCCGCATCTCGATCCACTCGTTGTCGGCGTCCCACAGGGCCACGTGGTCGAAGGCGCCGGGATCGAAGTCGGCGCCCAGCTCGCGGTTGACGACGGTCAGGACGTTCTTGTTGAACGCGGCCGTCACCCCGGCCGCGTCGTCGTAGGCCCGCACCAGCACCCGCTCGTCCTTGACCAGGTCCGTGCCGAGGAGCAGCGCGTCGCCGGGGGAGAGCAGGGAGCGGATCGAGGCCAGGAAGACGGCCCGTTCGGCGGGCAGCAGGTTGCCGATCGTGCCGCCGAGGAACGCCACCAGCCGTGGCCCCGGAGTGTCCGGCAGGGTCAGGCGGGCGGTGAAGTCGGCGATCAGGGCGTGCACGTGGAGTCCGGGCCGCTCGCCGACCAGCGCCTGCCCGGCCTGGGTGAGCGCGCTCTCGCTCACGTCGACGGGGACGTAGGTGTGCAGGCCGGTGAGAGCGTCGATGAGGTGGCGCGTCTTGTCCGAGGAGCCGGAGCCCAGCTCGATCAGGGTGCGGGCGCCGGTGGCCGCCGCGATCTCGCCGGAGCGGGCGATGAGGATCTCCCGCTCGGCGCGCGTCGGGTAGTACTCGGGCAGTTCGGTGATCTGCTCGAACAGCTCGCTGCCGTGGGCGTCGTAGAACCACTTCGGCGGCAGCGTCTTGGGGCTGCGGGTCAGGCCGTGCAGGACGTCGGCGCGCAGGGCGGCCTCGGTGGCGTCCTCGGGCAGGGTGCGGGTCAGAAGGAACGGACTCACGTACGGGGCTCCTTCGATGGTGCGGAGGGCAGGGCTTCGCTCGGCTCCTTGAGCGGCGTCAGCAGCACGTCGGTGCCGCTGGCCGCGAGCAGGGTGCGGTCGGGGACCTCCTGCCAGTGCGGATCGTCGTCGTAGGGCTCGGAGGCCACGACGGTGCCACGACCGGGGTGCGTCAGATACCAGAGGGTGTCGCCCCAGGCGGTCGCGGTGACGGCCTCGCCGTTGGTCAGCAGCAGGTTCAGCCGGGAGCCGGGGGCCGCCGCGGCGACCTCCAGCACCGTGTCGGCCAGCGCCTGCGCCTCGTCGTCGCCCGCCCGCAGCCGGGCCAGCACCAGCGCCCACACGAACGCCGAGTCGTTGCGGGCCTCCAGCGACAGCACGTCCACCGCGGGCAGGGACGGCACCAGGGAGGCGAGCGCCCGCGGCCACCCCTGGACGGCGCCGTTGTGACTGAACAGCCACGGGCCGGTGGCGTACGGCGCCGCCGCTGCCTCGGCGTCGGCACCCGACAGGGTCGCATCGCGTACGGCGGCCAGCAGCGCGCCGGAGCGCACCACCCGGGCCAGGTCGGCGAAGGACAGGTCGGCCCAGATCGGCCCCGCCCGGCGGTACCGGGCCGGCACCGGGTCGCCCGCGGCGTACCAACCCACCCCGAAACCGTCGGCGTTGACCGTCCCGTAGCGCTGCCGTCGCGGCGCCCACGACTGGCGGTACAGGCTGTGCGCCGGTTCCACGAGGAGCCGGCCCAGCGGCTCCTCGGGTCCCAGATAGGCGAGGTGACGGCACATCAGACGGCTCCCGCGGAGCGGGCGGTGCGGAACCCGGAGAAGATCTGCCGCCGGATCGGGTAGTCCCAGTTGCGGAAGGTGCCCCGGCAGGCGACCGGGTCCACGGCGAACGAACCACCGCGCAGCACCTTGTACTCGGGGCCGAAGAACACCTCCGAGTACTCCTTGTACGGGAAGGCCCTGAAACCCGGGTAGGGCAGGAAGTCGCTCGCCGTCCACTCCCACACGTCACCGATCAACTGCCGTACCCCAAGCGGCGATTCACCCTTGGCGTAACTGCCGGCCGGGGCCGGGCGCAGATGCCGCTGGCCGAGGTTGGCGTGCTCGGGCTCCGGGTCGGCGTCGCCCCACGGGTAGCGCATCGAACGGTCGCCGGCCGGGTCGTGCCGGGCGGCCTTCTCCCACTCGGCCTCGGTCGGCAGCCGCCGCCCGGCCCAGCGGGCGTAGGCGTCGGCCTCGTACCAGCACACGTGCAGCACCGGCTCGTCGGGCGGCACGACCTCGGTGACACCGAACCGGCGCCGGAGCCACTGCCTGCCGTCCCGGCGCCAGAACAGCGGGGCGTGGATCGCGTTGCCGCGGATGTGCGCCCAGCCCTCGGCCGTCCACCAGCGCTCGTCGTCGTAGCCGCCGTCGTCGATGAACGCCTGGTAGGCGGCGTTGGTCACCGGCGTGGTGTCGATGTAGAAGGCGTCCACCTCGCGCCGGTGCGCCGGGCGCTCGTTGTCCAGCGCCCACGGTTCGTCGGAGGTGCCCATGGTGAACGGGCCACCCGGGACGAGGACTTCGGCCGGGCCCGTGAACAGCGGCACCGGGTCCGGGTCGGGGGCGGTCAGGGCCTGCGGGCCCCTGCGGAGCTGATGGGTGATCAGCATCGTCTCGTCGTGCTGCTGTTCGTGCTGCGCGATCATCCCGAAGGCGAACCCGGCCTCCGTCAGCCGGGTGCCGTGGAAGTCGGCGCTCTCCAGCACGTCCAGCACCCGGCCGCGCACCTCCGCCGCGTAGGCGCGGGCCTCGGCGGGCGGCAGCAGCGGCAGCGACGGGCGTTCGGCGCGCGGGTGCTCGAAGGCGTCGTAGAGGCCGTCGATCTCGGGGCGCATCGCCTCCCGGCCGGCGACGGCCCGCAGCAGCCACAGCTCCTCCTGGTTGCCGATGTGCGCCAGGTCCCACACCAGCGGCGACATCAGCGGCGAGTGCTGGGCGGTGAGGTCGGGGTCGTCGACGCAGGAGGTCAGCAGGGTGGTCCGGTCGCGGGCGGTGACCAGGGTGGTCAGGGCCCGTTCCCTGAGCGCGTCGGCGTCGAGGGCGGGGTCGGTCATGTGCGGATGTCCTTCCCGTGAGCGCGGCTCACCGTGGAGCGCAGGCGGTCGAGCAGGTCGTCGGCGGGGGAGCGGCCCTTGAGGACGTAGCGCTCCAGGTACTCCGTGACGGCGTCCGTCACCCGAGGGCCCGCACCGAGGCGGGGCAGGGCCTCCAGGGCCGTCCTGAAGCAGACGACGGCCACCTCGTGCAGCTCGGGGTCGGCCAGGCCGAGGCGGGCCGCGTCGGTCCACAGCGGGTTGTGCGGGGCGGGCAGCCCCATCGCCCGCTCGGCCAGGGGCTTGACCGTGCGATAGGCGGTCTCGGCGGCCTCCGGGTCGTCGAACAGCGCCGTCGCCACGGCGAGCGGCACGATCCACCCGTCGTCGCCGGGCTGCGCGTCGATCATGCGCAGCTCCAGGTGGCCCCGCGGCCTCACCGGCGGGAACAGCGTGGTGACGTGGTAGGCGAGGTCCTCCCGGGTCGGCGCCCCGGACCTCGTCCACTCCCGGAAGGACAGCCCGTCCGGGACGTCCCAGGGTCCGGCGTCGCGGCGGACGCACATCACCGGCGCGTCCAGGACGTGCCGGGCCCAGGCGGCGCGCGGGTCGCCGTCCAGCGCGGGCGCCCCCGCCCGGCCGGGTCCGATCTCCATCCACAGCCGCTGCCGGGTGGACCGCCAGCCCGTCGGACGGCCCGCCGCGAGCGGGGAGTTGGCGAACGCGGCCACCAGGACCGCGCCCAGCTGGTGCGCCAGCCACCAGCGCCGCCCGTGCCCGAGCGGCCCGGGCTCCTCGTAGCCGGCGTCCAGGCAGACCTGGACGGAGGCGGAGGTGCACATCATGGCCCGGCCGGCCGGACCCGTGCGGTCCAGCCAGGTCTCCATGGCGTCGTAGCGCGGCTGGCGCAGGAACCGGCGGGGCGGGTGCCAGGGGTCGTTTCCGACGCCGACGAGGCCGAGATCCTGCTCGGCGAGGACGGCCCGTACGGCGTCCAGGTCGGCGGAGACGGTACCGATGCACTCCGTCAGGGAGGCGGCGGGCGGCGAGCTCAGTTCCAGCTGGCCGCCGGGTTCGACGGTGAGCGCCGACCTCAGGGGCACGGTCCGCAGTGCGGCGTAGGCCGCATCGAGTCGTTCGGGTGTCACGGGGAGCCGCGGGCTGCGCAGCTCGTGGACGAGCCATTCCACTTCGACCCCGAGGGTGCGGGGCGGGCCGGTCTTGAAGCAGATGCCCCGGATCAGGGCCTCCACTTCGGCTTCGGTGACTGCGCTGCGGTGGTCCGTACAGTCACTTGCCGAGTCGGACATGTCTGGATCCCTCCTGATATTCCACCATGCCACCGGCCCGGCCGAGAGGCGCCCGGACGGCGGCACTCGTCCCACCCAAAACCCTCGCGTCGCTTCGCACAAGGGTGCGTAGCGGGACGTTCCGGCTCGGTAATCTCTTACTTCCGGCAGTTTCCCCCACTTTTCCTGGGCGTTTGCGAGGACCGGGAAACTCCGTTGCGCCGCGGCGCCGACATCGCCCACGATGCCTGCATGAGCACGACGGGGGAGTACGCGGGGCGCGCGACCGTGGCGCACACGGGGGTGGTGCCATGAGCGCGCGCCTGCGCGAGATCGCACGGCAGACGGAGCAGATCGTGGCGGCCGGGGCGTACACCGCCTCCGGCGGCCGCGAGGTGTCCATCGGCGCGGCCGTCGAGGCGGCGCGCGCGGGGACGCGGATGTACGGGCCGGAGCCGGTGCGGGTGCCCGAGCCCTCCGGGCCCGTCGACACCCACGTCGAGGTCACCGGCGAGAGCAGCCTCCAGGCCGCCCACCGGCTCGGCGGCGAGGTGGCCGTGCTGAACTTCGCCTCGGCCCGCAACCCCGGCGGCGGCTTCCTGAACGGCGCGCAGGCCCAGGAGGAGGCGCTGTGCCGCACCTCCGCGCTGTACACCTGCCTGCTGCGGGCTCCCGAGTTCTACGACCACCACCGCGCCCATCGCGACCCGTTCTACACCGACCGCGTCATCCACTCGCCGTCCGTGCCGGTCTTCCGGGACGACCGCGGACACCTGCTGGACGAGCCCTACCGCGTGGGCTTCCTGACCGCGGCGGCCCCGAACGCGGGAGTGGTCCTGCGTACGGCTCCGGAGCGGGCCGCCGAGCTGCCGCGGGCGCTGGCCGTCCGCGCCGAGCGGGTGCTGGAGACGGCCGCCGCGCACGGCTACCGGCGGCTGGTGCTGGGCGCCTGGGGCTGCGGGGTCTTCCGCAACGACCCGGCGCAGGTGGCCGGCGCCTTCCGGGCGCTGCTCGGGCCGGGCGGGCGGTTCGCGGCGCGGTTCGAGCACGTGGTGTTCGGGATCCTGGACCGTACGACGGGACAGGCGGTGCGCGGTGCGTTCGTACGGGCGTTCCCGGAGCGCCTGCTCCAGCCCTAGGGCGCGGTCAGCCGGCCGGGCGGATCTGCAGACCGGGTCGGCGGCGGTGGACCGTCAGAAAGGCGAGGCCGTCGGCGCCGGCGGTGATGCTGCGGGTGGAGCCGTGGGGGAGCCAGAGCAGGGTGCCCGGGGTGAGGGGCTGCGGCTCCTGTTCCGGGCCGGCGCCCAGGACGCCGTCGCCGGACACCACCAGGACCAGCACGTCGAGGTCGGGTTCCGCGTGCGGGGCGATGTGGCGGCCCGGGGCCAGCCGCACCAGGTTGGCGTCGAGCTGGCGCCCGCTCTCGGCGAGTTTCCAGAGGGCGCCGGTGGAGTCGGCCGCGGCGGGGCCGGTGGCCAGGGCGCCGACGTGGCAGAGGGTGCGCGGGACGGGCGGCTCTTCGCGGCCGTGTGTCATGGGTGCGTCTCCGCTCATGTCGCTCACTCTCCAGCCGTTCCGGTCACCGGCGTCCCGCCGCTGAGCTCGTAGGTCTTCCACGGTTTCCGGACTCCGGTTCCCGCGGCTGGGGTCGTCGGTCTCCGGGTCGTCGGTCTCCGGTTCCCCGCCGCGGGGGTCGTAGGTCTTCCGCGGTTCCGGTCTCCGCTTTCCCACGGCTGGGGGCTTTGGGTCTTCCGCCGCTCCGGCCTTGGTCTCCCGCTGTTCCAGTCGTCGTTTCTCGCGGTTCCGGCTTGCGGTCCCTGTCGTCCCGGGCCGTGGTCTTCCGCCGTTACGGCCCGCGGCCTTCCGTGGCTTCGGCCCGCAGTCCGGCGGCTTTGGTCCCTCGCTCCCGCGACCCGACCACAGCCCCGCGACCGCGACCGCAGCCCCGCTCCCGCAGCTCCGGTTGGGTGGTCCTATTATTACAGGTGGGATTTGGAGAAAATACCGGCCGGTGGAAGGGTGGGCGGTCATGCCACGCACGCGGACGAGTCCCCGCCGCGACGAGATCCTCGCCCTGCTGCGGGCGGCCCCGGCCCCGCTGGGGGTCACGGAGACGGCCGAGCGGATCGGCGTGCACCCCAACACCGTGCGGTTCCACCTGGACACGTTGGTCGACGAGGGCCTGGTCGAACGGCGGCCGGCGGAACCCGCCGGTCCGGGGCGGCCGCGTACCGTCTATACCCCACGCCCGGGCATGGACCGGAGCGGAAGCCGGGGCTACCAGCTGCTCGCGCGGATGCTGCTCAGCCGGCTCGCGGCGAGCCCGGGTGCGGGCCGTGCCGACGTCGTGGAGACCGGGCGGGCCTGGGGCCGGTTCCTCGTGGAGCAGCCCGCGCCGTTCGAGGAGCCGGACGCCGAGCGGGCGGCGGCGCGTCTCGTCGGCCTGCTGGACGACCTCGGCTTCGCCCCCGAGCCGGAGGGCGCCGTGCCCTCGCGGATCCGGCTGCGGCACTGCCCCTTCCTCGAACTGGCCGAGGAGTACGGCCAGTTGGTGTGCCCGCTCCATCTGGCTCTGATGCAGGGCGCGTTGGCGGAGCTCGGTGCCGCGCTGACCGCGACGGAGCTGGAACCCTTCGCCGAACCCGGCGCGTGCGTCGCCCACTTGGCGCCTGCGTCCGGCACCACTGCAGAAAGGCACGTCTGATGTACCCCACGTGGGCCGCCGTCGCGGTCGCGGTCACCTTCGTCTGGCTCGGGATGGTGCTGGCGATCTCGTTCCTGGAGGCCCCGCTGAAGTTCCGCGCGCCCGGCGTGACCATCCCCGTCGGCCTGGGGATCGGGCGGCTGGTCTTCCGGGCGCTGAACCTCGTCGAGGCCGCGCTCGCCGTGGCGGCGGTGGCGGCCGTCGGCGCGGGGGACGCGACGGCCGGGGTGGTGGCCCCGGTGGCCGTCGTCTGCGTGCTGCTGCTGGCCCAGTTGCTCGTCGTACGCCCGCGGCTGAACCGCAGGTCGGACCGGATCCTGGCGGGCGAGGACCTGCCGCGCTCGCGTGAGCACCTGTACTACGTCGCCCTGGAGGCGGCCAAGGTCGCGGGCCTGATCGCCCTGGGTGTGGGCCTTCTGACGCTCAGCTGAACGCGGCTGGAGCGGCGCTCAGCGCCACCCGTAGCGCTCGTGCAGCCGGTGTCGCACCAGGTTGAACCGTCCCCGGTCCAGGGCGCACGCCTCCCGGCGCATGCCGGCCTCGTGCAGCCGCAGCACCCGGTCCACGTCGACCCACGAGTCACGCCCCGACCTGTCCCACGGCCCGCTGCCGATCGCCACCCACTCGCGGTCGCCGTCGTGCCGCTTGCTGGACAGCTGCACGGCGAGCAGGGTGCCGGCGGCCTCGCGGGCCACGACGAGCACGGGCCGGTCCTTGCCCCGCCCGTCGTTCTCCTCGAAGGGCACCCAGGTCCACACGATCTCGCCCGGGTCGGGATCCCCGTCGTGCGCGGGGGAGTACTCGGTGCGCACCGAACCGACCTCACGGGGATCGGCCTCCGTGGTGGCGGAGGGGCCGTAGCGGCCGGGCACGTTCTCATCGGTGTCAGGGGTAAACGCAGTCACGGGGGCACCCTAAGGCGTGGGCCCCGCGGGTTCGGTCACCGCCCCGACACGGAGGAACAGCCCGCGGGAGAGCCGGTCGGCGAAGGACCTCGTGGTGAACGGCCGTGTCGGCGAACAGGGCGTCCGCGCCGCACACCACGACGGTGGCCCTGCCCGGACTCGACCGCCCCCGCAACCGGCGGCGCGCCCCTCAGGAAAGCCCTGGAAGCCCCGGGAGAACGCGCCGCCGGCCGGGGACGGTTACCCCTCGTCCTTCTCCACCGGCACCCGCTGTGCCGGCGGTGCCGAGACGCCGTTCAGGGACGACGTGCCGTTGGCCGTCTGGCCGTTCTGGTTCATGGAGGCCAGGAGCTGACGGGCCAGTCCCAGCCCCGTGCCGCCCATCGTCAGGGCCTTGGCGAACATGTCGGCCATGCCGTCGGCGCCGTTGAGCAGCACCATGTTGTCCACGTTGCCGAAGGCGGACGCGCCGGCCCGGACGATCTCCGGCCAGTTCTCGGCGAGTTGCTGGGCGACCACGGCCTCCTGGTTCTCGGCGAGCGCGGCGGCCCGCGCCTTGATGGCCTCCGCCTCCGCGAGGCCCCTGGCCTTCGTCGCCTCGGCCGCCGCGAGCCCCTTGGCCTGCGCGGCGGCCGCCTCCGCCTCACCGGTGGCCCGGGTGGCGGCCGCGGTCGCGGCACCCCGGGTCTTGGTCGCCTCGGCCTCGGCGCCCGCGGCCGTCTTGACCCGGGTCGCCTCGGCCGCCGCCGCGAGCTCCGTCTCCTTGGCCTTGGCCTCGGCGGCGGAGATACGCGCATCGCGCTCGGCCTCGGCCAGCGTGCGCTTCTCGTACGCCTTGGCGTCGGCCGGCTTGCGGACGTCGGCCTGGAGCTGCTGTTCGCGCCGGTGCGCCTCCAGTTCGGCGACCCGGGTCTCCTGGACGACGACCTCCTGCCGGGCCGCCGCAGCGGCGAGCGGCCCCGCCTGCTGCGCGCTCGCCGCCGCCTTGTCCCGCTCGGCCTGGTAGCCGGCCTGCAGGATCTCGCTGTCCCGGGTGGCCTCCGCCATCCGGGCGAACGCCTGCTGCTCGGCCTCGGTGGCGAGCCGGTTCGCCTCGGCCTGTGCGATGCGGGCGTCCCGCTGGACGGCCGCCGCGTGCGGCATCGCCAGGTTCTGGATGTAGCCGGTCGGGTCCTCGATCTCGTGGATCTGCAGCGAGTCGACGATCAGCCCCAGCTTCTCCATCTCCGTACCGCAGGCCGCCCGGGTCTGCCCGGTGAGCTTCTCCCGGTCGCGGATCATGTCCTCGACCGTCAACCCGCCGACGATGGACCGCAGATGACCGGCGAACACGTTGTGCACCCGCTCCGACATCAGCTTCTGCTGGTCGAGGAAGCGGCGGGCGGCGTTCGCGATCGACACGAAGTCGTCGCCCACCTTGAAGATGACCACGCCCCGCACCTTCAGCGGAATGCCCTGGTGCGTCACGCAGTCCACGTGCAGTTCGGTCTCGTTCAGGTCCAGGGAGAGCTTGCGCACCACCTGCACACCGGGCAGCACCAGCGTGCCGCGCCCGGTGACGATGCGGAATCCCATGCCCTCCTCCAAGCCCTCCATACGGTGCTTGGAGCCGGAGATGACCAGCGCCTCGTTGGGCTCGGCCACCCGCCACATCAGCTTGAACAGACCGATCAGGACGAGGACGGCGACGACCGCCACCCCCGCAACGACGCCGACAACCATCGGCATGCGCCCCCTTTGCATGGTGCCCTTCCGGCACCGAACGAAGGGAGTGTGCGCCCGCGCGAGGCCCGCGGGAAGACGCCGGAGAATCCTTGTCGCATTCTTGACACGAAGGCCCTCGCACGCCCCTCACCTGGGCGGGAGCGGGCTCAACTGTCGTACGCGGGAGTGACGTAGACCGTCCGCGGCGGCAGGTACTCCACCACCATCACCACCGTGCCGCGCTCGATCCGGCCCGCGTCCCCGGCCGCGTAGGCCAGGAAGTGCTCGGCCCCGCCGCGCACCCGGACGATCACCTCGCCGACGAGCCCGGGTCCGACCGTGCCGGTGACCCGCCCCATCAGCCCGACCATCGACGCATCGTCCATGGTCACAGGGTACGAGCGTCACAGGGCACGAGCCGAACGCCGTCACGCGGCCGGGGAATCCGAGGTGACGGTGTGCGGCGGCCACGCCTCGTGCCAGCGCAGCTCCGCCTCCAGCTGCGCGGCGAGCGAGATCAGCAGGGGTTCGCTCCCGGCGGGGCCCAGCAGTTGGGCGCCGACCGGCAGTCCGCCGGTGACGAAGCCGGCCGGCACGTTGATCCCGGGCCAGCCCAGCACGTTCCACGGCCAGGCGTAGGGGCAGGCGGCGATCATCGCCCGGTCGGTGGCGAAACCGCCGAGCGGCAGCAGCGCGCCGACCCGTGGCGGGGGAGCGGCCGTCGTGGGCGCGAGGATCACGTCGTAGGACCGGAAGAAGCCGCCGATGCGGCGGTGCAGCACCGCCTCCGCGCGCCGTGCCGCCCGCAGGGGCGCCCCGCCCAGCAGCCGGCCCAGCCGGGCGGCGTCGCGGGTGCGCCGGTCGAGGAGCGCGGGAAACGGCGCCTCGCGGACGCGTTCGGCGAGGCCGGCGGTGGCCCGCGGGACGAAGGTGAGCCCGATCTGGCCGTAGGGCGGATCGGCCTCCTCGACGGTGTGTCCCAACTGGGCAAGTTTCTCGGCGAGTTCGCGTACCTTCGTGCGGACCTCCGGCCGCAGGCGGGCGGGCACGGCGGTGAACGGCGGTTTGAGGGAGAGCGCGACGCGCAGCCGGCCGGGGTCGCGCCCGACCGCCGCGAAGGCGTCGACGGGGGCCGGCCGGTGCGGGTCGCGGGCGTGGTTGCCGCTCGCCGCGTCCAGCAGCAGGGCCGCGTCCGCGACCGTGCGGGCGAGGGTGCCGTTGACGGTGATGCCCTGGAACGACTCGCCGCGCGGCCAGGTGGAGATGCGGCCGCGCTGGGGCTTGATGCCGACGAGGTGGGTCCACGAGGCGGGGATGCGCACGGAGCCCGCGCCGTCGGAGCCGAGGGCGGCGGGGACGAGCCCGGCGGCGACGGCGGCGGCCGAACCGCCGGAGGAGCCGCCCGGGGTGTGGTCCAGGCTCCACGGGTTGCGGGTGGCCCCGAACGCGGGTCCCTCGGTGAACGGCCACTGCCCGAACTCGCAGGTGTTCGTCTTGCCCACGATGACGGCTCCGGCCGCCCGCAGCCGCCGTACGGCCTCCCCGTCCTCGGCGACCGCCGGGAACTCGCCCGCGCACCCGAAGGCGGTCGGCTCGCCGGCGACGTCCATGTCGTCCTTGACGGCGACGGGCACGCCCAGCAGGGGTGTGCGCACGCCGGCGGCCAACTCCCGGTCGGCCGCGTCGGCTTCGGCGAGGGCGGCCGGGGTCCGCACGATCCGGAAGGCGTTGATCGTGGGCTGGGCGGCCTCGATGCGGGCCAGGGCCCGCTCGACGAGCGCCCGGGAGGTGACCTCCCCCGCGGCCAGCGCCCGGGCGGACTCGGCCAGGCCTGCGGAACGGTCGAGCGTCATGCGGGACACCTCCGGAAGCGGGCTGTCTACCGAACGGTAACGTGCGGCGGCCCGCCGTGGTACGGAATCTCGAACGCCCCTTGTCCGCAGGGCGGTTGGCGGTGAACGCATCCGTCACACAGGTGGTGTCCAGCCCTGCGCGAAGCATTGACGCGCACACGCCCCACCTCTACCTTCTGACCGATTCACCGAACCGCGTTCGACATCACGAACGCATGGGTTCGGGATGGACCAAGGAGCCGCACGTGACCACTCGTCCCCCCGCCCCGTCCCGCCGCGCCCTCCTGCGCGCGATGGCCGCCCTCCCCGCCGCGGCCCTCGCGCTGGGCGAACTGCCCGGCCTGCTCGGCACGGCCTCCGCCGCCGCCCCCGCCGCCGGCTCGGCCACCCGCTACACGATCGTGCCCTTCCTCGACAGCGACGACGGCACGGTGAACGTCTACCAGTCCGACGACGCCACCGACTTCCGCCTCGTGCGGTCCTCGGCCTACACGCCGCCGGGCAACCGCATCCGCGACGCCAGCATCTTCAAGCACACCGACGGTTACTACTACCTGACCTACACCACGCACACCTGGCAGGACGTCAGCACGACGATCGGCTTCGCGCGCAGCTCGGACCGCGTCAACTGGACCTTCCTGTACGACTACACGGTGCCGATCACCGACCTCTCCCGGGCCTGGGCGCCGGAGTGGTTCGTGGACGGCGACGGCAGCGTGAACGTCATCGTCTCCTGCTCGACGACCGACGACGAGTGGATCTTCACCCCGTACGTCATGACGGCCACCAACTCCGCGCTGACGGCGTGGACTTCGCCGGTCGCGCTCTCCGGCATCGGCCCGAACCACATCGACACCTACCTCGTGCGGATCGGCTCGGCCTACCACGCGTTCACGAAGAACGAGACGACGAAGTACATCGAGTACGGCACGGCGTCCAGCCTCACCGGCCCCTACACCCTCACCAGGACCGGCGACTGGGCGGGCTGGGGCAGCTACCGGGAGGGCCCGTCCGTCGTGCGGCTCGACAACGGCGCCTGGCGCGTCTTCTTCGACGGCTATGGCGACGGCACGTACTACTACAGCGACAGCTACGACACGTTCGCGACCTGGACCGCGCCCAAGGCCCTGCCGGCGATCTCGGGCACGGCGCGGCACTTCACCGTCATCAAGGAGACGGTGTCGGGCGGACCGAGCCTCGCGACGAACGTCACCCGCTCGTTCCAGTCGGCCAACTCCCCGACCCGCTACTGGCAGGAGCAGTCCTCGCTGCTCAACCTGCCCGTGGTGACGAGCGCCGGCACGAGTGCCGAGAAGCAGGCGGCCACCTTCACCGTCGTCCCCGGCCTCGCCGACCCGGGCGCCTTCTCCTTCCGCGACTCCGCCGGGAACTATCTGCGCCACTACGACTTCCGGGGCCGCTTCGACGCGAACGACGGCACCGCGACGTTCGCGAAGGACGCGACGTTCATCGCCAGGACGGGCACGGCGTCGGGCTCGATCCGCTGGGAGTCGTACAACTACCCCGGGTACTACCTGCGCCATTACAACTACCAGGTGCGGCTCGACGTGGCCGACGGCACGGACATCCTGCGGCAGGACAGCTCGTTCACACCGGTGACGGCCTGGAGCTGAACACTCAGATGGCCGCTCGGATGGCGCGCTCGAACCCCTCGACGTGGGCGCGGGCCAGCCGGGCGGCCTGTTCCGCGTCGCCGGTGACGATCGCGTCGATCAGTGGCCCGTGCTCCTCGACGTGGCCCGCCATGTCGGACAGGCGGTCGATGAACAGGCACCAGATCCGGGTGGCCAGGTTGTCGTGGCGGACGAGGGTGTCCTCCAGATACGGGTTGTGCGCGGCGGCGTAGACGGCGCGGTGCACCCGGAGGTCGAGGTGCATCAGCGCGGAGGTGTCCTGTCGCCCGGCGTGCGCGCCCGCCAGCTCCCGCCGCAGGGCCGTCAGGGCCGCCCGGTCCGCCGCCGTGGCCCGGCGCGCGGCCTGGGCGGCGGCCAGCGGCTCCAGCTCCTGGCGCACCTCGGAGATGTGGGCGAGGTCGGTGATGTTGACCTCGGTGGCGAAGGTGCCGCGCCGCGGATACGTCGTGATCAGCCGCTCGTACTGCAGCCGCTTGAGCGCCTCGCGCACCGGAGTGCGGCCGACCCCGAGCGACTGCCCCAGCTGCTCCTCGTTGATGGGCGAGCCCGGGCGGATCTCCAGCATGACCAGCCGGTCACGGATGGCCCGGTAGGCCCGTTCGGCGAGCGTCGGCTCCTCGCTGACGGACTCTGTCGCCACCTGCTGCATCGATGCCCCCTTGACCTCTCCGGCGAGCTCCCATACCGTACCGCACAGTCTGATATATCAGTTGCCCATTAGTTGGCCCCCAGGAGGGTGCACAGATGGCAGCCGCCCCGACGCCCACCCCGTCCCTCTCCCGCCCGCTCGGCGAGCTCGATCCGGAGGTCGCCGCGGCCGTCGACGCCGAGCTGGCCCGCCAGCAGTCCACCCTGGAGATGATCGCCTCCGAGAACTTCGCGCCGCTCGCGGTGCTGGAGGCCCAGGGCTCGGTGCTGACCAACAAGTACGCCGAGGGCTACCCGGGCCGCCGCTACTACGGCGGCTGCGAGCACGTCGACGTCGTCGAGCGCCTGGCCGTCGACCGGGTCAGGGAGCTGTTCGGCGCCGAGGCCGCCAACGTCCAGCCGCACTCGGGCGCCCAGGCCAACGCGGCCGCGATGTCCGCGCTGCTCGACCCCGGCGACACGATCCTCGGCCTCGACCTGGCGCACGGCGGCCATCTGACCCACGGCATGCGCCTCAACTTCTCCGGCAGGCTGTACGAGGCCGTGCCGTACCACGTACGCGCCGGTGACCTGCGCGTCGACATGGACGAGGTCGAACGGCTCGCCCGCGCGCACCGGCCGAAACTGATCGTCGCGGGCTGGTCGGCGTACCCGCGGCAGCTGGACTTCGCCGCCTTCCGCCGGATCGCCGACGCCGTGGGCGCCTACCTGCTGGTGGACATGGCGCACTTCGCCGGCCTGGTGGCCGCGGGTCTCCACCCGAACCCGGTGCCGTACGCCGACATCGTCACGACCACCACCCACAAGACCCTCGGCGGGCCGCGCGGCGGTGTGATCCTCAGTCGCGCCGGCCTCGCCAAGAAGATCGACTCGGCGGTCTTCCCGGGGCAGCAGGGCGGCCCTCTGGAGCACGTCATCGCCGCGAAGGCGGTGGCCTTCAAGGCCGCGGCGAGCGAGGAGTTCAGGGAGCGCCAGCGGCGCACCCTGCGCGGCGCCCGCGTCCTCGCCGGACGGCTGCTCGCCGACGACGTGGCCGAGGCCGGCATCACCGTGCTGACCGGCGGCACCGAAGTCCACCTGGTGCTGGTCGACTTGCGCAACTCCGCGCTCGACGGACGGCAGGCCGAGGACCGCCTGCACCGCGTCGGCATCACCGTCAACCGCAACGCGGTGCCCTTCGACCCGCGCCCGCCGATGGTGTCGTCCGGCCTGCGCATCGGCACCCCGGCCCTGGCCACCCGCGGCTTCGGCGAGCCGGAGTTCCGGGAGGTCGCCGACATCATCGCCGAGACCCTCAAGAGCGAGCGGCCCGACGACGAACTGCGGGCCCGGGTGGAGAAGCTGACCGGCGCCTTCCCCCTCTACGCGAACGGAGCCGCGGCATGACCGCACAACCGCTGCCGGAGCACCCGGACTTCCTGTGGCGCAACCCCGAGCCGCGCTCCTCCTACGACGTCGTCATCGTCGGCGCGGGCGGCCACGGCCTGGCCACCGCCTACTACCTCGCCAGGAACCACGGCATCACCCGTGTCGCCGTCCTGGAGAAGGGCTGGCTCGCGGGCGGCAACATGGCCCGCAACACCACGATCATCCGCTCCAACTACCTCTGGGACGAGAGCGCGGCGATCTACGAGCACGCGCTCAAGCTGTGGGAAGGGCTGCCGCAGGAGCTGGAGTACGACTTCCTGTTCAGCCAGCGCGGTGTCCTCAACCTCGCGCACACCCTGCAGGACGTCCGCGAGGGCGTGCGCCGCGTCAACGCCAACCGGCTCAACGGCGTCGACGCCCAGTGGCTGGAGCCGGACGAGGTCGCCGAGGTCTGCCCCATCCTCAACGTCTCGCCCCACACCCGCTATCCCGTCCTCGGCGGCACCTTCCAGCCCCGTGCCGGCATCGCCAAGCACGACCACGTCGCCTGGGCGCTGGCCCGCCGCGCCGACGAACTGGGCGTCGACCTCATCCAGAACTGCGAGGTCACCGGCTTCCTCAAGGACGGCGACCGGGTGGTGGGCGTGGAGACCAGCCGGGGCCGCATCCACGCCGGGCGGGTCGGTCTGGCGGCGGCCGGGCACAGCAGCGTGCTCGCCGCGCGGGCGGGCGTACGGCTGCCCGTGCAGTCGCACCCCCTGCAGGCCCTCGTCTCCGAACTGCACGAGCCGGTGCACCCGACGGTGGTCATGTCGAACCACGTCCACGTCTACGTCTCCCAGGCCCACAAGGGCGAACTGGTGATGGGCGCGGGCGTCGACGCCTACAACGGCTACGGGCAGCGCGGCTCCTTCCACGTCATCGAGCAGCAGATGGCCGCCGCCGTCGAACTCTTCCCCGTCTTCGCGCGGGCGCACGTGCTGCGGACCTGGGGCGGCATTGTCGACGTCACGCCGGACGCCTCGCCCATCATCGGCACCACCCCCGTCGGGAACCTCTACGTCAACTGCGGCTGGGGGACCGGCGGTTTCAAGGCCACGCCGGCCGCCGGCTGGACCTTCGCGCACACCATCGCCACGGGCGAACCGCACCCCCTCAACGCCCCCTTCGCCCTGGACCGCTTCACGACGGGCGCGCTGATCGACGAACACGGCGCCGCGGCCGTGGCCCACTGAGGAGAGGACACCATGCTGCTGATCACCTGCCCATGGTGCGGCCCCCGGGACGAGACGGAGTACCACTACGGCGGACAGGCCCACGTCCCCTACCCCGGCAACCCCGACGACCTCACCGACGAGCAGTGGGCCGAGTACGTCTTCTACCGCGACAACCCCAAGGGCCCCTTCGCCGAGCGGTGGGTGCACAGCACCGGCTGCCGCCGCTGGTTCAACGTCCTGCGGGACACCGCCACCCACGAGGTGCTGACCTCCTACCGCCCCGACGAGCCCCGCCCCGGAGGCGACCGATGACCGACCAGCGCTTCCGGCTGCCGCGGGGCGGCCGCATCGACCGCGCCACCGAGCTGCGGTTCACCCTCGACGGACGGGAGCTGACCGGCCACCCGGGGGACACCGTCGCCTCCGCGATGCTCGCCCACGGCATCGTCGAGGCCGGCCCGTCGCTCTACCGCGGCCGCCCGCGCGGCATCGTCACCGCGGGCGTCGAGGAGCCCAACGCCCTGCTCCAGGTGACCGGTCCGTGCTCGGAGGGCATGCTCCCGGCCACCACCGTGGAGCTCTACGACGGCCTGTCCGCCACCACGCTCTCAGGCATGGGCCGGCTCGACCCGACCCCCGACCCGGCCGTGTACGACAAGAAGAACGTCCACACCGACGTCCTGGTCGTCGGCGCCGGACCGGCCGGCCTCGCGGCGGCCGCCGCTGCCGCGGGCTCCGGCGCCCGGGTGCTCCTCCTCGACGACCAGCCCGAGCCCGGCGGTTGCCTGCTCGGCGCCGGCCTCTCCCGCACCGACGCACTGCGCGCCGCGCTCGACGCCGCCCCCGAGGCCGTCGTCCTGCGCCGCACCACCGCCTTCGGGTCCTACGACGACAACTACGTGCTGGCCCTGCAGCGGCGCACCGACCACCTCGGCACCGACGCCCCCGCCGAGGGGGTCTCACGGCAGCGCGTGTGGCACATCCGGGCCCGCCAGGTCGTCCTCGCGACCGGCGCGCACGAACGCCCGCTGGTCTTCGCCGGCAACGACCGGCCCGGGGTGATGCTCGCCGGCGCCGTGCGCACGTACCTCGACCGGTATGCCGTCGTGCCCGGTTCGCGGGCCGTGGTGAGCACGACCAACGACAGCGCCTACGACACCGTCGCCGACCTCCACGCGGCCGGCGTCGACATCGCCGCCGTGGTGGACGCGCGCCCCGAACGCACCGGCCGCGCCGCCGAGATCGCGGGCGCGACCGGCGTGCGGGTGCTGACCGGCAGCGCCGTCGTCGGCACCGCGGGGGAGCGGCGGCTGACCGGCGTCACCGTCCGGTCCCTCGACGCCGACGGCCGGCTCACCGGCGCCGCACGGTCCTTCGACTGCGACCTGCTCGCCGTCTCGGGCGGCTGGAGCCCCGTGGTGCACCTGCACAGCCAGCGCCAGGGCCGGTTGCGCTGGGACGAGGAACTGGTGGCCTTCGTCCCCGACGGCGCGGTGCGAGACCAGCAGGTCGTGGGGGCGGCCCGGGGGACGTACGACCTCGACGACTGCCTGGCCGAAGGAGCCCGGGCCGGTGCGCGGGCCGCGACGGACGCCGGGTTCGCGGTCCCCGTACCGCCGCCCGTCGCCGCGCGGCCCCCGGCCCCCACCCGCGCCCTGTGGCTGGTGCCGGGCCCCGACGGCGAGGAGGACACCCGCTTCGTCGACCTCCAGCGCGACGTCACCGTCGCCGACGTCCTGCGCTCCACCGGCGCCGGCCTGCGCGGCGTCGAACACGTCAAGCGCTACACGTCCCTCGGCACCGCCAACGACCAGGGCAAGACCTCCGGCGTCAACGCGATCGGCGTGATCGCCGCGATCCTCGGCGGCTCGCCGGGCGAGATCGGCACGACGGCCTACCGGGCGCCCTACACGCCGATCGCCTTCGCCGCCCTGGCCGGGCGCGAGCGCGGCGCGCTGTTCGACCCCGAGCGGACGACCTCCCTGCACGCCTGGCACGTCGCGCACGGCGCGAGGTTCGAGGACGTCGGGCAGTGGAAGCGACCCTGGTACTACCCGCGGCCCGGTGAGGACAAGGACACGGCCGTGGCCCGCGAGTGCCGCGCGGCCCGGGAGGGCGTGGCCGTCATGGACGCCTCCACCCTCGGCAAGATCGAGATCTGGGGCGCGGACGCGGGCGAGTTCCTCAACCGCGTCTACACCAACGCCTTCAAGAAGCTCACGCCCGGCACGGCCCGTTACGGCGTCATGTGCAAGCCGGACGGCATGATCTTCGACGACGGCGTGACCCTGCGCCTCGACGACAACCGGTACTTCATGACCACCACGACCGGCAACGCCGCCGCGGTCCTGGACTGGCTGGAGGAGTGGCTGCAGACCGAGTGGCCCCAACTCGACGTGCACTGCACCTCGGTGACCGACCAGTGGGCGACGATCGCCGTCGTCGGCCCGAAGTCGCGCGAGGTCGTCGCCCGCCTCGTGCCGCAACTCGACCTGTCCGCCGAGGCGTTCCCCTTCATGGCCTTCCGCGAGACCACCCTGGCCTGCGGCGTCCCGGCGCGCATCTGCCGGATCTCCTTCTCCGGCGAACTCGCCTACGAGATCAACGTGGCGGCCTGGTACGGCCTGTCCGTCTGGGAGCAGGTGTACGCGGCCGGGCAGCCGTACGGCATCACCCCCTACGGCACCGAGACCATGCACGTCCTGCGCGCCGAGAAGGGCTACATCATCGTCGGCCAGGACACGGACGGGACCGTCACCCCGCAGGACGCGGGCATGGGCTGGGTGGTCTCCCAGCGGAAGGACTTCATCGGCAAGCGGTCCTTCTCCCGCGCCGACACCGCCCGCGCCGACCGCAAACAGCTCGTCGGCCTGCTGCCGAGCGACCGTACGACCCGGCTGCCCGAGGGCACCCAACTGGTCTCGCCGGACGCCGACTTGGCGAGGCTTCCGGTGCCGATGCTCGGCCACGTCACCTCCAGCTACCACAGCCCGGCCCTCGGCCGCCCCTTCGCGCTCGCCCTGGTCGCCGGCGGGCGGGCCAGGATCGGCGAGACCCTGCTCGCCCCCGTCGGCGACGACCTCGTCCCCGTCGAGGTGACCGACTCCGTCCTCTACGACCCCGAAGGGACCAGGCGAGATGGCTGAACCGACGACCCACCTGCGGGTGAGCCCGTTGGCGCACCTGCACGAGCGGATGCGCGCCGCCACGGTCACCGGAGCCCGCGCGGTCACCCTGTCCGAACGGCCCTTCCTCACCATGGTGAACCTGCGGGTCGCCCCCGCGTCCGAAGCGGCCGACCGCGTCCGGAAGACCCTGGGGGCGCCGCTGCCCGGGCGGTGCGGCCAGACCGCCGCGGCCGGCCCGCACACGGTCGCCTGGCTCGGCCCCGACGAGTGGCTCGTGCTCTCGCAGGCCGAACCGGCCGCCCTGACCGCCGAGTTGCGCGAGGCCCTCGGCGGCGACCCCGGCTCGGCCGTGGACGTCTCCGCCCACCGCACCACGCTGGAACTGGCCGGCCCGGCCGCCCGGCAGGTGCTGGAGAAGGGCTGCCCACTGGACCTGCACCCGCGCGCCTTCGCCGCCGGGCAGGCGGTGTCCACCACGGTCGGCCCCGTCGCCGTACTGCTGTGGCAGACCGACGACACGCCGGCGTACCGCCTGCTGCCGCGCTCCTCGTTCGCCGACTACCTGGCCCGCTGGCTCATCGACGCGATGAGCGAGTTCCGCGGCCCGGAGGTGCCGTGATGGCCACACCGACCGAACACGTCCTCACCCTCGACTGCCCCGAGGCGCCGGGGATCGTCCACGCCGTCTCGCGCTTCCTGCTCGACCACGGCAGCGACATCGTCGACAACCACCAGTTCGGCGACCGCCGCGACGGCCACTTCTTCATGCGGGTGCGCTTCGCGACCGCGGGCGGCGAGCACACCACCGACGCCCTGCGCCGCGCATTCGCCGCCGTGGCCGCGTCGTTCGCCATGCGCTGGCACCTCGAACCGGCCGACGCCCGGCGCCGCGTGCTGGTCATGGTGTCCCGCTACGGCCACTGCCTCAACGACCTGCTCTTCCGCACCCGCACCGGCGACCTGCCCCTCGACGTGGTCGCGGTGGTCTCCAACCACCGCGACCACGAGGCACTCGTCACCTGGCACGGCATCCCGTTCTTCCACGTGCCGGTCACCGCCGCGACCAAACCCGCGGCCGAGGCCCGACTCCTCCGGCTCGTCGACGAGTTCGACGTCGACCTCGTCGTCCTCGCGCGCTACATGCAGGTGCTCTCCGACGACCTGTGCACCCGGATGGCGGGGCGGATGATCAACATCCACCACTCGTTCCTGCCCAGCTTCAAGGGCGCCAAGCCCTACCACCAGGCCCACGAGCGAGGCGTCAAACTCGTCGGCGCGACCGCCCACTACGTCACCGCCGACCTCGACGAGGGCCCGATCATCGCCCAGGAGGTCATCGGCGTCGACCACAGCCACACCCCCGACGACCTGGCCGCCATCGGCCGCGACGCCGAGTCGGCGGCCCTGGCCCGGGCGGTCCGCTGGCACTGCGAAGGCCGCGTGTTCGTACAGGGCAGACGCACGGTGGTGCTCCGCTGACGAGCGGCCGGCCGCGCCCCGGTCACGGCCCCCGGCGGGCCGTGCCCTCCGGCCGTGGGTGGCGCAGGACGTACCAGCCGGTCAGGCCCGCGCCCGCGGCCGCCGCCGCGGACCACGTCCAGGGGCTGCTCACGAGGGCGTGGCGCACGCCGGGGCCGGTCTGCCCGGCCAGCACGAGGACGCCCATGGCGGCGACGAACCAGCCGAACGCCCTGCGCAGCGTCTCCTGCGGGATGCGCCCGGCGAGCCGGCCGCCGGCGAGGCTGCCGGCGACGGCCGCCGACGTGACGAGCGCCGCCACCGGCCAGTCCACGTGCGCGCCGGAGAGGTGACCGGCGAACCCCGCGAACGACTGGAGGGCGATCACCTGCAACGAGGTCGCGGCCGCGACCGGCATCGGCAGCCCGCCGAACAGGGCCAGGGCGGGAACGATGAGGAAGCCGCCGCCGGCGCCGACCAGCCCGGTGACGAGACCGACGGCCACGCCGTTCAACAGGACGGCGCCCGTTGGCCGTTCGCGGCGCGGCCGGACCGGCTCCCGGCGCCGGCCGCGGATCATGGCGACCGAGGTGGCGACCATCATGAGCGCGAACGCGATCAGCAGGACCGTGCCGGGGACGAACCGGGCGAGCCGTCCGCCCGCGTACGCGCCGGTCATGCCCGCCGCCCCGAACAGCAGCCCGGTGCGCCAGCGCACCCGGCCGGCGCGGGCGTGCGGGACGACCCCGGCGGCGCTGGTGACGGCGACGACGAACAGCGAGGTGGCGATGGCCTCCTTGGCGTCCATCCCGGCGAGGTAGCCCAGGACGGGCACGGTCAGGAGGGAACCGCCCCCGCCCAGGACGCCCAGGGCCGCGCCGATCAGCAGGGAGGCGGTGACGACCAGGACGATCACGCCGGGTCCCGCAGAGCGGCGACGACCGTGTCGAGGTCGGCGCGCGGACCGCGGTTGTAGGGCAGCTTGGACAGCAGCATGCCCAGTGCGCAGGTGTCGGTGAGCGCGGCGATCGTCAGCCCGGCGCCGACGGCCGTGCCGACGAGGTGCAGCCCGGGCACGAACATCCCCGCGACACCGGTGACGAGCACGATGCTTCCGGCGACCAGTCGCACCTGGCGCTCCAGCTCCCAGCGTTCGGGACCGCGGGTGAGCGGACCCCCGACGCTCTTCCAGGCCGTGACGCCGCCGTCGAGGACGCGCAGGTTGGGCAGTCCCGCCTCCGCGAGGGCTCGTTCGGCCTGGGTGGCGCGGGCGCCGGAGCGGCACACCAGCACGACGTCCTCGTCGAGGTGGCGGAGGAGCTCGGCGCGGTGTTCGCGCAGGGTGTCGAGGGGGACGTTGTAGGAGCCGGGGATGTGGGCGGTGCGGAACTCGCCGGGGGTGCGCACGTCGAGCAGGCGGGGGCCGTCGCCGGATCGGGTCAGCTCGCGCAGGGTGTCCGGGTCGAGGCGGGGCTGGTCGGCACGGGTGGTCATCGGGGTGGGGTTCCTTGCTGTCGAGGGGGAGGGGGGAGGGGTGCGGCTGCTCAGGCGCCGGCGGCCGCGGGCTGGGCGAGCCAGGCGCCGTAGCCGCCGAGCAGGTCGGAGACGTCGGTACGGCCCTGGTGCCGCAGCAGGCTGGCGGCGACGGAGGAGCGGTGGCCGCCCGCGCAGTGCACGACGAGGGGACGGTCGGCGGGGATCTCGTGGGCGCGGCGGGCGAGTTCGGCCAGGGGGATGTGCAACGAGCCCTGGATGAAGCCCTCTTCGCGCTCGGCGGTGTTGCGCACGTCCACCACCACCGGTGGCTGCCCGCCGTCGAGCAGCCGCCGGAGTTCGCCGGTGGTCAGGCGGCCGGCCTGTTCCGTCTCATCGGCCAACTCCACGAAGGCGGCCTCGGGTTCACGCAGGTAGCCGCCGACCCTGTCGAAGCCGATCCGGGCGAGCCGGGTGACGATCTCCTCCTCACGGTCCTGGGGAGCGACCACGAGGACGTCCCGGTCGGGGGTGACGACCGTGCCGGCCTGCTCGGCGAAGCGACCGTCGGCGGGCACGTTGACCGAGCCGCGCAGATGACCGGCGGCGAAGTCCTGCGGGGAACGGGCGTCGACGACGACCGCGCCGGCCGCGCGCCGCCGCGTGAACTCCTCGGCGGACAGGGGCCGGGCTGCGGCGGCCGCGTCGAACAGGCCGTGCTCCTTGCGGTTGAGGAGGGCGTCGTAGACGAAGTAGGCGGGCGCGGAGGGCTGGCCCGCGGTGACCAGTTCGACGAAGCTGTCCCGGCTCATGGGCCGGCAGGCGTAGTTGGTGGCACGCTGCTCGCCGATGGTGGACCGGCGCTGGGTGGAGAGGTTCCTGCCGCAGGCGGAACCGGCTCCGTGGGCGGGGAAGACCCGGACGGCGTCGGGCAGGGCCATGAGCTTGTTCTGGACGGTGTCGTAGAGCATGCGGCCGAGTTCGTCGGCGGTGACGCCGACGGAGGCCAGCAGGTCGGGGCGGCCGACGTCGCCGATGAACAGCGCGTCGCCGGTCAGGACGCCGTAGGGGACGGTGTCGGTGGCGTGCTCGTGGACCAGGACGCTGATCGACTCCGGGGTGTGGCCCGGCGTTTCGAGAATCCGCAGCTGCACGTCGCCGAGGCTGATGCGCTCGCCGTCGGTCAGCTTGCGGACGGGGTACTCGGCCTCGGCGCGCCGCCCGTAGCCGATCCAGGCGCCGGTGCGGTGGGCCAGTTCCAGGTGGCCGGCGAGGAAGTCGGCGTGGAAGTGGGTGTTGATGACCGCCTCGATGGTGAAACCGTGCTCGGCGGCGTCGGAGAGGTACTCGGAGACGTCACGGCGCGGGTCGACGACGACGGCCCTGCCGGTGGTCTCGTCGGCGATCATGTACGACGCCTGGGAGAGGCAGTCGAGGTAGTACTGGGCGAAGAACATGGTCGGCTGACCTCCGTGCCGGATGGGGGCTGTGGTTACCCCCCGGGGTATGCGCCAGGCCCTGGTTCGCCCTTGCTCGAAGGGGTGACCGGGGAGGGTGAACGGCCGCAGAAATACCCCGGGGGGTGTTCTGGGGGCGAGAGTACGGCGGTCGGCGGGTTGGCGTCAAATACCCCTGGGGGTATCAGGTCGAGGTGGGGTCGCCGGAGGCCGGCAGGGCAAGGCCGGCAGGGCGGGACGGCAGGTGCACGGTGAAGCAGGCACCGCCCTCGGGGGCGGGGGCGGTCGCGGTGATGGTGCCGCCCAGCCGGCTGGTCAGGCGGTGGGCGATGGCCAGGCCGAGGCCACTGCCCACGGGGCGGACGCCCCGGTAGCGCTCGCTCAGGGCGCCGCGTTCGAAGGCGACCGCGATGTCGTCCTCGGTGAGGCCGGGCCCGCCGTCACGGATCTGCAGCCGCGCCCCGGTGCCGTCCCGTTCCAGGGCCAGGACGAGGGGCTTGCCGGCCGGGGTGACGCGCAGGGCGTTCTCGGCGAGGCCGTCGATCAGCTGCCGTACCCGGAAACCGTCCGTGATGAGCGGCAGCGGCCCTTTCGGGCGCTCGACGCGGAAGTCGACGCCGTGCCCGGCGCACCGCGCCGACCACGCCGTGGCCGCCTCCGCCAGCAGCGCGTCCAGGTCCACCTCGCCGGCATCCAGCCGGAAGTCGTCGGCCTCCAGGCGGGCCAGGGCCAGCAGGTCGCCGACGAACCGTTCCAGCCGTTCGATCTCCGAGCGCAGGATGCGCCCGGCCTCGGGGACCTCGTCGCCGGTGACCACCTCGTCGGCGAGTGCCTCGGCATAGCCGCGCACGGTGGTCAGCGGGGTGCGGATCTCGTGCGAGACGGAGAGCAGGAAGTCCCGCTGCCGGTTCTCGCTGCGGGCCAGCGCCGCGTCGAGCGTGTGCAGCGCGCCGGCCAGCTCCGCCAGCTCGGCCGGCCCGCGAGCCGGCACGGTGAGGCCGCGCTCGCCCTCGGACAGCCGGTGCGCCGCGCGCGCCGCCGAGACCAGCGGGCGGGCCAGGCGGCGGCCCAGCAGCGCGCCGGCCACCGCGGCGCCCGCCAGCCCCAGGGCGAGGGGGAGCACCAGCGCTCCGCGCATCCGCGCGGTGGCCTCGTCCACGGCGCTCATCGGCCGGGTGAGGACCAGCCCGCCGCCGGTGGCGCTCGGCACGCCCTCCACCAGCACCGGCCGCCCCTCCAGACGCGCGGTGGCCGACACGTCGCGGCCCGCGAGCAGCGCCCGAGCCTCCGCGGCGCCGACGACGGCCGCCGCCGGCCCGTCCACCGCGCCCGACGGGCGCACCAGAGCGAGCCCGATGTCCTCCGGTCCGGCGATGCGCTGCTGCCGCTCCAGCATCCAGGAGGCCAGCGGCGGAGTCCGGGCCAGCACCTCCGCCTGGCGGGAGAGCTCGTCGCGTTCCTGTGCCTCGGCGTTCGTGCGGATCATCCGCCAGGCGAACAGCCCGGTCACCACGGCGGCCACGGCGGCCACGGCGGTGGTCAGCAGCACGATGCGCGCGGCCAGGGAGCCGCGACGGCGTGCGCCGCTCATCGGCCGCCGTCGGTGACGCCGTACCCGACCCCGCGGACCGTGCGCAGCGGACTGGCGTCTCCCAGCTTGGCGCGCAGCTGGGAGACGTAGACGTCCATCACCCGCGTGTCCCGGTAGCCGGCGTACCCCCAGACCTGCGCCAGCAACTGCTCGCGGGTGAACACCTGGCCGGGGTGGTCCATCAGGAACGCGAGCAGGTTGAACTCGGTGGTCGTCAGCTCCACCGGCCCGCCGTCGACGTGCAGGGTGCGGCGGCCGGTGTCCAGCGTGAGGCGCCCGACCCGGCGCACCGGGTCCCGCCGCGGACCGGCGGCGCGCCGCAGCAGGCTCTTGACCCGGGCGACCAGCTCCTGCGGGGAGAACGGCTTGGTGAGGTAGTCGTCGCCGCCGAGTTCCAGGCCCAGGACGCGGTCGGTGACCTCGTCGCGGGCGGTCACGAACAGCACGGGTGTCCAGTCGCCCTCCTCGCGCAGCCGCCGGCACACCTCCATGCCGTCCGTACCCGGCAGGGCGATGTCCAGCACGATCGCCACGGGGCGCATCCTGCGGACCGCGGCCAGGGCGGCGTCGCCGTCGCTCTCCACATGGACGCCGAAGCCCTCCCGGCTCAGATAGCGCCGCTGCAGGTCGGCGATGTTGCGCTCGTCCTCGACGACCAGGACGAGTCCCTTGCTGTCCGGCATGTGCCTCTCTCCTCGCGGCCCGGCCTCGATGCTAGCCACCCCCGGCCGGCGCGAGCACGGCCGGCGGCCGGGCCTTACACGCCCCGAACATTCGCCGTACGTCCCGCTCGCACACCCCGGCCACGCTGGGCCGCGAGACCGAGTCAGACCAGCAACGGAGGATGATCGACCGTGCACCGCTTCGGTACCGCCGTGTCCCGCCGGGTCCGCGCCACCGCGCTGGCCGTCGCCACGGCCGCCGCCGTCACCACGCTCGCGTGGACGGCGTCCGCGGCCCGGCCGGACGGCACCGCCACGACCGCCGTGAGCACCCCGGCGGTCGCCCTGGCCGACGCCGACACGATCGGCCTCGTCGGCACCGACCCGCGCCCGCTGCCCGGCCGGCTGCCCGCGGACCTCCGTGCCGACCTGGAGAAGCTGCGCACCATGGACCCGCCGCAACGGCAGCAGGAGGCGGCCCGGATCTGGCAGGACGCACTCGCCGGACGGTACGGGACCCGCGTACGGACCCGGGCCGAGACGGCGCAGCGCCGCTTCCGGGCGCTGCCGGAGCAGCTGCGGCAGGACCTCACGCGGTTGCGCGGCCTGACCGGGGACGCACGCGACGAGCAGCGGACGGCGATCCGCGACAAGGCGCTCGCCGGCGGCTACGGCGAACAGGTGCGGCGCTGGGCGGAACGCCGCAGCCGGTTCCGGCAGCAGGACCGGCGGTGACCCCGCGTACCCCGACGTGACGAACCCGCCCCATCCGCCACCCCGCCCGCGACCAGGAACGACGCAATGACCCACACCCCCGACACGACCACCACCGAACCCTCCCCTCCCGTCGGCCTCCTGCACCGGCTCGGCCGCGGGTGCGCGCGGCGGCCCTGGTGGGTGCTCGGCGTCTGGCTGCTGGCGCTGCTGGCCGCCGCGGGCGCCGACCGCGCCTGGGGCGGCACGTACGACGACGACTTCTCGCTGCCCGGCACCTCCGCGCAGACCGGCGCCGACCTGCTGGACGCGCACGGCTCCGCCGACGTCCGCGGCACGGCCGCCCAGGTCGTGCTGCACACCGGCAGCGGAACCCTCGCCGCCCATCGCGGTGCCGTCGACACCGCGGCGACGCGGCTGAGGCGCCTGCCCGAGGTGATCTCGGTGAGCGATCCGCTCGGCACACCCGGCGCGGTCTCCGCCGACGGCGCCACCGCCGTCATGACCGTCCGCTTCGGCCAGAACCCGGCCCGCTTCGAGGTGTCCTACCTCGACGGCGTCGACGACGCGGTCCACGGCCTGCGCGCCGACGGGGTGGAGGTCGAATACGGCGGCCCGCTGGGGCAGTTGGCGCGCCCGAAGGCCCAGGACCGGCTGTCGGAGGTGATCGGCCTCGCCACCGCCGTCGTCGTGCTGCTGACCGGGTTCGGCAGCCTCGCCGCCGCCGGGCTGCCGCTGCTGACCGCCGTCGTCGGACTGCTGTCGGGCCTCTCCCTGCTCGGGCTGCTGGCCGCGGCGTTCACCTTCGGCGCCGCCGCGCCCACCCTGGCCACGATGATGGGCCTGGGCGTGGGCATCGACTACGCGCTGTTCCTGATCACCCGTCACCGGAGGCTGCTGCACGGCCTCGACGATCCCGCCGAGGCCGCGGGCCGGGCCGTCGCCACCAGCGGACGCGCGGTGATCGTCGCCGCGGCCACCGTCGCCCTCGCCCTGGGCGGCCTGTACGCGTCCGGCGTCACCTTCATCGGCACCCTCGGCGTCGCCGCCGGCCTGACCGTCCTGGTCGCGGCCGTCGCCGCGCTCACCCTGGCCCCCGCCTTCCTCGGCCTGGCCGGCCACCGCATCGACCGCTGGCGGGTGCGCACCCCCGTCGACGAACCGACCGGCACGGCCGACACCTGGCACCGCTGGGCCGCCACGGTGGGCCGCCGTCCCTGGCTCTTCCTCGCCGTGGGCGCGCTCGTCCTCGGCGTACTGGCCGTTCCCGCCGCCTCCCTGCGCCTGGGCCACGTCGACAACGGAGCCGACCCGACCGCGTACACCGACCGCCGCGCCTACGACCTGATCGCCGACGGCTTCGGGCCCGGCACGAACGGCCAGTTCACCGTCGTCGCCGACCTCCACGGCAGCGGCACCGACCCCGCCGCCCTCGCCCGGCGGCTGCGGGACGCGCTGACCGCGACCCCTGGTGTCGCCCGCGCCACCACCCCCGTGAGCAGCGACGACCACACCCTGCTCGTCGCCACCGTCACCCCGGACTCCGGACCGCAGGACCAGGGCACCTCCGCCCTGATGCACCGGCTTCAGGACGACACCTTGCCCGACGTGCTCGCCGGCACGGGCGCCCACGGCTACGTCACCGGCGTCACCGCCGCCCAACTCGCCTTCCGCGACGTGGTCGTGGACCGCCTCCCGGTCATCGTCACGGTCGTCGTCGCGGCGGCCTTCCTGCTCCTGCTCACCGTCTTCCGCAGCCTCCTGGTCGCCCTGAAGGCCGCTCTGCTGAACCTGCTGTCCATCGGCGCCGCCTACGGCGTCGTCGTCGCGGTCTTCCAATGGGGCTGGGGCGGCGGCCTGTTGGGCGTCGAGGAACCGGTCCCGGTCGAGTCGTACGTGCCGATGATGATGTTCGCGATCGTCTTCGGCCTCTCCATGGACTACGAGGTCTTCCTGCTCTCCCGTATCCGCGAGTCCTGGCTGCACACGGGGGACAACCACCGCAGCGTGGCCGCGGGCCTGGCCGGCACCGCCCGTGTCATCAGCTGCGCCGCGCTCATCATGACCAGCGTCTTCCTGGCGTTCCTGCTCTCCACCAACGTGGTGATCAAGATGCTGGCCCTCGGTCTGGGCGTCAGCGTCGTCATCGACGCCACCGTGGTCCGGCTGGTGCTCGTGCCCTCCACCATGTACCTGCTGGGCCGGGCCAACTGGTGGCTGCCCGGCTTCCTGGAGCGGCTCCTGCCCCACCTGGACCCCGAGGGCCCGTCCGCCGCGGCCACCGCCGAGCCGGACGCCGCGTACACCGTCGCCGAGGCCGCCTCGGGGGACCGTACGTGATCCGCTCCGCCCTCCGCCGCCACCGGGCCCTGACTCTCACCGCCGCCGCCCTGGCCCTGACCCTGCTCTTCGCCGGCGCCGCCGAACTCGCCGCCCGCGCGCTGCTGCACAGCCGTCTGGCGGCCGCGGTGGGCCGGGCCCTGGGCAAGGACGGTGACGTGCGCGTCGACATCACCGGGGGTCCGGCCCTGCTCGACCTGTACGAGCGGCACCTCGACGCCGTGACCGTCACCGGAGACCACGCGGTTCTCGGTCCGGTCCCGGACGTGTCGGTCCGTGCGCGCCTCGACGACGTACGTCTGAGCGGTCACCGCTCGGGCACGGTCGCGCACACCCACGCCGACGTGGAGGTCCCCACCGGCTCCCTGCGGGACATGACGTCCGGTGCGGGCGGCCGGCTGCGGGTCAGCGCCGTGCGCGCGGACGCCACGTCCGGCACGCTGACCCTGGACCTCGACGGCGGGCTGGGCCGCGCCACGCTGAAACCCCGCCTCAAGGACGGCCGTGTCGCACTGGACCTCCAGAGCGCCGACGTCCTCGGCGCTCCGGCCCCCGCCGCCCTCGTCGACCGCATCCGCGGCCGGCTGGCCCAACGCGCCGACGTCGCTTACCCGTTGGGCTTGAAGGCGACGGCGGTCGACGTCACCGACGAGGGTCTGTCGATCACTCTCGACGGGGGCCGGACCCGGCTGCCGGCCCGGTCAGTCCCGTGAGTTGCCGAACAGCAGCCGGTAGCCGATGAGCAGCACCAGGGAACCGCCGATCGCCGCGCCCCAGGTGTAGAGGTCGAAGAAGTGCTTCTCGACTGGGCGGTCGAGGAAGCGGACCGACAGCCAGCCGCCGACGAAGGCGCCCGCGATGCCGATCAGGGTGGTGCCGATCAGGCCACCCGGGTCACGTCCGGGCAGCAGGATCTTGGCGATGGCCCCGGCGAGCAGCCCGAGAACGATCCAGCCGATGATGCCCACGTCGTACTCCTCCAGTCCGTGTGTTACGTGCTTGCGCAACCTTAAGAAGAACCTGCCCCCCTGGCGATCTCCGGCGCCCCCTCGCAGACGACCCGTCGACCACCTGTCACCTGATCAGAACACGACCCGGACTCGGCGCTTCCGCCGAACTGCCGTGCCTCTCCGCGCCGCTCGACGAACTGTCCCGCCGGCTCGAAGCGCGCGCCCTGGCCGGTGGGAGCGCCGCCGCACGGGTCGGCCGGGAGCTGCTCGAAGGGTGCGGGGAGCTCTTCCAGGGCCTAACGGACCTGTCCGCCCTGGCGCTCTCCGTGATCGTGCGCGCCGCCACCTCCCCGCAGGCCGCCGTCGGCGCCGGGCGGACGCTCTGCCCGATGTCCGGGAGATGTGTTGCGGAATTGCGCAATAATCGAAATGGACGGGGTGTTGAGCCCTGCGAAGGGGCTGTATCGGGGGAAGAAGGGCGTGCATGCCGGGCGGGGACATGCGGCGGGTGCGTGAGGCGAATCTGCGGCTGGGCGCCGCCCTGGCCGAGGTCGAAGGGCTCTACACGGCCTTGCTGAAGGCCGGCTCCACCGCGCAGCGCCGCCGGGCACAGGCACAGCTCGCCCGGGCCGCCGCCCGTCTCGCCGAGCTGGCCGCCGCACCGCCGGCCGTGCGGCCCCCGGCCCGCGTGGCCCGGCGCTCCCGGTGGGAACGCAGGCGGGTCCTGGCCGAGCGCGGCGCCGCGTGGATCATCGCGCGGTCCCGCCGGGACGGCGACCACTGAGGCACGTCCGGCACAGCGCGCTGATCGCCCGGCCGCGCGGACGGACGCTCACGGCCGCCGGCCCGGACCGTTCCGTGCCCCCGTCCCGTGTCCGACCGTGTCCGAGCCGACCGCGACCAGGACACCGTCAGCCACGCCGTCGAGGAGCCGCGCCGCCGCGGATCACCGCCGCACCGGCGGGATCGGCCTCGACGACCTCCCCGCCCGCCGCTTACCTCCTTCGCCCTCATGCCGCGCGCCCCGTCTCCTTCACGAGCACCGCACGGGCGTACAGCAGATCGAAGCCCCGGCGCTGCACGTTGTGCTGGGACCGGGAACCCGGCTGGGTCGTCACCACGGCGATGTCGCACCCGGCGGCCGCCGCATCGGCGAGCCGGGCCGAGAGCAGGGCCGTCTGGACACCGCGCCGCCGGTACGCGGGCGCCGTCGCCGCGCCCGTCAGCTGGGCGATGCCCGCCGTCGTGCGCAGGCTGCCGCCGCCCGCCACGGCGCCGTCGCACCGGGCGAGGTAGGGCACCACACCGGCGGCGGCGAAGTCGCGTTCGGCGTCGAGCAGGGCCTGGCGGGAGAAGTCCTCGTGGGACGGCACGCCGTGGGCGTCGGGGTGGGCGAAACCCTCGGCGACGACGTCCAGCCAGGCGTCGAACTCGTCGTCGCGGGCGACCCGGACCTCGATGCCCGCGGGCGTCGCCCGCTCGTACGCGCCCGTGAGGGCGAGCCCCAGCACGTTCTCGAACGACACCAGCCGGTAGCCGCGCCCCGTCAGCAGGGCGCCCACCGCCGGATCGGCCAGCTCGGCCACCTCCGCCTGCACGGGCGCGTCCAGGTCGGCGAAGGCCCGCTCGACGGTGTCGAGTTCGGCCGCCTCGGGCACCCCGTCGAAGCCGAGCCCGGCGACCTTGTTGAAGGGCGACTCGTGCGCGGCGAAGGTGGCCGCACCACCGGCCAGCCACCGCACGAACCCCCTGCCGTCCCCCCGGCGCGCCCGGGCGGCCTCGGCCGCTGCGGCCATCAGCCGGGCCTCGGCGTGCTCGATGCGCGCGGCCAGGGCGACATCGCAGAAGAGCGGCACCCGGTTCACGTCCGTCGTCATGGCAGGAGGCTAACCTCCGTCTCCCCCAAGGGGGGTGGCCGAATTCTTACGGTTCATAATCCTCGGGTGTCCGACACGCCTGTCCCGATACCGTCCGCCTCCGTGCCCGCCGGCGCGCCCCCGTGGTCCGGCGAGGACGCCGCCCGGTGGCAACGCGCTCGCAGCGCGCCCTGGGCGCGGCCCTCGTGGTCCGTCGCGGCGCTGCTCGTCAGCGTGGTGTGGGCGAACGTGGCGACACCGGACCGGCCGTGCAGCGACGCCGCACCCTGCGGCCCGGACTGGGCCGGCATGGCGGAACTGGGCCTGGTCGCGGGGCTGTTGTATTGGCTCGCCCGGTTGCCGGAGCTGGCGCTGGTCGCCGCGCCCGCTCTGGCGGTCGTCGTCTGCCGGGCGGAGCTGCCGGGAGGCGCACCGACGACCGTGGCCGCCAACCTCTCCGTCCTCCTCGCCCTGGCCTTCGGCTGCGCGGCCGCCTGCGAACGCCTCGCCGCCCGCCGACGGCAGCGAGACGCCGCCACGCGCGCCGCCAGCACCCGGCACCCCCTGCCCGCCCCGGACCCCCCGCTCAGACGCGGGACGATCCCGATCGCGGCGGGGCTGCTGCTCCTCGCCGTGGCCGTCTTCACCGTCGCTCAGGCAGTGGAGGGCATCCGAGCCGACCAGCGCCTCGCGGCGGGCGCCGTGCGCACCGCCGCGACCGTGGTGGGCCGCGACGACGTGTCCGTCCGGGTGCGCACCGACGACGCCCGGCACCTGAGGATCACCGCGTCCTACCCGGAGGACTACCGCGTCGGCAGCACGGTGACCGTACTGGAGAACGGGACCCGGCGCCGCCTTGCGGCCGAGCCCTACGACGCCTTCGGTTGGCAACTGCTCACCCTGGCCGCCGGCCTGCCGGGCGTCTCCCTGCTGCTCACCGGCCTGACCGTCCGGCGCCGCGCCGCCGCCCTGCGCCGTGCGCCGGTGCCCGCGCTACGGGTGCTGGCGGCCATCGGCGACGACGGGCGGATCCGGATCCACGCGGCGCACGACACGCACGCCCGCACGCCGCTGCTCGTCGGCCGCTTCACGCCGGTTCCGAGCGCCGTGGATCCACCCGGGAGCGCCCGCGCCGAGGAGTCGCTCACCCTCGGCGCAGCGCACGCCCTGGACGCCCGGCTGCACGAGGCCGTGATGTTCGGCGCGCCGTACGAAGGCGGTGAACTCGTCCTCGCCGGCACCGACCGCGACGCCCGCCCGGTCGTCGTCCGCTCGACGGCTCCGGTCCGGCTGCCACGCCCCGGCCGCGGACCCGACGCGGCCGTGACCGGCCCGCCTGGACGCCCGCCCCTGGCCGGGGCGGAAGAGCCCGTGCGCTGGGGACCGGGCACGGCGGCCCGGACGTGCGGCCTCGCTCTGGTCGTGGGCATGGTGGCGAGCCTCACCTCCGTCGTCCACCTGCTCCTGACGGAGGGCCTCGGCTGGCGGGCCGTGCTGCTGCCCGGCCCCCTGACCCTCGCCGGCGTCGCCGCCGTACAGCTCAACTGGCGGGTGGTGGCGGACAGTTCGGGGCTCTGGCTCACGGGGGCGTGGCACGTGCGGCATGTTCCGTGGGACCGGCTGCGACAGGCGCGGTACACGTCGCAAGGCAGTGTGGAGCTGACCCTGTGGGACGGCGGCACCTGGCGACTCCGCGGCGTGGGCCTGCCGCGGGCCGAGCAGCGCCTCGGCCTGCGTCCGTCGTACGTGCGCATGGTGCGGGACGTCGCCCTGCTCCACGCGCACCCGGAACTGCGCCCCGCCCGACCGGCACCGAGCCGTGACCGGGGGCTTCCGCTCGGTCCCGTCGTGGTTTTCTTCACCGTGGTGGCGGTCGCGGCCTGGTTCGCCGGCTGACCGCGAGGTACCGGTCGAGCGGCGGCTCCCCGGCCAGCACCGCGCCGATGGTCACGGCGAAGGTGACCGCGCCGCACAGGACGATCAGCCAGGACAGCATGACCAGGACCAGACCGAGGGAGCCGTACTCGTCCAGGGCGCGGTTGAGGGCGTTGGGCACGTACACGCGCGCGGTCAGGCCCAGCGCGGTGGTCGCGGCCGAGGCGAGGACCGCTCCGGGCAGCAGCGGCAGCCAGGGGACGCGGGCCGCCAGCAGCAGGCGCTGGGTCCACAGCCACACGCCGACGCCGAGCACGAACATCAGCGGTGTGCCGAGCCAGAGGCCGACGCCGAACCCCTCGCGGATCGGTCCCTGGAGCAGGACCACCAGGACCAGCACCAGCAGCCACGCCACCCAGCGCCAGGCGGCGATGCGCGCGCCGGCTCGGGGCAGCCGCCAGGCACGCTCGCACACCCGGGTCATGGCGCGGCTGAAGCCGGTCGCGGAGACCAGCGCCACCACCAGGCCGACCGCGCCGCTGGTCTCGCGCACGGTCGGGTCGACGGAATCGCCGAGGACCTGCTGCACCTGCCGTTCGCACGCGCCGGTCAGCCCGAACATGGAACGCAGCGAGTCGCGCAGCTGGTCGCGCACGCCCGCCGGGGTGAAGGCCGCGATGGCGAACAGCAGCGGCACCGCGGCGAGGAACGCCTGCGCGGCCAGCCTGGTCCCGGCGTCCAGGAGGTTCGCGGACAGCAGCCGGTCGGTCAGCGCCGTCAGCACGGGAAATCGCCGTTCGGCACCGGCACGCAGGCGGTGCAGCCGCGCCGTCCACGCCATGCCGCCTCCTCCCGCGGTCCCCGCGCGCCGGACACCGCCGTAACCAGTCAACGCGGGGCCGGGACCGCCCGGCGACCCGTACTGCCCCGATCGTGCGGCCCACCCGGGCGTCCGCGGGTTTCAGCGCCCCGGGATTCCTGCCGGGGTGCTGAAACCACGCTGAAGCCGTTTTGAACCGCCCCGGTCGCAAGCTCTACGGCATGACGACGAGCCAGGCATCCGCGATCGCAGCCACCGGGCTGCGCAAGTCCTACGGAGACAAGACCGTCCTCGACGGCATCGACATCCAGGTGCCCGCGGGCACCGTTTTCTCGCTGCTCGGCCCGAACGGCGCCGGCAAGACCACGGTGGTCAACATCCTGTCCACGCTCATCTCCGCCGACGGCGGCCAGGCGCGCATCGACGGACACGACCTCACCACCGAGGCCCAGGCGGTACGGGCCGCGATCGGCGTCACCGGCCAGTTCTCCGCCGTGGACGGGCTGATCACCGGCGAGGAGAACATGCTCCTCATGGCCGACCTGCACCACCTCCCGCGCGCCGAGGGACGGCGGGTCGTCGCCGGCCTGCTGGAGCGCTTCGACCTCACCGAGGCCGCGAAGAAGCCCGCCTCCACCTACTCCGGCGGCATGAAGCGCCGCCTCGACATCGCCATGACCCTGGTCGGCGACCCGCGCATCATCTTCCTCGACGAGCCGACCACCGGCCTCGACCCCCGCTCCCGCCACACCATGTGGCAGATCATCCGCGAGCTGGTCTCCGGCGGCACCACCGTCTTCCTCACCACCCAGTACCTGGAGGAGGCCGACCAGCTCGCCGACCGCATCGCGGTCCTCGACGGCGGCCGGCTGGTCGCCGAGGGCAGCGCCGAGGAGCTCAAGCGGCTCGTGCCCGGCGGCCACGTGCGGCTGCGCTTCTCCGACCCGCAGGACTACGAGCGGGCGGCCACCGCGCTGCGCGAGACCACCCGCGACGACGAGGCGCTCACCCTGCAGATCCCCAGCGGCGGCAGCCAGCGCGAGCTGCGCGCCATCCTCGACTGGCTGGACGCGGCCGGCATCGAGGCCGACGAACTGTCCGTGCACACCCCGGACCTGGACGACGTGTTCTTCGCCCTGACCGGCAGCAGCTCCCTCCCCGCCCAGTCCGCCTCCGCCACCAAGGAGACCGTCCGATGAGCACCGTCCAGTCCGCCCCCCGCACCTCTTCCCGCACCCTCCCGCGCGCCAACCCCTTCCGCGACAACATGACCATGCTGCGGCGCAACCTCCTGCACGCCCGCCGCTACCCCTCCCTCACCCTCAACCTCCTGCTCACCCCGGTCATCCTGCTGCTGCTGTTCGTCTACGTCTTCGGCAACGTCATGAGCGCCGGCATCACCGGCGGCCACGCCGACCGCGGCGAGTACGTCGCCTACCTCGTCCCCGGCATCCTCATGCTGACCGTGGCCATGACCTCGCTCGGCACCGCGGTCTCCGTCGCCACCGACATGACCGAGGGCATCATGGCCCGCTTCCGCACCATGGCGATCTCCCGCGCCTCCGTGCTGATCGGCCACGTCGTCGGCAGCGTCATCCAGACGCTGATGGCCCTGGTGGTGGTCCTGGGCATCGCCCTGGCCATCGGGTTCCGGCCCGACGCCGCGCCGGTGGAGTGGATCGCCGCGGCCGGCCTGATGGCCCTGGTGAGCCTCGCCCTGACCTGGCTGGCCGTGGGGATCGGCATGATCAGCCCCAACGCCGAGGGCGCCAGCAACATCGGGACGCCGCTGGTCATGCTGCCCTTCCTGTCCAGCGCCTTCGTACCGGTGGACGCGATGCCGGGCTGGTTCCGCTGGTTCGCCGAGTACCAGCCCTTCTCGCCCGCCATCGAGACCCTGCGCGGCCTGCTGCTGGGCAGCGGGATCGGCACCAGGAACGCGCTGCTGGCCGTCGGCTGGTGCCTGGGCCTGACCGTCCTGGGCTACCTGTGGTCCAAGGCCCTGTTCACCCGCGAGCCGCGCCGGTGAGCTCGCGCAGGGCCGCGGCCCTGAGCTCCTCCCGCCCCAGGGCGGCGTACGACGACCTCGCCTCGTCGTACGCCGCCCTGTCGGCCTGCTCGGCGGCCTGCCGCGACCGCGTCGCGGACAGTACCGGGAATTCCCGTACCACCGGCATGCGTTCGGTCAGGGCCACCAGGCGTACGGCTGCGGCGTCGCCCCGGGCCAGGCCGGTGTGGGCGAGGGCCAGCAGGACCGTGCCGTACACCGGGAGTTCCACCGGGGAGGGGTCGTCGGGGCGGCCGGCGAGCAGCCGCAGCAGCCGCTCCCGCAACTGCTCGGCCAGCGCCGCCACCGGCTCCGGCCGGCCGTGCTGGGCGTGCGCCGCCAGCGCGGCCGACTGCAGCTGAAGCCCCCACGTGTCCGCGAAGGGGTCCCCGGCGTACTGCGGCGAGCTCTCCCGGATCCGCTCCACCGCCCGGCGCCACAGCCCGAGCCCCACCTCGGTCAGCCCCCGGGCCAGGGCGATCTCCGCGCGCACCGGCAGGTCGAAGGTGTAGATCTCGGCCCCCTCGCTCGGACGGTCCGGGGCCGTGAGCCCGAGCCAGTACTCGGCCTCGTCGATCTCCCCGCGCTGCAGACAGGCCAGCACCAGACCCCAGCGGATGCCCAGCGTGTCCGACCCGTCGCCGAACCCGTCCAGCGCGAGCGCGGCCCGCAGGTGCTCGTACGCCTCCGCGCCCCGCTCGGACCGCAGGCACAGCTCGCTGATCCGCCCGTGGCCCAGCAGCAGCATCGACGGATTGCCGGACGGCTCCAGCTTGTCCAGCATCCGGCGGGCGTACTCCAGGGCGCGTTCCGTCTCGTGCTCGGACTCCCACACATAGCTGGCCACGGCCGACGCGACGCCCGCCAGCAGCGGCTCGCCGGCCTCGCACAGCTCCGTCAGCCGCTCGTAGCGCGGCGCCCGGATCTCCGGTACGGCGCCGAGCACCACGGCCAGTGCCCGCAGCACCGTGTCCGGCGGCGCGGGCGGCAGCCGCCGCAGGGTCACCAACTGCCGTACGGCGTGCGGTCCCTGGCCCATGAACAGCACGGCCGCGCACACGGTCGCCGCGCTGCGGGCGGCCTCCACGTCCTGCGGGTGCCCGGGGTCGGGACGGTAGTGCGACAGCGGCCCGCCGGTCTCGGAGGCGAGGCCGGCCAGGCGCGCGTAGTTGGAGTCGGTGGACCACAGGGAGGCCAGGACGGCGGTGAGCGCGGCGGTGGCGGCTCCGTCGGCGCGGGCCAGGGCATGCCGCAGGGCGAGGACGAGGTTGTCCTGCTCGGCCCGTACGCGCATCCAGGACGGGCGCGGGTCGGCGCCGAAGAGCACGTCGTGGTGGGCGCGGCCGAAGTCCCGCGCCCAGGCCAGGAACCGGTCGGTCACCGCCTGTTCCTCACCGGCCTCGGCGCGCCGGGCCGCGCTGAACTCCCGCAGCGTCTCCAGCATGTGGAAGCGCACCCCGGACGGGCTGTCGTCCACCTTCACCAGGGACTGGTCGGCGAGCTGCTCCAGCAGGGTCAGCGGGTCCTCGTCGAGGTCCCCGAGCAGGTACTCCGCCGCGTCCTCGGTGAAGCCGCCGGGGAACACCGACAGCGCGCGCAGCGCCGCCCGGCCGTCGGGCTCCAGCAGGTTCCAGCTCCACTCGACCACGGCCTGCAGCGTGCGGTGGCGCTCGGGCGCGTCCCGGGCGCCGCCGCGCAGCAGCGCGAAGCGGTCGCGCAGCCGGTGGGCGATGTCGGCGACGGACAGCACCCGCACCCGGGCCGCGGCCAGCTCCACGGCGAGCGGCAGCCCGTCCAGGTGGCGGCAGATCTCGGCGACCCGGTCGGCGGGCAGTTCCACACCGGGCCGGGCCGCCCGCGCCCGCTGTTCGAACAGCTCGACGGCAGTCTTCAGGGCGAGCTCGGGCAGGGCGTACACGGACTCCGAGGTCAGCCCCAGCGGGGCCCGGCTGGTGGTCAGGACCCGCAGCTCCTTCGACCGGGACACCAGCGTCTGGACCAGGGCGGCCACACCGGCGAGCACCTGCTCGCAGTTGTCCAGCACCAGCAGGACGGGCCCGCGGCCGAGGGCGGCGACGACGGCGCTGACGGCGTCCCCGCCGGCGGCGAACTGCCGGCCCTCCGTGCTGCCGACGGCCGAGGCCACCTCGTCGGCCACGTCCTCGTCGGCCGTGACACCGGCCAGTGGGACGAAGTGGACCACGGGCTGCTCGGCGGCCCGGCTCACCGCGTACGACAGCCGGGTCTTGCCCAGTCCGCCGGGGCCGACGACGGTGACCACGCGGGCGTCGCGCAACAGGCCGGCCACGGCGGCGACGTCGGCCTCCCGGCCCAGCAGCGGGTTCGGCTCGTGCGGCACGCCGTGACGCACCGGTGTCACGTCCGCGGTCAGCAACTCCTGGTGCAGGGCCTTGAGCCGGGGCCCGGGATCGGTGCCCAGCTCCTCGCGCAACCGGCGGCGGTAGGCGTCGTACCGCGTCAGTGCCGCCGCCCGGCCCGCCGTGGCGGCCTCGCAGCGCAGCAGCTCCGCCAGCACCTCCTCGTCGCGCGGTGCCTGGCGGGCCAGGTCGGCCAGCGGCGCCGCCGCCTCCTCCCGCCGCCCCAGCCGGGCGAGCGCGAGCGCGCGGCAGCGGACCAGCGACCGCACGGCCCGGGCGCGGTCGGTGCGCAGCGCCACGACGGGATCGTGCAGGTCCTCACCCGCTCCGGCGTCCACCGTCCCGTCCCACAGCGCCAGGCCGGCCTCGGCCTGCGCGAGGGCGCCCTGGTGATCGCCGGCCCGCGCCCGCTCGGCGCTTGCCGTCTCATGCCGCAGCAGGGCGGAACTGTCGACCTGGGTCTCCTCCAGCGCCAGCCGGTAGCCGGTCGGCGTGCTCTCGATCAGGTCGGCGCCCAGCTGCGAGCGCAGCCGTGAGACCAGCACCTGCAACGCCTTGCCGGGGCGTTCCGGCAACTCGTCGGGCCACAGCCCCTCCACCAGGCGCGCGGTGCTGCATCCGGCCCGCAGGTCGTCCGCCAGCAACGCCAGCAGCCCGCGCAGCCGGGGCGCGGTGATCTCCTGTCCGTGCCAGGCGACTCGGGACAGCAGGGCCAACTCGGTCGTCACGTCAGCAGATTATCCAGGTGGCGGCTCGATCGACGCACGGGTCCGCCTCAGGAGAGTCCCGACGCGCGCAGCACCGCCTCGGCCGTCTCGTCGTCGATACGGCGGCCCAGCCGGTCCAGGACGTCCGCTCCGTGGCGGAGCGTGCCCCGCTCCAGGGAGCGCCGGACACCGGTGTCGAGCTCGTGCCACAGCAGGGGGTTGGCGGCCAGCACCCGCGAGTCGAGGCACAGGGTCCGGTCGTCGGCGTCGCGCAGGACCAGGTGGGAGGAGACACCGTCGTACCGCCGTACGACGGTCAGCGCGTCGGTGCGGACCAGGCGTCGGCGCCGGGGGGCGCGGACCGCCAGCCAGCCCGGGCCCGCGCTCACCCGCGGCGGCAGCAGCACGGCGCACACGGCGGCCGACAGAGCCAGCCAGAGGACGGCGCGCAGGGGAGTGAGGCTGTCCGCGTCCCAGTCCACCAGCAGACACAGGGCGCCGAAGACCAGGCCGCAGCCCACCGCGAGCCGGGCCCCGCCCCGCCAGTGGCGGTCGCCGGCCGGCGCGGGCACTCCGCTCCGTCGCATGGGGCCGACGCTAGACGCCCGCAGGACAAGGAGCAGCCGCCGTTGACGGGGTCCTCGCGTCCAGGGGCCCATCTTGACGGGATTCTTACGCGGGTGGCCGCAGCCGCCGCCCAGGGGCGTCCCGGCCCGCCGGGCGCCGCTTTCCACCGCGGGCCGGCCCGGGGTCGTCAGAGTCGCGTCAAAGGCGAGCGGGCCGCCGTAAGGGACCCGTCAACGAACGTCGCGTCCGCCGCGGGACGGGGTTTCCTCGATGCGTCCGATCCGCTCGCGGATTCCCGACCCCTCCCAGGAGCTCACGATGGCCGATCTGGCCTTCGTCGTCACCACGCTCGCGTGCTTCGCGCTGGTGGCCCTCGTCGCCAAGGGGGTGACGAAGCTGTGACCGCCGAGAACGTCGTCGGCCTGGTCGTGGCCGTCGCCCTGCTGGGCTATCTCGTCCTCGCCCTGATCTTCCCCGAGAGGTTCTGAGCCAAGCGATGGGTCCCGTACTCGCCGGCATCCTCCAACTGCTGGCCCTCGCAGGCGCGTTGGCGCTCGCCTACCATCCCCTCGGCACCTACATGGCCCGGGTCTACTCCGCCGACCGGCACTGGCGTGCGGAGAAGTGGATCTACCGGGGCATCGGCGTCGACCCGGACGCGCGGATGCGCTGGCCGGCGTATCTGCGCGGGGTGCTCGCCTTCTCCGCGGTGAGCGTGCTCTTCCTCTACCTGCTCCAGCGCCTGCAGGGCGTCCTGCCCGGCTCGCTGCACTTCTCCTCGGTCGACCCGGCGCAGGCGTTCAACACCGCCGTGTCCTTCGTGACCAACACCAACTGGCAGTCCTACTACGGCGAGCAGACCATGGGGCACGTCGTGCAGACCGCCGGTCTGGCCGTGCAGAACTTCGTCTCCGCCGCCGTCGGCATCGCCGTCGCCGTGGCACTGGTGCGCGGCTTCGCCCGCGGGCGCACCGGTGAACTCGGCAACTTCTGGGCCGACCTGGTGCGCGGCACCCTGCGCATCCTGGTGCCGGGCGCGGCGATCGCGGCGCTCGTACTGGTGGCGTGCGGGGCGATCCAGAACTTCTCCGGCATCCACGAGGTCGGCCAGTTCACGGGCGGCACGCAGCAGTGGAACGGCGGGGCGGTCGCCTCGCAGGAGGCCATCAAGGAGCTGGGCACCAACGGGGGCGGCTACTTCAACGCCAACTCCGCGCACCCCTTCGAGAACCCCACCCCGTTCACGAACCTCTTCGAGATCTTCCTGCTGCTGGTGATCCCCTTCTCGCTGACCCGCACCTTCGGCGTGATGGTCGGCAGCGTGAAGCAGGGCTACGCGATCCTCGCCACCATGGCCACCCTCTGGGCCGGCTTCGTGGCGCTGATGATGTGGACCGAGTTCGCCCACCACGAGGGCGCGTTGCAGCTGGCGGGCGCGTCGATGGAGGGCAAGGAGGTCCGCTTCGGGGTCGGCTCCTCGTCGATCTTCGCGGTGTCGACGACGCTCACCTCGACCGGTGCGGTGGACTCCTTCCACTCCTCCTTCACCGGGCTCGGCGGCGGCGTGACGATGCTCGGCATGATGCTGGGCGAGATCGCGCCCGGCGGCACCGGCTCCGGCCTGTACGGCATGCTGATCATGGCGGTGATCGCGGTGTTCATCGCCGGCCTGATGGTGGGGCGTACGCCCGAGTACCTGGGCAGGAAGATCGGCTCGCGTGAGATCAAGCTGGCGGCCTGCTACATCCTCGTCACCCCGGCGCTGGTGCTGGTCTTCACGGCGGCCTCCATGGCCCTGCCGACGCCGCCGCACTCGATGCTCAACTCCGGTGCGCACGGATTCTCCGAGGTGCTCTACGCCTTCACCTCCGCCTCCAACAACAACGGCTCGGCGTTCGCGGGCCTGAACGCCGACACCGACTGGTTCAACACGACGACCGCTCTGGCGATGCTGCTGGGCCGCTTCGTGCCGATGGTGTTCGTGCTGGCGCTGGCCGGCTCGCTCGCCGAGCAGCGGCCGGTGCCGGTCACCGCCGGCACCCTGCGCACCGAGAAGCCGCTGTTCACCGGCCTGCTGGTGGGCGCGATCCTGATCATCACCGGTCTGACCTACTTCCCGGCGCTGGCGCTGGGCCCGCTGGCCGAGGGGCTGGCGTCATGACCACCGGCACACAGAAGACCGGCACACAGAAGACCGGCACACAGAAGTCCGACATAGAGAAGACCGACATACAGAAGCAGGACTCCATGTCCACTCCCACCCTCGCCCCCCACCAGGACGCACCCACCGGACACAAGTCCCCCGAAGGCCGTGTCGGCGCGGGCCTGTTCGACCCCGGGCAACTGCTCACGTCGCTGCCGGACGCCTTCCGCAAGCTCGACCCGCGGGTGATGGTCAGGTCGCCCGTGATGTTCGTGGTGTGGGTCGGCTCGGTGCTGACCACCGTGTTCTCCTTCAAGGACCCGGGCGACTGGTTCGGCTGGACGATCAGCGCCTGGCTGTGGCTGACCGTCGTCTTCGCCAACCTGGCGGAGGCGGTCGCCGAGGGCCGCGGCAAGGCGCAGGCCGACACCCTGCGCAGGGCCAAGACCGACACCGTGGCGCGGCGGCTGGTGGGGGAGTCCGAAGAGCGGGTGCCCGGCACGGAGTTGGCCGTCGGCGACCTCGTGGTGTGCGAGGCCGGTGACGTCATCCCCGGTGACGGTGACGTCGTCGAGGGCGTGGCCTCGGTCGACGAGTCGGCGATCACCGGCGAGTCGGCCCCGGTGATCCGCGAGTCCGGCGGCGACCGCAGCGCCGTCACGGGCGGTACGAAGGTGCTGTCCGACCGGATCGTCATCAAGATCACGACGCGGCCGGGGGAGACCTTCATCGACCGGATGATCAACCTGGTGGAGGGCGCGGCCCGGCAGAAGACCCCCAACGAGATCGCGCTGAACATCCTGCTGGCCTCGCTGACCGTCGTCTTCCTGCTGGCGGTGGCCACCCTGCCGCCGTTCGCCGACTACGCGGGCACCCACCTGACGTTGGTCGTGCTGGTGGCGCTGCTGGTGTGCCTGATCCCGACCACGATCGGCGCGCTGCTGTCCGCGATCGGCATCGCGGGCATGGACCGGCTGGTGCAGCGCAACGTGCTGGCCATGTCCGGACGGGCGGTCGAGGCGGCGGGCGACGTGTCGACCCTGCTGCTGGACAAGACCGGCACCATCACCCTCGGCAACCGCCAGGCCGCCGAGTTCGTGCCCGTCTCCGGTACCACCGAGGCCGAAGTGGCCGACGCGGCCCAGCTGTCGTCGCTGGCCGACGAGACGCCCGAGGGCCGCTCCGTCGTCGTCCTGGCGAAGGAGAGGTACGGTCTGCGCGAGCGGCACCAGGGAGAGCTCGCCGGCGCCGAGTGGATCGCCTTCACCGCGCAGACCCGGATGTCCGGCGTGGACGTCGGCGGACGCAGGATCCGCAAGGGAGCGGCCGGTTCGGTCATCGCGTGGGTGGAAGAGCGGGGCGGCGAAGTCGCCCGGGACGCGCAGGAGTTGACCGACCGTATCGCCGAGGCGGGCGGGACGCCGCTGCTGGTGGCGGTCGAGGACGCCGACGGCGCCCGGGTGCTGGGGGTCGTCCACCTCAAGGACGTCGTCAAGGAGGGCATGCGCGAGCGGTTCGAGGAGCTGCGCCGCATGGGCATCAAGACCGTCATGATCACCGGCGACAACCCGCTGACGGCCAGGGCGATCGCCGAGGAGGCGGGCGTCGACGACTTCCTCGCCGAGGCCACCCCCGAGGACAAGATGGCCCTCATCAAGCGGGAGCAGGCCGGCGGCAAGCTGGTCGCGATGACCGGCGACGGCACCAACGACGCGCCCGCGCTGGCCCAGGCGGACGTCGGCGTGGCGATGAACACCGGCACGTCGGCCGCCAAGGAGGCCGGCAACATGGTCGACCTCGACTCCAACCCGACCAAGCTGATCGAGATCGTCGAGATCGGCAAGCAACTCCTCATCACCCGGGGTGCGTTGACGACGTTCTCCATCGCCAACGACGTCGCGAAGTACTTCGCGATCATTCCGGCGCTGTTCGCGGCCGTCTACCCGGGGCTGGACAAGCTCAACATCATGCACCTGTCCTCGCCGGACTCCGCGATCCTCTCCGCCGTCGTCTTCAACGCGCTGATCATCATCGCGCTGGTGCCGCTGTCCCTGAAGGGCGTGCAGTACCGGCCGGTGAGCGCCGACCGGATGCTGCGGCGCAACCTCACGGTCTACGGCGTCGGCGGGCTGATCGCGCCGTTCGCCGGCATCAAACTCATCGACCTGCTCATCTCCCTCATCCCCGGAATCGGTTGACCGCCATGAACAACTCCGTCACGCACACCGCCCGGTTGCTCGGCGCGGGCCTGCGCGCCCTGCTGGTGCTGACCCTGGTGACCGGCGTCGTCTATCCGCTCGCCGTCACGGGTGTGGCCCAGGCGCTGTTCCACGGCAAGGCGAACGGCTCCGAGACCAGGGCGGACGGCAAGGTCGTCGGCTCCTCGCTGATCGGGCAACAGGGCTACGGCCTGGACTACTTCCAGCCGCGCCCCGCCAACGGCCTCGGCACCAACAGCGCCAACACGCGGTACAAGCTGCTGCTGTCGGGCGCCACCAACCTCTCCGCCGACAACAAGGACCTGGTCGACCAGGTCGAGGCGGCGAAGGCGAAGGTGGTCAAGGACAACACGGTCCCCGGCTACAGCGTCCGCCCCTCTCAGGTGCCGGCCGACGCGGTGACGTCCTCCGGCTCCGGCCTGGATCCGGACATCTCCCCGCAGTACGCGCGGATCCAGGTCCACCGGGTCGCCGAGCGGAACGGGCTGCCGGTCGCCGAGGTCGAGAGGCTGGTCGCGGACCACACCGACGGACGCACGCTCGGCTTCATCGGGGAGCCCCGCGTGAACGTCCTCGAACTCAACATCGCGCTCAAGGACCTCGTGGCGAAGAGGGGCTGATGACCAGGGTATTGGTGGTGGAGGACGACCCGCAGCTCGTACGGGCCCTCGTGATCAACATGCGGGCACGCCGGTACCGGGTCGACACGGCGCCCGACGGAGCCACGGCCCTCGGACTGGCGGCCGCGCGGCAGCCCGACGTCGTGATGCTCGACCTCGGCCTGCCCGACATGGACGGCGTCGACGTCATCACGGCCCTGCGCGGCTGGACCCGGGTGCCGATCCTGGTCCTGTCGGCGCGTCAGGCGTCGGAGGAGAAGGTGGCCGCGCTCGACGCGGGCGCCGACGACTACATCACCAAACCGTTCAGCATGGACGAACTCCTGGCCCGGCTGCGGGCCGCCGTACGCCGCACCGAGGAGAATCCGCCGGCCCCCGAGACGACCCTGGTGCAGACCGACGAGTTCACCGTCGACCTGTGCGCCAAGAAGGTCGTCCGGGGCGGGCGGGACGTGCGGCTGACGCCGACCGAATGGCACCTGCTGGAGATCCTGATCACCCATCCCGGCAGGCTGATCACGCAGAAACACCTGCTCCAGGAGGTGTGGGGGGTCGCGAGCAGCGGCAAGACCAACTATCTGCGGGTCTACATGGCCCAGTTGCGCCGGAAACTGGAGAAGGACCCCGCCCACCCCCGCCATCTGATCACCGAGCCCGGCATGGGGTATCGGTTCGAGGGGTGACGTGCTCGCGCCGGTGCCGGGCGTGATAGACAACGCACGTGCTTCTGAGGACCTTTCGCTGGTCGTTCGCGGTCACCGCGGTCGGCCTGGCCGCTGGTGTGCTGTACGGCGGCTGGACCGCCCTGGGCATCGTGTCGATCCTGGCCGTGCTGGAAGTCTCCCTGTCCTTCGACAACGCCGTGGTCAACGCCGGGGTCCTGAAGAAGATGAACGCCTTCTGGCAGACCGTCTTCCTCACCGTCGGCGTGCTCATCGCGGTGTTCGGGATGCGGCTGGCCTTCCCGGTCGTGATCGTCGCGGTCACCGCGCGGCTCAATCCGTACGACGCCGTGCACCTGGCGCTGACCGACAAGAACCGCTACGAGCAACTGGTCACCGACGCGCACCCGGCGATCGCCGCGTTCGGTGGCATGTTCCTGCTGATGATCTTCCTCGACTTCGTCTTCGAGGACCGCGACATCCAGTGGCTGGCCTGGCTGGAACGCCCGCTGGCCAGGCTCGGCAAGGTCGACATGCTGTCGGTCTGCATCGCGATGATCGCCCTGCTGATCACGTCCTTCACCTTCGCCACCCACGCCCACCAGCACGGCGGCGCCCACGCCGACAAGGCGCAGACCGTCCTGACCTCGGGCATCGCCGGCCTGGTCACGTACCTGGTGGTGGGCGGGCTGTCCGGCTACTTCGAAAACCGGCTGGAGGAAGAGGAGGAGAAGCCGAAGTCGACGGTGCTGCTGGCCGGCCAGGCGGCGTTCTTCATGTTCCTCTACCTGGAAGTCCTGGACGCCTCCTTCTCCTTCGACGGCGTGATCGGCGCCTTCGCCATCACCAACGACATCGTGCTGATGGCGCTCGGCCTGGGCATCGGCGCCATGTACGTCCGGTCGCTGACCGTCTACCTGGTGCGCCAGGGCACGCTGGACGACTACGTCTACCTCGAACACGGCGCCCACTACGCCATCGGCGCCCTCGCCGTGATCCTCATGGTCACCATCCAGTACGAGATCAACGAGGTCATCACCGGTCTCGTCGGCGTCGTCCTGATCGCCTGGTCCTTCTGGTCCTCCGTGCGCCGCAACCGGCGGCTCGCGGCGGCCGGCGCGGAGCCGGAGACGGCGCCGGTCCCGTAGACCCCGCCGTCCGGTGTCCGGGGGGCGGGGACTAGCGTCCCGGTGTGCGCCCGCGCCGGCTCGTCGGCAACGCCGGAGGCGTCGGGAGCGTCGGGAGGAAGAACCGGATGGTGGGGTACGCCGTGACCGATCTGTCGGCCGGACAGCTCGCGGAACTGACCGCGGGGCGGCTGCTGTCCTCGTGGCAGCTGGACGTTCCGGCGCTGCTGCTGGTCCTCGCCCTGGGCGCGCTGTACGGGTGGGGCGTGGTGCGGCTGCGCCGGCGCGGGGAGCGCTGGCCGGTGGCCCGTGCCGCCGCCTTCGTGCTGCTGGGGCTGGGCGGGCTGGTGGTGGCCACGATGTCCGGGCTCGCCGTCTACGACCATGTGCTGTTCTGGCCGGCCGCCGTGCAGAACATCCTGCTCGACCTGGTGGCACCGCTGGGCCTCGCCCTCGGTGATCCGCTGCGGCTCGCCGTGGCGGCGCTGCCGGCGGGCGCCGGGGCACGGATGCGGCGGCTGATGACCGGGCGGGTGGTGCGGGCGCTGACGTTTCCGCTGGTCAGTACGGCGCTGGTGCTGGCGACCGAGCTGACGGTGTACTTCACGCCGTACTTCGCCACGGCCCTGCGGGTGGGCTGGCTGCACGAGCTGATGTACCTGAACCTGCTGGCGGCCGGGTGCCTGTTCGTCGTACCGGTGCTGACCCGGGAGGAGACGCTGCCGGCCTGGTGCACGCATCCGGTGCGGGCGGCGCTGGTGTTCCTGGACGGCGTCGTCGACGCGGTCCCCGGGGTGGTCGTGATGACGCACGGCACGTTGATCGCGGGTGCGTGGTATCTGCACCACGCGCCGTCCTGGGCGCCGGACGTCCACCACGACCAGCAGATCGGCGGCGGCGCGATGCTCGGCATCGCCGAACTGGTCGCGCTGCCGTTCCTGCTGGCGGTCCTCGCCCAGTGGGCGCGCGCCGAACGCGTCCAGACCGCGGCCCTGGACCGCCACCTCGACGCCCAGCACGCCACCCTCGCCCCGGACCCCGGCACCCCGTCCACGCCCGACCGGGTACGCCCGTGGTGGGAGACCGAACAGAACGAGGTGGCCGCCAGAATCCGCCGCCAGAGCACCGGCGACTGACTCTTCCTGGACGCGACGGCACGCCGCTGCCCACGACCGCCGAAGAGTGGGCCGCCTGGCAGCACGCGTCCAACCCCCAGCCGGCGCGGATCGACCTCGCGCACGGCCCAGCGTCCACCCGTACCAGGGCCTCGGTCTTCCGGTCCAACGCCCCCCTTGGAACGTCGCCGCGCTCGACGACTGGCTGCGCCGGTGTCCGTGACCCGGCGGCCTACGTCCGTGACGAGGGGAAGCGGTTCTGCCACAGGTCGCGCAGGAGGGCTGTCTCGGCCATGTGGTGGATGAGTTCGAGGTTGGCGCCCCACAGCACGTCCACGAAGCGGTCGTCGCGGTTGGAGCCGTAGGGGTACTGCGAGAAGCCGACCGTGTCGAGCTGTTCCTCGGTCACCGTGGCCACGCTGTCGCGCCAGCGGTCGATCACCGCCCAGAACCGCTCCAGGGTCACGGCGGCGGACGGGCTGAAGTCGACCATCTGCTTCGGGTCCCGGCGGCGTTCGCCGAACGTCCACTCCCACTCGCCCGCGAACCCGTAGTGCAGATGCCCCAGACGCCAGGCGATCGTGGTGACCGGGGACACGTCCGGCGGCACGGGACCGGTGTGGGCGAGGACCTCCTCGACCCGCTCGACGCTCACACTCCAGTCCTCGGCGATCTTCGCGACGGTCATGCCGTCCGCGAACTGCCGTGCCACCTCGGCGTACTCGCTCGCGGGGATGTCCGCGGCACCCAGGTCGAGCACCCACTCACCCGGCCCGAACGCCCTCGGCGTCACCGCCTCGTCCCGGCGCCGGATCGACCAGCAGCCCGGCACCGGCTCCCACAGGTACTCCTCGTCGCCGAGCCCCTCCAGCCGCACCTGCGCCCGCTCCCGGGCACAGTCGAACTGGTCGAGCAGCAGGCTCAGCCGGCCCGTCCGTACGCGCTCCGTCGCCATCCCGGCTCTCCTCCCGGTGTCACGTACCCCGCTCTGCTCCCGCGGAGGCTAACGGCTCGCCCGCACCCCGCGCGACGCATTTCCGCGCGCCGGGCGGTCAGCGCCGGCGGACCGGCCGGTCCGTGCCCTCGTCGGTCACAGGGCGCACCATGCTGAGGAACGTCGCCTGCGTCCCGTGCGGCCGGGCGGCGCCCACGAACAGGTAGCCGAGCGTCTCGCACAGCGCCAGAGCGGCCGCGATCTGGGGGCGCAGCATGAAGGCGCTGCGCTCCACCGGGTTGTCGTGCAGCAGCGCGCGGTGGATCGCCCTGCCGTGGCCGAGCCGCCGGTAGGGCGGCCGGACGACGATCGCGTGGATGGCGAAGGTACGCCGTCCGTCCTCGCGGGTGAACGACTCGGGCATGGCGGAGTTGGTGAGACTGTGCCACCAGTCGGTGTCGGCCTGGAGCAGGATGCCGTAGCCGAAGCCGGCCGGGGTCCCGGCGACCGTGGACATCACCAGCCGCACGCCGGGCGCCAGGCGGTCTCGCCGGTAGCGCCGCAGGAACTCCTCCGGCGGCTCCAGACCGGCGAGCAGCTCGGGATCGGCGTACGCGTCGAGGTAGACGCGTGTCAGGTCCGCGAGGGACGCGGTCAGGGCGTCCGGGTCGGTGAGCGTGGTGAGGCGGTGTCTGCCGTCTGCCTCGGGCACGATGACGGGTCCTTCCTCCGCGCGCCGGCTCATCTGGTCTGCAGCCGCTTCTGGTACAGCGCGTCGATCTCCTCGGCGTACGCCTCGGCGATGGCGTTGCGCCGTGGTTTCAGCGACGGCGTGATGAGCCCCTGCTCGACGGTGAACGGGCGGGCCAGGACACGGAAGGTGCGGATGGACTCGGCTTGCGAGACGAGGGTGTTGGCGGCCATGACCGCCCGCCGTATCTCCGTCTCCAGGTCCGCGTCGGCCACGAGTTCGGCCGCCGTCAGCTCGGGTTTGCCGAGCATGTGGAGCCAGTGCCGGACCGCTTCGGGGTCGAGGGTGACCAGCGCGGCGATGTAGGGCCGGTCGTTGCCGACGACCACGCACTGGGCGACCAGCGGATGGTCCTGGACGCGTTCCTCCAGCTGCACGGGGGAGACGCTCTTCCCGCCGGAGGTCACCACGATCTCCTTCTTGCGGCCCGTGATGGTGAGATAGCCGTCGGCGTCGAGGGCGCCGAGGTCACCGGTGCGCAGCCAGCCGTCGCGCAGGGTCTCGCGGGTGGCCGCGGGGGCGTTGAGGTAGCCCTGGAAGAGGGTGTGGCCGCGCAGCCAGACCTCGCCGTCGTCGGCGATGCGCACCGTCGTGCCGGGAATGGGCCGGCCGACCGTGCCGTAGCGGGTGCGTTCGGGCGGGTTGATGGTGGCCGCGGCGGCCGACTCCGTGAGGCCGTAGCCCTCGTAGACGGCGATGCCGGCGCCCGCGAAGAACAGTCCGAGGTCACGCTTCATGCCCGAGCCCCCCGACAGCGCGTGGCGCAACTGCCCGCCCATGGCCGCCCGCAGTTTGGCGTACACCAGCCGGTCCCAGAACTGATGGCGCAACCGCAGCCGCGCGGACGGCCCGGGGCCGGCGCCCCAGGCACGCGCCTCCATGGCCTCGGCGTACTCGACGGCCACCTGGACCGCCTGATCGAAGGCGCGGCCTTTTCCGGCCTTCTCCGCCTTGCGGCGCGAGGCGTTGAAGATGCGCTCGAATATGTAGGGCACGGAAACGATGAAAGTGGGCCGGAACGTCGCCAGATCCGGGAGCAGCGCCGACGCCGTCAGTTCCGGCTGGTGGCCGAGCCGGACGCCGCCCCGGATCGCGGCGACCTGCACCATGCGTCCGAAGACGTGCGCCAGGGGAAGGAACAGCAGGGTCGAGGCCTGGTCGTTCTTCTTGGAATGGAATACCGGGTCCCAGCGGCTTACGACGGTGTCCGTCTCGTGAATGAGGCTGCCGTGGGTGATCACGCAGCCTTTCGGGCGTCCCGTCGTACCGGAGGTGTAAATGACGGTCGCGACGGTGCCCGGGGTGATCGCCGTCCGGTGCCGGTGAACGGTCGCGTCGTCGATATCCGTTCCGGCGTCCAGCAATTCCGGGAGGATGCCGGCGTCCAGCTGCCACAGGTGCCGCAGTTGCGGCAGCCGGCTCATCGTCCGGGCCACCGTCATGGCGTTGCCCTCGTGCTCCACCAGCACCGCGACCGCTTGGGTGTCCTGGAGTATCCACCTGGCCTGGTCGGCGGAGGCGGTGGGGTAGATCGGCACGACCTGGGCGCCGATCGTCCACAGCGCGAAATCGAGGAGGGTCCATTCGTACCGGGTCCGGCACATGAGGGCGACCCGGTCGCCGAAGCGTATTCCCCTGGCCAATAAGCCTTTTGCCAGTGCCGTCACCTCGGCGCCGAACTCGGCGGCCGTGACGTCGGACCACCGGCCGTCCTCGTCCTTTCTGCCGAGTACGACCGCGCCGGGATCCTGGCTCGCACGAGTGAAGACGGTGTCGGCCAGTCCGCCTGCCGGCCGGACCGACTCCAGTGGAGGGATGGTGAACTCCCGCATTCGCCGCTCCTTCACGCACTCGCGGTGGCGTGAAGATAGCGCAGTCCCCTGTGCTCCCCCCATGGCTGAGGCGGCGTAGGGGAAGGCCGCAAAAGGGGGCGAATTATGGCCTCGGAAAAAGACTTTGAAGGCTGAACGACCGCAGAACGGTTCAGATCGCCATCGGGGTCCGACACGAGAGCGCGACGAAATCTGCACCCGTGGTCCACACCGCGCCGGTCAATAAGTTCAGCGCCATGGAGAGCCGTTGTGTCACCCATGACTTTTGTTCAACGCTACCAGCGGTCCCGGCCGGATTGTCAGAGGGGCGTGAGAGCGTGGGAACGAGGACGAGCACCGCGGGAGTCGAACCGAGGGGGGCCGTGCCATGGCGGACGTCGACGCGCAGTTCCTGCGCGCGCTCTTCGACGAGGAGGGCAGCCTGCATGCCGCGGGCCGCACCGCGCTGTACCGGCTCTACGGCCTGGAGGGGCTGCTGTACGTCGGCATATCCGTCTGTCCGCTCACCCGGGTCCGCACGCACCTGCGCGAACAGCCGTGGGGAGCCGAGGTGATCGGCGTCCAGATCGACTACCCGCCCGACGCGGAGGCCGCCGAACGCCGGGTCGTGTGGAGCGAACGCCCCAAGTACAACGTGGTCTTCAACGGCCCCCACCAGCCCGCGCCCCCGGACCCCGCGGCCCGGCTGCGCACCCGGCTCGCCGTCGAGCGGCGGAGGCTGGCGGAGTTCGAGGCGGCCGTACCCGAGTCACCGTCCCATCTGCGCCTGCTGGCCCGGGGGATCGAGACGAAGAAGGCACAGATCGCCAGGCTGGTGGAGGAGTTGGAGCGAGCGGAAGCCGTGGGCCGGGCCGCTCGGCCGGGGCGACGATGACGACGGCGTGGCAGGCGCTCACCGATGCCGACGGGGCGGCGAGGGCCTGAGGAGCGCGCGGTCGGCCGGGCATGCGCCGGCCCGTCGTCCCGGCCGGGCACGGCGACGGGACCGCCTTGCCGGAGAGTACGGGCCGGCCGGCGTCGCGGCGGTCCCGCTTGGCCGGCGACGGGGGAGCCGCCGGCACGCCGGCCTTCCCCGCCGAGGTCGCGCCGGTCGACGGCCCGGGAGTTCGCCGGGCCGTCGACCCCGTGCGCTAGCCGCGGCGTCCGGCCGGGTCGTGTGCGGTGGTCTCCTCGCCGGCGGCAACCGGCGGGGCGCCCGCGGCCCCCGCGGGCGTCTGGGCCCGGTCGGCGTGGCCGGGCCACCACGCGGCATGGCCGATCAGCGCGGTGAGGCTGGGCGTGAAGAACATCGCCATCACGAACGCGGCCACGGCGATGCCGAAGGAGACCGCGAAGCCCATCTCCGTCAGCAGCGAGTTGCCCGCCAGCATCATCGTGGCGAAGGTGGCCGCCAGGATGAAGCCGGCCGCGGCGACCGTGGGGCCGGCGTGCCGGAGCGCCATGCCGGCCGCCTCGCGCGGTTCGCGGCCCTCGCGGGCCTCCTCGCGCAGCCGGGCGATCATGAGGATGTTGTAGTCGGTGCCGATGGCGACCACGAACAGATACATGATCACCGGGAGCATGAACATCAGCCCGGGCTTGCCCTGCCCCTCCTGGAAGATCCAGACCGTGGCGCCCAGCGTGGCGCCGAAGCCCAGGCCCACCGAGGCGATCAGGTACCAGGGCGCGACCACGCTGCGCAGCAGCAGACCGAGGATCACCATGATCAGGACGGCGGCGACCGGGAAGACCGTGCGGTAGTCGTGGTTGACCGCCGCGTCGATGTCCTTGTAGATCGACGACATGCCGCCGACGACGGCCGTGGTCCCCTCCGGCGCGTTGGCGTGGGCGACGTCGCGGACCCTGCCGACGGCGTCGATCGCCTTGTCGGTGGAGGCCTCGTACTTCAGCGTGACGGTGAAGTCGGCGGTGGTGCCGTCCTTGTTGACCTGGTTCTCGCGGGCGCTGGCGACCCCGTCGACGGCGGCGAGCTTGCGCGCGTAGGCGGCGAAGGCCGACTGGTCGAGCGGCTTGCCGTCGGTGCTGGAGAGGTAGACGTCGGTGGGGGCGGCGGCGCCCGCCGAGTACGCCTTCTGCATCTCGTCCTGGACGACCATCGACTCCTTGGTCTTGGGCATGGAGCCCGAGGCGAGGTCGAAGGTGGCGTGGTAGCCGAAGACGCCGACCGACAGGGCGAGCAGGACCAGACCGGACAGCGCGGCGGTCAGCGCCGGACGCCGCTGCACCCCGCGGCCGAGCGCGGCGAACCGGGCCGTCTCCGGCTCCCGCTGCCAGGTCTTCGAGGGCCAGAACACCTTCGGCCCGATCAGCGAGACCACGGCCGGGATCAGCGTCAGGCCGGCGACCAGCGTGACGCCGACCGCGATCGCCAGGGCCGGGCCCATCTGCTTGAGGAAGCCCAGCGTGGACAGCACCAGCGCGAGGAAGGCGATGATGACCGCGCCGGCGGCCGAGGCGATGGCCTCACCCACCCGGCCGACCGCGTTGATCATGGCCTGCTTGGGTTCGTCGCCGGCGCGCAGGCGTTCGCGGTAACGGAACATCAGGAACAGGAAGTAGTCCGTGCCCACGCCGAACAGCACGACGATCAGGATGGACGAGACGGAACTGTTGGCCTGCAGGTCGAACAGCTTGGTGGCGTAGGCGATCAGCCCGTTGGCGATCGCGGACACCAGACCGATCAGGATCAGCGGCAGGACGGCGAGGATCGGCGCCCGGAAGATGATCAGCAGCGTGACCAGGATGATCACGAAGGTGCCGATGCCGATCAGGGCCTCCCCGCGTTTGGAGGAGTCCTGCTGGTCGAGGGCCTGGGCGGCGGAGCCGCCGAGCTTGACGTCGAGGTCGGTGCCCTTGGCGAGCTGCTTGACGTCGTCGCGCAGCACCTTCGCCGCGTCGGCCTGTTTCGGCTGGCCGGCGTTCTTGCTGTCCATCTGGACCAGGGTCAGGGCGTACCTGCCGTCCTTCGACGGCTGGCCGGGGATCACCCTCTGGACCTGGTCGATGTGCTTCTTGCCCAGCTCACTGGTGATCCGGGCGACGTCCTTCTTGTCGTCGGCGGTCAGCTTGCCGCCGTCGGTGCGCTGGTACAGGGCGATCGCGGACGGCGTGAAGGCGCTGGGGAACGCCTTCTGCTGCAGATCCGCGGCTTTGATGGACTCGTAACTCTTGGGCAGGAAACTGCTCTCGTCACTGTTCGAGGGCAGGCTGGGGGCCGTGGCGACGATCGCCACCGCGGCGATCAGCCATGCCACGATCGTCCAGACGGGATGTCGGACGACAGCGTTGCCAATACGTCGGAACATGCGGAAGGTCCTCCTGGAAGGAAGATCACCGCAGCCCGGGGAGCGGACCCTGGCATTCGGCGACCTCGGCCGGCACGTCGTCCGACGCGTCGGCCGCATGGTTGTCTTGGGCTCTCATCGTAGTGATCGCGTGACGCCGCTCACGCTCCGGGCCCGGCGGTTCGCCGGCCATTCCCCGCGGGGAATTGTCGGTCGCCGCCGCGCGCCGCAGGATCGGGTCCCCAGTGACCAGCGGCAGGGAGTGGGAGATGACGGACGTCGATCCGCAGGAGTTGGCCGACCGCTACATCGCTCAGTGGAACGTGCCGGACGCGGCCGGGCGGCGCGCGGCCGTCGAAGCGCTGTGGGCCGAGGACGGCAGACACGTCCTGCATCCGCCCGCGGAGATCAGGCGGGTCGCCGCTGACCTCGGCTTCGGGAACCAGACGCTCCAGGCCCGCGGGTACGACGCGATCGAGACGCGGGTGACGCGCGGCCACGAGCAGTTCGTCGAGAAGCAGGGCCTCACCTTCCGCCGTCGCGCGGACGCGGTCCGCCTCGACGGCGTGGTGAAGGTGGAGTGGGAGGCGGTGTCCGCCGAGACCGGCGACGTGAGGGGCGGGGGAGTGGATCTCCTCGTCCTCGACGACGACGGCCGGATCAGGACCGACTACATGTTCCCGGGCGCCTGATCCGCCGTGCCCGGCACGGCCGTGGGCCCGGTGGCCGCCGCCAGGGCGTCGGCGGTCGCCTGGTCGGCCGGCAGGAACGCCTCCAGCTTCAGCTCGGCGAGGGTGACGTCCACGGCCGTGGCGAAGGTGGTCACGGTCGTCATCAGATGCAGTTCGCCGTACGGGGACGCCAGGCGCAGCGGCACCGCGAACCCCAGTGCCCCGTCGGACGGTGCCAGGTCGGGCACGTATCCCGCGAGCTCGGCGCGCAGGTCGGGCAGGTGGTCCAGGCGCAGCAGGATGTGGCGGGCCCACTCGGCGAGGTTGCGGATGCGGGGAGCCAGGCCGTCGGGGTGCAGCGCGAGGCGGTAGGCGTTCGTGCCCGGGCCCACCAGATGGGGGGCCGCCCCTTGCGTGAGCAGGTCGAGGGCGGTGTTCGCGGCGATCACGTCGCCGCCCCGGTCCACGACCAGCGCGGGATACGGCAGATGGCCGCGCAGGAGGTGGCCGATCGCCGTGCGGACGGGGGCCAGCGCCGGATCGTCGAGCGGGCGCTCGGGGTAGACGGGCGCGTACCCGGCGGCCAGCAGCAGCTCGTTGCGCTCGCGCAGCGGCAGCTCCAGCGACTCCGCGAGCCGTACGACCATGTTCCGGCCGGGCACCGACCTGCCGGACTCGATGAAACTGAGATGGCGCTGGGTGGTGCCCGCCCGCAGCGCCAGATCCAGCTGGCTGAGCCGACGACGGACACGACGTTCGCGAAGCGCACCGGGGAAGTCCACGGGCCTGTTGTAGCCGGGGCGGGGGGCTGCGGGCCATTCCCCGCGGGGAATCACCGCCGGGTGAGGGGGCCCTCAGGCGAACGTGACCTCCGCGGTGGCGTGCCGGGGCTCGCGGTGGGTCGCGATGTGCAGGGCGGCCCGCGCGCCGGCGGGTGTGCCGGCGGCGAGGAGGTGCTCGCCGGCGAACGCGGGCCGGTGCAGACGGTAGGACAGAGAGCGTACGGGGCGCCCGGGGCGCCCGGGGGCGTTCGTGCGGACCAGTTCCAGCATCAGCAGGGCCAGCAGGGGGCCGTGCACGACGAGGCCGGGGTAGCCCTCGACGTCCCGGCAGTACGGGGCGTCGTAGTGGATGCGGTGGGCGTTCGCGGTGAGCGCGCTGAAGCGGAAGAGGAGGGTCTCCTCCGGCCGCAGGCGCAGCCGCCACGGTCCGTCGGACTCGGGTACGGCCGCGGTGCCGAGCGTGGCCGGATGGCGCGGCGCGCCGCCGTCGCCCGAGCGGTAGACGATCGTCTGCTCCTCGACCAGGCAGAGGCGGCCGCGCTGGCGGAACTCCTGGCGTTCGGTGACGAAGAGCAGCTCGCCGCTGCGGCCCTGTCTGGGGGTGACGGCGGCCAGGCTGCTGACGCGTTCGGCGGGCTCGCCCAGGCGCAGCGGCTCGGTGATCTCGCTGCGTCCGCCGGCGAACATGCGCCGGCGGTCGGGGACGGGCGGCAGGAAGCGGGCGTCGCGCAGGTGGCCGTCGGGGCCGAGGGCGCGCTGGGGCGCCCAGTGCAGGAAGTACAGCCACTGCCACAGCGGCGGCAGCGGGTCGCCGGTCCCGGCGGCGGGCTCGGGCAGGTCCAGCAGGGCGGAGAGGGCCGCTGCCGGTCCGGGCGGCAGGGCGTCCTCGTCGGTGACCGGTGCCGGGTGCCAGGAGTCGACGTAGGAGGCGAGAGGGGCGGGCATGGGCGTCGTGTCCTCCTGCGGCGGGCGGGCGGAGATCGTCGACGTCAAGGGAACCACGCCGGTCAGACGCTGTAGCCGCCGTCCACGCCCAGGGCCTGCCCGGTGATGAACCCGGCCCGGTCCGAGGCGAGGAAGCAGACCGCCTCCGCGACGTCGCGGGCCTGCCCGAAGCGGCGCAGCGGGATGTTGCGCCGGGTGACCGCGAGGGCCTCCTCGTCGAGTTCGCCGGTGTCGATCAGACGGGCGGCGCTGCCGTCGGTGAGCATGCCGGGGGCCACGCAGTTGACGCGCACCCCGTAGCGGCCCTCCTCGGCGGCCAGGGCGCGGGCGACCGCCTCGACGGCGCCCTTCGCCGCCGAGGAGAGGCCGTCGCGGACCGGGAAGCGGCGGGTGGCGACGGTGGTGACGGCGACGACGCTGCCCCGGCTGCCGCGCAGCAGGGGCAGAGCGGGGTGGACGAGGTTGAAGAACGCCGCTGCGTCCGCGTCGAGTTGGGCCCGGAACCGGGCCGGCGCCACGGTGCCGAGATGGGTCATGGGCACGTGCGGTCCGGCGGCGTACACGAGGGTGTGCAGCCCGCCCGACGCCCCGGCGCTCTCGGTGACGGCCCGGGCGGTGGCCGCGTCGTCGGTCAGGTCGAGACACAGGACGCGGACCCGGCGCCCCCGCGCCGCCACCTCGCGGGCCAGCGTGCCGGCCGCCCCGGCGTTGCTCCGGTAGGTGAACGCGATGTCGCTGCCCCGCTCGGCGAGCGTCCGCACGATCGCCGCCCCGATGCCGCCGGTGCCGCCCGCGACGAACGCCGTGCCCGGCCGGTGCGTGAAATCACCCATGCCCACAACCCCCGGTGACGCGGCGACGACGACATCGTCACCATGTAGCCGCAACCGCCGAAGAGTTGAAGACCCCGGTCGACGGACGTACGTCACGTCGTCCCGCCCCCGGTGCGTGGGCCAGGTGGGCCGGCACGGCCAGGACGCGGCGGTGGCCGCTGTCGCTCGGGAGGAGGCCCAGTTCCAGGAAGACGTTGCCGATGTGTTTGTGGAGCGCGCGTTCGGTGACGACGAGCGTCGTCCTGGCGATGGCCGCGGCGGCGTGCCCCACCACCGCGGCCACGCACAGGTGGGCCGCGGCCCGGGCCGCGCGCCGGGGCGGCGTCCCGCTCGTACGCTGTTCCCCGTGCCGCCCACCCGCCTCCACCGCGTCGCCGTCCTCGTCCTCGAAGGGGCCAAGCCGCTCGACGTGGGCATTCCGGCGCAGGTGTTCACGACCCGGGCCAGCATGCCGTACGAGGTACGGGTGTGCGGCGCCGCGCCCGGGCTGGTGACCGGCGGGGACGGGCTGGCCTACCACGTCGCCGACGGGCTCGACGCGCTCGCGTGGGCCGACATCGTGTTCGTGCCCGGGTACCGCTTCCCGGACCGCGAGGACCCGCCGCGGGCCGTCGTCGAGGCGCTGGTCGCCGCCCACGAGCGGGGCGCGCGGCTGGCCGCCATCTCCACCGGCGCCTTCGCGCTCGCCGCCACGGGCCTGCTCGACGGCAGGCGCGCCACCACGCACTGGCACTACACGCGGGCGCTCGCCGAGAGGCATCCGCGGGTCAAGGTCGACGAGAACGTCCTGTTCGTCGACGAGGGCAGCGTGCTGACGTCGGCCGGCGCCGCCTCCGGCATCGACCTGTGCCTGCACATCCTGCGCGGCGATCTCGGCGTGGCCGCCTCCAACCACGCGGCCCGGCGCCTGGTCGCGGCCCCCTACCGCAGTGGCGGGCAGGCGCAGTACGTGCCGCGCAGCGTGCCCGAGCCGCTCGGCGAGCGGTTCGCCGCGACCCGCGAGTGGGCCCTGCACCGGCTCCACGAACCGCTCAGCCTGGAGATCCTCGCGCAGCACGCGGCCGTCTCGCCGCGCACCTTCTCGCGCCGCTTCGTCGAGGACACCGGCTACACGCCCATGCAGTGGGTGATGCGCGCCCGCATCGACCTGGCCCGCGAACTGCTGGAGCGCTCGGAGCGGAGCGTGGAGCAGATCGCGGGCGACGTCGGGCTCGGCACCGGCGCCAATCTGCGCCTGCACTTCCAGCGCATCCTCGGGACCACCCCCAGCGAGTACCGGCGCACCTTCACCAGGGGCGAGTGACCCCCGTTCGGCACGTTGGCGCGATCCTTGCGAACCATGGCGCTCCCGCCAAGGTCATGTCCGGCTTCGGCGCGCGAGGCTGAGGGTGACGCACCGAAGGGACTCACACATGACTCGCATCGCCATCAACGGATTCGGCCGCATCGGACGCAACGTGCTGCGCGCCCTGCTGGAGCGCGACAGCGACCTCGAAGTCGTCGCCGTCAACGACCTCACCGAGCCCGCCGCCCTCGCCCGGCTGCTCGCCTTCGACTCCACGGCCGGCCGCCTCGGCCGCCCGGTGAGCGTGGACGGTGACACGCTCGTCGTCGACGGCCGCCGCATCAAGGTGCTCGCCGAGCGCGAACCCGGGCGGCTGCCCTGGGCCGAACTCGGCGTCGACCTCGCGCTGGAGGCGACCGGCCGCTTCACCTCCGCCAAGGCGGCCCGCGCGCACCTCGACGCGGGCGCCCGCAAGGTCCTCGTCAGCGCGCCGTCCGACGGCGCCGACGTGACGCTCGCGTACGGCGTCAACACCGACGCCTACGACCCCGAGGTGCACACGATCGTCTCGAACGCCTCCTGCACGACCAACGCTCTGGCGCCGCTCGCCGCGGTCCTGGACCAACTCGCCGGCATCGAGCACGGGTTCATGACCACGGTGCACGCCTACACCCAGGAGCAGAACCTCCAGGACGGCCCGCACCGCGACCCCCGCCGGGCCCGCGCCGCCGGCGTCAACATCGTGCCGACCACGACCGGCGCCGCCAAGGCGATCGGCCTGGTGCTGCCGGGCCTGGACGGCAAGCTGTCGGGCGACTCCATCCGCGTGCCGGTGCCGGTCGGCTCGATCGTCGAGCTCAACACCACCGTCGCCCGCGACGTGACCCGCGACGACGTGCTGGCCGCCTACCGTGCCGCGGCCGAGGGCCCGTTGGCCGGCGTCCTGGAGTACTCCGAGGACCCGCTGGTCTCCTCCGACATCACCGGCAACCCCGCCTCGTCCATCTTCGACTCGGCCCTCACCCGCGTCGACGGCCGCCATGTGAAGGTGGTCGCCTGGTACGACAACGAGTGGGGCTTCTCGAACCGTGTGATCGACACCCTGGAGCTCCTCGCCACCGGCTGACCGGGTTATCCCGGCCGCCCGGCGGGTTACCCGAACCGTCTCACAGCGCCCACCGGGACGCACGGAAGGCGGTACACGAAGTATGGAGCGCACACCCGCACCGTCGCCCGGCGCCGGGGACCCCCACCGGCGCCACCGCGGCCCGCGCCTCGCCGCGCCGGCCGCCGCGGCACTGCTGACGCTGGCGGCGTGCACGAGTTCGTCGGACTCCGGCGGATCCGGCGCCGCCCAGCGCGACCAGCTCACCATCACGCCCGCGGCCCACAGTGCGGCCGTCGCCGTGAACCGGAAGGTGACCATACGCGCGGGCGACGGCAAGATCACCTCCGTGGCGGTCACCGCGGAGGGGCCGGGGAAGCTGCACGGCACCCTCTCCGACGACAAGGGCACCTGGACGTCCAGCGAGCCCCTTGCCCCCGGCGTGACCTACCGGGTCGTTGCCCGGGCCACCGGAGCGGACGGCAGGCACCTGAGCCGCAACGCCTCCTTCACCACCGCCGAGCCGCCCAAGAGCCGTACGTTCGTGGGGGAGTACCAGCCCGACAAGGGCACCACGGTCGGCGTGGCGATGCCCGTCTCGGTCGTCTTCAACAAGCCCATCCGCGACAAGGCGGCCGTCGAGCGGCGCCTGAAGGTCACCTCCAGCCCGGCCGTCGAGGGGTCGTGGAGCTGGATGACCGACCGCGACGGCAGGGACCGCGTGGACTTCCGCCCGCGGACGTACTGGAAGCCGGGCACCGCCGTGACGCTGCGGATGAACCTCGACGGCGTGAACGTCGGCGGCCTGTACGGCACGCAGAACCGGGTCGTGAACTTCCGTGTCGGCGACGCGGTGACCACCACCGTCGACACCGCCCGCAAGACGATGACGGTGTCGAGGAACGGCAGCAAGCTGCGCACGCTGCCCGTCTCCACCGGCAAGAAGGGCTACGAGACCTGGAACGGCACGATGGTCGTCCTGGAGAAGACGCCCACGATCCGCATGAACTCCCGCACGGTGCAGATCTTCGGCCCCGAGGCCTATGACCTCGGTTCGGTGAAGTGGGACGTCCGGCTCACCCCCTCGGGCACCTTCGTGCACGCCGCGCCCTGGAACGAGGGCAAGTTCGGCCGGGTCAACGGCAGCCACGGCTGCATCGGCATGAGCACCGCCGACGCCAAGTGGTTCTACGAACAGGTCCACTTGGGCGACCCGGTCACGGTCGTCCACTCCACCGACACCGTGCCCGCCAACAACGGCTACGGCGACTGGAACGTCGACTGGGCGACCTGGCGGGCGGGCAGCGCCCTCGACTAGGAGACACGGACGCAGGCGATCCACGAGGCTCGCCGGCGCCCCGAGTCGCACGACGCCCGGCCGCTCACCCTGGGGCCCGGCCGCTGGCTGGTGGAGACGGTCCGCGACGGCGCCGACGGACTCGTCCAGAACCGGCCAAGTGCTGCGTGGCGGCGACGAGTCGGGCGTGGACGTCGTCGCTGGGCGGTGGCTTCGCGGGCATCGCCTGCCCGTGGCGCCCTCGGTCACCACCTGCCACCGCTGACGAAGAGCGGCGCCCGCGCCGAGGTCTCACCCCCGTCCGTCGAGCCTCCCGCCATCGGCGCCTACGAGTACGGCGCGCCGGCCCGGTCGAGCGGCTGCGACCGGCCCGGACGCCGACAGCGCGGGCGGCATGGGAGTTGACGCGCGACCGCGAGCGACGGCAGCGACGCTCCGCCGCGTCGACGGGGACGTCAACACCCGCTGGGCGGCCGCCGCGGCCCGGACGCCCGGCCAGTGGCTCACCGTGGACCTGGGAGAGGCGCAGACCTTCGACCGGCTCACCCTCGACGCCGAACGCGACACCAGCGGACAGCCGTACGGCTCCACGATCGTCGTCAGCCGTGACGGCACGTACTACGGCGGCCCCCTAGCCCGGGTCTCCGGCCGCTGGTTCACCCAGGACGCCGTCTTCCCCGCGCACCCGGCCCGGTACGTCCGTATCGGCCTCACCGCATGCGGCCCCGCCCCCTGGGTGGTCAACGACCTGCGCCCGTACGGCGACGGCCCCGACGCCTCCGCCGCCCTCCGGGCCGAGCAGGTCTTCTCTTACCCCGCCTCGGAACGCCGCCTTGTCGCGAAGGGAGGCCCCGGGGCCGCCGCCCCGGACCCGCCGACCGCCCGCCCGTGACGGCCTCAGCCGCGCAGCGACTCCCGCCCCGCGGCGGTGACCTCCCGCATGCTCAGCAGGAAGCGGCGGACCGCGGCGAGCTCCGTGTCGTCGAAGGAGCGCACCGCCGTCACCATCTGCCCGATCAGCGGCCCGAAGAACGACCAGCCCATGGCGACCGCCTTCTCCTCCACGGCCAGCAGCACGCGCCGGCGGTCGCGGGTGTCGCGTTCCCGGCGCACCAGCCCCATCCGCTCCAGCCGGTCGACCAGGGCCGTGGTGGAGGCCGAGTTCAGCCCCAGCTGACCGCCGAGCCACCCCGGAGTGGCGGTCAGTCCCGCCCGGCCGGCGTCCAGCAGGTGGATGAGGGCGCGGACATCCGTGGGATGCAGGCCGTTGCGGTCGGCGAACTCGGCGGCGAACAGGTCGAGTTCGACCGTGACGGCGCGCAGGAGGTGCACCAGCTGCAGGCCGGGGTCTTGTTCGTCGACGTCCATTACCCGATATTATCTCGACCATCGAGATAATCGGCGGTCGAGTCGAGGTGGGGGACATGGGAGCCGTGCAGGATGGACCGGAATTCCACGCGGCGTACGACGCCGTCCTGGCGCTGTGGCCCGCCCCGGTCCACGCTCTCGACCTGACCTCCTCCTACGGCACCACCCGTGTCCACATCTGCGGCCCCGAGGACGGTCCGCCGGTCGTGCTGCTGCCCGGCGGCGGCACCACCTCGATGGCGTGGTTCGCCACCGCCGCCGACCTGGCCCGCACCCACCGCCTCCACGCGGTGGACGTGATCGGGGACATCGGCCGCAGCGTCCACGACGGCGCGCCCCTGCGCGGCGCCGCCGACCTGACGGCCTGGCTCGACACGCTCCTCGACGGCCTCGGCCTGGACCGGGCGCACCTGTGTGGGCACTCCTACGGCGCCTGGATCGCCCTCAACTACGCGCTGCACGCGCCGAAACGGGTCGACAGGCTGGTCCTGCTCGATCCCGTCAACTGCTTCACCACCATGAGCCCGCGCTACCTCGCCCACGGACTGCCCGCGCTGCTGGCCCCGAGCGCCGAGCGCGCCCGCACCTTCCACCGCTGGGAGACCGGGAGCCTCCCCGAGAACCCCGTGTGGCGGACCTTCCTCGACCACGCCGCCTCGGCGCACCGGTCGAAGGTCGTGGCGATGCGCCGCCCCAAGTCCCGCGACCTGCGCGCCTGCACCGTGCCGACCCTCGTCGCCCTCGCCGGACGCAGCCGCGCCCACAACGTGCCCGCGACCGCGGCCGCCGTCCGCCGGCTCCTGCCCGAAGCGGCCGTCGAGATCCTGCCCGACGTCTCCCACCACGCCCTGCCCACCGAACAACCCGCCCGGCTCAACCGCCTGCTGGCGCAATTCCTGGACTGACCGGCACACAACCCACCGGTCCTCCGGCGCGGCGCCGGCGGCCGGGCGATATCCGGTTGTCCCGCGCGAACGCCTCGCCCTACAGTGAGATCACTTCGACGCGACACTCCCCGGAAGTACGCCGCAGAGCGGGAGCGTCCCACCTCACCGAGGTGCCGGAGGGGCGGCAGTGACTTCGCCGACCCTTCCTCTCGGAGGTCTCCTTCATGAACGTAGGCATCGGTCTGCCCGTCGCCGACCCCGCCGGCCTGCTCACCTGGGCCCGGCGCGCCGACGCCGGACCCTTCAGCACGCTGGGCCTGCTCGACCGGCTCGTGTACGACAACCCCGAGCCGCTGACCGCGCTCGCCGTCCTCGCCGGCGCCACCACCCGCGTCCGCGTCCAGACCGAGGTGCTGCTCGCCCCGCTGCGGGACACCGCCCTGCTCGCCAAGCAGGCCGCCACCGTGGACCGGATGACCGGCGGCCGCCTGGTCCTCGGCCTGGGCGTCGGCGGCCGGGACGACGACCACCGCGCCGCGGGTACCGACCCGCGCACCCGGGGCCGCCGCCTGGACGCGCAGCTGGCGCTGCTGCGCCGCCTGTGGTCCGGCGAGCCCTACGGCGACGACGTCGGCCCGATCGGCCCCGCGCCCGCCCGGCCCGGCGGCCCCGAAGTGCTCTTCGGCGGCTTCCAGCCCCCCGCGCTGGAACGGGTCGCGCGCTGGGGCGACGGCTTCCTCGCCGCCGCGCCGCCCTCCTGGGCCGGTGGGCTGTTCGACACCGTCCGCCGGTTCTGGAAGGAGTACGGCCGCGACGGCGCACCGCGCATCGTGGCGCAGGTGAATGTCGCGCTGGGCCCCGACGACGTGGTCGACGACGCCCGCGCCGCCATGCACGCGTACTACGCCTTCACCGGCCGCGCGGACACGATGGTCGCGGCCATGCTCACCACACCGGCCGGCATCCGCGACGCGATCGACCGGTTCACCGACCTCGGTGCCGACGAGGTCATGCTCTACTGCTACGGCCGCGACCCGCACCAGGTGGACCGTCTCGCCGACCTGCTGTGAGCTCACCTCCGGTCGCAGGAACGGACACGACGGCACACCATCCGCGCATCCACGGCCGTCGGCGGACCACCTTGGCGGTCATCTCCCGGCAAGACGGGCTCAGGAGCCGGTGACGGCGCGGGGGAGTGGTGAAAGTGATGACGCGTCGGCGGGGGCGGGCGGCTTCTTGCGGTGTGAGGGCGTGTGCGGCCGTCCGTTCCCGCGCCCCGCGAGAGGTGCCGTCGGACGGAGAAGGCTCGGTGCCCGACGCGGAGAACACGAGCGAGGAGGCGCGAGCGGGCGCACCGCTGGCCGGGGTCCCGCTGATCGTCGCGGCCGCGGTCGTCGTCGTGTGGCTCGGTCTGCCACATCGCCGGTCCCTTGTCGTGCAGGGAACTGCGGCACCGTTGCCCGTCTTCACGAACCTGTCATGTTCAGGCGTCCCAGGCGCACCGGAAGCCGAGGTTGCCGGTGCTGCTGTCGGGCGTGTTGGCGGTGCGGGCGGCGACGCGGTAGCGGTTGCAGTACGAGTGGTGGCACAGGTAGGAGCCGCCCCGCATGACGCGGACGGACCCGCGCTCGGGCCCCCTCGGGTCGGTGTGCGGCCCGGCGGTGTGCCGCGTGCCCCACCAGTCGGCGCACCACTCCCACACGTTCCCGGCGACGTTGTACAGCCCGAACCCGTTGGGTGCGTAGGCGTCCACGGGAGCCGTGCCGCGGTAGCCGTCCTCCGCGGTGTTCTTGGTGGGGAAGCGGCCCTGCCAGATGTTGCACCGGTGCTCACCGCCCGGCGTCAGCTCGTCGCCCCACGGGTAGCGGGCCTGCTCCAGGCCGCCCCGGGCGGCGTACTCCCACTCGGCCTCGGTCGGCAGCCTCGCACCGGCCCAGCGGCAGAAGGCGAGCGCGTCGTTCCAGGAGACGTGCACGGCCGGATGGCCGGCGCGGTCGTCGACGGTGCTGCCCGGGCCCTCGGGGGCGCGCCAGTGGGCGCCCTGCACACCGCACCACCACGGGGCCTGCTCCGGCCGGGGCGCACCCCGGCGCAGCGCGCCCGGGAGGAAGCCGGCGAACACGTACGACCACCCGAAGCGCTCGGCCTCGGTGACATGGCCGGTGTCCTCGACGAAGCGGGCGAAGCGGGCGTTGGTGACCGCGTACGCGTCGATCAGGAACGCGGAGAGCGTGACCTTCCGCACCGGTCCCTCGCCGTCCTCGGCGAACCCCTGCGCGTCGTCGGTCCCCATCAGGAACGAACCGCCCGGCAGCAGTACGGCGTCCCCCCGCTCCCCGGCGGCGGACCGCCCGGCACGCGCCACGGGCGCCGGCCCCGCGTCGGCCGCCCGCCGACCCGCCGAGGGCGCACAGCAACTCCCCGGCTCCGCCCCGGTCTCACTCATGCGCGCCCGCTCCCCGCTCGATGCGATCTTCCGTCGAGACTACGTCGTCGCCGGTGCAGGGCGGAGCGGACCTCGTCCCGTCGCCTTCGAGCGGGCCGGCGGCTCAGGCCGGCGCGTGCGGCCGGGCGCCGTCCGCCGACGTCGTGGTCGTGCGGGCCGCCTCGTCCTGCGCCAGCAGGGACAGCAGCGAGGCCACGGTCAGGCCGGCCTCGGCGGGATGGCGCAGCACCTTGCCGGGGTCGATGCGGTAGGTGTTGGTGCGCCCCTCCCGGGTGTGCGAGAGGTAGCCGTCCCGCTCCAGGTCGGAAATGATCTTCTGGACGGCGCGTTCCGTGAGGCGGCAGTGGGCGGCGATCTCACGGATGCGGGCGCTGTGGTTGTCGGCGATGGCCGCCAGCACGCGGGCGTGATTGGTCAGAAAGGTCCATCCGGTGTGGGGCTCGGGCACTCCATCCATGTCTCAACTCTAGCGAGAAGTGGTTCAGGTATTCAAAAACGCGAACAAAATTTCACGTATTGGTTGACGTATGTGGCTCGATCAGGGAAATCTGGGTAGCGGAGGCAGGCGAGCACAGCGAGGGAGAGACGCCATGCCGGAGCCTGCGCAGTCGGCGCAGCCCCTCACGACGCAGGACACCGCGCGCGAGGAGGTCGGTGGTGCCCCGCCGGTGACATCGCGCGGTCCGGCGACGCTCCACGTGAAACCGGACGGGGACCGTACGACGGTCACGGTCCGCGGTGAACTGGACCTCGACGGCCGGCGGCTCGCCGACCGGCTCCACGACGCCCTGGACCGCTCGACCACCGGCGTCGACCTCGACCTCGGCGAGGTCGCCTTCTGCGACTGCTCCGGGCTCAACCTCCTGCTCGACCTGCGCCGGCGTGCTCTCGACCAGAGCAAGACGGTCGTCATCCGCGCCTGCGGGCCGACGGTGGAACGGCTGCTGGAGCTCACCGGCACCCGGGAACTGTTCATCTCGCCCGGCCCCGCCGAGCGGGCCGGTCCCCTCGCCGCCGTCACCGTCGGCCGCCACTCGCCCGAGGAGATCGACCAGGAGCTGCTCAGGGAGGTCGTCGAGCTGCGCCGTGCCATGCGCACCCGGCCCGCCATCGACCTGGCCCGCGGCATCCTGATGGCGTCCTTCCAGCTGAGCCCGGAAGCGGCCTGGGTCGTGCTGGTGACCACCTCGCAGCGCACCAACACCAAGCTGCACCGGCTGGCGGAAGACCTGGTGGGGACCGTGCAGGGCACCCCGCTGCCCGAGGCGGTGCAGCGGCAGCTGGCCCTCGCGGTCGACATGGCGCGCGCGTCCGACGGCGCGCAACCGGCCTGACCGCCCCGACCGGGCGGCGAGTGGACGTCCCCGGGTGCCGGCTGCGACGGCCCCTCGTATGCGGAGGTGGTGGAAGGTGACGAGGGCCGTGACGCCACGACGTGTCACTCGCTGCCGCCCCGGGCGTTGTAGACGGTGACCTCGCCGGCGTCCACGGCCTCCCGGTAGCCGCGGAACACGGCGAGCGCCTCGTCCCGCAGCACGTCGTGCACCACCTCGATGCCCCGCTGCTCCAACTGCCCGGCCCAGTCCTCGCGCAGCGGGCCCTCGTCGAACGTGGTGAGCTTCTCCAGCTCCGGGCCCTCGCCCGCGACCACCAGGCCGCGCACCCCCGACCACAGGGCCGCGCCATAACACTGCACGCACGGCCGCCAGTTGACCACCAGTTCGTGGGCCGGCAGCCCCTCGGCGCCGAGGTCCCAGCTGCCGAGCGCGGCCTGCGCCAGCCCCAGGGCGAGGACTTCGGCGTGCGCGCTGGAGATGCCGGAGGCGAGCACGACGTTGACACCCACCGACACGATCCGGCCCGTGTCCCGTTCGGCGACAAGGGCCGCGAAGGGGCCGCCGCTCTCCTCCCGCCAGTTGCGGTCGGCCAGGCGGTGCACCAGGCGCATCCGGTCGGCGCGGTCGGGGACGACGGCGGGCACGTCCGCCACCTCGTCGTCGATCCACGCCGGCAGACCCAGGCGGTATTCCCTCGCGATGTCGATCACTTGCCCGTTTCCTCTCGCTGTGCGGCTCGGCCTGCCGGTGACGGCGGCCTCGGGGTCCTGTGCACACCCCTACCCCGCGTTCCACGCGAGCGCCGCCGCAGGCATCGTCGCGGCGTCGGGCGGGGGCGCCGTTCCCACCCGCCGGCTTGCTCAGTGCCCGAAACCGGAGGCGTCCGCGAAGGCGCCGCGGCTGTCGGTCACCAGCGTGGTCTGCGGGAGCATGACCAGCGCGACGGTGCCCCGGCCCTGCTTCGCGGGCCGCAGCTGGACCCGGATGCCGAGCCGCTGCGCGAGACGGCCGACCACGAACAGGCCCACACGCCGCGAGATCGCGGCGTCCACGGCCGGCGGGTCGGCTAGCTTGCGGTTGAGGGTCGGCGAAGTCGTGCGGGCTCGGACCGACGCCCTGGTCGTGGATCTCGACCACGACCCGGCCGTCCGGAAGGTGGGCGGCGGTGACGTGCACCGGGTCCTCGGGCGCGGAGAACGTGGTCGCGTTGTCCAGCAACTCGGCCAGCAGGTGCACCAGGTCGGTCACGGAACCGCCGTGCACCATCGCCTCGGGCCCGCCGGTCAACCGGATGCGCTCGTACTCTCGCCTGTGAGCTGGGCAACTCCCTTGTTTGAACGTTGAACCAACCCTGTCGGTTGCTGCTGGAAAATCTGCCACGCGTGTGCCGAGAAATCGCTTGCCGTGGGCGTTACCGAAGGGTTTCCGATCGAGTGAGACCAGTCAGATGGGCGTGGCTGCCCATGCGGAACTGGCGCATGGCACAGCGCCTCTACGAGAACCTGCTCGTCCTAGCCGCGAGGACCCCCGGTACCGCTGGGAGCGGCCGGTGTCGCTGGTGGACACGCTGCGCGCCGCCGCGTCCGATCACCCGGCAGGGCGTCAGCGGGGCAGCAGATCCGTTGCGGCCGTCTCTCCGGGGTAGCGCACGCCGATACGGTCCCGGAGCGCGTCGAGCGTGCGCATCACGGCCAGCGTGCCGTCCAGCGGAACGAGCGGCGACTCGGTCTCGCCGGCCCGCAGGGCGCGCATCACCTCGACCGCCTCGTGGCGGAAGCTGTTGACACGTCCGTCGGCCGGGTCGGCGGTGAACTCCTCCGGTTCGCGGCCCTCGCGGTGCAGCACGAAGCGGTCGGGGTGGAAGAACGTGTGCGGGATGTCGATACGGCCGCGTGAACCGGTGACCGACGCGGTCCTGGGGGAGTCGCCGATGATGGAGCAGTGCAGCAGGGCGTGCGCTCCGCCGGGCCACGACAGCAGCGCGCTGGTCTGCAGGTCGACGCCCTCGTCCGAGAGCACCGCCCGCCCCTCCACGTCGGCGGGCTCGCCGAGCAGCAACTGCGCGAACGACACCGGGTAGACGCCCAGATCGAGCAGCGCGCCGCCGCCCTGTGCCGGGTCCCGCAGCCGGTGCGCCGGCGGGAAGGGACCCGCGAGGCCGAAGTCGGCCTGCACGGCGCGCACTTCACCGATCGCGCCGTCGCGGACCAGGGCCGCCGCACGCCGGATGAGGGGGTTGCAGTACATCCACATGGCCTCCATCAGGAAGCGCCCGCGCTCCCGCGCCAGGGCCGCCAACTCCTCGGCCTCGCGCAGGTTCAGCGTGAACGGCTTCTCGCACAGCACGGCCCGCCCGGACTCCAGGCACAGGCCGGCGGCGGCGCGGTGGGCCGAGTGCGGGGTGGCGACGTACACGACATCGATGTCCTCGTCCCGCGCGAGCGCGGTCCAGTCGCCGTAGGCGCGGGGAATCCCGAAGCGCTCGGCGAAGACCTCGGCCGACTCCGGCCGCCGCGAGGCCACGGCCACGACCTCCGCGTCCGGCAGGTCCACGAGGTCCGCCGTGAACGCCGCCGCGATCCCTCCGGTCGCCAGAATCCCCCACCGTACTTTCTCGCCGCCCATACCCCACCCGGCCTCGTCCGGACACCACGTGCGACGCAGAGGATAACGGCCGTCACCGGGGCCGTTTCCGACCGCCGTCCACCCCTGCCGGCGACCCGCCCCTCCCCGCCGTCCCGCACCTCGTTGCCGCTCCCCGTCCTCCGGGGGGCCCTTCGCCCAGCCCGCCCGGTCGCCCCTCAGCCCGCCGTCTTCCGGGCCAGGGCGTTGTTGCCGATCGAGTTGTGGACGCTGAAGCTGACGGCGTCCGAGCGGTAGCGGTCGTCGGACCATTCCACCGGGCGGCCCTCGTGGGTCGTGGTGACCCGGCGCACCCGCAGCAGCGGACTGGTGCGGCGGACGCCGAGGAGTTCGGCGTCCCGGGCGCCGGCCGCCACCGCGTCGATGACGTGCTCACCGTAGGCGAAGACCAACCCGGTGTCCTCGTACAGCCGTTGGGTGACGGACGGGCACTCGGGCTCGATCGCCTCGACGGCCGGGGCGATCCAGTCGGCGTACACCGTCCGCTCCAGCAGCACCGGCTCGCCGTCCAGGCCGCGTATCCGCAGCACGTGCAACACGGCCGTTCCTTCGGCGAGTTGAAGGCGTACGGCGTCCTCGGTGGTCGCGGGCCGGTACTCCTGCGTCACGACGTGCCCCGTCGCCTCGCGCCCCATGCCCCGGGCCCACTGGGCGAAGCTGCGCAGTTCGGCGAAGCTCTGGCTGCGGCGGCTGGCCAGCACCACACGGCGGGCGCCCTGCCGGGAGCCGATCAGTCCCTCGGCGGTGAGCGCGGCCACCGCCTGACGGACCGTGCCCCGGGAGACGCCGTAGTGCGCGGCGAGCTCGGTCTCGGCGGGCAGCAGACTGCCGACCGTGTACTCCTCGCGGGCGATCGCCCGGCGCAGTTCGTCGGCGATCTCCTCGTGTCGCGCGGCCATGCTTCCCCTCTGAGTCGGTCGCAGTGCACAGCGTGAGCAGCCTAATCGAGATCGCGGCGCGACCGAAACGTGGCCTGATCTCCAGCGAAACAGAGGTCAGGGTTTCACCAGAGTTTACGAGCGGGACACCCATGCCGGGCCTACTGAGGCCAACTTGTTCAGACAAGTGCTCCGTAGTGCCTCACCCTCGTGCGTCCCCTGGAGAGACCGTGACCGTGTCCCTGCCGCGAACAGCCGTCCTGAGCGGCTCCCTGGCCGTCGTCGCCGCACTCGCGCTGAGCGCCTGCGGTGCCGCCCCCGACACCGCGTCGACCACCGCCGACGGCAAGAGCGCCGCCACCGCGACCTCCGCCGCCGCCTTCGGCGGCCTGGACGCCCTGGTGAAGGCAGCCAGGAAGGAGGGCACGCTGCACGCCATCGCGCTGCCCCGCGACTGGGCCGACTACGGCGCCCTGATCGACGGCTTCCAGAAGAAGTACGGCATCAAGGTCCAGGTGGAGAACCCGGACGGCTCCAGCCAGGACGAGATCAACGCCGTCACCTCCCGCCAGGGCCAGGACCGCGCCCCCGACGTCCTCGACCTCGGCTCCTCCTTCGCGCTCAGCGCCGCCCAGCAGGGCCTGCTCGCGCCGTACAAGGTGGCCGGCTACGCCGGCATCCCCACCGCGCAGAAGGACCCGCAGGCCCGCTGGTACAACGACTACGGCGGCTACATCTCCATCGGCTGCGACGCGAAGCGGGTCAAGACCTGCCCGACCACCTTCGCCGACCTGCTCAAGCCGCAGTACAAGGGCCAGGTCGCCCTCAACGGCAACCCCACCAAGTCCGGTTCGGCCTTCGGCGGCGTCTACGCGGCGGCCCTCGCGAACGGCGGCTCCTTCGACGACATCCAGCCCGGCCTCGACTTCTTCGCCAAGCTGAAGAAGAACGGCAACTACACGCCCGTGGAGTCGACCCCGGCGACCGTCGAGAAGGGCGAGACCCCGATCAGCATCGACTGGGACTACCTCAACGCCGGTTACGCCGAGGAGTTCAAGTCCAAGGGCCTCGACTGGAAGGTCGCCATCCCCGGCGACGGCAAGTACGCCCAGTACTACTCGCAGGCCATCAACAAGGACGCCCCGCACCCGGCGGCCGCCCGCCTGTGGCAGGAGTACCTCTACAGCGCCGAGGGCCAGAACCTGTGGCTCAAGGGCTACGCCCGCCCGGTCCTGATGGCCGCCCTGGAGAAGGCCGGCACCCTCGACAAGACGGCCGCCGCCAAGCTGCCCCAGGTCTCCGGCACGCCCTCCTTCCCGACCGAGGCCCAGCAGAGCAAGGCCAAGACGGTCCTCGCCCAGGGCTGGGGGAAGGCCGTCTCCGGATGACCGCGACCCTCACGCGGGCCGACGTGGTGACCGCCGCTTCCCCGAAGCGGCGGCGCCGCGCCCCCGGCTGGCTCGCCGTCCTCCCGCTGCTCGTCTTCACCGCGCTCGCCTTCGGGATTCCCGCACTGGCGATGCTCGACGGCGCCTTCACCGTCAAGAACCCGGCCACGGGCGCCGCCTCGTACAGCACCGCGAACCTCACCGCCTCCCTCCAGGGCGCCTACCTCACCGCGCTCCTCGGCAGTGTCAAGCTGTCCGCCGTGTCCGCCGTGACCGGGGCCGTGCTCGGCCTGTTCCTCGCGCAGGCCGTCGTCACCTCCCGCTTCCGGGCCCTGCGCGAGGCGGTGCTCACCGCCTCCGGCGTGCTCGCCAACTTCGGCGGCGTCCCGCTGGCCTTCGCCTTCGTCGCCACCCTCGGCAACGCGGGCGTGCTCACCCGCCACCTCGGGCTGGCCGACCAGGGCTGGGACCTCTACAGCTTCTGGGGCCTGGTCGTCGTCTACCTGTACTTCCTGATCCCGCTGATGGTCCTCACCATCACCCCCGCCCTGGAGGGCCTGCGCTCCCAGTGGCGCGAGGCCGCCCAGAACAACGGCGCGAGCGCCGTCCAGTACTGGCGGCACGTCGCCCTGCCCGTGCTGCTGCCCTCACTGCTCGGCGGACTGGTGCTGCTGTTCGGCAGCGCCTTCGCCGCGTACGCCACCGCCGCGGCCATGGTCGGCAGCTCCGTCCCGCTGGTCACCCTGCAGATCGCCGACGCCATCTCCGGCAACGTCCTGGTCGGCCAGGAGAACGTGGCCCTCGCCCTGAGCCTCGACATGGTCCTGGTCGCCGGACTGGTCATGGCCGTCTACCTGCCCCTGCAACGAAGGAGCGCGCGATGGCTCGCCTGAACGCGTGGCGGTGGGCCGTCCTGGGCCTGGCCGCGCTGTACTTCCTGATCCCGCTCGCCGCCTCCGTGGTGTTCACGGTCGACGTGCCCGGGCAGGGCGTCACCTTCGACGCCTACACGCAGATCCTCGGCACCGCCGGCTTCGGCTCCAGCCTGCTGCTCTCCCTGGAACTCGCCGCGGCCACCATCGCCCTCGTCCTGCTGCTGATGGTGCCCGCGACGGTCGCCCTGCGCCTGGGCGCGCCCCGGCTGCGGCCCGTCGTGGAGGTCGTGTGCTCGCTGCCGCTGGTCGTGCCGCCGATCGCCTTCGTCGCCGGCATCGGCACCGTGTTGAAGTGGGGCCCCGAGTACCTCTCCCGCACACCGCTGTTCGAGACCTTCGTGGCCCTGCAGAACCCGGACTTCCCGTTCGTGCTCGTCCTCGCCTACGTCGTGATGGCGCTGCCGTTCGTCTACCGGGCCCTGGACGCCGGACTGCGCGCGGTCGACGTGCGCACCCTCGTCGAGGCCGCCCGCAGCTGCGGGGCGAGCCCACCGCAGGCGCTCGTCCGGGCCGTGCTGCCCAATCTGCGCGGGGCGCTGCTCAACGCCTCCTTCCTCACGCTGGCGCTGGTGCTCGGCGAGTTCACCGTCGCCCAGCTGCTGGGCTTCAGCCCGTTCGCCGTGTGGATCGTCGGCGTCAGCGGCTCCCAGGCCCAGCTGTCCGTGGCCGTCTCCGTGCTCAGCCTGCTGGTCACGTGGGCCCTGCTCCTCGCGCTCGCCGGCTTCGGCGGCCGCGCCCGCACCGCCGCCTCCCAGGGATGAACCATGACCCTCACCACGCTTGACCGGGCCGCCGGCCAGAAGGCAGCCACCGTCGAATTCCGCGGGCTGCGCCGGGAATTCGGACCCACCGTCGCCCTCGACGGCCTCGACCTGACCGTGCGGCCCGGCGAGTTCCTGGCCCTGCTCGGACCCTCCGGCTGCGGCAAGACCACCGCCCTGCGCATGCTCGCCGGGTTCGAACACCCCGACTCCGGCGCGGTGCTGGTCGACGGCCAGGACGTCACCCACGTCCCGGCCCACCGCCGTGACGCCGGCATGGTCTTCCAGTCCTACAGCCTCTTCCCGCACCTCAGCGCCCTCGACAACGTCGCCTTCGGACTGCGCATGCGCAAGGTGCGTACGGCCGAACGGCGCGCCCGCGCCGCCGAGTTGCTGGAGCTGGTCGGCCTCGGCGACAAGGCGGAGCGGTTCCCGCACCAGCTCTCCGGCGGCCAGCAGCAGCGCGTCGCGCTGGCCCGCGCCCTCGCCCTGCGTCCGCGCGTGCTGCTGCTGGACGAGCCGCTGTCCGCGCTGGACGCCAAGGTGCGGCTGACCCTGCGCGAGGAGATCCGCCGGCTCCAGCAGGAACTCGGCATCACCACCCTGTTCGTGACGCACGATCAGGAAGAGGCCCTGTCGGTCGCCGACCGCGTCGCGGTGATGCGGGCCGGCCGGCTCGAACAGTGCGCCGCCCCCGCGGAGTTGTACGGCCGGCCCGCCACCGCCTTCGTCGCGGAGTTCGTCGGCACGATGAGCCGGATACCGGGACGCCTGTCGCAGGGCGCCGTCGAGGTGGGCGGGCAGCGGCTGCCGGTGGACGGCGAGGCGCCGGCCGGGCACGAGGTCGACGTCCTGGTACGCCCCGAGGCGGTGCACGTCGAGGCCGACGAGGCGGGCGACGCCCGCGTGGTGGCCACGGCCTTCCTCGGCGCCACCACCCGGCTCACCGTCCGCCTCCCCGACGCCACGGAGGTCAAGGCGGACGTGCCCACCCACGAGGCCACCACGCTCCCCGCGGGCACGGCCGTACGCCTGTGGCTGCCCAACCGCCCAGTCCTGCTCGCCGAACGCACCCCCTGACCCCCGACCCACCCCAAGCCACCACGAACGAAGCCTGGCGCCGCCGCAGCGCAGTCTGGAGCGAAGCTTGTGGGGCCGCAGCGCAGTCTGGAGCGATGCTTGTGGGGCCGCAGCGCAGTCTGGAGCGATGCTTCTGAGGCCGCCGCGCCGTCTGAAGCGAAGCCTGCAAGGCCGCAGTGCCGTCTGGAGCGAAGCTTGTGGGGTCGCAGTGCCGTCTGGAGCGAAGCCTGCGAGGTAGCCGCGCCTTCTCAAGCGAAGCCTGTGAGGCTGGCGGCCTTGTGGGGCTCAGCTCTGAGGCCGACGCGCCGTCTGAGGCCGAGTCGGTGAGGTTGCAGGCTTTCTGGAGGTCAGCACTGCGCCCGACGTGCCTTCTGAGGCCAAGACCCGAGCCTGACGCGCCTTGAAAGGAGCCGAGCCTTCGACACGTCCGAGTCCTGCGAGCCCGAACGTCCGCCACCCGACCCGCCCGGTCAACCCGGGCCTCCCGCACGCGCCCGGCCCGCAAGAGTTGGGCCCCCGACCCGACCTCGCCTGGCAAGACCCGGCCCGGGGCACTCGCCCCGCCTGGTCGAGCCTGGCTGCTGACACCGACCTGGCTGGCAAGACTCGTCCCGGGGCACTCGCCCCGCCTGGTCGAGCCTGGCCGCCGACACCGACCCGCCTGGCAAGACCCGCCCCGGGGCACTCGCCCCGCCTGGTCGAGCCTGGCCGCCGACACCGACCCGCTTAGCAAGACCCGCTCCGGGGCACTCGCCCAGCCCTGTCCAGCCGAGTCGCCGACACCCGACCCGCCTGGCAAGACCCGGCCCGGGGCACTCGCCCCGCCGGGTCGGGCCGAGCCCCGACACCCGACCCCGCTGGCAAAGCCCGGCCCCGGGCACTCGCCCCGTCCGGGAGGCCGGGCCCCGACAGTCGAGCCGCTCGGCGAACCCGACCCCCGAGGCGTTCGCCCCGCGCGGAGAAGCCGAATAGTGACACCCGCCCCGACCCCCGGCCCCCGCCCGGTACCACCGGACCCCGCCTCCCCCACACCCCCTGAAAGTGAGCACCCCATGTCGCAACCGCCGCTGCAAGCCGTCCTGTTCGACATGGACGGCACGCTCGTCGACACCGAGCGGCTGTGGTGGCTGACGGTGGCGGAGGCCGCCGCCCGGCTCGGCAGGGCGCTGACCGACGCCGACCAGCCGGAGGTGCTCGGACGCCCCGTCGAGCACACCGCCGCCTGGCTCGCCGGAACCGTCGGCACCCCGGCGGGGCCGGTCGCCGACGCCCTGCACCGGGAGTTCGCCGACCGGGTGCGCACCGGCGTCGTACCCCGCCCCGGCGCCCTGGAACTGCTCGACGCCCTCGCCCGCGACGGCGTGCCCACCGCCCTGGTGACCGCCTCCCCGCGCGCGGTCGCCGACACGGTCCTGCAGACGCTCGGGGCCGGACGCTTCGCCGTCTCCGTCACCGCCGAGGACACCGAGCGCACCAAGCCCGCCCCCGACCCCTACCTCGCCGCCTGCCGCCTGCTCGGCGCCGACCCGGCCGCCTGCGTCGCCGTCGAGGACACCCAGACCGGCGTCAGCTCCGCCGAGGCCGCCGGCTGTGCCGTCCTCGCGGTCCCCTCCCTCGCGCCGATCGACCCGGCACCCGGCAGGACCGTGCGCACCAGCCTCACCGGCGTCACCCCGGACCACCTGCGCGCGATGGTCCCGCACGAACTGCGCGTCATGAGCTGGAACCTCTGGCTCGGCGGCAGCGCGGTCGACGACCACCGCGCCAAACAGCTCAAGGTCATCCTGGAGACCGGCGTCGACGTCGTCGGCCTCCAGGAGACCGCCGGCACCGCCGCCCAGGAACTCGCCGACGCCCTCGGCTGGCACCACCACCGCGCCGGCGAGAACCTCGGCATCATCAGCCGCCACCCCATCACGACCGCCCTCGGCGACCCCGGCGTCGGCTTCTACGGGGCGGCCGGCGCCCGCGTCCGACTCGGCCCGCACCGCGAGGTCGACGTGTGGACCGTCCACCTCCACTACACGCCGTACGGCCCCTACGAGGCCGCCTTCGACAGGCTGCCGGCCGCCGAGCTGATCGCCCACGAGGAAGTGCGCCTCGCGCAGCTGCGGGAGGCGCTCGACTGGGTCTCCCGAACCGCCGGCGACAGCCGGCCGGTCGTGCTGGTGGGCGACTTCAACGCCCCCTCCCACCTCGACCGGCCGGACGTCGCATGGCCGGTGACACGTGCCGCCGAGGAGGCGGGCCTGCGCGACTCCTACCGCGAGGCCCACCCGGACCCGGCCGAGCACCCCGGTCACACCTGGTCGCCCGTGCACGCCGAGCACGAGGACGGCAGCGGACGCCCCGAACCGCAGGACCGGATCGACTACGTCCTGCACAACGGCCGCGGCCTGCGCGTCCTGGACGCCACCACCTTCGTCAGCGGCACCCCGCGCCCCTGGCCGGACGTGGCCGGCAACGACTGGCCCTCGGACCACGCCGCGGTGATCACCACGTTCGCCGTGGACCCGGGCGCCGTCCCGCCGGCTGCCGAAGCGCCGGCTACCGGGTGAGGGGAGCCTGGAGCGCCCGCCCGAGCCGGAGGTTCCAGCGCCCCGACCGCCCGCTGAACTCGGTCGCCGTCAACGGCGGTACGTCCAGCCGCCAGAACGCCGACCCGGGCGCCCCGAGCGCGCGGACCGCGGCGGCCCGCACGACCTCCGGGTCCACGACCGCGACGGTCCGCCCCGCCGCCTGCGCCGCCGACTCCAGCCAGCCGGCGATCCGGTCGCAGAAGTCCCGTACCGACTCACCGCCGTGGGGCGCGCACGCGGGGTCCGCCAGCCACCGGGCCACCGCCTCCGGCTCCCGCGCGCTCACCTCCGCCAGGGTCGCGCCCCGCCAGCGCCCCACGTCCAGAGCCGTCAACTCCGGTGCGCACACGGCCTCCAGGCCCAGCGCCGCGGCCGTCTCGCGGCAGCGGGCCGCGGGCGAGACCCAGGACCGGTCCGCCGGGGGGAGTCCGTCGCGGGCGGCCCGTGCGAGCCGCAGTCCGGTCTCGTCGAGAGGACGGTCGTCGTCGAACCGGGCCTCCCGCAGCGCCGTACCGACCGCGGGTGAGATCAACGTCACTCGGCTCGTCATACGTCCGTTTCCCTGGCCGACATCCCTGTCGTCCCAAGGATGACAGGTCGTCCCGTCCACGCCGTCGTGCGCCTTCGCGCCCTTGGCCGCGCCTCCGCTTCGCGGTACCTTCTCGGTCGGTGTCCACGACGGACACCGACGACGGTCCCGCGGAAGCCGGTGAGACTCCGGCACGGTCGCGCCACTGTAAGCCCGGTTCCCACACCTTCGGGGTGCGGGGCGGGTGAGTCAGACCCGCCCCGTCGTCTCGTGCACCACCGAGACGGGACGCGAGTTCCCCAGGAGGTTCTGCCATGGCCCAGTCCGCGATCCAGCCGACCGCCGCCCCCACCGCCGTACCCGCCAAGCTGCCGATCGGCGCGATCGTCCCCTGGGCGGTCTTCTTCGGCATTCTGATGCTGGTCCTGCTCTACTTCGTCGGCGCCGAACAGGGCGCCACCTCCGTGATGTCCGGATCCGACGTGCACGAGTGGGTGCACGACGCCCGCCACCTGCTCGGCTTCCCCTGCCACTGACGGCGGCGCGGAACGTACGAGCACCATGAACTCGGCAATCGTCCGGAACCTGTTGGTGCGTGGCATGCTCGCGGGACTCGCCGCGGGCCTGCTCGCCCTCGTCGTCGCCTACTTCCTGGGCGAGCCGCGCGTCGACGCGGCCATCGCCTACGAGGAGGCGCACTCCCACGAGCACGGCGTCGAGGCCGTCAGCCGCACGATGCAGTCCACCGCGGGCCTGTCCACCGGTGTCCTGGTCTACGGCGTCGCGTTCGGCGGCATCGCCGCGCTCGCGTACTGCTTCGCCCTCGGCCGCATCGGCCGCTTCGGGCCGCGCGCGAGCGCGCTGCTCCTGGCGGCGGGCGGTCTGGTCGCGGTGTACGTCGTGCCGTTCCTGAAGTACCCGGCCAACCCGCCCTCCGTCGGCGACCCCGACACCATCGGCACCCGCACGGCCCTGTTCTTCCTGATGGTGGCGCTGAGCGTGCTGCTGGCCGTGGCCACCGTCATCCTCGGCAAGCGCCTCGCCCCCCGCCTGGGCAACTGGAACGCGACGCTGGTCGCCGGTGCCTTCTTCGTCCTCGTCGTCGGGCTCGCGTACGCGTTCCTGCCGTCGTTCAACGAGGTGCCGAAGACCTTCCCGGCCACCCTGCTGTGGCAGTTCCGCCTGGCGGCGCTCGCCGTCCAGGTGACCCTGTGGACCTCCTTCGGGCTGGTCTTCGGAGCGCTCGCCCAGCGGCTGCTCGCCCCGCGCGAGGCCGGCGCGGGGCAGCGGACGGCCGGCAGGCGGGCGGCGGCCGTGCCGCACTGAGGGCGCCTGCGATACTCCCACCATGGGTGATCAGGCACAGACCCGCGACTGGACGCTGCGGCCCGGCGATCCGGCCGACGTCGAGGCGCTCGTCGAGTTGCGGGCCACGGTCATGCGGCCGGACCTGGAACGCCTCGGGCGCTACGACGAGCACCGGGTCCGGCAGCGGCTGCGGGACGCCTTCTCCCCGCAGCACACCTCCGTCGTCATGGCCGGCGGCGACCTCGCCGGCTGCGTCACCGTCCGGCCCGTCGAGGACCGGCTGTGGCTGGAGCACTTCTACCTCGCCCCCCGCCACCAGGGCCGGGGGCTCGGCTCCGCCGTCCTGCGCACGGTGCTCGAACGGAGCGACGCGCAGAACACGACCGTGGCGCTCAGCGTCCTGCGCGGCAGCCCCGCCCGGCGGCTGTACGAACGCCACGGCTTCGTCGTGGAGTCGGAGGAAGCCGTCGACGTCTTCATGGCGCGCCCGCCGGGAGGGCACGCCCCGACCGCGTAGGCCCGGCGGGGGCGTCACTTGACGGTCGTCGACGCCCGCGAGCCGACCAGGAGCAGGCACAGCACCGCCACCCCCGCCACGACTCCGGCGAGCAGGAGCAGCGGATCGAGCGGGCGGGCGGCCGAGGCGGTCGTCTCGACGGGCTGCCGGGCGGCGGCCGCGGTACCCGGCGCGGGGGAGGGGGCGGCGCTGGAAGCGTGCGCGGACGCCGCGCCGCCGTGCTCGGCGTGCGCGGTCGGCTTCGCGGCGGCGGACGTCGCCGTGCGCCGCGGGGAGCGGACGACGGTGGGTGCCGCGGCCGCGTGGTCGTGGCCGGTCGGGTGCGCTGTGGGCGTGGGCACCGGGGCCGCCTTGACGACCAGTTGGGCCGTCATGCCGGGGTGCACGGTGCAGACGTAGGAGTAGGTGCCCGGCGTGGTGAAGGTGTGGCTCCAACTGCCCCCCTTGTCCAGCATCGGGGAGTGGAGCGACTCGGGGCCCGAGGTGGTCTTGACGTCGTGGGGTGCCTGGTCCTGGTTGGTCCAGGTGACGGTGTCCCCGGCGGTGACGGTCAGCGAGCGCGGGCTGAACGCGTAGCCGGACATGGCGACTTGGTGGCTCGTGGCCGCCCGCGCGGACGGCGCGGGCAGGAACAGGAAGACGGCGGTGGCGGCGAGCAGCGCGCGCACGAGGGTCAGGCGGGGCATGCGAACTCCGCGGCGACGAGCAGCCGGATGCGGTCTGCGGGGCGGGTGCGGGGGAGGGCGAGGCCGAGCGTGCGGCGCACCGGGCGGTACGGCAGCCGGATCGTGCCGAGGACGAGGAGCAGCGCCTCGGCGCGCTCGACGACCCGCAGCACCAGCGGGGCCGGGACGGAGGCGTCGCCGAGGGCGAGTTCGCCGGAGGCGTGGATGCGGGTGCCGTCCGCCGCGGGCTTGAGGGCCGTGCTGACGAAGGTGAGGCTCCGCCCGCCGAGCACCCGGCCGCCCAGTTCCAGACTCAGCACGCAGTCCTCGGGCGCGGGGGCGACCGTGAGGCTCGCGTCGACGGGGGTGAGGCGGCGGCGCAGGGTGGTCAACGGGCCCAGCCGGGCGGTGAGTTCGGTGATGCAGCGGTCCGGGGCGGTGGTGTAGGTGCCGGGTCCGGGGAGCCAGGCGGGGCCCGGCAGGGTGGGGACGGGGAGCGTTTCGGCGGTCATGTGGGTACCTCGGTGGGCGCGGGGCGCGGTGAGTGGGGACAATGAGGGCGGTGGCGGGCCGGCCGACTGCGACTCGGCCGGCCCGTCACCTCCTGCCGGCCGGCGTCAGCAGGAGCCGGTGAGGTAGTCCTCGGTGGGGGCGAGCATGTGCTCGGCCCAGACGGTGTGCATCTTCACGTACGCGTCGGGGTCGAGGAGGTCGGCGACCTGCTGGCCCAGGGACTCCTCCAGGTGCGCGGAGTTGATGTGCTGCAGCAGCACCGTGAGGGTGTCGTCGCCGATCGAGCCGGCGCCGTTGACGGCGGGGGTGAGGATCGACTCGACCCAGACGGTGTGCATCTTGATGTAGTTGTCCAACTGGAGTGCGTCCTGGACCTGTTGGCCGGGCGACTCCTCCAGGTGGGCCTTGTCGAGGTGCTGGAGGATCGGCAGCAGCACCTGCTGGACGCTGACGCACTGCTCGTCGCCGCCGTCACCGCCGCTCGACCCTCCGGAACCGCCGCTCCCGCCGGTCGAACCGCCCGTCGAGCCGCCCGTGGAGCCCCCGGTGGAGCCACCCGTCGACCCTCCGGTGGACCCACCCGTCGAGCCGCCGGTCGACCCGCCGCTGGACCCACCCGTGGAGCCGCCCGTCGACCCACCCGTGGAGCCGCCCGAGCCGCTGCCACCGTCGTCGGCGACCACGGTGACGGACGCGGTCATGTCCGGGTGCACCGCGCAGTAGTACTCGTACGTCCCGGCCTTGGTGAAGGTGAACGACCAGCTGTCCCCCTTGTTCAGGGTGCCGGAGTCGAACTTCTGCGGACCGCTGGTGGTGGTGACCGTGTGCGGAGCGGTGTCCTCGTTGACCCACTTCACGGTCTGGCCGACCTTCACCGTCAGGGACGGCTGGGCGAACTTGTAGTCCTTGATCTCGATGGTGTGGTCGGCGGTGGCGCTGTCGGCGGCCGGCTGGGCGTCGGCCGTGCCGCTCATGCCGCTCATGTCCTGGGCCTCGGCCGCGGGCGCCGCGTTCGCCGGAGCGGCGGCCCCGCCGGACGCCTGGAGCACGCCCAGGCAGGCGACGGCCGCGATGCCGGCGCCCAGGCCGGTGGCCAGCAGGACCCGGTTGCCCACTCGGGAGCGCCGACGGGGCGCGGGCGGTGCGGTGACTTCTTCTGTGTGCATGGTGGTGCGTCTCCCTTGTGAGGTGAGAGGTGAGGTGAGAGAGGTGGGACAACGGCTGCCGGTCACCGGCCGGGGGCGGAGATGACCAGCACACTCGTCGCGGCGAGGACCACGAGGACGAGCCCCGTCTCGGCCGCGACCGAGTAGACGAAGGGCCGTACGACGGCACGGTCGCCGCGCAGCAGTACGGCGATGTCGAGCCGGGTGCGCACCCAGCCCCGGCTGCGCTGGGCGATGAGCAACACCAGCCCCAGCACGGCGAGTTTGATCAGCAGCAGGCGCCCGTACCCGGTGTCGAGCAGCGCCCCGAAGGAGCCGACGACCTGCCAGGCCAGCACCGCGCCGGCCCCGGCGATCGCCGCCACGCAGACCCCGGCCAGCGCCGAGTAGCCGGCCACGGCGGCCGACAGCTCCTCGGGCCGCCGCCGCGGCAGCACGCCGAGCAGCAGCAGGGTGAGCCCGCCGAGCCACAGCGAGACGCCGAGCAGGTGCACCAGGTCGGCCACCGCACCCCAACCCGGGTGCGTTCCCTCGGAGTCGTGGCCGGTCATGCCGGTCGTGCGCAGCAGCCCGAGGGCGACCACGAGTGCGCCGACCCGCCACCCGGGCGACCGGGCCGACCGCTCGCCGCCCTGCAACAGTGCGGCCAGGACGACCGCGGCGAGCACCCACAGCAGCAGCCGGCAGGCGGCCATGATGCCGGTCTCGGTGCTCAACAGGTCGGCGTAGGTGGACCGTTGGAGCACATCGCCGAGTGTGCCCATCGATCCGTACGCCCCCTCCAGGCCCGGCGCGATCAGGGCGGTCGCCAGCCCCGCCGCCCAGGCGAGGGCGAGCAGGCGGCGGGTCCTGCCGTCCTGGGCGCCCTGCGGCCACAGCAGCGCCAGGAACGCGAGCCCGCCGACGTACACGGCGAGGGCGAGGTAGCCGGCCCAGCGTGTCACCTGCCAGGCCGTGCGCACGGCCCGCGACGGCTGCGGGGCGGCCTGCGCGGGGGCCTGTCCGGCACGCGCCGTGAGCGGGAAGGACAGCGTCCCGGACGTGGGATGCCCGTCCTCCATGTCACGTACCTGCCAAACAAGGGTCAGGCGGTCGCTCGTCTCCTTCGGTACGGCGACCTCGACCGCGTTCTCCGCGCGCGCCGCCCGCGACACCCTCAGCCGCTCCCCGTCCGCGCGGACGCGGACGTCGGCCGGATCGACCGGCTCGCTGAACACCAGCCGTACCGTGGCGGGCGTGTGCGCGATCCGGGTGCCGTTCCCCGGTGTGGACGACTTCAGTTCGGTGTGGGCCGAGGCGGCCGGCGCGCAGAGCCCGAGGGTGAGCAGCGCCGCCACGACGACGCCGAAGACACGGCCTTTCACGGCAGCACCTCCGACAGCACCGACGGCGAGGACGCCACGCCGACGCACAGCGACGACAGGGCGCCGGCGGACGCGGAGGCCGAGGGCGAGGGCGAGGAGGAGGGGGAGGGCGATGCGGAGGCCGCGCCGAGCAGGCCGTCGAGGAGGCCGGTCACGGGGGTGACCACACCGTTCAACAGCGGCTGTACCAGGCGTACTTCACCGTCCTGGCAGTCCGCCGGAGCGGACGGGGACGGCGTCGGGGACGGCGAGCCGGACGCCGGCGCGGACGGTTCGGGGGAGGGGCCGGACGCCCCCGTGCCGCCCGTGCCGTGCCCCGCGTGACCCGTCGTGTCCGAAGAGCCTCCGGCGGCCGGATATCCGGCATCGTCGCCCTGTGACACGTAATCCCCGACCGGGTAATCCCCGCTCGCATAACCTCCGGCCGATCCGCCGCCGGAAGTTCCGGATTCCCCGGTGGCGGAACCGGCCGAAGGAGCGGCCGAAACCGCCCCGCTGTTCGGTGGCGCGGAGACGTCGAGGTCGGTCGGCGCCGGTGCGCCGATGCCCGAGGCGTACCCGAGGACGACGATCACCGCCGCGACGAGCGTTCCGGCGACGATCTCGTCGCGATGGTCTCCTGGCCAGGATGCCCTGGCGAAGAAGGACATGGCCCCTCCTGACGCGGTGCGTGAACGGCAGTGACCAGGAGTGGACCGACGCGACGATTCCCGTCGACTACGCGTCAGTTAATCGGTCGTTTCATTGCCTCATATTCGACCTGGGCCGGGTTGTGAGAACGGACCTCGACGCCCCAATGCCCGCAATGCGTTTGGTGAAGGGAATGAAGAGACCGTGAATTCGAACGCGCGGGGCATTTCTTCCTTCACCGAATCGCCGCTTGTGCATATGCCCGCGCGTTCAGGCGTCGCGGGCGCACTCGGCGTCGGGGCCGGCGTCGGGTGCCCCCGCGCCCTCGCGTGCCGTGCCGGTGCGCAGTTCGACGCAGCACAGTCCCGCGCGAGGGGTCAGCACGGCGGCGGTGTCGGCGTGGCCGGAGGCCGCCAAGTACCCGCACAGGAACGCGTGGTTCATCCCGCACACCAGTTCCGGTGCCTGCCGGGCGACCGGGTGGAAGGGACAGTTGTGCAGCACCGTGCGCCCGGGGCCGTCGTCCGCGGGCTCGAAACCGAGCGACTCCAGCACCGCCGCGACGTCACCCGCCCGCACCTCCGCGCCGAGTTCCTCGCCCCGCTCCCGGGCGACCCGCATGGAGGCCTCGCGCGCGCTCTCCTCGGGGCGCTGCCCGGTCACCGCCTCGGCCAGCATCGAGGCCAGCAGTTCGTGCCGGCGGGGCGGCAGGCTCACCGACAGGGCGTGCGGGCTGGGCTCGTACACCTTCGGCGCGCGACCCACCCGGCGCGGCCCGTGCCCGCCGTGCCGGGCCTGCAGCAGCCCCGACGCCACCAGCTTGTCGAGGTGGAAGGCGGCGAGCTTGCGGGAGATGCCGACCGCCGCGGACGCCTCCTCGCGGGTCACCGGGCGCCGGGACCGCCGTACGAAGTCGAGCAGCCGCCGCCTGGACTCGTCGCCGAGGACGGCGAGCGCGGCCATCGTGTCGCCGCCGGGAAGGGGATCGGACGTCACGGGGTCACCGTAACCCCGGGTGCGACGCCTTGACCCCCGGCCGAATAAGACCAACAATCGTTGGTGAAATAGCTCACGCGCAGCTCGAAGGCGAGGTGCCGGATGACCGCCGACAGCGATCTCAGGCAGGCGAAGCAGCCGGTCAGCGGCGCGTTGGCGGGGCCGTACGGGCACCCGTTCCATCCGATCCTGGTCACCGTGCCGATCGGGGCGTGGGTCTCCAGCCTGGTGTTCGACATCGCCTCGAAGATCGTCGACCGGCCGGGGTTCCTCACCCACGGGTCCGCCTGGCTGATCGCCGTCGGTGTGCTCGGCGCGCTGGCCGCGGCCTGTGTCGGATTCCTCGACCTGTTCGCGATCCCCACCGGCACGCCGGCCTTCCGGACCGGCCTGACACACATGGCACTGAACCTCGCCGTCACCGCCGCCTACGCGGCCGGTTTCGCCTGGCGGCAGGGCGGCGGCTACGCGGGAGGGCAGAGCGTCGGCGACGGGCAGCTGGCGCTCTCCGCCGCCGCCCTCGCCCTCCTCGGCGTCTCCGGCTACCTCGGCGGCAAGCTCGCCTACCGCTACGGCGTCCGCGTGGCCGGCGAGTCCGTGCAGGCCGAGGGCTTCCGCACCAGCCGTTGACCCACCTTCAAACGACCCGCCGATCCACCTCCAGCCCCACTCGCTGATCCACCCCCAGACCCAACGCCGGATCCACTCGCTGATCGACCGCCAGGCCCGATCCCGGATCTACCCGTTGATCCACCGCCAGGCCAACCCTGGGGCCATCCGCCGATCTCTCAGGCCCCAACCCTGGATCCACCGGTCGGATCCCGCAGACCCAACGCCGGATCCACTCGCTGATCGACCGCCAGGCCCGATCCCGGATCTACCCGTTGATCCACCGCCAGGCCAACCCTGGGGCCATCCGCCGATCTCTCAGGCCCCAACCCTGGATCCACCCGTCGGATCCCCCAGACCCAACGCCGGATCCACTCGCCGATCCACCGCCAGACCCAGCCCCGGGTCCACCCGCCGATCCACCTCCAGACTCACCCGCTGATCCACCCCAGCCCGGACCCCCTGAGCCGACCCCCCGGCCCACCCCAAACCCACCCAAACCAACCCCCCAAATCCACCCGCTGCCCCCTTCCGGAGTCCGACATGGACATCGCCGCTCTCGTCGCCTGGATCGTCACCGCCCTCGGCGGATTCGTCCTGCTGGCCCGCTGGATCGCCCGCGGCGGCCTGCGTCAGCAGCAGACGCGGACCACCCGCTTCCCGGCGCCCCTCGTCTTCGGTCACTTCCTGCTCGCGGCGGCCGGCCTGGTCGTGTGGATCGTCTACCTCGCCGCCGACCGCGGCGCCCTGGCCTGGACCGGCTTCGGCCTCCTCGTCGCCGTGGCCCTCCTCGGCTTCACCCTCTTCGGCCGCTGGATCCCGGTGTACCGCACCGCCGCCCCCACCCCCACCGCCGACGACACGACCCCAGCCGAACGCCATCTGCCGGTCCCCGTGGTCGTCGCCCACGGCCTCCTCGGCGCCACCACCCTGGTCCTGGTCCTGCTCGCGGCCCTCGGGGTGGGCGGCAGCTGACCACTGTCAGTGGCTGCCCGTACCGTCCCCCGGATGACGAGCCACCCCATCGACCCACGCACCCTCGCCGCCGCGATCCGCGACGCCCGCCAGGCCCTCACCCGCTACGACGACGCCCTGGAGGAGCTGCTGCGCCCAGACCCGGCGCTCACCGGCCCGCTCGGGGCCGATGTGTGGGCCTTCGACACCGCCCTGACCCACGTCCTGCTGGTACGGCACCCGTGGCGCGGCTGGGTGGCGCCGGGCGGCAAGGTGGAGCCCGGCGAGACCCCTCGCGAGGCGGCCGCGCGCGAACTCTTCGAGGAGACCGGCGTACGGGCCGACCTCCTCCCCACGCCCGCCGCCGTCACCCTGCGCTCCTACCGCCCCGCCTGGCAGTCCGTCCCCGGCCTGTCCTTCCTGGCCGTCGTCGACCGGCGGACGCCGTTGGCGGCGGAGGACGGGCAGCCCGCAGCCTGGCACGCGCTGGACCGGCCCTGGGACGGGTGGTTCCCCGAGGACCGGACGCGGATGCGGCGCCTGCTCGCACAGGGCGCCTGCCGTGTCGGAACCGGGTTGTCGGGTACGCGGCGACAGTAGGGGGCGGTACGCAGCGACCGGCCCTGCCGAGACACGGAGAGGGCGCCATGACCGACGTACGCCAGGGAACCGTCGTCGCCGGCATCGACGACACCGAGCAGGCCCGGCCGGCCGCCGAATGGGCGGCCGACGAGGCCGCGTCGCAGGGCTGGGCGCTGTGGCTGGTGCACGCCGTCGGACCCGGCACCGAACTCGGCGGCGCCGAGACCGGCATGGGTGTCACCGAGCAGGTCCTGGAGGGCGCCACCGGGCTGCTGGACGACGTCCGGCGGTCCCTGGCCGCCACCCGCCCCGGCCTGCGGACGGAGACCGTGCTCTCGCACGACCGGCCCGCCGAGGCGCTGCTCGCCGCGGCCGAGGACGCCGACCTGGTCGTGGTCGGCACCCGGGGACGCGGCGGGTTCGCGGGGCTGCTGCTGGGGTCGGTGAGCCTGAAGACGGCCGCGCACGCGCAGCGGCCCGTGGTCGTCGTCCGCGGACGTCCCCAGCGTCCGCCGCACGGTGACGTCGTGGTCGGGGTCCGTGACGACCGGGACGAGGAGGCCGTGCGGTTCGCGCTCGCCGAGGCCGAGCTGCGTGGCGCCGCGGTGCGGGTGGTGCACGCCTGGACACCGCTGGTGCGGGCCGGTGCGATGGTGCCGCAGGTGGACCGCATCGACGAGGAACGCCAGGCGCACCGCGCGCTGCTCGACCACGTTGCCCGGCCCGTCGCCGAGTTCCCGAAGGTGCACGTCGACACCGAGCTCACCGTCGACTCGCCCGCCGCCGCCCTGGTGGACGCCTCCCGGCAGGCCGGCCTGGTCGTGGTGCCCCGCCACCCCGTCGAGGGCCGCCTCGGCCTGCCGCTGGGGTCGGTCGTGCACGCGGTCCTGCACCATGCCGGTTGCCCCGTCGCCGTCGTCCCCACGAGCCGGCGGCCCTGACCGGCGGGGGAGACCACCATGCCGCGGATGGAGGCCGACCGGGCGCGGCGGCTGTTCACCGGCGCCCGGGTCGCGCGGCTGGCGACCGTGGACGCCGGCGGCCGGCCGCACCTGGTGCCGGTCGTCTTCGCCGTGGGCGAGGGCGACCACATCGTCATGGCCGTCGACGGCAAACCGAAGACCACCACACGGCTGGCCCGCCTGCGCAACATCGCCGTCCACCCGGCCGTGTGCCTGCTCGTGGACGCCTACGACGAGGACTGGGAGCGCCTGTGGTGGGCGCGGGCCGACGGCGGCGCCCGCGTGATACCGCCCGGCGCGCCGCACGAGACCGACCGCGCACGGTACGCGGCGGCGATCGCCCTGCTCGCCCGCAAGTACCCCCAGTACCGGCACCGGCCGCCCGAAGGACCGGTGACCGCCGTCACCGTCCTGCGCTGGAGCGGCTGGCACGCCGGACCCGATGACGCGGAGGACACCGCATGACCCGTACCGCACCGGACACGGACGTACTCGTCGTCGGCGCCGGCCCCACCGGGCTGCTCCTGGCGGCGGAACTCGCCGCGGCCGGCGCCGACACCACCCTCGTGGAACGGCGCACCGAGCAGTCCGGCCTGACCCGCGCCTTCGCCGTGCACGCCCGCACCCTCGAAGTCCTCGACGCCCGCGGCACGGCCGACGAGCTGATCGCCCGGGGCACGCCGATCGACACCGTACGGGCCCTGGGCGGCGCCGACCTCGACCTGACCAGGCTGCCCAGCCGGTTCCCGTACGTCCTCGCGGTCCCGCAGTACGAGACCGAACGCGTCTTGCGCGAACGCGCCGAAGCCGTGGGTGCGCGTGTGCGGTGGGGCACCGAACTGGTCTCGCTGCGGCAGGACGACACCGGGGTCGAGGCCCGGCTGCGCGCCCGCGACGGCGAGGAGCGCACGCTGCGCGCCGCCTACCTCGTCGGCACCGACGGCGTGCACAGCACGGTGCGCCGCGATGTGGGCATGCCGTTTCCGGGGCGCTCGTCGGTGATGCGGTCCCTGGTCCTCGCGGACGTGCGGCTCGCCGAGCCGCCGCCCGACGTGTTCACCGTCGACGGCACGGGCGACGGCTTCGCCTTCCTCGCCTCCTACGGCGACGGCTGGTACCGCGTCATCACCTGGTACCGCCACCGCCAGCTCCCGGACGACGCGCCGGTGACCCTGGAGGAGGTCCGCGAGGACACCCGCCGCGTCCTCGGCACCGACTTCCGGATGCACGACGCCCGCTGGCTGTCCCGCTTCCACAACGACGAACGCCAGGTCCCGCACTACCGCCAGGGTCGCGTCCTGCTCGCCGGCGACGCCGCCCACACCCACTCTCCGGCCGGCGGCCAGGGCATGAACCTCGGCCTCCAGGACGCCTTCAACCTCGGCTGGAAACTGGCCGCGACCGTGCGGGGCCACGCGGACGAGACCCTGCTCGACAGCTACCACGCCGAACGGCATCCGGTCGGACGCCAGGTGGTGCGCATGACCGGGGCGCTCGCCCGCCTCGCCGTCCTGCGTCCCGCACCGCTGGACGTGCTGCGCGACCTCGCCGCCCGCACCGCCCTGCGCCTCGGCCCGGTCACCGACCGTGCGGCGGGCGCGGTCTCCGGCATCGCCGTCCGCTACCCGGCGCCGCCGGGCGCCCACCCCGCCACCGGCGCCCGCGTCCCCGACCTGCCGCTGTCCGGGGCACAGGCGCCCCGACGGCTGTACGAGGCCCTGCGCACGGGCGGGTTCGTCCTGCTGACCACGGATCCCGCCGCACCGGTGCCGCTGGAGGACCGGGCCGGTCTCGTCGACGTCCACACCGTGGCGTCCGCACGCGCCGCCGCCGTACCGCCCCTGGTCCTGGTCCGCCCGGACGGGTACGTCGCCTGGGCCACCGACACCACCGACCCGGCCGGGCGCCGGCGGGAACTCGGCGCGGCCCTGGACCACTGGTGCGGCGCCCGGGTCGCCCGAGCCCGGTCCGCGTAGCCGACCGCCGCCCGGGTAGGCGCACCGACGGCCAGGGACCGCACCGCCCCGCGGGAGAATCCCATGAGCGTCACCCTCGTCCATCCGCGCCCCAAGTTCCGCCCGGCGCCGCTCACCACGCCGCCGCCCTCCGGCTACCTCCAGCTCGCCGCCGCGGTCGAGCCGCCGGCGGGGGGCGTCGGCCGGCCGGGGCACAGCCGGAGCAAGGCGCTGCTGCTGGACATGCTGCGCGCCGAGGCCGAGGACCTCGCCAGCCTGTCCGAGGTGAAGCGCGCGAGCGTCTACGCGGCCGCGGCCGTGGGCCCGCCCTCCGGCTGGATCCCGCCGGAGGGACTGCACCGCGCCCACTACGACGTCGTCGTCCTCGTGGAGACCAGGTCTCCGCGGGACATCGGCGCCGTCCAGGACACCGTCGCCTACCGGCACCTGCGCCGCCGCCTGGCAGACGCCTCCGCGGACCTGCACGTCATGACCGCCCGCTGCGGCAAGTGCGTCACCGACGTCGACCGCGCCCAGCAGGGCCTGTTCCTGTTCCACTACTTCGTGGGCGAGGACCCGCGCCGCACCGCCGAGCTGTGGGAGCACCTGGCGGGCTGGTACGCGGCCGAGACCGGCCTGGACAACTCCGTCCTGCTGGAGCCCCTCGACGCCGGCGCCTCGGACTACTGCTTCGTCGCCCACGCCCGCTGGGACCTGAGCCTGCCCGCCTTCGCGCTGCGCCAGTTCAGCAAGCCGAGCTTCTACCGCTTCCTGCAGCCGACCCTGAAGGAGAACCGCACCTGTGCGACACCGGTGCTCCACCACCTCGTGCGCCTGCGGGACCGCTGAGCCTCAACGGCCCAGCGTCAGCGCGCACGACCAGCCGTACGGGTCCGGCCCGATGCGCAGCTCGTGGCAGGCGACGGACCCCGTGCGGGCGTCGGCGGCCCCGACCTCCGTCAGCCCGACGACCGCCAGCCGCACGTCCAGCCCGTCCTCGGTGGCCTCCGCCTCCACGTCGACCGGCACCTCCCCGAGCGCCCGGAGCCGGTGCACGACCTCCTCCAGCAGCGCGGCCAGCAGGTCGTCGTCACTGTTCTCGGCCAGCCGCACGCGCGCCACCGCTCTGGGCCGCACCGCGGTCACGTCCGCGAAGCACTCCACCACGCCGAGCACGGCCTCCGCCATGCACCGTTCACGGCTCGCGCCCCACGCGTCGATGCGGATGTCGTCGGTGTACGGCACCGACCGGTGGCCGTTGGAGCCCAGCCGCCGTCCCTGCCCGTCGTCGTCCCAGTCGCCGACCATTCCCAGCGCCTGCCCAGCCGTCGGGGCACGCATGCACACGTCAGGGCATTACGGCGCCGTCCTCGGGCCGGCCGACGTGGCCTCGCCGCGCTCGTACGCCCGCTCCCGGCGACGGCGGCGGTGCGTCGTCCCGCCGACCGCCAGGGTCAGCCCCAGGCAGAAGATCAGCGCCAGCGCGAGACCGGAGCTGAAGATCGCCAGCGTGTTCATGGTGGCGATGTGGTGGTCGAGCACCGACACGCGGTACTCCGGGCCGCCGGAGAGGTTGTCGGCGATCGCCAGGGCGGTGAAGGCGCCGGTGGCGGCGAGGAGGAGCAGTCCGAAGAAACGCATCCGAGTTCATCTCCTCGAAAGAGTTTTCTATCCGTGCGGGTACCCGTGACCGGTCAGGACATACGGCAGGACATGCGGCAGGACATACGGAAGGACGTACGGCGCCCGTCGGGTCCCGAGGAAGAGAAAGTGGAAAGGGGTGGCGATCGTGACGCGGTTCCACGACCGCGGCCAGGCCGGACGGGAGCTGGCCGCGCGGCTGCGGACGCGACAGGAGCAGGGCGCCCTGCCCGACCCCGTCGTCCTCGCCCTGCCCCGCGGCGGCGTCGCCGTGGCCCGGGAGGTGGCGCGGGCCCTCGACGCCCCGCTCGACGTGCTGGTGGTGCGGAAGATCGGCGCGCCGCTCCAGGAGGAGTACGGCGTCGGCGCGCTCGTCGGCGATGACGAACCGCTCTACGACGAGGACGCCCTGGACCGGCTGGGCCTGGGCGAGGCCGATCTCGAAGCGGTCGTCGTGCGGGAGCGGGCGGAACTCCGCCGCCGCGAAGAGCGCTACCGGCAGGACCGCCCCGCCCCCGACCTCGCCGGCCGTACCGTCATCGTCGTCGACGACGGCCTGGCCACGGGCGTCACGGCCCGGGCCGCCCTGCGCCATCTGCGGCGCCGGTCGCCCGGCCGGGTCGTGCTGGCCGTGCCGGTCGGCTCGCCCGAGGCCGCGGACCTGATGCGCGCCGAGGCCGACGAGGTGCTGTGCCTGGAGCGGCCGGCCGGCTTCCTGGCCGTCGGCCTGTGCTACGAGGAGTTCGACCAGCTGACGGACGACGACGTCCTGCACGCCCTGCACAGCAGGGCCTGAGCACGCCCGCTCAGGACGACCTCGGCGAGGACTGCCGGGTGCGCCGGGAGCGCCGCAGCTCACCCAGCATCGGCAGCAGCGACAGCACCACCACCACGCCGACCAGGGGCAGCAGGTAGCGGTCGAGATGCGGCACCGACGCGCCCAGGGCGAAGCCGGCCAGCACCAGGCTCTGCGACCACACCAGGCCCCCGGCCACCTGCCAGAGGGTGAAGCTGCGCGACGGCATCCCCAGCACCCCGGCCGCCGGGTGCAGCACGGTCCGCACGAACGGGATCCAGCGGCCCAGCACGATCGCCTTGCCGTGGCCGTAGTGGCCCAGCAGTTCCTCGGCGCGCGCCATCCCGCGTTTGAGGCGCCGGCTGGAGGTGCGGTTCACGAGCGCCCGTCCGCCGTGCCGCCCGATGAGGTAGCCCACCTGTCCGCCGGCCACGGCGCCGACGGCCGCGCACAGCAGGACCTGCCACAGCACCAGGCGCGGCCCGTGGTCGCCGCTGCTCGCGCACAGCACACCGGCCGGGATCAGCAGGGTGTCGCCGGGCAGGAAGAACCCCACCACCAGCAGACCCGACTCCGCGAAGATGACCACGAGGACGCCCAGCGCGCCGAACGCCGTCAGCACCGAGCCGCCGTTCATCGGGTTGACGGCGAGCGTCGTCAGCACCGTCTGGCCTGCTGTCCCCACCGGGGGGTCCTCTCGTCGGCCGGTGATCCGCACTCCGGCATCGTGGTGATCCGCCTTCCAGCATCGTGCGCGGGCGCGCGACACGCCTTCCCTGCCCTGGCCGCGTACCCTGATCGCCGTGCACAAGGCCCCACCGCTCTCCCGGAAACCGATCATATGACCGACGACGGCGGGCCCGGTGCCGCGGCGGCGCGGATCACCGGGCGCACGGTGCGCGGCGAGCGCCGGCTGTCCGGCGCCGTCGCCGAAGTGACCCTGGACGGCGGCCTGTCGGTCGTCGTCAAGCGGGGCGACGACCCCCGTGCCGTCGCGGCCGAGGCGGCCGGGCTGCGGTGGCTGGCCGAGGCGGACGCGGTCCCGGTGCCGTCGGTGCACGGCCACGACGGGCGGTGGCTGGTGACCAACCGCGTCCCCGAGGGACGTCCGACGGCCGCCGCGGCACTGCGCTTCGGGCGGGAACTGGCCGCCCTGCACGCGGCGGGCGCGCCCGCGTTCGGCTCCCCGCCGCCCGGCGGTCCCGGGGAGGCGTACATCGGGCTCGCCCCGATGCGCAACGTGCCGGGCACCGACTGGCCGCGCTGGTACGCCGAGCACCGGGTGCTGCCGTATCTGCGGCGGGCGGTGGACGCCGGCACCATCGCGGCCGCCGAGGCGGTCGTGGTCGAGCGGGTCTGCGCACGGCTGCCCGAACTGGCGGGCCCGGCCGAGCCGCCGGCGCGGCTGCACGGCGACCTGTGGAACGGCAACGTCCTGTGGGGCAGCGAGGGGCGGGCCTGGCTGATCGACCCGGCCGCGCACGGCGGACACCGGGAGACCGACCTGGCGATGCTCCACCTCTTCGGCTGCCCGCACCTGCGTCAGGTCCTCGACGGCTACCAGGAGACCGCGCCGCTCGCCGACGGCTGGGCGGACCGCGCCGGCCTGCACCAGCTCTTCCCGCTGCTCGTACACGCCGTGCTGTTCGGCCGCGGCTACGCCGAACAGGCCCTGGACACGGCTCGGGCGGCACTGGCGCGGTGATCCGGCCGTACGGCCCGGGGCGACGGCGAGGACAGCGAGGGCGCTCCGGGCCGACGTAGGCGACCGTGCGCCGTCGAACTGCCCCGTACGACGCCCCCTTGACCGACGGGACCGGCGGGCCGAGGTTTCCGTCCACCCCGGTAGTCAACAATGCGACTAGGGGATAAGTTGGCTAGTAGAGAGCACCCTCATCCCCGGTGGTGACGACGGAAGGCGGGCCAGCATGCCGGTCGCCGGATACACGCGGTACGTGGCGCTGGGCGACAGTCAGACCGAAGGGCTCGGAGACGTCGACGACGCCGGCGGGCTGCGCGGCTGGGCCGACCGGCTCGCCGAGCGGCTCGCCCGCGACAACCCGCGGTTGCTGTACGCCAACCTGGCCGTGCGCGGGCGCCTCGCCGGGCAGGTGCGGAGCGAACAGCTCGCGCCCGCCCTCGCGTGGGAGCCCGACCTCGCCACCGTGGTCGCCGGCGTCAACGACCTGCTGCGGCCCCGCTTCGACGCCGACGAGGTGGCCGGCCACCTGGAGGCGATGTTCGCCGCGCTCACCGGACGGGGGGCCCGCGTCGCCACCCTCACCTTTCCCGACGTCGCCCGGATCACCCCGCTGGCCCGGCCGCTCGCGCCCAGGGTCACCGCCCTGAACGACCGCATCCGGGAGGCGGCCCGGCGGCACGGCGTGGCCGTGGCGGAGACCGCCCCGCACCCGGTCGTGACCGATCCCCGGCTGTGGAGCCCCGACCGGCTGCACGCCGGCCCGCTCGGTCACGCCCGGATCGCCGCCGCGGTCGCTCACGCGCTCCAGGTGCCGGGCAGCGACGACAGCTGGACGCGGCCGTTGACCGGACCGCCGCCGGTCGCCGGACTCGGAGGCGAACTGCGCTGGGCCGGTGCCTTCCTCGGGCCCTGGCTCGTGCGCAGGGTGCGGGGGCGTTCGTCCGGCGACGGACGCCAGGCCAAGCGGCCCGTACCGCTGCCGGTGAGGGCCCGGTAGACACCGTGTTGACTAGTCAACACGGTGCTAGCTTGAGGTCATGGCATTGCGCAACGCGGTGATGGCCGCCCTGCTGGAGGGCGAGGCCTCCGGGTACGACCTCGCCAAGGGCTTCGAGGCGTCCGTCGCCAACTTCTGGATGGCCACCCCGCAGCAGCTGTACCGGGAGCTGGAGCGCATGGAGGGCGAGGGGCTCGTCTCGGCGCGCGTGGTGCAGCAGGAACGGCGGCCCAACAAGCGGCTGTTCTCGCTCACCGAGGCCGGCCTTGAGGTGCTGCGCGCCTACGTGGCCGAGGCGCCGGCCAAGCCGACGGCCATCCGTGACGAGCTGATGGTCAGGGTCCAGTGCGTCGACATCGGCGACGCCGGAGCCATGGCGGCCGTACGGGCCGCGATCGTCGAGCGCAGGGAACGCTCCGTCGCCAAGCTGGCCCGGTACGAGCGGCTGCGCGAGCGGCTGCTGGACGGGCGGACCGAGGACGAGTTCTTCGACAGCGCGGACCGCGTCGGCCCCTACCTGACCCTGCAGGGCGGGCTGGCGCTGGAGCGGGCCAACCTCCAGTGGGCCGAGACGGCACTGCGGCGGCTCGACCAGCGAGCCGCCGCCGTGCACTGAGCCGCCGCCGGTCTCAGCGGGCGGTCAGCTTCCACAGATGGTCGGCCGTGCCGTTGTCGTCCCACTGCAGGACCTGGGCGCCGGCGGAGGTGCTCATGCCGTTCACGCCGAGCAGCAGACCGCTGTGGTAGTTGGCGATCTTGTAGTAGCCGCCGCCGTCGGGTATGAGCTGCCACAGGTGGTCGGCGGTGCCGTTGTCGCCCCAGATCAGGGCCGTGCCGCCGTCGCCGGTGCTCATGTCCGTGATGCCGAGGAGCAGTCCGCTCGACTGCTGCTTGATCTTGTAGAGGCCGTTCCCCGCGGCCGTCAGGGTCCAGTTCTGGTCGGTGCCGGCGGCCGGGGTCGCCTGGACGACGGCGGTGCCCTGGGCCGTGCCCGCGCCGCTGGTGTCCAGGGCCAGAGCGCTGTTCTTGTTGGTGATCTGGTAGCGCCCGGCCAGCGAGGTGGCGGTGCCGCTCGGGGTGATCACCAGGTGGTAGCCGTCGGAGGCGTTCATCGTGATCGGCACGGTGATCGAGCCGCCGCTGACGGTGTAGTCCGTGTCCGAGACGGTGATCGGCCCGGAGACGGCCGTGGTGCGGCCCTTGGACGGCGTGTACTCCAGCCTGACGTGCACGGTGCTGCCGAAGGCCGGCAGCGAGGACAGGCCGTTGACCGTGACGGCACATGAGCCGGTGCAGCCGCCGGCGACGACGCTGATCTGGTTACCCGCGCCGTTGCGGGCGGCGAAGCCGTCGATGCCGGTCTGGGCGGGCGGCGTGGTGACGAGCATGTTTCCGGACATGTCGCCGTACCACTTGTACATCCAGTAGGCGCCGTTGGGGGAGCCGCCGGTGTCGGTGAGGGTGTCGCCGAGGGTGCCGTAGTGGTTCCAGAAGGCGAGTTCGGCGTCGTGCACACCGGCCCGCTCGAACTTGGCGACGTAGCCGACGAGCGGCCCGGGCACGCCGACCTCGCCGGGGGCGCCGTACTCCTCGATGGCGATCGGCCGCGGGCTGAGGCCCAGGCTGCTCTCCAGGGCGCGGTAGTCGGCCACGTGCGCGGCGATGTTCGCGCTGCTCTGCAGCTCGTGCCAGGCGACGATGTCCGGTACGGCGTTGTTGGCGATGGCGTCCTGGAGGAACGTCTTCATCTTGCTGTCGGAGTACGTCGCGAAGCTCGGCCCCTGGATGGGCATCGAGGTGTCCTTCGACCGCACCTCCTTGTACGTCCGCGCCCAGCCGTCGTCGAAGGCCCCCGCGTGGGTGGTGTCCCAGGTGCCGTCGGGCTCGTTCCACAGCTCGTAGGCGGCGATGTTGGTGGCGCCGGAGGACCGCACGGACGCGATCTGTTTGTCCACGGCGGACAGCCAGTCGCTCCAACTGACCCACTTGTAGGGGAAGTTCGGATACCAGTCGGGCATCCGCACGACCACCTTGGCGCCCGCCCTGGCGGCTTCGGGCGCGACGACGAGGGCGTCACCGCCGGGGGCGGGCTCGCCGTTGGGCAGCTGGCTGCCGCCGGGCGCCATCTGCACGAAGGTGTTCGGCTTCAGCGGCTGGACCAGGCTGTCGGCCGGGATGCTCGCCGTGTCGAGGCCGTAGAGGCTGCCCGAGGCCACGTGGGTGACCGGGCGCAGGGTCTGGTTGGCGTTCACCACCAGGGTGGTCGCGGAGGTGGGCACCGCCTGGACGGGGGTGGCGGCGCCGAGGGCGGCGACGAGGACGCCCGCGCCCAGGGCGGCTCTGCGGGAGGTGCGGCTCATGGCAGGGATCTCCTCAGGAAGAAGAGGGAGTTGGGGGAGGATCAGTCCTTCACCGCGCCCGCGGTCACACCGGCGGCCACATAGCGCTGGGCGAGGACCAGGAGCACGGCTGCGGGGACGGACGCGACGACGGCGGTGGCCATGATCGCGTTCCACTCCTGGTTGTTGTTGCCGATGTACTTGTAGATGCCGAGGGTGATCGGCCGCAGCTCGCCGCCGCCGTCAAGGGTGTTGGCGAAGACGAAGTCGGACCAGGCCCACAGGAAGCCGAACAGCGAGACGGTGACGATGGCGTTGCGGCTCAGCGGCAGGACGACCGACCGGAAGGTGCGCCAGGTGCCGGCGCCGTCGATCCGGGCGGCGGAGATCAGCTCGCCGGGGATGCCCGACATGAACGCGGTGAAGATCATGACACCGAACGGCACGGCGATGGTGGAGTCCGCGATGATCAGGCCCCACCAGGAGTTGAGCAGACCGAGGTCGAGGAAGATGCCGTAGAAGCCCATCGCCATCACGATGCCGGGGATCATCTGGGCGATCAGCAGGGCCAGGCTCAGCGCGCCGGTGCCGCGCGGGCGGAGCCTGGCCAGGGAGTAGCCGGCCGGGGCGGCGATGACCAGGGTCAGGGCGACCGTGCCGAGGCCGATGAGCAAGCTGGTGCCGAGGTAGGGGAGTTGGTCGTCGACAACCGCCCGGTACCCCTCGAAGGTGGGGTGCAGCGGGAGCAGGTCGGGCGGGTCCTTGCGCATGTCCTGCTGCGGGGTGAGGGACACGTTGAGCATCCAGTACACCGGGAAGAGCATCAGGGCGGTCAGCAGCAGACCGATCAGGGTGTGGCCGCGTGCCTTCATGCCTCCTGCCTCCTCTGGACGCGGACGTACAGCAGGCCGAAGACCAGCGCGATGAGGATGAGGAGGTTGCCGACCGCGGCACCGGGGCCGAACTTGGGCAGCAGCGTGCCGAAGCCGAGCTGGTAGGACCAGGTGGCCAGCGTCGAGGAGGCGTCGCCGGGACCGCCCTTGGTCATGATCCAGATCAGGTCGAACACCTTGAGGGTGTAGACCAGCCCGAGCAGCAGGGTGATCGCCGACACCGGCCGCAGCAGCGGGAAGGTGATCCGGCGGAACTGCTGCCAGGCGCCCGCCCCGTCCAGCGCCGCCGCCTCGTACAGCTCCGCCGGGATGTTCTGCAGCCCGCTGTGGAGGATGACCAGGTTGAACGGGATGCCGATCCAGATGTTCGCCACGATCACCGACGTCAGCGCCCAGTCGGGCGAGGTCAGCCAGCCGACCGGGTCCACGCCGAGGAAGTGCAGGAAGTAGTTCACCACGCCCGACTCGCTGTTGAACATCCACGACCACGTCGACGCCGACACGATCAGCGGCAGCAGCCACGGGATCAGGAACAGCGCTCTGAGCACGGTCGAGAGCCGGAAGTGCCGGTTGAAGAAGACCGCGAGGGCGAGCCCGATGGCGTACTGGAAGACGATCGACACGAAGGTGAAGACCATGGTGTGCCGCATGGCCGGGCCGAACGTCGGATCGTCCAGCACCGTGCGGAAGTTGGCCCAGCCGGAGAACGGCGCGTCGCCCGCCACGAACGAGCGGACCGTGTAGTCGCGCAGGCTCAGGTCGAGGTTGCGGTAGAGGGGATAGAGGTAGAAGGCGGCCAGATAGGCGATCAGCGGGGTGACGAAGGCGAACGCGGTCAGCCGGCTCCTGCGCCGGCGGGCGCGGGCTGCGGTGCCGCTCGCCCCCGCCGCGGCGGCCGTCGCCCGCCGCGGACGGTCGACCCGGGCGATGGTCATGCCGGTGCTAGCCCTTCCGTGCGCTCGACTGGGCCGCGTCCAGCGCGTCCTGCGGGCTCTTGCCGCCCGACAGCGAGGCCTGGACGGCCGTCCACATCGGCTGGGAGATCGTCGGGTACTTGGTGCCCAGGCCGCCGCTGGTGCGGCCCCGGGCCGCCGCCACCGCGGTCACCCACGGCTTGAGCTTCGGGTTCCGCTCGACCTGCTCGGCCTGTACCGCGCTCGTCGGCGCCACGTACATCAGGGTGGTGTCCGTCGGCAGCAGGTTCGCGTCGCTGGTGAGGCAGGTGACGATCTTCTTGCTGACGTCGTAGCGGCCGGTGTCCTTCTGCACCGGGACGGTCACGAACTCGCCGCCCGTCGGCACCGGCGCCGAACCGCCGTTGCGCCCGGGGATGTTGAGGACGCCGTAGGGGAAGCCGGCCTTGTCCGCGTTGCCCAGCTGCCAGGTGCCGTTCTCCCCGAACGCGTAGTCGCCGGTGGCGAACTCCTGCCAGCTGGTGGTCTGCGTGTTCTGCAGCACGTCCTTGGGCGCGTACCCCGCGTCCACCCACTGCTTCCACAGCGAGAGCGCCGCCACTCCCTGCTCCGAGTCCAGCTTGGTGAGGTCGCCCCCGGCGCCCCAGAACCAGGGCAGGAACTGGAAGCTGCCCTCCTCCGTGTTGATCGCGGAGAAGGTGATGCCCTTCTTCCCGGCCGACGTGACCTTCTTCAGCGCGGCGGTGAGCGAGGACCAGTCCTTGATCGACGCCGGGTCGACGCCGGCCGCGGACAGGATCTTCTTGTTGTAGTACAGGGCGAGGGTGTTGGCGCCGATGGGCACCCCGTAGGAGGCGTTGTCGATGGTGCCCGCGCCGATGATGTTCTTCTGGATCGAGGACGTGTCCAGGCCCAGGTCGCTGGTCTTGTTGAGGATGCCCGCCTCCACCAGCGTGGAGACGACCGGGTTGTCGACCAGCATCACGTCGGGCGCGTTGCCTTGCTGGGCGGCCAGCAGGGCCTTGTTGCCCAGGTCGGTGGTGTCGTAGGCGGTCCGCTTCAGCTTCACCCCCGCCTTGGTGCCGCACGCGGTCACCAGCTTGCCCCAGGCCGAGGAGGCGTCGAACTGCGGATAGGGGTCCCAGAAGGTGTACGTCCCCGCGGAACCGCCCGAGGAGGAGTCCGAGGAGGAACTGGAGCCGCCTGCGCAGGCGGTGAGGGAGGCGAGGGTGCCGACGGCTGCGAGCGCCGCCATGAGGGTACGGCGGGTGGGTATCACGGGGTGACCTCGTTGTCGTAGGGCGGGTTTCAGGAGGTGGGGAGCCAGACGCGCATGCTGCCGTCCTCGCGGTTGGCCCAGGCGTAGTAGGGGACGGCGGTCAACTCCAATGGCTCGCCGCCCTGTTGGGCGACCTCGTCCGCCGGGGTGTACGGCCACCAGCCCGCGTCCGGGGCGGTGCGGCGCCGTCCGGCGGCGACGATGGTCGTCACCCCGCCGAGCAGGTCCGGGCGGTGCTTGACGGCGAGCGGCCGGCCGGGGTCCAGGACGATGTCGTCCAGGCCGCCGCCGGGGTGGTCGGCCTGCTCCAGGCAGTACACGAGCGGCCCGCGCTCGATCGCCACGCAGCCGCGCACGGCGTCCACGCGCGGGTCGGCCGCGGTCAGCCGGGGCTCCATCGCGAGCTCCAGCACCACCCGGTCGCCCGGCGCCCAGGTCCGCTCCAGCCGCAGCCAGCCGTCGGTCACGGGGGAGTCGTACGACTCCTGTCCGCACCGCACCCGGAACTCCCGGCACCACTGCGGGATGCGCAGCGACAGCGTCCAGGGGCCGTCGGCCGGTGTCTCCTCGACGGTGAGGGCGACGGTGCCGTGCCAGGGGTAGTCCGTCTCGGCGCGCACGGTGATCGGTCCGGCGCTGTAGCGGCCGGTGACGTACTGGTGGATCTGCAGGCCGTCTCCGTCGCCGGAGGCGAGGTAGTGCTCCAGGGAGGCCAGCAGCCGCATCACGTTCGGTGGGCAGCAGGCGCAGCGGAACCAGCCCGTGCGGCGCGCCGACTTGTCGCCGCCCGGGTCGGTGTGGCCGTCGCGCACCTGGAGCGGGTTGACGTACAGCCAGCGCTCGCCGTCCAGCGACACCCCGGCCAGGAAGCCGTTGAACAGGGTGCGTTCGACCAGGTCGGAGTAGCGGGCCTCGCCGGTGAGCAGCGCCATCCGCCAGCTCCACTGCACGGAGGCGATGGCGGCGCAGGTCTCGCAGTAGGCGCGCTCGTTGGGCAGTTCGTAGGGGTCGCCGAAGTCCTCTCCGGCGTGGTGGGCGCCGAGTCCGCCGGTCAGGTGCGTCTTGGTGGTCGTCATGGCGTGCCACAACCGCTCGGCGGCGGACCGCAGTTCGGACTCCCCGGTCTCGGCGGCCAGGTCCGCGACGGCCGCCAGCAGGTACAACTGCCGTACGGCGTGCCCCTCGACGTTCGTCGCCTCCCGTACCGGCACCCGGTCCTGGCAGTAGGCGTCGCCGTCGAGCAGGCCGTGGCCGTGCCGGTCGACGAAGTAGCCGGCCAGGTCCAGGTAGCGGCGCTCGCCGGTCTCCCGGTACAGCTCCACCAGGGCGGTCTCCACCTCGGGGTGGCCGTCGATGCCGTCGATCTCCTTGCCGCTGCCCGGCGGGCCGAACACGGAGTCGACGTGGTCGGCGAACCTGCGTGCCACGTCGAGGAGTTCGGTGCGCCCGGTGGCCCGGTGGTGGGCCACCGCGGCCTGGATCAGATGGCCCGCGCAGTACAGCTCGTGGCCCCAGCGCAGGTCCTGGTAGCGCTCGCCGCCCTTGACGAGCTGGAACCAGGTGTTGAGGTAGCCGTCGGACTGCTGGGCGGCGGCGACCAGCGAGACGATCCGGTCGACGTCCGCCTCCAGCGGCGCCGAGGGGTCCTGGGCCAGTTGCCAGGAGGCGGCCTCCAGCCACTTGTAGACGTCGGTGTCCACGAACGGGTACGCGCCCTGGAAGGCGCCGTCGGCCTGGCCCGCCGCCAGACGCAGGTTGTGCAGGTTGCCCGCGGACTCCAGCAGCCTCGGGCCGAGGGGGATGGAGGTGCGGGCGTTGACCTGGCGGCGGTGGTGCCAGAAGCCGTCGTCGACCTCCGCGGCGGCGGGGCGCAGGGCGGTGTGGGAGCCGGGGCCCGGGCGGACCGGGCCGGCGGGGGCGGGCTGGGTGGAGCGGATGCGGGGCATGGCTCTCCGGACGTGGACGCTTGGGCAAAGGTTGAGCAACCGTTTTCCTAGCCGAAGAGTAGAGTGGAGCGACGGAGGCGCGGTCAAGGGTCCTGCGCGGGTTTTCTCTCGTGGGTCAAGGAATGGCCGCGCAGGCTGCTACGCCGTGGGGGCTGGTCGACACCCGGGCCCGCCTGCGACCATGGGGCGCGCCACCCCGCCCAGGACGACGACAGAGAAAAGGATTGCTCGTGACCGAAGCCGCTCCGCGCTCCCCTTTCGCCGGCCGGGCGAAGCTCGCCGACGTTGCCGCGCTCGCCGGCGTCAGCGTGGGCACGGCCTCCAAGGCGCTGAGCGGCAGCGGGCGGATGCGGCCGGAGACCCGGCAGCGCGTGCTGGACGCGGTGGAGACGCTCGGCTTCCGGCCCAACCAGCACGCCCAGAGCCTGCACACCGGGCGCAGCTGGACGGTGGGCCTGATGACCACCGACGGCATCGGGCGGTTCAGCACACCCGTGCTGCTGGGCGCCGAGGACGCGCTGGGCGCCGGGAAGATCTCGGTGCTGCTGTGCGACACCCGGGGCGACACCATCCGGGAACAGCACCACCTGCGCAACCTCATGGACCGCCGGGTGGACGGCATCATCGTCACCGGGCGCCGCACCGACCCGCGCCCGCCGCTGCGGGGCGTCGAGGGCATCCCGGTCGTCTACGCCCTCTCGCCCTCCACCGACCCGGCCGACACGTCGGTCGTCACGGACGACCGGGGCGGCGCCCGTCTCGCCGTCGAGCACCTGCTGGCCACCGGCCGCACCCGGATCGCCCATGTCACCGGCCCCGAACACCACGCGGCCGCCCGCGACCGGGCCCGGCACGCCGTCGACGTGCTGGAGCGCTCCGGACTGCGACCGGCCAGCGGGCGCGTGCACTTCGGCGAGTGGAGCGAGGCCTGGGGCCGGCGCGCCGCCGACGCGGTGCTGCGCACGGCACCCGACACGGACGCCGTCTTCTGCGGCAACGACCAGATCGCCCGCGGTGTCGCGGACGCCCTGCGCGAGCGGGGGATCGACGTGCCGGGCCGGATCGCCGTGGTGGGGTACGACAACTGGGACACCATGGCCCTGGCCTGCCGCCCGCCCCTGACCACCATCGACATGGACCTCACCGAGATCGGCCGGATCGCCGCGCTGAAACTCCTGGAGGCCATCGACACCGGCGCGAGCCCGGGGGTGCACACGGTGCCGTGCCGGCTCGTCGTGCGGGAGTCCACCTGAGCGCGGGCGGGTGACGACGGGGCACTCAGCCGCCGGCCGCGGGGCGGAGCAGTCGCCGGATGACCTCGACCGTGCGCACCAGGTGCGGTTCCGAGCGGTCGGCGCGGTGGGCGACGGCCAGCTCGACCGTCGTCGTGGGCTCCACCAGCGGGCGGTAAACCACGCCGGGCAGGGTCAGCGCCGTCACCGGCTCGGGTACCACGGCCGCCCCGAGCCCGCCCGCGACCAGCGTCACCAGCGTCGAGGTCTCACCGACCTCGTGCCGGATGCGCGGCTCCACGCCCGCCTCGCGCAGCAGCCGCAGGACGACGTCGTACATCACCGACCGGCGGTCGGCCGAGTGCACGATCAGATCGGTGCCGGCCAGCTCCGCCGCGCGCACCCCGCGCCGGTCCGCGAGGGCGTGGTCGGCCGGCAGCGCCACCACCAGCCCGTCGCGGCGCAGGGGATGCGCGACCAGGGAGGGGTCCGCCGCCGGCGGGCGCAGCAAAGCCACGTCGATGGTGCCCGCCCGCAGGGCCTGGGCCTGGTCCGGAGCGAGCATCTCGCCGCGGAAGGAGAAGTCGACCCCGGGCAGCTCCGCGGACAGATGCCGCGACAACGTGGGCAGCAGACTGTACGTCGCCGACCCCACGCACCCGATCGCGACCCGCCCGACGACCCCGGCCGCGACCCGGCGGGCCAGGTGCGCGGCCTCGTCGACGTCGGCCAGGATCGCCTGCGCCCGCTCCAGATAGGCGCGGCCGGCCTCGGTCAGCTCCACCCGGCGCGTGGTGCGGTGCAGCAGCTGCACCCCGAGCTCGCCCTCCAGCCGGCGGATCGCCTGGGACAGCGGCGGCTGGGCCATGTGCAGCCGCTCGGCGGCACGGCCGAAGTGGCGCTCCTCGGCGACGGCGACGTAGTAGCGCAGATGACGGAGATCCATATCGTCCGCCTCTCAATCGGCCGCGATACTGATACTTAACCTTATCGGCCCGCGCGCCTACGGTGGCACCGTGAGTGCTTTCCTCTACGCAGCGACCCGCACGCCCTTCGGCAAGTTCAACGGTGGGCTGTCCGGCGTACGCCCCGACGACCTGGCCGCCACGGCCATCACCGGGCTCCTCGCCCGCACCCCCGACCTCGAACCGGCCGCGGTCGACGAGGTGGTCTGGGGCAACGCCAACGGCGCGGGTGAGGAGAACCGCAACGTCGGCCGGATGGCCGCCCTGCTGGCCGGCCTGCCCACCAGCGTGCCGGGCACGACCGTCAACCGCCTGTGCGGCTCCTCCCTCGACGCGGCGATCACCGGCTCCCGCACGATCGAGACCGGCGACGCCGACATCGTCCTCGTCGGCGGGGTGGAGTCCATGACCCGGGCGCCCTGGGTGCTGCCGAAGCCGGCCAAGGGCTTCCCCGCGGGCGATGTGACGGCCGTGTCGACCACGCTCGGCTGGCGGCTGGTCAACCCGCGGATGCCCAAGGAGTGGACCATCTCGCTGGGGGAGTGCAACGAGCAGCTCCAGCAGCGCTACGGCGTCAGCCGGGAACGCCAGGACGAGTTCGCCGCGCGCTCCCACCAGCTCGCCCACCAGGCCTGGGAGAGCGGCTTCTACGACGACCTCGTCACGCCCGTGGCGGAGCTGACCCGCGACGAGGGCATCCGCCCGGCCTCGAACGCCCAGGTGCTCGCCGGGCTCAAGCCGTCGTTCTGCCCCGACGGCACGATCACCGCGGGCAACGCCTCGCCCCTGTCCGACGGCGCCTCGGCGGTGCTGCTCGGCAGCGAGGGCGCCGCCTCCGCCATCGGCCGCGACCCGATCGCCCGCATCGCCGGCCGCGGCGCGATGGCCCTGGACCCGCAGGACTTCGGCTACGCCCCGGTCGAGGCGGCGAACCGGGCGCTCAAGCGGGCCGGCATCGGCTGGTCCCAGGTCGGCGCGGTGGAGCTCAACGAGGCGTTCGCCGTACAGTCGCTGGTCTGCGTCGACGCCTGGCTCGCCGAGGGTCTGCGCGACGCGGAACTGGTCAACCAGAAGGGTGGCGCGATCGCGCTCGGCCACCCGCTCGGCGCCTCGGGCGGGCGCATCCTCGGCACGCTGGCCGCGGTCCTGCGCGAGCGCGGGGAACGCTACGGCGTCGCCGCGATCTGCATCGGCGTCGGCCAGGGCCTGGCCGTCGTCCTGGAGAACACGGAGGCCGGGGCATGAGCCGCGCACGGGTGCTGGAGAGCTGCGACGAGGCGGTCGCGGGCATCGAGGACGGCTCCACCGTCCTGGTCGGCGGCTTCGGCCTGGCCGGCATGCCCTTCGACCTCATCGACGCCCTCATCCGGCAGGGCGCGAAGGACCTCACCATCGTGTCCAACAACGCCGGCAACGGCGAGGTGGGGCTCGCCGCGCTGCTGAAGGCCGGGCGGGTGCGCAAGGTGCTGTGCTCGTTCCCCCGGCAGTCCGACTCCTACGTCTTCGACGAGCTCTACCGCGCCGGGAAGATCGAGCTGGAGGTCGTGCCGCAGGGCAACCTGGCCGAGCGGATGCGCGCGGCCGGAGCGGGCATCGGCGCGTTCTACTGCCCCACCGCGGTCGGCACGCCCCTGGCCGAGGGCAAGGAGACGCGGACCATCGACGGCCGCGACTACGTGCTGGAGTACCCGATCAAGGGCGACTACGCGCTGATCTCCGCGCACCGGGCCGACCCGATGGGCAACCTCGTCTACCGCAAGACCGCCCGCAACTTCGGACCCGTCATGGCCACCGCCGCCACCACCACGATCGTGCAGGTCAACGAGGTCGTGGCACTCGGCGCGCTGGACCCCGAAGCGGTCGTCACCCCGTCCGTCTACGTCGACCGGATCGTCCCGGTCGAGGCCCGGCGCTACACCGTCCAGGGAGCACGATGAGCATCTCGACGACCACCACGGCCGACGCGGTCGAGCACCTCGACCGGGGACCGCTGACCATGGACGAGCTGGCCGCCGTCATCGCCCGCGACATCCCCCAGGGCTCCTACGTGAACCTCGGCATCGGCCAGCCCACCAAGATCGCCGACCATCTGTCCGCGGACTCCGGGGTCGTGCTGCACACCGAGAACGGCATGCTGAACATGGGTCCGGCCGCCGTGGGCGACCAGATCGACCCCGACCTCACCAACGCCGGCAAGGTGCCCGTCACCGAGCTGCCGGGGGCGGCGTACTTCCACCACGCCGACTCCTTCGCCATGATGCGCGGCGGCCACCTCGACGTCTGCGTGCTCGGCGCCTTCCAGGTCAGCACCACCGGCGACCTCGCCAACTGGCACACCGGCAAGCCCGACGCCATCCCCGCCGTGGGCGGCGCCATGGACCTCGCCATCGGCGCCAAGGACGTCTACGTGATGATGACCCTCTTCACCAAGACGGGCGAGCCCAAGCTGGTCCCCGCCTGCACCTACCCGCTCACCGGCACCCGCTGCGTCAGCCGGGTCTACACCGACCACGCCACCTTCGACATCACCCCAGGGGGCGCCGTCATCCGCGAGAGCTGGGGCAGCACGGCCGCCGACCTCGCCGCCCGGCTCGACGACGTGGCGGTGTGACCGGCCCTCACGTGCCGTAGGGCGCCAGGTCCTGGGTGCCGAGGACGCGCAGGAGCTCCAGCTTCTCCGCGGCCTCGGTGCCCCGTTCCGCCGAGTAGACGAGGATGTGCAGGTCGTTGCCCTCCACCCGCATCACGTCGCAGTCCAGCGTCAGCAGACCCACCTGCGGGTGCTCGACGGTCTTGCGGGAGGACTCCAGCCGGCCCACCACCCCCGCCTCCCACAGCTCGGCGAACCGCTCGCTCTTGGCGCGCAACTCGGCGATCAGACGCTGTAGTTGACGGTCGGCGGGATAGCGGGCGGCGGTCGCGCGCAGTTCGGCGACCATCCCGGCCTCGAAGGTGCGCCGCTCGGCGGGCGTGTGCCGCACCCGGGTCGGGGCGCCGAGGAAGTTGCGCCACACGCCGTTGCGTTCGAAGCCGCGCAGTCCGGACGGGTCGCCCATCAGCGCCGCGTACATCGGGTTGGTGTGCAGCAGGGTCAGCGCCGCGTCGGAGACCCCGACGGGGGTGTCCACCAGCCGGTCCAGCAGGCGCTGGACGCTGGGCGGGATGTACGCCGGCACCAGATCAGGGCCCGGAGGCACCAGTTCGGCCAGCCTGAACAGATACGCCCGCTCGTCCTCCGACAGCCGCAGCGCCCGCGCCAGCGCCTCGACGACCTGCGCGGACGGGTTGACGGCGCGGCCCTGTTCCAGGCGGGTGACGTAGTCCACCGAGATCCCGGCGAGCAGGCCCAGCTCCTCGCGCCGCAGCCCCGCCGCCCTGCGGTGCCCGCCCGCCGGCAGCCCGGCCGACTCCGGGGCGACCCGGTCGCGCCAGCGCCGCAGGGCCTGTCCGAGTTCCGTCGCTGCCATGCCTCCCAGTGAACACCTCGGGCCGCGGATGTGCCTGGTACCCGCAGTCCCAGGAAGGAGGGTCTTCTGGCAGGCCCCGCGGCCCGGACGCAGGCTGGGGGACATGACGACAACACTCATCACCGGAGCCAACAAGGGTCTCGGCTACGAGACCGCCCGCCGCCTGATCGCCGCGGGGCACACCGTCTACGTCGGCGCCCGCGACGCCGAGCGCGGACGCCGGGCCGCCGAGGAGCTGGGCGCCCGGTTCGTCCAGCTCGACGTCACCGACGACGCCTCCGTGGAGGCCGCCGCCAAGGCCGTCGCCGCCGACGGCGGGCTGGACGTGCTGGTCAACAACGCCGGGATCGAGGCCCGGGACGAGAACAACGCCGTGCCCACGGCCGAGACCGTGACCGCCGACCAGATGCGGCACCTCTTCGAGACGAACGTCTTCGGCGTCGTCCGCGTCCTCCACGCCTTCCTGCCCCTGCTGCGGCGCTCGGCCGCACCGGTCGTGGTCAACGTCAGCAGCGGCCTGGCCTCCCTGACCAACCTCTCGAACCCCGACCACCCCGCGCACTTCTACCCGGGCATCGCCTACCCGACCTCGAAGACCGCGGTCAACATGCTCACCGTGCAGTACGCGAAGGCGTTTCCGGCCATGCGGATCAACTCCGTCGAGCCCGGCTTCACCAAGACCGACCTGAACGGCAACACCGGCACCCAGACCGTGGAGGAGGGCGCCGAGATCATCGTCCGCATGGCCCAGATCGGTCCCGACGGCCCGACCGGGGGCTACTTCGACGCCGAGGGCACCCTGCCCTGGTGAACGCCGGGCCGGGGCCTACGCACTGCGCCGCAGCCGCACGCGGTAGGCGTAGTGCTCCGGCAGGAAATGGCTGACGGCCAGCTCGACGAGCCGGCCGTCGGCCGACCGGTAGACGCGGTCGACGCGCAGCAGGGCGTGGCCCGGTGCGCAGCCCAGGTGCCGGGCGATCCCGGGTGCGGCCGCGGCGACGGTGATGCTCTGCTCGGCCTCGGCGATCGGCTCGGGCAGCCGCCGGTCCAGCAGCCCGATGACGGTGAACGTGCACGGCGGGCCCGGCCGGGTCAGCTCCGGCACCGACTCCAGCAGCCGCCCGACGGCGGGCGGCAGCCACACGGAGGTGTGGCAGAAGGCGGTGTCCTCGTGCAGCCGCAGGAAGGCCAGCGTGTGCACCCGGTCGGTGTCCAGGCCGAGCCGCCCCGCCGCCTCGGCGTCGTCCCGGCGGTGCAGGGGCGTGACGAGGTCCATCCGGGTGTCGAGGGACAGCCCCATCAGGTCGTCCACCGAGCCGAACTGGCGCAGGTACTGCTCCTCGCGCGGGGTCGCGAACGTGCCGCGCCCGGGCACCCGGTGGACCAGCCCTTCGGCCACGAGGTCGTGGAACGCCCGGCGCACCGTCTGCCGGCTCACCCCGTACCTGTCGGCCAGCTCGGCCTCCGTCGGCAGCCGGACGCCGTCGGGGTAGTCGTCGCGCAGGATGGCCGCCCGCAGCTCGCGCGCGAGCCGGACGTAGGCGCTCTGCCGCCGCCGTTCAGCCATCGAGGCCGCCCCTGGCGACCAACTGGGCGGCGATCACGTTGCGTTGGATCTCGTTGGTGCCCTCGCCGACGATCATCAGGGGCGCGTCGCGGAAGTACCGTTCCACGTCGAACTCGGTCGAGTAGCCGTAACCGCCGTGGATGCGAACGGCGTTGAGGGCGATCTCCATCGCCGTCTCGGACGCGAAGAGCTTCGCCATGCCCGCCTCCATGTCGACCCGCCGCCCGGCGTCCGCCTCGCGGGCCGCGTACAGGGTCAGTTGGCGCGCGGCGGTCAGCTTGGTGGCCATGTCGGCGAGGTAGGTGCCGATCGCCTGGTGGCGCCAGATCGGCTTGCCGAAGCTCTCCCGCTCCTGGGCGTAGCGCAACGAGTCCTCCAGCGCCGCCCGCGCCACACCCAGCGCCCTCGCGGCGACCTGCAGCCGCCCGGTCTCCAGCCCCTTCATCATCTGCGCGAAGCCGTGGCCCTCCGCGCCGCCGAGCAGGGCCCGCGCCGGCGCCCGGTAGTCCTCGAAGACCACCTCGCAGCTCTCCACGCCCTTGTAGCCGAGCTTGGGCAGATCGCGGGAGACGACCAGGCCCGGGCCGTGCTCGGCGAGCAGGACGGAGATGCCCTTGTGGCGGGGTTCGGCGGCCGGGTCTGTCTTGCACAGCAGCGCGATCAGGCCGGAGCGGCGGGAGTTGGTGATCCAGGTCTTCGCCCCGTTGACGACGTACTCCCCGCCCTCGCGGCGCGCGACGGTCGTCATCGCCTGCAGGTCGGAGCCGCCCCCGGGCTCGGTCAGCGCCATCGTGGCACGGATCTCGCCGGTGGCCAGCCGGGGCAGATAGCGCTCCTTCTGCTCCGCAGTGCCGTGGTTCAACAGGAGTTTGGCGACCACGGTGTGCCCGCCCACCGCCCCGGCCAGGCTCATCCAGCCCCGCGCCAGTTCCTCGGTGACCAGCACGAAGCACGGCGTGGAGACCGGGGTGCCGCCGTACTCCTCGGGGATCGCCAGGCCGTAGACGCCGAGCTCCTTCATCCGCTCGATCAGGTGCTCGGGATAGGTGTCGCCGTGCTCCAGTTCCCGGACGACCGGTCTGACGTCCTTGTCGACGAACTCGCGCACGGTCCGTACCACGAGCCGCTCGTCGTCGGAGAGGATGTCGAGGACACTCATCGCACTTCAACTCCCGGGCCGGGTCGGTCAGATGACGGCGTCGGCGCGCAGCGCCTCGATGTCGGCGGGGGTGTGGCCGAGTGCGGTGAGGATCGCCTCGGTGTGCTCGCCCACGTCCGGCACCGGGTCCATGCGCGGGGGCAGTCCCGCGAGGTCGGCCGGGGGCCGCAGCGCCCGCATGGTGGCGCCGGGCAGGGCGACCTCCTGCCAGCGGTCGCGGGCGGCCAGCACCGGGTGGTCGAGGAACGCGGCGACGTCGTTGACCCCCGCGCAGGCGATGCCGATCTCCTCCAGGTCCTTCAGGGCCTCGTCGGCGGTCGAGCGGGCCAGGCGCTCGGCGACGATCGCGTTGAGCTCCTCGCGGTGGGCGACGCGGTCGGAGCCGGTGGCGAAGCGCGGGTCGGCGACGAGGTCCGGGCGGCCGAGGAACTCGGCGCACAGGCGGGCCCATTCGCGTTCGTTCTGGATGGAGAAGAGGATCTGCCGGTCGTCGGCGGTGGCGAAGGCGCCGTAGGGGGCGATCGTGGCGTGCTGGGTGCCGAGGCGGGCGGGCTGGGTGCCGCCGTAGCGGGTGTAGTAGGCGGGCTGGCTCATCCACTCCGCCAGCGCCTCGAACAGGGACACCTCCACGGGGTGGACGCGGCCCGTGGTGGCGCGGGTGTAGAGGGCGGTGAGGACGCCGGTGTAGGCGTACATGCCGGCCGCGATGTCGGCGACGGAGATGCCGACGCGCGCCGTCTCCTCGGGGGTGCCGGTGAGCGAGACCAGGCCGGTCTGGCACTGCACCAGCAGGTCGTACGACTTGCGGTCGGCCCAGGGCCCGCTCGTGCCGTAACCGGAGATCGTGCACGGGATCAGCCGCGGCCAGCGCTCGGCGAGCGCCGCCACTCCGAGGCCGAGGCGGCCGGCGGCGCCCGGTGCGAGGTTCTGCACCAGCACGTCGGCGTCGTCGAGGAGCCGGTGCAGGATCTCCTGGCCGCGTGGGTCCTTGAGGTCCAGCGTGAGGGATTCCTTGGAGCGGTTGAGCCAGACGAAATAGCTGGAGTGGCCGTGCACGGTCGTGTCGTAGCGGCGGGCGAAGTCGCCCTCGCCGGGCCGCTCCACCTTGACGACCCTGGCCCCGAGGTCGGCGAGCTGCCGGGTCGCGTACGGGGCGGCGACGGCCTGCTCCAGGCTGACCACGGTGATGCCGGAAAGGGGGAGCTGCTGCACGGTCATGCCTCCTGGTCCGCGTACGGGAAGGACGTCCGCACCACCTCGCGTGCGCCCGCCCACGTCAGCCCCTCCAGCAGGCCGGGCACGTCCGGCTCGCACGCGGCGGCCTTGGCGCGCACCTCCTCGCCGGACAGCGGCCGTTCGGGCGCGCCGGGCGGCAGCGCCAGCTGGGTGCGGGCCTCGCCGCCGCCGGCGAGGCCGACGCGCAGGGCGACCCGCCCGTCCAGCAGCGTGCCGGTCTCCACGGGCAGCCGCTCGACGCGCACCCGCTCCAGCAACTGCCGTGCCTCGGGCCGCCGTACGGCCGTGTCGGTGAAGCTGCCGAAGCCGGGATAGTCGTCGAGCAGGGCGGGGCGGTGGCCGTGGGCCCACCGGGCGAGGGCTCGGGCGACGGTCAACTGCGCCTCCGCGCGTCCGGTGCCGGCCCGCCGTACGACCGGCAGGTCCTGTCCGCAGATTTGTACGGCCAAATCGAACGGCCTGTCAACGGGGCACCCGCACCCCGCCGGGTCCGGTCACCGCACGAGGTCCCTGCTGGGCAGGCACCGCCCCGCGGCCCGCGTCGGCGCGGGGCGGTGCCGGGTCAGGACCGGCGGCTGGGGTCGCACAGGACCATGACCGCGCGGGCCACCAGTTCGCCGGCGCCGCCGAGTTCCCTGCGGTAGCGGGCCGTCATGCCGCGTACGGTCTGCTCGAAGGCGGGGTCGGTGACGCGGGCGCGGGCCGGCGGGGGCAGCTGACGGGTCATCGCGCGGCGGCGGACCAGGAGCGCGATGATCTCCTCGTCCAGGCGCTCGATCTGCGCGAGGGACGGGTCGGCGGCCGGTCCGGCCGGGCGGTGCGTCGTCGTCACGTTGGGTCTCCGTTCTCCCCGAGGGGCGTCGCGGCCCCCGAGCGTCCTCCCGATGGGTCCTTCCTCACCCTGCCCGCGGCGCTCGCCGGGAATTCCTCCCGGGGCAGCAGGAGGGGAGTGGCCAGTACGAGGACGCCGGCGGCCGCGATGGTGGTGCGCGTGCCGATCAGGTCGGCGACGACGCCCCCCAGCGCGGTGAGCGCGGCGGTGGTCAGCTTGTTGGTGACCGACCAGGCGGAGAGGGTACGGGCGATCCGGTCCGCGTCCGTCAGCTGTAGCCGGCAGGTGGCGTACACCGGGTTGAAGACGGCGCAGCTGGTGATCACCCCCAGCTCCACGGCCATGACGATCGCCAGCCCCGCGACGCCGGGCCGCACGAAGGCGAGCCCGAGCGGCCAGCAGGCGCGCAGCACCCCCGACACGCGCAGGACCCGGTGCTGTCCGAAGCGCGCCACCAGCCGCCGGGCCAGCCGCGAGCCGACCAGGCCGCCCAGGGAGGGCAGGGAGAACGCGAGACCGTACTGCCAGGCGGAGAAGCCCAGATGGCCGACCATCAGCACGGCCAGCAGGGGCAGGGCCAGCATGATCAGGGCGTTGTAGAGAGCGGTGTTGAGGAACAGCGGACGCAGCGCCGGGTGGCCCAGGATGTAACGCCACCCTTCGAGCAGACCGCCGGACGTCGTCCGCCGGGCGGGCTCCGGGCGCTGCTCGCCGCCTCCGATCGCGCGGATGCCCAGCGCCGAGAGCAGGAAGCTGACCGCGTTGGCCGCCATCGTCGTCATCGGTCCGAACAGGCCCATCGCGGCCCCGCCGAGGGGCGGTCCCAGCACGGTCGTCGTCCAGGAGGTGGCCTCGAAGCGCGCGTTCGCCGCGAGGAGGTCCTGCGGCGGCAGCAGCGCCTTGAGGAACGCGCCGCTCGCCGCACCGAAGCTGATGTCGGCCGCCGCCACCACGACCGACACAACCAGCAGTTGTACGAAGGTGAGCGCGCCGAGGGCGAACGCGGCCGGCACGGTCAGCAGCGCCAGGAACCGTACCAGGTCCATCGCGACCATCACCGGCCGCTTGCGGCGGAACTCCACCCACGGTCCCAACGGCACGGCGACCACCGCCCCCACCGCCAGCCCCGCCGCCGACAGCACCGAGACCTCGGTGGCCCCCGCGTGCAGCACGAGCACGGCGATCAGCGAGAACGCGTCGAACGCGAGCCAGGTGCCGAGCGCACTGACCGCGTACGCCGTCCACAGCCACGCGAAATCCCGGCCCAGCGGCCGTCCGGTGCCCACACCCGCCTCCCACGCCGTTCGGACCCGCGCCATCAAAGCGCCTCGCGCGACGCGAGGGCAAACAACCGACACACCCGTCTCCGACAACCGGGCGTTGTAGAAAGGGGTCCATGGATCTCGACGCGGTGCGCACCTTCGTGGCCGTGGCGGACACCGGACAGTTCCGGGAGGCCGCCCTCGTGCTGTCGGTCACCCAGCAGGCCGTCTCCAAGCGCGTCGCCGCGCTGGAGAGGGACCTCGGCGTACGGCTGTTCACACGCAGCTCCCGCGGAGCCGTGCCCACCGTCGACGGGCAGGTCTTCCTGCCGCACGCCCGCGATCTCCTGCGCGCCGCGGAACGGGCGGCGGCCTCCGTGCGGCCCGGGCGGCGGGCCCTGCGCGTCGACGTGATCGGCCGCCGGCTGGCCCCCGCCGACCTGCTGCGGGACTTCCACCGCGCGCATCCCGAGGTCGCCCTCGACGTGGTCACCCTCTTCGATGCGGAGGCGGCCATCGCCGCCCTGCGCTCCGGCACGGTCGACGCGTCCTTCCGCGCCCTGACCCGCCCCCTGCCCGACGGCATCGAGGCCGCCCGTGTCCACGACGAGCCGGTGCAGATCCTCACCGGGCCGGGCCACGCCCTCGCCACCGCCCGCGAGGTGACGCCGGCCCGGCTGGCGGGCCACCGCATCTGGATGCCGGGCAATGTCGCGGGGACCGAGTGGGCGGTCTTCTACGACGACCTCGCCGCCGCGTTCGGCCTCACCATCGAGGTGACCGGGCCCGACTTCGGCACCGAGCCGCTGCTGGACACCATCGCCGACTCACCCGCCCTGGCGACCTTCGTCGGCGAGCAGACCCGCATGGTCTGGCCGGCCGACCACGACCTGCGCCGCATCCCCGTCCGCCGTCCCACGCCGGTCTACCCGCACTCGCTGCTGTGGCGCGCGGACGACCCGCACCCGGACCTCGCCCTGCTGCGCGCCCACCTCGGCACCGTGCCGGCCGACCGGGACACCTGGACGCCGAGGTGGGCGCACTGACGGTCGTCCCGCGTCAGCGCCGGGCCGCCGCCGGCGCCGCCTCGGCCACCGGCGCGGACGCGGCCACGACCCGCCCGGCGGAGCCGGTACGGCGGTCGAGGGCGGCGGCGAGGAAGGACAGCAGCAGGGCGCTGCCGGAGAGCACGGCGCCGACCCAGGCCGGGGCGGTGTAGCCGAGGCCGGCCGCGATGACGACACCGCCCAGCCAGGCGGCCAGCGCGTTGCCGAGGTTGAAGGCGCCGATGTTGGCGGCCGAGGCCAGCGTGGGGGCGGCCGAGGCCTGGTCGAGCACCCACTTCTGCAGCGGGGGCACGGTCGCGAAGCCCAGGGCGCCCACCAGCGTCAGGGTGACGGCGGCCAGGACCTTGTGGTGCGCGGTCGCCGTGAACAGCAGCAGGACCACCGACAGCGCGCCGAGGGCGGTGAACAGCATCGGCATCAGGGCGCGGTCGGCGAAGCGGCCGCCGATCAGGTTGCCCAGGAACATCCCGACCCCGAACAGGACCAGCAGCCAGGTCACCGCGCCGGCCGGGTAACCGGCGACCTCGGTCATCATCGGCGTGATGTAGGTGATGGCGGCGAAGACACCGCCGAAGCCGAGCACGGTCATCGCCATGGCGATCCACACCTGCACGTTGCGGAAGGCCGCGAACTCGCCCCGCACGTCGCCGCCCCCGGCCGTGCCCGTCTCCGGGACCAGCCTCGCCACGCCGAGCAGGCCGACGATGCCCAGCGAGGCGACGAGCGCGAAGGTGACCCGCCAGCCGGCAGCCTGACCGACGTAGGTGCCCAGGGGCACACCGACGATGTTCGCGACGGTCAGGCCGGTGAACATCAGGGAGATCGCCGAGGCCTTCTTCTCCGGGGCGACCAGGTTCGCGGCCACCACGGAGCCGATGCCGAAGAAGGCGCCGTGCGCGAGCGAAGCCACCACCCGGCCGGTCAGCATGACGGCGAAGTCCGGGGCGCAGGCGGACAGGGCGTTGCCGACGACGAACAGCCCCATGAGGGCCATGAGCATCTTCTTGCGGGAGACCTTGGTGCCCAGCACCGTCAGCAGGGGTGCCCCGAGGACGACGCCGAGGGCGTAGCCGGACACCAGCCAGCCGGCGGTGGGGATGGAGACCCCGAAGTCATCCGCGACCTCGGGCAGCACGCCCATGATCACGAACTCCGTGGTGCCGATCCCGAAGGCCCCGATGGCCAGGGCCAGGAGGGCGAGAGGCATGGGAAGTACCTTCCAAGCTGTTGCGTGTGATGCTTACAGGCGTCGACAATAGTTGCAGACGCGGTATATATGCAAGCGCACCTGATGGTGTGAGCGGTTATTCGCCGTGCGCAAGTAAAAGGGCGGGGGAAAGCCCCCGTGGCGCAGCGGCCGGCGGGGGCTCGGTGTCAGGCGGGCACGCGGAGCGTCTCGACCGCCCGGACCAGCGGGGCGAGCTCCGGGTCCCGTGCGGCCTCGTCCAGCGCCTCGCGCAGCGCGGCCTCGTTCGTGGGGCGGGCCTCTTCCAGCAGTGCGAGACCGGCCTCGGTGACGTTGGTGTAGATGCCGCGACGGTCGGTGGGGCACAGGTACCGGCTCAGCAGCCCGCGGTCCTCCAGGCGGGTGACCAGGCGGGTCGTCGCGCTCTGGCTGAGCACCACCGCGTCGGCGACCTGCTTCATCTGCAGATGGCCGCCCTCGCCGTCGTGCTGCCGGCTCAGGACGTCCAGCAGGGAGTACTCCCGCACGCTCAGATCGTGCTTCGCCTGCAGGGCGCGCTCGATGTGCGCCTCGATCCTGCCGTGCAGCAGCGAGAGAGCGCACCAGCCCTGGGCGAGGGCGGTGAGCGCCGGATCCGTCGCGGTCATGGGGCTGGGTCCTCCGTCCCGGTGTGGCTCGCATCCAGGATAGGGCATGGCCGAAAAAGTCGGCGTGTGCGTGTAGTGAGCGTGCACAAGGGCTGTTGGGGGTCGCGGACCCCGGCTGCCGCCTGGTACACCACAGGACGTGACAGATCCTTTCCGAGCCGGGCAGACGGCGCTCGTGGTGCTGGTCCCCGAGGCGGAGACCGCGGTCCGCGGCTGGCGCGAGCGCTTCGACCCGGCGGCCCGCGCCGGTGTCCCCGCCCACGTCACCGTGCTCTTCCCGTTCCTCGACGCCGGCCGCGTCGACGACGTAACCCGCGCGGCCGTCGCCGAGGTGCTCGCCCGCCACCGGCCCTTCGACGTGCGCTTCGAGCACTGCGGACGCTTCCCCGGCGTGCTGTATCTCGCCCCTTCCCCTAACACCCCGTTCCGGCGGCTGACCGAGGCGGTCACCGAGCGCTGGCCCGAGGCACCGCCGTACGGCGGCAAGTACGGCGAGGCCGTCCCGCACCTGACCGTGGCCCAGGGCCAGGACGACGCCGTACTGGACGAGCCCGAGGCGGACATCACGGGCCGACTGCCCTTCACGACGCGGGTGACGTCGGTCGAACTCGTCGCCTACACCGGCACACGGTGGGAACCCCGGGCGTCCTTCGCGCTCGGGCGTCACACGCCGGAGTGATCACACGCTCGGAAGCGGTGACCGCTACGACCGCGCCAGGTGCCGCATCGTCAGCGCCAGGTGGAGTCGGAGCCGTCCCTGGGGGGTGCGCAGCGGCCAGCCCAGCAGGTGCTCGGCGTGGGTGAGCCGCTCCTGGAGCGTGGAGTGGTGCACGTTGATTTCGGCGGCCGCCGCCCGCTGGCTCGTCGTCGACGCGACGGCGTGCAGGGTGGCCAGCAGCCACGGCGCGGCAGCGGCCGCCGCCTCCAGGCAGCGGACGTCGGCGGGCGGTTCGGCGCCCGGTACGACGAGGTCGGCGAGGAGGGCGACGCCGCCCAGCTCGTCGGCGTACACCACGCGCGGGCCGGGATCGCGCGCGGTGCCCTCGGCGGTGAACCGCAGGGCGGTGCGGGCGGCGGCCCACGACCGCGGCAGGTCGAGCACCGGAACGGCGTACCCCACGCCCAGCCGGCCGTCGGGGAGTGCGGCACCGGTCGTGCGGCCCTCCACCCGGATGCGGGGCCGGGCACCGGAGCGGGCCAGCGCGCGCAGGCGTACGGCGGGATCGGCCGGGTCGATGCCGAGCCCGCGGGCGGCGTGCAGCCGGGCCGGCTCCGGCACGTGCGCGTCGAGGAGCGTCTCGACCAGGGCCGGGTCCTCGGCGGGGGAGGCCGGGGCGCGACCGCGGGTGCGCTCCAAGACCAGCCGGATCGCGCCGGCGGCCCGCTCCAGGATCACCGCGTCCACCACGTTCGGTTCCGTGGCCGTCCGCTCCAGCCACAGCCCCGGGGCGGCGCCGGGCTCCAGCGCGGCGCACGGCCAGGCCGGGTCCGGCGCGGCGTCGTCGTCCCTGCGCGTCCCGTCCGGCTCGACCCGCACCCGGACCCGCCGGCCCGCGTCGACGAGCCGCGCCGGGCAGCCCGCCAGCACGGCCGCCCCGCGCACCAGCGTCTCCAGACCGGCCCGGCTCTCGGCGAGTCGGTCGAAGTAGGTGATGACCCGCACCGCGGCACCCGCGTCCGGGTCCAGCGCGGTCAGTCGTCCGGCCAGCTCCTTCATACGCACATGGTGCGGCACACGGCGCGCGGAGGGGAGCGGCCGTCACCGCGTCAGGCGCCCCGCCCGAGGGCGGACGCCCGGGGCACGCCCGCTGCCGTCGGCATCGCCGGAAGCCGCACCGTGACGCGCAGCCCGCCGTCCGGGCGCGGAGCGAGGGTGAGCGTCCCGTCGTGCGCGCGGGTGATGGACTTGACGATGGCCAGCCCGAGCCCGACCCCCGCGTGGTCGGTGTGGATGCGCTCGGTGCCGCGCTGGAACGGTTGGGTGAGTCTCGACACCAGCTCCGGGCCGAGTCTGTCGCCGGTGTTCTCGACCGTGAGCGCCACGGTCGCGGGCCGGACCTCGGTGGTCACCCACACGGTGCCCTTCTCCGGCAGGTTGTGGACGATCGCGTTGTGCACGAGGTTCGTGGTCAGTTGCAGCAGCAGCGCCTGCGATCCGGTCGCGGGGGCGATGTCGCCGCCGGTCTCGACGCTCACGCCGTGCTTCTCCGCGAGGGGCAGCAGCGTTTCGGTGGCCTCCTCCGCCAGCAGGGACAGGTCGACACGTTCCCGGGGGAACGACCGCTGGTCGGCGCGGCTGAGCACGAGCAGCGCCTCGGTGAGGTCGATCGCCCGGGTGTTGACGGCGTGCAGCCGCTCGATGAGCTCGCCGGTGTCGTGGTCCGGATCGGTGCGGGCCAGGTCGATGAGCGTCTTGGAGATCGCCAGCGGGGTGCGCAGCTCGTGCGAGGCGTTGGCGGCGAACCTCTGCTGTTCCGCCACATGGGCTTCGAGCCGCGCGAGCATCGCGTCGAAGGCGTCGGCGAGCTCGCGGAACTCGTCGTGGTGGCCCGGCAGCCGGATCCGGTGCGAGAGCGATCCGTGCGTGGCCCTGCGGGTGGCGTCCGTGATGCGGGTCAGCGGAGCCAGCATGCGCCCGGCCAGGATCCACCCGCCCACCAGGCCGAAGACCAGCAGGAACGCCAGGACCGCGGCCGCCCGGGGAGCGAAGACGTCCAGGAGCACGGACCGGATGGGAAAGACACCGTTCGGCCGGTCGTCGGGGTTGATGAGCATCGCGCGGTCGGGGACGTAGCGCAGCAGGAACAGCCACACCGCCGCGAGCAGCAGGACGCCCGCCAGCATGAGGAATCCGGCGTAGCTGAGGGTGAGCTTGAGGCGCACGCTCAGGCCGGGCGGCCTATCCACGCTCGCCTCCCTCGGGTGCCGATCCCGGCTGCGCGTCGATGCGGTAGCCGACGCCCGGCACGGTGGCGATGATCCAGGGCTCGCCGAGACGCTTGCGCAGTGCCGAGACGGTGATGCGCACGGCGTTGGTGAACGGGTCGGCGTTCTCGTCCCACGCCCGTTCCAGGAGCTCCTCGGCGCTGACCACACCGCCCTCGGCGGCGACGAGGACTTCGAGCACGGCGAACTGCTTCCTGGTCAGCGCGACGAAACGGCCGTCCCGGTAGACCTCCCTGCGGAACGGGTCCAGGCGCAGGCCCGCGATCTCCCGCACCGGCGGCCTGCTGTGGGCCCGCCTGCGGTCGAGCGCCCGGAGCCGCAGCGCCAGCTCCTGCAACTCGAACGGCTTCGTGAGGTAGTCGTCCGCGCCGAGTTCGAACCCGGAGGCCTTGTCGTCGAGCCGGGCGGCCGCGGTGAGCATGAGGATCGGCATGCCGCTGCCGGAAGCGACGATGCGCTTGGCGATCTCGTCACCGGACGGCCCGGGGATGTCGCGGTCGAGGACGGCGATGTCGTAGGCGTTGACGTCGAGCAGGTCCAGAGCGGTGTCGCCGTCCCCCGCGATGTCGGCGGCGATCGCCTCCAGACGCAGTCCGTCGCGGATGGCCTCCGCCAGATAGGGCTCGTCCTCGACAATCAGCACACGCATGCCCTCGATGCTAGGAGAGGGCGCATATCGTCGGCGTATCGAAAACCGCATACGTGCCGGCAACACCGCCCCGCCTTCACTGGCGGCATGCGTTCCCCCCCACCACCGGCACGAACGGCCACCCGGCGCCTGCACCGGCTGCTCGTCGTCGCCCTGGCGGCCCTCGTGGCGGCAGCGGTCATCGCCGCCCTCGCCTACGAGTTACCGAAGTCCACCGCCTCCTCCTCGTCCTCCTCCTCGGCGTCACTGTCCGCCCCCCGCCGCGGCGGGCACCACGACGCGCTCGGCGAGGCCGACGGTGCCGTGCCCGACGGCGTGACGGTCTTCGACGACACGGTTCCGGCCGTGGCCAGGCTCGATCCGGAGCTGCTCAAGGCCCTGCGCCAGGCCGCGACGGACGCCGCCGACGACCACGTCGCCTTCTACGTCAACAGCGGCTGGCGCTCCGCCGCGTACCAGAACCGGCTGCTGGAGGAGGCGGTCGCCAGGTACGGCTCCAAGGAGGAGGCCGCCAAGTGGGTGGCCACCCCGACGACGTCTCCGCACGTCTCGGGGGACGCCGTCGACATCGGGCGCTCCGACGCCACGGCATGGCTGTCCCGGCACGGCGCCGCGTACGGGCTGTGCCAGATCTACCGCAACGAACCCTGGCACTACGAACTGCGCCCCGAGGCGGCCGACCACGGCTGCCCGCGTATGTATGCCGACCCCACCCAGGACCCGAGGATGCAGCAGTGACCGACAGCGAACGAGGACAGACCATGACGCGAGTGGACCCGGCGCAGGCCGGGCCGGGCGGCACCGCTGCCCGGGCCACCGGCTCCGGTGGCCTCCGCGCGGGCCTCGGCCGGATCGTCCGCGTCTGCTCCCGGCCGGAACCGTGGCGGCGCGGCCTGGTCCTCGCGGCGCTGGCCGTGCTGCTCGGCCTGCTGATGCTGCTGCACGCGAGCATCCCGAACCGGGTCGGCAACATCGGCAGCCTCGTGGAGACGTTCCTGCCGTGGTTCGGCGTGTTCGTCCCGCCGCTGCTGGCCCTGGCGCTGTGGCGCCGCTCCGCCTCCGCCCTCGCCGCGCTGCTGGTGCCGGTCGTGGTGTGGCTGCACCTCTTCGGCGGGCTGCTCGGCGACAAGTCCCACGCGGGCGCGGACCTCACCCTGGTCAGCCAGAACGTCGACGCCGGCAACCCCGACCCGGCCGGCACCGCCCGCGACCTGGTCGCCGCGCACGCGGACGTGCTGGCGCTGGAGGAGCTGACCGCGCAGGCCGCGACGACGTACGAGAAGGAGCTGGCGACGGCGTATCCCTACCACGTGGTGCTGGGCACGGTCGGGGTGTGGAGCAAACTGCCGCTGTCGGACACCCGGCCGGTCGACACCGCGATGGACGCCGGCCCGCTGGGGGCCACCAAGCCGGCCGACGTCAAGTTGTCCTACAACAGGGCCCTGCGCACCACCGTGGCCACCGACCACGGGCCGCTGGCGGTGTACGTCGCCCACCTGGGATCCGTACGGGTCATGCCCCGCGGCGGCTTCTGGACGGACTCCCGCGACCGCGGCCTGGACGCGCTCGGCAAGGCCGTCGCCGCCGAGAAGAACAAGCGGATGGTGCTGCTCGGCGACCTGAACGGCACCCTGGACGACCGCGCCTTCGACGGCCTCACCGCGCAGCTGCGCTCGGCCCAGGACGCGGCCGGCGACGGCTTCGGCTTCAGCTGGCCGGCGACGTTCCCGGTGGCCCGGATCGACCAGATCCTCGTGCGCGGCGTGCGACCGGACAGCTCCTGGCTCCTGCCGGCCACCGGAAGCGACCACCTGCCGGTGGCGGCCGGAATCAGCTGGTGAACGCGCCCGGCGCGCCCGCCGCGGACGGTCCGGCGCGTTTCCCGCGCCGGGTTCGGCGGGCTCACGCCGCCAGGAGCCTGCGCAGCCAGTCCAGATGGGCCGCCCGGGCCGCCTGGGAGAGGGCCGCCTGCGGGGCGAAGCCGTCGAAGCCGTGGAAGCCGCCCGGCCACACGTGCAGTTCGGCCGCCCCACCGGCCTGCCAGAGCCGGGAGGCGTAGGCGACGACCTCGTCCCGGAAGGTCTCCGCGGAACCGACGTCCAGGAAGGCCGGCGGCAGGTCCGACAGGTCCTCGGCGCGGGCGGGCGCCGCGTACGGCGACACGTCCGGGCCACCGCGCCGGTCGCCGAGCAGCGCCGTCCAGCCGGTCTCGTTGGAGGCCCGGTCCCACACGCCGACCCCCGCCATCTGGCGGGCCGAGGGCGTGTCGTTGCGGTCGTCGAGCATCGGGCACAGCAGCATCTGCCCGTACGGCCGCGGCCCGCCGGAGTCCCGCAGCCGCAGCGCGAGCGCCGCCGTGAGGCCGCCGCCCGCGCTCGCCCCGACGATCACCAGCCGCTCGGGGTCGCCGCCGATCTCCTTGGCGTGCTCCGCCGTCCACAGGTATCCGGCGTACACGTCGTCGATCGGCGCCGGATGCGGATGCTCGGGCGCCAGCCGGTACTCCACCGACACCACGACCGCGCCCAGCTCACGGGCCCACGCCAGCGGCGCGTCCACGCCGACCCGGTTGGTGCCGAGGACCATGCCGCCGCCGTGGACGTGGTAGAGCACGGGCAGCGGCCCCTCGGCGCGGCGGGGACGGCAGATCAGCAGCGACACGTCGGGCGCGCCCTCGGGGCCGGGCACCTGGCGGTCCTCCGCCTCGAAGAAGCCGTCCAGGGTCACGTCCAGGTCGGCGAGCATCTCGATGCCCGGCCCGGAGCGCGCCTGTTCGATGTCCGCGAGCGTGAAGGTGGACGGCACGGTCTCCCTGAGCAGCTCCAATACGGCGGCGAGCTCCGGGTCGAACGGCGGGGGGACCTGGGTCATACGACTCCTCCTGTGGTGCGCTGTGTGGCGGCTCGTACGGTCATCGTGGACGCTCGCGCCCCCGCCGCACCGCCGCCGTCCGGCGGGACCTCCCCGCCGGACGGCGGGTGCCCCTGAAGATCCGGATGCCCCGATCCGTTCGTCAGCTGCACCCTCGTCCGTCAGCCGCGCTCCGGTGTCAGCCGCGCTCCGGTCCGTCAGTCGCGCCTTCGCCGGCCGCGAACCCCACGGCGCGCCCGCCAGCGCTTGACTTCGAGAGCGCTCCAAGTTCTAGCGTCGCCTGTGACGGCGGTGAGGTCTGGACGGACGGAGACAGCCATGCGCGTGGGCGTGCACATCAACCGGTTCAACCACCCCGGCGGCGGGCCGGCCCTCGGCGCCGAGCTCGCGGCGGCGGGCGCCGCGGCCGAGGCGGCGGGGGTGAGCTGGCTGTCGGTCATGGACCACTACTTCCAGATGGAGTTCAACGGCGGCGCCGAGGACCCCATGCTGGAGGCCTACACGACCCTCGGCTACCTGGCCGCCCACACCTCCACGCTCCGTCTCGGCGCGCTGGTGACCGGTGTGACCTACCGGCACCCCGGGCTGCTCGCCAAGATCGCCACCACGCTCGACGTGCTCTCCGGCGGCCGTGCCACCCTCGGTATCGGCGCCGCCTGGTACGACCGCGAGCACGAGGGGCTCGGCGTGCCCTTCCCGCCGCTCGCCGAGCGGTTCGAGCGGCTGGAGGAGGTCCTGCGGATCTGTCTGCAGATGTGGGACCCCGACGACAACGGCCCCTTCGAGGGCACCCACTACCGGCTGGCCGAGACCCTCTGCGTACCGGCGCCGGTCAGCAGCCCCCGCCCCGAGATCATGATCGGCGGCAGCGGCGAGAAGAAGACGCTGCGCCTGGTCGCCCGGTACGGCGACGCCTGCAACCTGTTCACGACCTCGCCGGAGGAGGTCCGGCACAAGCTCGACGTGCTGCGCGGCCACTGCGACGCCGAGGGCCGCGACTACGACGCCATCCGCAAGACGGTGACCTACGGCGGCGAGCACGCCACCGAGGGCGACCTCGACGCGTTCCTGCGCGACATCGGCGGCTACACCAAGCTGGGCATCGACACCGTGATCCTCGCGCCCCGGCTGGGCGAGACGGCGGCCTGGATGGAACGGTTCGTCGGCCCGCTGGTGCCGCGCCTGGCCGCGCTGGACTGAGGCCGGGCCGTCAGACGGTCGGGCTGGTCAGGCGGGACGGCTGCGGGAGACGACGCGGGTGCCGCAGCCGTCGACCATGCGGACCTGGAGCGAGCCGCAGGCGCACCGGGTCCACAGGGTGCTCCCCGCCGCCGTGACGTGCCGGGACACCACCCGGAACGGCTCGGCGCCGTCGGGCCAGCCGCAGTGCGGGCAGGCGGTGCCGGTGGTGCTGGTCATGGGGAACTCCTCGTCCGTTCGGGGCTGGTCGGCCGTCGCGACACTGCCAAGGGTGCAGCGGAGGATTCGTTCACGTCCAGGTTGACTTTGTGGACCGCACCTTGAAGCGTGGGCTTCATGATTGACCTGCGACGGCTCCACGTCCTCAGGGCGGTGGCGCACTACGGCACGGTCACCGCGGCCGCCCGCGCCCTGCACTTCACCCCTTCCGCCGCCTCGCAGCAGATCCGGCAGCTCGCCCGTGACCTGGGCGTCGACCTGCTCGAACCGCAGGGTCGCGGGGTGCGGCTCACGCCGGCCGCCGAGAGCCTGCTCGCGCACGCCGACGCGATCCAGGCCCGGTGGGAGCAGGCCGAGCTGGACCTGCGCGCGGATCAGGGCGCCCCCGCCGGACCCCTGCGCGTCAGCGGCTTCCCGGTGGCCGTGTCGGTGCTGCTGGCCCCGATGGCGGTCCGGCTGCACGAGCGTCATCCGCGGCTGTCCGTGCACATCCAGGAGACCGGCGTGCTGGAGAGCTTCGACCTGCTCTTCGAGGGGCAGACCGACCTCGCGGTCGTCGAGGCCACCCCCGACAACCCGCCCCTGAGCGACGCCCGCTTCGACCAGCAGCCGTTGCTGGACGACCCGTTCGACCTCGTCGTACCCGAGGATCACGCCCTCGCCGGACGCGAGCGCATCGACCTGGTCGAGGCGGCGCACGAGGACTGGATCGCCCCGGTGCCGGAGAGCCCGTGCAGCCGCCATGTGCTGTCCGCGTGCGGTCAGTCCGGCTTCAGCCCCGCGGTGGTCCACCACGCCCTGGACTGGAACGTCATCGCCGGCCTGGTCGCCCACCGGCTCGGCGTCGCCCTGATCCCGCGGCTCGCCCAGCTCACCCCCCACCTGCCGATCGTCCGCGTGCGCTGCACGGGCAACCTGCACCGCAGCCTCCTCACCTGCACCCGCGAGGGCGGCCGGACCCGCCCCGCGGTGACAGCGGCGCTGGAACAGCTACGCGAACTGGCATCGGCGGCGGTGGCCTGAGACACGACTTCGCGTGGGCGACGGTGGACGAGACGCGGTCGTACGGCGGTGGCGGTGAGCCGGGCGCGGTCGTACGTCGGTGGCGGTGGCGGTGGCGTGAGATGCAGCCCTGCTACGGGGGCCGTGTCAGACGCGCTCTGGTGCCGGGGCGGCCGGCTCTCGTCCACGGGTGCGGAGTGAGCCGACGGCGGTGGATGAGACGCGGCCATACCTTGGCGGCGGTGAGCCGGGTGCGGTCGTGCGGCGGTGGCGGTGGGTCTGGATGTCGGGTTGTGTCGGCTCCCGTCCCGTATGTGACGGCGGAAAGGGGCCGGAGCGTGTCGGCTCCGGCCCCTTCGGGACCCCTTGGTGCGTGGGATCAGGCGGCGGCGGCCTCGCCCGCGTGGCCGTGCAGACGGGCGACGACCTCGGTCAGCTGGGCCGCGACCTCGGCGTCGTCGACCGGGTGGGTCTCGGCGAAGCGGGTGACGGAGCCCGGGATGGAGAGCTTGAGGTCCTCGATCACCTTGCCGCCGGCGATGCCCACGGCCTTGCGGGTCTCGTCCTGGGCCCACACGCCGCCGTACTGGCCGAAGGCGGTGCCGACCACGGCGACCGGCTTGCCGCCGAAGGCGCCGGCGCCGTACGGACGCGACAGCCAGTCGATGGCGTTCTTCAGGACGGCGGGGATGGTGCCGTTGTACTCGGGGGAGAAGAGCAGGAACGCGTCGGACGCCTGGGCGGCCTCACGCAGCTTGGCCGCGGCGGCGGGGACGTTGCCCTCGACGTCGATGTCCTCGTTGTAGAAGGGGATGTCGGCCAGGCCCTCGAAGAGCACGACCTCGGCACCCTCGGGGGCGAGCTTGACGGCCGCCTCGGCGAGCTGGCGGTTGTGCGAACCGGCGCGAAGACTGCCGACGAGCGCAAGGATGCGAACAGACATGCGGAACTCCAAGATGCTGAAACACTGCCGTAACGATCCGGACCGGGGTCCGTTTAATTTCTAGCACCCTAACCGGACCGCGGTCCAGTTTTGTTCCCGATGCTTTACGCTGTCTTCATGTCCGCCACCCTGCCGCCCTTCCCGACGCCGCAAGAGCCCTTGGGTCAGGCCGAGTTGCTGCAGCTCAGCACGCACGAGGAGGAGCCGTGCCTGCGCGCGGACGCCGCGCGCAACCGGGCCCGGCTGCTGGAGGCCGCGGCGCGGCTGATCGCCGAGCACGGCGTGGCCGGGGTGACCATGGAGGCCGTGGCGGCCGCCGCCCAGGTGGGCAAGGGAACCGTCTTCCGCCGCTTCGGCGATCGCACCGGGCTGCTGATGGCGCTCCTGGACCACTCCGCCCGGCAGCTCCAGGCCGACTTCCTCGGCGGCCCGCCGCCGCTGGGGCCCGGCGCGCCGCCCCTGGAGCGGCTGCGGGCGTTCGGCGTGGCGGTGCTCTACCGCTCGGCCGAGCAGCTGGAACTGCAGCTGGCCGCCCAGTCGGAGCCGACCCGTCGCTACGCCCACCCGTCGGTGCGGGCGCTGAGCACCCACGTGACGATCCTGCTGCGGCAGATCACCCCGGAAGCCGACTGCGACCTGCTCGCGCGGACGCTGCTGGGATACCTCGACCCCGCCCTGATCCACCACCTGACCAAGGACTGCGGGATGCCGCTGGAGCGGCTGGAGGCCGGGTGGGTGGACCTGGTGGCCCGGGTGACGGCCACCGAGCCGCCTCACTGAGCCGCACACCCACTTCGCTCAGCCCCGTCCTCGCCCGCTGACTCGCGACGCCGGGCGCCCGCTCGCCCCGTTCAGCGCCAGGCCGTGAACGCGTCGACCAGGCCCTGGGGGGCGTCGGCACGGAAGAGCAGGACACCGTTGCCGGCCGACTCGGCGGCGGCGCGCTCGCTGCGCGGGAACAGCTCGTCCTCGTAGGCGGCCAGCGCGGCCTCCGTGTCGCCCCGGTGCGCCGCGAGCGCCAGGCCCAGTTCCGCCCCGTCGAGCATGGCGAGGTTGGCGCCCTCGCCCGCGAACGGCGACATCAGGTGCGCCGCGTCCCCGAGCAGTGTCACGCCCGGCACGCGCTCCCAGCGGTGCCCGACGGGCAGGGCGTGGATCCGCCGCGGCACCAGCGCGCCGTCGGCGTCCGCGACCAGCGCCCGCAGGCTCTTGTCCCAGTCCGCGAAGTGCTCCAGCACGGCCGCCTTGGCCGCCTCGGTGTCACCGAAGTCGATGCCGTCGAGCCACTCCTCGGGCGCCTCCAGGGCCGCGTACACGTGCAGGCTGCCGTCGGTCTCGCGGTGGGCGAGGAAGCCCCGCCCGGCGCCGAGCGCGAAGAGCATGCCGCCGCCGACGACCTGGGCGCTCACCGGATGGCGTACGTCCGCCTCCCGCAGATCGGCCTCGACGAACGAGACGCCGGTGTACGCGGGCACGGCGGGGGAGAGCAGGGGGCGGATCCGCGACCAGGCGCCGTCGGCCCCGACCAGCAGGTCCGTGGTGAAGGCGGTGCCGTCGGCGAGCGCCACCTCGTGCCGGCCCCCGCCCAGCGGGCGGGCCGCGGCGACCTTCGCGCCCCAGCGGACGGCGTCCTCGGGCAGCGAGGCCAGCAGCACCTCGCGCAGGTCGCCGCGGTCGATCTCGGGGCGCCCGCCGGTGCCGTCGTCCGCCTCCTCCATGCGGACCACGGCGTCCTTGTCGAGCACGCGCATGGCCTCGCCGCCCCGGTGGACGCGGGCGCGGAACTCCTCGTACAGACCGGCGGTGCGCAGCGCGTGCCGGCCGGACTCCTCGTGCAGGTCGAGCATGCCGCCCTGGGTGCGCGCGGCGGGGGAGGCGTCCAGGTCGAAGACGGCCGCCTCGATCCCGTGCACGTGCAGCACACGGGCGAGAGTGAGACCGCCGAGACCGGCGCCGACGATCGCGAGGGGGTGGTGCGGGGTCATGGATGCTCCTGTGGGTCAGTCGGGTACGGGGTCCGCTCGATGCCGGTGATCAGCACCCGGAACGCCCAGGGCAGGCGCTGCTCGGGTCCGGAGCCGGACAGCAGGTGGCCGGCGAGCGCGGCGATGTGCGGACGGTCGTGCGCCCCGGCGTCGTGCAGGGCGCGCCGCAGGGCGTCCCAGTCCTCCTCCGGTGCCTCGTCGACGTGCTCCGCGGCGGTCGCGGTGGCCGTCTGCAGCAGCAGGTCCACGCCCCACGCGGCCTGCGCGGGCGGGACGCCGCCCTCGTCGAGCAGGGCCAGCAGCGTCTCGATCAGGTTCAGGTAGTGCGGGCCGCTCGGCCGTGCGGTCAGGGCGGAACGGGCGAGGCCCGGGTGCTCGTACAGCATCGCCGTGTAGGCGGTGAGCACCTTCTCCAGCCGCTCCTGCCAGGTGCCCTCGGCCGGTGCGGGACCGACCGTGCCGAGCAGTTCGTCCAGGACGGCCGCGTGCAGTTCCGCCGTGTTGCGGACGTAGACGTACAGCGAGGCGGGTCCGGTGTCGAGCTCCTGCGCCAGCCGGCGCATGGTCACCTTCTGGAGGCCCTCCGCGCGCAGGATGGCGACGGCGGCGGACACGATGCCCTCCCTGGTCAGGGCGGGTTTCGCGGGGCGTTCGCGGCGGCTGCGGGGGGTGTCGGGGCGGTCGCTCATACGTCGACTGTAACGAACGTGTTCGTTGCGAACAAGTTCGTCACGAACGTGTTCGGTGTGGCCTGGGTGTGGTCCGGGCCACAGGTTCTGGAAAGATGCCGTACGTCATGGTGCAGATACCGAACCCGTCCTCGCCCGCGTCCGCCGCGTCGAGCCCGGTGCCCACGAGCGCCGACGTGGCCCGCCTGGCCGGCGTCTCGCGCGCGACCGTCTCCTACGTCCTGAACAACACCAGCGCCGTACGGATCAGCGAACCCACGCGCCGCCGCGTCCACGAGGCCGCGAAGGAACTCGGCTACGTGCCGCACGCCGCCGCCCGCAGTCTGCGCGCCGGCCACAGCCGCATGGTGCTGATGCCCGCCCCGAGCGTCCCCGTCGGCCCGCTCTACGGCCAGTTCATCAACGAACTCCAGTGGGCGCTCGGCCGCCTCGACTACACCGTCGTCCAGTACGGCACCGTCGGCCTGCACGGCGACGAGGCCGCCCGCGCCTGGGCCGAACTGCGCCCCGTCGCCGTCCTGGTGCCCGGCGCCGGGCTCGGCCCGCAGGGCGTGACGGTCCTCAAGCGCTCGGGCGCCCGCGCCGTCGTCACCCTCGGCCCCGAGTCCGTCGAGGGCGCCCACGCCCTGCTCATGGACCACGAGGCGGTCGGGCACTGCGCCGGCGGCCACCTCCACGACCGCGGCCGGCGCCGCATCGGCGTCGTCGTCCCCGAGGAACAGGGCCTGGAGACCTTCTCCCTGCCCCGCCTGGCCGGCGTGCGCGCCGCCCTGCACGGCACGGACGCCACCGTCACCGAACTGCCCCTCGCCTACACGGAGGAGAGCGCCGCACGGCTCGCCGCCCGCTGGCGCGACCTCGACCTCGACGCCGTGTTCGCGTACAACGACGAGTACGCGATGCTGCTGATGCGCGCCCTGCAGGACGAGGGCGTACGGATCCCGGCGGACACGGCCGTGATCGGCGCCGACGACCTGATGCTCGGCCGGCTGCTGCGGCCGCGGCTGAGCACGGTCCACATCGAACTGCCCTCGGGCCGCGACCTCGCCGCACTCGTCGACCGCGCGGTGCGCAACCCCGGCGCCGCGCCCGAGACGCACAAGGTGCTGGGAGCCACGGTGGTGCACCGCGAGTCCAGCTGAAGCCAGGGAGGCGCCCATGCGCACCACGGTCGGCATCATCGGCGGCGGCCCCGCCGGACTGCTCCTCGCCCGGCTGCTGCACCGCGAGGGCGTCGACTGCGTCGTCCTGGAGGCCCGCACCCGGGAGTACTGCGAGCGGCGCCAGCGCGCCGGCATGCTGGAGCAGGGCACGGTCGACGCCCTGCGCGCGTGCGGCGCCGGCGAGCGGCTCGCCGCCGAGGGGATGACGCACCAGGGCATCGAGCTGCGCTTCGAGCGCGAGCGCCACCACATCGACTTCCCTGCCCTCACCGGCGGCCGCACCGTCACCATCTACGCCCAGACGGAGATCGTCAAAGACCTCATCGCCCTCCAACTGGCCGGCGGACCACCGCTGTTGTTCGAGGCCGAGGCGCTCGCGATCGAGAAACCGGAGAGCGACACACCCGTCGTGCGCTTCCTGCACGAAGGCCGCGAACAGACCCTGACCTGCGACTGGGTGGCCGGCTGCGACGGCTTCCACGGCATCGCCCGCCCCACCGTCCCGGCGGCGGTGGGCCGGACGTACGAGCGCACCTACCCCTACTCCTGGCTCGGCATCATGGCCGACGTCGCGCCCTCCTGCGACGAACTGATCTACGCCCGCGGTGAGCGCGGCTTCGCCCTGCACACCATGCGCACCCCGCGCGTCTCCCGCTTCTACCTCCAGGTCCCCAACGACACCGCCCCCGCCGACTGGCCCGACGACCGCATCTGGGACGAACTCGACGCCCGCTTCGCCGTCGACGCCGACTGGACCCTGCACCGCGGCCCCATCACCGCCAAGTCCGTCACCCCGATGCGCAGTCACGTCCACGAACCGATGCGGCACGGCCGGCTCCTGCTGGCCGGCGACGCCGCCCACATCGTGCCGCCGACCGGCGCCAAGGGCCTCAACCTGGCCGTCTCCGACGTCCGGGTTCTCGCCCGCGCCCTGACCGAACTGCACCGCACGGGCTCCGGACACCTCCTCGACCGCTACTCGCAGATGTGCCTGGAACGCGTGTGGCAGGCCACGCGTTTCTCGTATGACATGACTAAGATGTTGCACGCTCAACCAGACGGGGACGCGTTCGAGCACCGGATGCAGATCGCACGTCTGCGCCGGATCACCGCATCCCGTCACGCGGCCGCCGAACTGGCGGCGAACTACACGGGACTCCCGCTCACCCTGTGAGCCCGTCCCGCCGGTGATCGATCGGAGAGCCGTCATGCCGTTGCTCGACCCGAAGACCTGGCAGCCCCGCACCCTGTCGGGCGCCGCACACACCGTCACCGAGCCCGCCACCGGCGACACGCTCGGCTCGGTCACCCTGGCCGCCGCCGAGGACGTCGCCCCCGCCGCGCAGGCCGCCCGCGCCGCCCAGACGGAATGGGCCCGCGCCCCGCACTTCGTCCGCGCCGGGGTGCTGCGCCGGGCCGGCGACCTGTTCGCCGCGCACGCCGACGAGCTGCGCGAATGGATCGTGCGGGAGTCCGGGTCGATCCCCGGCAAGGCCGACTTCGAACTGCACGTCGCCGCCCAGGAGTGCTACGAGGCCGCCGCCCTCGCCTCCCGCCCCGCCGGGCACATCCTGCCCTCCGAGGCCCCCCGGCTGTCGTACACGCGCCGCGTCCCGGTCGGCGTGGTGGGCGTCATCTCGCCCTTCAACGCGCCGCTGATCCTCTCGATCCGCTCGGTCGCCCCGGCGCTCGCGCTCGGCAACGCGGTCGTCCTCAAGCCCGACCCGCGCACCGCCGTGTGCGGCGGCCTCTCCCTCGCCGCCGTCTTCGCCGAGGCCGGCCTGCCCGAGAACCTGCTGCACGTCCTGCCCGGCGGACCCGACACCGGCGCCGCCCTGGTCGCCGACCCGCTCGTCCCCGTCATCTCCTTCACCGGCTCCACCGCGGCCGGCCGCGCGGTCGGCGAGGCGGCGGGCCGCCACCTCAAGCGCGCGCACCTGGAGCTCGGCGGGAACTCCGCCATGATCGTGCTGGAGGACGCCGACCTCGACGCGGTGGTCTCCACGGCCGCCTGGGGCTCGTTCTTCCACCAGGGCCAGATCTGCATGACCACCGGCCGCCACCTCGTCCACCGGTCGGTGTACGAGGAGTACGTCGAGCGCCTGGCCGCCAAGGCCGACTCGCTCGCCGTCGGCGACCCGCACCGCGAGCAGGTGCACCTCGGCCCGATCATCGACGACCACCAGCTCGCCAAGGTGCACGGCCTGGTCGAGGCCAGCACCTCCCGGGGCGCCAAACTCGCCGCGGGCGGCACCCACGAGCGGCTCTTCTACCGGCCGACGGTCCTCGCGGGCGTCGACGACCAGAGCCCCGCGTACGCCGAGGAGGTCTTCGGCCCGGTCGCGCCCGTACGCCCCTTCGACACCGCCGACGAGGCCGCCGCCCTGGCCGCCCAGAGCCCCTACGGCCTCTCCCTCGGCATCGTCACCCGGGACACCGCCCGCGGCCTGGACCTCGCCGAGCGCATCCCGACCGGCATCGTCCACATCAACGACCAGACGGTCAACGACGAGGCCGTGGCGCCCTTCGGCGGCGTCGCCGCGTCCGGCACCGGCGCCCGCTTCGGCGGCGAGGCCAACCTGGAGGCCTTCACCGACGTGCGCTGGACGACGGTACGCGGGGACGTGGCGACGTACCCCTTCTGAGTCCCGGCCCTACTGGCCGTTCTGCTCGGCCTGACCCTGCTGGGCGGCGACGGCCTTGCGGACCTCGTCCATGTCCAGCTTCCGGGCCTGCCCGATGACGTCCGCCAGGGCGGCCTCGGGCAGGGCACCCGGCTGCGCGAACACGGCGACCTGGTCACGGACGATCATCAGCGTCGGAATCGACTGGATGCCGAAGGCCGCGGCCAGCTCCGGCTGCGCCTCGGTGTCCACCTTGCCGAACACCAGATCCGGGTTGTCCTCGGCCGCCTTCTCGTACACGGGCGCGAACTGACGGCACGGCCCGCACCAGGACGCCCAGAAGTCGATCAGGACGAACTCGTTGTCCGTGACCGTCTGGTCGAAGTTCTCCTTGGTGAGCTCCACGGTGCTGCTCATGGCGTGAATCCCTCTTCCTGGTGTCGGGGCGAAGCCGTCCGCACAACACGGCCGGCCCATCACGTATTCCGCGCCCCTACCCGTGTGGCCACGGGACACACCACCCACCAGACTGACCCCATGACGGAAACGGAAACCATCGCGTACGACGTCGTGGTGCTCGGGGCCGGGCCCGTGGGGGAGAACGTCGCCGACCGCACCCGTGCGGCCGGACTCTCCACCGCGGTCGTCGAGGGCGAGCTGGTCGGCGGCGAGTGCTCGTACTGGGCGTGCATCCCCAGCAAGGCCCTGCTGCGCCCGGTGATCGCCCGCGCGGACGCCCGACGCGTACCAGGACTGCGCCAGTCGGTGCAGGGCCCCCTCGACGCGGCCGCGGTCCTCGCACACCGCAACTACTACACCTCCGACTGGCACGACGAGGGCGCCGCCCAGTGGCTCGACGGCATCGGCGCCGACCTCTACCGCGGCCACGGCCGCCTGGACGGCGCACGCAGGGTGACCGTCACCGGTGCGGACGGGCAGCGACGGGTGCTCACGGCCCGGCACGCCGTCGCCGTCTGCACCGGCACCGACGCGGTGCTGCCCGACCTGCCGGGGCTGGCCGAGGTCAAGCCGTGGACCAGCCGGGACGCGACGAGCGCGCAGGAGGTGCCGGGTCGGCTCGTGGTGGTCGGCGGCGGAGTGGTCGCCACCGAGATGGCCACCGCCTGGCAGGCGCTGGGCGCGCGGGTCACGGTGCTCGTGCGCGGCAAGGGGCTGCTCAACCGCATGGAGCCGTTCGCCGGGGAACTGGTCGCCGAGGCCCTCACCGAGGCCGGCGCGGACGTGCGCACCGGCACATCGGTCGCCTCGGTCACGCGCGAGAACGGCACGGTCGTGGTGGTCACCGACCAGGGCGAGCGCATCGAGGCGGACGAGATCCTCTTCGCCACCGGCCGCAGCCCGCGCACCGGTGACATCGGCCTGGACACGGTCGGCCTGGAGCCGGGCGGCTGGCTGTCGGTCGACGACAGCCTGCGGGTGTCCGGCACCGACTGGCTGTACGCGGTCGGCGACGTCAACCACCGCGCGCTGCTGACCCACCAGGGCAAGTACCAGGCCCGGATCGCGGGCGCGGCCATCGCCGCCCGCGCCGCCGGTGTGCCGATCCTGGAGTCGGACCCGTGGGGCGCCCACGCGGCCACCGCCGACCACCACGCCGTGCCCCAGGTCGTCTTCACCGACCCGGAGGCGGCGGCCGTGGGGCTGTCCCTCGCGGAGGCGGAGCAGGCCGGATACCGGGTGCGGGCGGTGGACGTGGAGATGAGCTCCGCGGCCGGCGCGGGCCTGTACGCCGACGGCTACCGCGGCCGGGCCCGCATGGTGGTGGACGTCAACGAGGAGATCCTGCGCGGTGTCACCTTCGTCGGTCCCGGTGTCGGCGAGCTGATCCACTCGGCGACCGTCGCCGTCGCCGGGCAGGTGCCGATCAGCCGGCTGTGGCACGCCGTGCCGTCGTTCCCGACGATCAGCGAGGTGTGGCTGCGGCTGCTGGAGGCGTACCGGGACAACTGACGCGCGGGTCAGGCGGGGTGCGGAGGCGCGGTCACGGCAGGTCGAAGCCCAGCGCCTCCGCGGCCTCCCGCGGCGTGGGCTGCGTCCACCGCTCGGCCATCGCCTGGTTGGAGGCGAGGGAGCGCAGCTCGGCGCGGTCGAGGTAGAGGGTGCCGTCGAGGTGGTCCGTCTCGTGCTGCACGATCCGCGCCGGCCAGCCGGTGAACACCTCGTCCACCGCGCGGCCCCGCTCGTCCCGGCAGCGCAGCCGCACCTGGGCGGCCCGCGCGACCACCGCCTGCCAGCCCGGCACGCTGAGGCAGCCCTCGAAGAAGGCGGCGCGGCCGGTGCCGACGGGTTCGTAGACCGGGTCGACCAGGACGCGGAAGGGCTGCGGAACCCGGCCGCGGGCGCTGCGCACCTCCTCTGGGACCGACGCCGGATCCTCGATGACCGCGATCCGCAGCGGCACGCCGACCTGCGGGGCGGCCAGGCCCACGCCGGGCGCCGCGTGCATGGTGACGCGCAGGGCCTCGACGAGGCGGGCCAGCAGGGCGTCGTCCAGCTGTCCGTCGAAGGGCTCGGCGGGACGGCGCAGGACCGGATCGCCGGCCGCGACGATGGGCAGCGGGCCGTCGGTGGCGAGCAGTTGCTCGACGTACTCGCCAAGGGGCGCCTGATCACGGGGAGTTGCCATCCGGCCAGCATGCCATGCCCTCACGGTGTGTGACGTACGCCACCTGCGTCTCCGGGAACTCGGCGTGGTGGCTCTCCGACTACTGGACCGCCGGCGCCACCCGTCCTCGCGATCCCCGGAGACCCCTCGATGTCCACCGCTCCCTCGACCACCACCGACGAGGCCCTGCCTCCCCCCTCACCGCCCCCGCCGTCCCCCGGCGCCTGGGCGTCGCTGCGCCCCCTGATCCTGCGCCTGCACTTCTACGCCGGTGTGTTCGTCGCGCCCTTCCTGCTCGTCGCCGCCGTCACCGGTTTCCTGTACGCCGGTGCCTTCCAGGCCGAGAAGCTCCTCTACGCGCACGAGATGACGGTCGCCGAGGCCGGTGACACCAAGCTGCCCCTCTCGCAGCAGGTGGCGGCCGCGCGCAAGGCCCATCCCGAGGGCACGGTCGCGGCGGTACGGCCCTCCCCGGACGCCGACGCCACCACCAGGGTCCTGCTGTCCGGCGTCGAGGGCGTCGGCGCCGACCACACCCTCGCGGTGTTCGTCGACCCGTACACGGGGACGGTGCGCGGCGCCCTCGAACAGTACGGCTCGACCGGTGCGCTGCCGCTGCGGACCTGGATCGACGAGTTCCACCGCGATCTGCGCCTCGGCGACACCGGCCGGCTGTACAGCGAGCTCGCCGCGAGCTGGCTGTGGGTGATCACGGGCGGCGGGCTGGTGCTGTGGTTCTCCCGGCGCCGGGCCGCCCGCAGGGTGCGGGGGACCGGCGGGCGCCGGCGCACGCTCGGTCTGCACGGCACCGTCGGCGTGTGGGCCGCGGCCGGTTTCCTCTTCCTCTCGGCGACCGGTCTGACCTGGTCGACGTACGCGGGCGCCGGCATCGACGAGCTGCGCACCTCCCTCGGCCAGGCCACGCCGTCGGTCTCGACGGCGGCGGGCGGCGAGCACGCGGGCCACGGCGCGTCGGCCTCGGCCGGCGGCGGGGATCACGGCGTCGGCCTCGACAAGGTGCTGGCCGCGGCCCGCGCCCGGGGCCTGGGCGACCCGGTGGAGATCGTGCCGCCCGCCGACGAGACCTCCGCCTATGTCGTACGGCAGGTGCAGCGCAGCTGGCCCGAGAAGCAGGACTCGGTCGCCGTCGACCCGGCCACCGGCGAGGTCACCGACGTGCTGCGGTTCGCCGACTACCCGCTGCTGGCGAAGCTGACCCGGTGGGGCATCGACCTGCACACCGGCATCCTCTTCGGCCTGGTCAACCAGATCGCCCTGATGCTGCTGGCGCTCGCGCTGATCCTGCTCATCGCGTGGGGCTACCGCATGTGGTGGCAGCGCGGGCGCGGTTCGGCCTTCGGCCGGCCGATCCCGCGCGGGGCCTGGCAGCGGGTGCCGGCGCACCTGCTGGTGCCGCTCGTCGCCGTCGTGGCGGTCGTCGGCTACTTCGTACCCCTGCTGGGCATTCCGCTGGCCGCCTTCATCGCCGTCGACGTACTGCTGGGCGCGGTCACCCACCGACGCGGGGCTGCCTCCGAGTAAGCCGGCGGGGCCTGCCGGGGCGGGCAGCACGTGGACGGCGGCTGCGGCTGTTACCGCCCTGAGAGAGCCGACGGTGGGCTGGCCACGACCGTGGCCGGGCCCCACAGCCGTCGGTTGCCCCTCGGTCGACTCCCTCCCCGGCCGGGCCCGGTCCTGCCTCAGGCCGGCATCGCGGCCAGCTCCGCGTTGGCCCGCTCGGTGACCAGGGTCAGGACGCGGCCGGCGGCGGCCAGGTCCTCCTGCGGTATGTCCCCCCAGATCCGGGCGGAGTACCGCGCGGTCTCGGCGCTCACCCCGGCGTAGAACGCGCGGCCCGACTCGCTCGCCCGGACCTGTGGTCCCTCGGCGGCGAGCAGACCCTTCGCGAGCAGTCCGTCGATGACGTCCGCCACTGCGGAGGCGTCGACCTTGAGTGAGCCGGCGACCTGCTCGACGAGGGCCTCGCGGGTCGGCGGGGCCTCGGCGACGACGGCGAGCCTGAGGGTGATCTGCTCCTGGAAGGTGATGCCGTGCCGGGCCAGGACCCGTTCCAGGACGGCACGGGCGGCGTAGTGGGCCAGACCGACGGTGCGGGCGTCGGCGGCGGGGGAGGCGGTGGTGGTCATGGCTGCTCCTTCTCGTTCTCACTGGTGTCGGCGGGCGGATCAAGAGGTGCGTCGAGCAGGAGCGCGAGATCGCGGGTGAACTCCCCGGTGCGGGGGCTGTCGAGGCCGCCCAGCGGCTCCAGCAGCTGCTCCAGCAGCCCGTGCACGACGTCGATCGCGCGCCGGACGACGTCCCGGCCCTGCTCGGTGAGGGTCAGCTGCACGGCGCGCGGGTCGCGGGGGTCGCGGGCGCGTTCGACGAGCCCGGCGCCCTCCAGGGCGCGTGCCAGCTTGGACACGTACAGCGGTTCCAGGCCCGTGTGGTCGGCGAGGCGGCGCTGACTGGGCCGCTCACCGGCGCGCCGCATGCCGTACAGCGAGGCCAGCAGTGAGTACTGCGCGTGGGTGAGGCCGAGCGGCGCGACCGCGCGGTCCACGGCCACCCGCCACTTCGTCGACAGACGCCACACCAGGAACCCGGGCGTCGGCTTCTCGGAACCCTTGCTCATGACCGTTACAGTACATGGCTACTATATCCATGGCTAGTATTTTTCCGCCTCCGTGAGACGGCCCGGACGACGGACTGACGCGACGGCCCGCGCGGGACTACGTTGTGGCCATGAGCAATCTTGATCGCGAGGCGGTTCCCGCCCTGTGCGGCGGCCGTGGGTTCGTCGTCGCGGAACCCGTGCGCGAACTCCTCAGCCCTCGCCGCGTCCAGCTCGGCGAGTCCACCGAAGTCCGCCGCCTGCTGCCCAACCTGGGCCGCCGCATGGTCGGCGCCTGGTGCTTCGTCGACCACTACGGCCCCGACGACATCGCCGACGAGCCCGGCATGCAGGTGCCGCCGCACCCGCACATGGGCCTGCAGACGGTGAGCTGGCTGCACCAGGGCGAGGTGCTGCACCGCGACTCCACGGGCAGCCTGCAGACCATCCGCCCGCGCGAACTGGGCCTGATGACCTCGGGCCGGGCGATCAGCCACTCCGAGGAGAGCCCCCGCCCGCACGCCCGCTTCCTGCACGGCGCGCAGCTGTGGGTCGCCCTCCCCGACAGCCACCGCCACACCGACCCGCACTTCGAACACCACGCCGACCTGCCGGTCGTCGCGGCCCCCGGCGTCACCGGCACGCTCATCCTCGGCGAACTCGACGGCGCGGCCTCGCCGGGAACGACGTACACCCCGATCGTCGGCGTCGACCTCACGCTGGCGGACGGCGCGGACGTCCGCCTCCCGCTGGAGCCGGACTTCGAGTACGCCGTGCTGTCCATGTCCGGCGAGGCCCACGTGGACGGCGTGCCGCTGCTGCCCGGCTCGATGCTCTACCTCGGCTGCGGCCGCACCGAACTGCCGCTGCGCGCCGCCTCGGACGCGGGTCTGATGCTCCTGGGCGGTGAGCCGTTCGAGGAGGAGCTGATCATGTTCTGGAACTGGATCGGGCGTACCCAGCAGGAGATCGAGCAGGCCAGGACCGACTGGATGACCGGCACCCGCTTCGGCGAGGTCAAGGGCTACGACGGCGCCCCCCTGCCGGCACCGGAACTGCCGCCGGTGCCGCTGAAGCCCCGGGGGAGACTGCGGTGAGCTGACGCCACCAGGGGTGCGGGGCCCGCGGGGCCGACGCCGTGTCAGACGGCCCGGTGACCGGAGGTGCCGGCCGCGGGCACTACCAGGTCGCCCTCGCCGTACTGGGCGCGGCCGGAGCCGAACGACCAGTCCGGCGCGGTGTTCTCGACGTAGCCGATGAACCCGCCCTCTCAGGCCGTGACCACCGCGGCGAGGAGGCGGTGATGGCGGCGTACAGCTTCTGCTTGACCTCGGTGGAGCGGCCGGCCTGGGTGAGGATCTGGATCATCACGACGCCATCACCACGCTCGAAGCCCAGGCCGGCGTCGAGCGCGACGACCCGGCTCGGGCGAGGCGCTCTTCGAACGCGACTCCCGCTCGGTGCGCCTGTCCGCGGCGGGCGAGGCGCTCACGCCGCACGCCCGCGCCGTCGCCGCCGCCGTGGCCGCCGTCAAGGCCGAGTTCGTCGGCCGCTGCGGGCTGCTGACCGGACAGCTCTCGCTGGGCGCCGGCGACGGTGTCGAGGGCGGCAGCCTGCCCGCCCGGCTGGGCGCCTTCCCCGGCTCCACCCCGGCGTCGGCGTCCACCTCGTCGAGGGCACCCGCGCCAGCCTGGTGCCGCAGGTGCGCCAGGGGTCCCTGGACGCCGTCTTCGCCGCGGTCCCGCGCACCGGCCTCGCCCCCCGGCTTCGCGCACCGGGTGCTGGTGCGGGACGAGATCGTCGCCGTGGTGGCCTGCGACCAGCCGCAGGCCCGGCGGACGGCGCTCGACCTGGAGCGGCTCGCCGGGACGCCGCTGATCACCTACGGCCCGGACAGCGGCCCGCGCCCGCACCTCCTCGCCGCCTTCGCCCACGCCGGGGTGCCCTTCCAGGCCGCCTACGGCGACGACTCCGACCGGGGCCCCTTCCACCGCGGAATGGCCCGTGCCCGCCTCGACCGGCTGTTCACCGCACCCGGCGCCGGGCGCGCCTTCGCGGAACTCATGACGGGACTGGACCCGGACGCGAATTCCGTCGGCTCCTGATATCGCAGAGCATTTACGGGACCGTTCCCGATCATGGAATCGGCCCATTGTCAGTGGTGCGTCCTACTCTCGCCTTATGACCTACAGCGTCTGGCACAGGGGCCTCGGGATCACGCTCGACCTGACCGAGGCGGATCTCGGGCACCCCGAATATCCGGGGCTGCTCGACGAGATCTACGGCAATTACCAACCGGATCTTCTGTACTGCCTGGAGGCCCATGAGGACGAGGGGTTCATCTGCCCCGGCTTCATGACGATCCGCAAAGTCAACGGCCGCCCGCACGCCATGCACGTGGCGAAAGGGGAGCGGCCCGAGACGAAGGCGGAAAGCGATCTCCACAAGGCGCTCAGGGAATACACCGCGAAAGTCGCCGCCGGCGAGGGATTCCGGGTGACCCGGCCGGAAGACGCCGATCAAGGAAAGCTCCGCGCCGACGTCACCGTGGAAGGCGTCGGCGCTCGGCGGCTCGGGTACGAAATCCAGCTCTCCGCGATAGCCGGCGGCTCCGTCGACGAGCGCACCCGACTGGTCCGCCAGGCCGGGCTGACCCCGCTGTGGCTCGTCAACAACGAGAACGCGATCCCCATCGACCGCGCCCCCTGGGCCCGGCTGAACGTGCAGAGCTGGCGCGACGTCACCGACCGCGCCGCCCTGCCGGTGCGCGGCGGGATCAAGCACCTGCACATGTCGCGCTGCGACTGGAGCAGCCCCGTGCCCTGTCCGCGCCAGGGCGCCGGCCGCTGCGGAGGCCGGCACGGACTGTGGGAGCCGGTGGCGGGCCTGTACTACGACGACGTCATCCGGCGCACCGCCACCGGCGAACTCGTCTCGCTGTACATGCCCCATCCCGCCGGGCGGCGCGGCTGGCACATGTGGGTCACACCGGCCGACAAGGAGGAGTTCCTCGAAGGGCGCCCCGAACCGCTGCCGGGGGTGCCCTCTCCGCGGCGGGCCGGCGAGGCGGTCCTGCTGCCCCGGCGGGGCGAGGACGGTCAGGCGGACGTCCGGCGCGAGCTGACCCGGGCGCGCGATGACGAACTGCCCATCGACGCCTCCCTGTGGCACACCGAACCGCCGTCGAACGAGTTCTCCCGCCCGTTCACCGTGGGCGAGTTCGTCATACCCGGCGATCTGGTCGCCGCCCGGCGCGCCTTCACGCGCGCGCTGGCCCACTGCGAGGACATCGCCATCCGGCTGCCCAGCGGCGCCGACATCGCGGCCGGCCGGGCCGAGATCACGGACGAGCAGCGCGAGCGGCTCGCGGAGGCGCGCGAGCGGTGCCGTCGCCTCGCCGAGGAGATGCACACCCACCCGTGGTGGGAGACGGTCGCCGACCGGCACGCCGCGCGGGAGGCGCTGACCCATGCGGCGACCCATGACTCCGCCTGACGTGGGGCCGGCCGGTGTCGTGCGCTGACCTGGGGTGATTGCGGGTGACCCGAAGTTGGACTTTCCGTCCAACCTCTGGACGCGTAGTCTAGGCAGCTGTCGGGTGCGGCGAGACGGGAGAGTGCGCCATGGCGGCCGGAGAGGGGCTGGAGGGGGAGCGGGACGCGATCATCGCCGCGCTGCGGCCCGTCGTCGACGGGATCGCGGCGACGTTCGGGCCGGTGTGCGAGGTGGTGCTGCACGACTACCGGCGGCCGGAGCGGTCGGTCGTCGCCCTCGCCGGCGCGGTGACCGGCCGGCGGGTCGGCGGCGCGATGAGCGAGATTGGCCTCAGGATGGTCGCCCGTGGTGACGAGGCCGACGACGAGCTCAACTACGTCACACGCACCCGGACCGGACAGCTCGTCAAGTCGTCGACGATCCTGCTGCGCGACTCCACCCGGGCGGTGTTCGGCGCTCTGTGCGTCAACGTCGACGTCGGCGCGGTGCACGAGGCGCACGCCCTGCTCGGCGCGCTGGCCGGTGCCGGGACCGCTTGCGACCGGACGCCGGTCACCACCTTCGCCGGTGACATCGACTCCGTCGTGGAGGCCGTCCTCGACGGTCACCGGCTCGGCGGGAACCGCGCCTGGGCCGGACTCGACCGCGCCGAGCGCCTCGACCTGTTCCGCAGCCTCGACGCCCACGGCGTCTTCGCCGTACGCCGCTCGGTCGAGCAGGTCGCCACCCGCCTCGGCATCTCCCGGGCCTCGGCCTACAGCTACCTCTCCCAGGCCCGCACCGCCAACGCCCCCACCACGGACGGAGAACCCGTGACGACCACGACGACCGATGGAGAACCCGCGTGACGACCACCACCCCGCCCGTCACCCTCGACGACGTCCGTGAGGCCGCCGTCCGGCTGAAGGGCATCGCCCACCGCACCCCGGTGCTGCGCTCCCGCACGCTGGACGCCCTCGTCGGTGCCGAGGTCCATCTCAAGTGCGAGAACTTCCAGCGTGTCGGCGCCTTCAAGTTCCGCGGCGCCTACAACGCGGCCTCCCGGCTCACCCCCGACCAGCTGGCCCGGGGCATCGCCGCCTACTCGTCCGGCAACCACGCCCAGGCCGTCGCCCTCGCCGCCCGGGAGCTCGGCACCTCCGCCGTCATCGTCATGCCCGAGGACGCCCCGCGCTCCAAGCGGGCCGCCACCGAGGGCTACGGCGCCGAGATCGTCATCTACGACCGCTACACCGAGGACCGCGTCGCCGTCGGCCAGGCCCTTGCCGAAGAGCGCGGGCTCGCCCTCATCCCGCCCTACGAGCACCCGCACGTGATGGCCGGACAGGGCACGGCGGCGCTCGAACTCCTGGAGGAGACGGGAGAGTTGGGCGCACTGGTCGTGCCGGTCGGCGGCGGGGGACTGATCGCCGGAGCCGCCACGGCCGCCAAGGGGCTGTACCCCGGAATCCGGGTCGTCGGCGTCGAACCGGAGGCGGGGGACGACACCAAGCGGTCCCTGGAGGCGGGCCGGCGCGTCCGCATCGAGGTGCCGCGCACCATCGCGGACGGACAGGCCCTGGAGACGCCCGGCGAGCTGACCTTCTCGGTGAACCGCAGGCTCGTCGACGCCGTCGCGCTGGTCTCCGACGACGAGATCCGCGACGCGATGCGGTTCGCCTTCGAGCGGCTGAAGATCGTCGTCGAGCCGAGCGGAGCCACCCCGCTGGCCGCCCTGCTGACGGGCCGTGCGGGACCCCTGCCGCGCCGGGTCGGGGTGATCGTCTCCGGGGGCAACGTCGACGCCGCCCGCTTCGCCGCGCTGTGCGGCGCACCGGCCGGACAGGCCGGTGAGGCGGGACGCTGACCCCGCCTCACCAACGGACGGGGCTCAGGTCCAGAACGCGTTGCTGGTGTCGATGTCCCCGACGCACTCGTCGAGGTCGGTGACCTTGTCGCCGACGATCCGGAAGATGATGCATCCGTCCTCGTCGAGGCGCTTGCCGCCGCGTTCGGCGCTGACGCGGTGCGTGGCGACCGCGTGACCGCGGCCGTCGACCAGGATCCGGTTCAGCTCGACGTTCAGCGTGCCGGCGGTCTCCTCGAAGAGCCGGCGGTACATGTCGAGGATCGAGTCGATGCCCTTGAAGTCACCGGCGAGCGGGTGACTGCCGGGCACGTGGTGCGTGGCGTCGCCCGCCATCAGCGAGCGCAGGGCGTCCATGTCACCGCGGGTGAAGGCCTCGTAGCCCTTGCGGACGAGCATGGCGTGAGGATGTTCGGCCACGGGGATCGCCACCTTTCTGGCGGTTCGGCGATGAGTGCGGCTGTGTGCCTCATTCTGCGCCTGGTTCGCCCGATTGTCCGGCCGTCCAGGTGACCCGCGGTCCCCCGAATGGCGGCGCCGGGTTGCCGGGTCGACGATGGAGTGGACGGGGCTCGCGATGGAGGGAGCCGACATGATCGAGGTCAAGCCTGTCGACAAGCCGGATGAACGCCGTGACTTCCCGCGCGGCCATCTCGAAGCCGTTCACCTCACCGGACTCGACTTCGCCGTGGGCACGTTCGAGCCCGGGTGGCGCTGGTCGGAGTCCGTGGCACCGATCGCCGGGACGGACAGCTGCGAGGTGCACCACAACGGCTACGTCGTCCAGGGACGCATGCGCGTACGCATGGACGACGGGGCCGAGAGCGAGGTCGGCCCGGGTGACGTGTTCGTGCTCTCGCCGGGGCACGACGCCTGGGTGGTCGGTGACGAGCCGTGCATCGTCCACGACTTCGCCGGAGCCATGGCCACGGAGTACGCGAAGGCCAAGGAATAGGCACAAGGGGCTGGGGATCAGGCACTCTAGGGACCAGGCACTAGGGACGAGGGACCACCGCGGGGTGGGGCCGCTCACACGGTGACGACGATCTTCGCGCGCGCGTGCTCCACCTCCAGGTGGCGTATGGCCTCGGCCGCCTGGCCGAGCGGATACGTCCGCTCCACGACCGGGGTGACCTTCCCCGACTCGGCCAGCCTGCGCAGTTCGGCGAGGTTGGCCTTGCTCTGTTTCGCCGGGAGTTCGCGCAAGCGCTGTCCGCGCACGAAGGGCGCCAGCAGACGGCCCCGCAGGAACAGCCCCATCGGCCCGACCAGGCTGCCGCCCTCGTACATGCCGCCGCCGGACAGCACGAGCGTGCCCGTCGGCGCCAGCGCGCGGCGGAACTCGCCCAGGGAACGGTTGCCGACCAGGTCGAGGACGACGTCGTAACGCCGCCCGGAACGGGTGAAGTCCTCCCGGGTGTAGTCGACGACGTGGTCCGCGCCGAGCGAGCGGACCAGGTCGGCGTTGCGGGTGCTGCACACGCCGGTCACGACCGCGCCGTACGCCTTGGCGATCTGCACGGCGAAGGTGCCCACCCCGCCGGACGCCCCGTTCACCAGCACCGACTGCCCCGCGGTGAGCCGGGCGACGTCCCGCAGCCCGATGAGGGCGGTGTTCGCCGCCAGCGGCATCGCCGCCGCCTGCTCGAAGGTGAGGCCGGCCGGTTTGAGGTCCACGGCGCCGTCCGGCGCGCACACGAACTCCGCGAACGCCCCGTCCGCCTCGCCGAACACCTCGTCCCCCGGCTTCAGCCCGGTGACCGCGGCGCCCACCGCCTCCACCCGCCCGGCGAAGTCCCGGCCCCGGATCCTCGCCTTCGGCCGCGTGAGCCCCATCATGGGCCGCGCGAGCCTGGGGTCGCCGTGCATCAGGTGCCAGTCGTAGGCGTTGACCGAGGCGGCGAGCACCCGCACCAGCACCTCACCGGCGGCGGGCAGCGGCTGTTCCACCTCCCGCACCTCCAGCGCCTCGGCCGGCCCGTACCGGTCCTGGATCACTGCCTTCATGGCGTCCCCCCTCCACTGCTGAGGAGCGTAGGAGAAAGCGGCCGTCCCGGATATCCGGGACAACCCCTGATTTTCCAGGAGAGGGCACCCTGGCGCTTGCCCGAGGAAACCGATCGGTTTACTCTCGGGAGGTGAGGAAACCGATCGGTTTCCCCTCTGTTCTCATGTGTCGGGAGACTCCCATGACCACCATCGAAGGCTCCGTCGCCCTGGTCACCGGCGGCAGCCGCGGTATCGGCAAGGCGCTCGTCGCCGCCCTGTACGAGCGCGGGGCGAAGAAGGTGTACGCCACCGCCCGCGACCCGCGCACCGTCACCCACCCCGACGCAGTGGCGCTGGCCCTGGAGGTGAGCGATCCCGCGTCCGTCGCCGCGGCCGCCGAGCGGGCGCAGGACGTCACGATCCTGATCAACAACGCGGGCGCGTCCGTGAACGCCAACTTCCTCGACTCACCCGTGGACGACGTCCGGCGCGAGTTCGAGACCAACTTCTACGGGCCGCTGCTCGTCACCCGCGCCTTCGTGCCGGTCATCGAGCGCAACGGAGGCGGCCACATCCTCAACGTCCACTCGGTGCTGTCCTGGCTCGGCGTCGCCGGCTCCTACAGCGCCTCCAAGGCGGCCCTGTGGTCCCAGACCAACTCCCTGCGCCTGGACCTCAAGCCGCGCGGCATCGAGGTCACCGGCCTGCACGTCGGGTACGTCGACACCGACCTGGTGGCCCACGTCGACGCCCCGAAGTCCACCCCCGAGAGCGTGGCCGCGCTGGCCCTGGACGGCATCGCCTCCGGCGCCCACGAGGTGCTCGCCGACGAACTGACCCGCCAGGTCAAGGCCGGCCTCGCCGCGGACATCCCGGCGCTGTACCCGCAGCTCGCCGCCTAGTCAGATCGGCAGCAGGCGGCCGACGATGGTGCCGAGCTGGCGTGCGTTGCGGCACTCGTGCATCTCCACCAGCCCCGCGTACTCCGGTGCGGCGGAGTCGCCGGTGCCCCACTGGGCGCGCGGCTCGGGGTTCAACCAGTAGACGCGCCGGGCCTGTTCGGCGATCCGCCGGACGGCCGGCAGGTTCGGGTCGCTCATGTTGGTGCGGGCGTCGCCGAGTACGAACACCGTGGTGCGCGGGCCGACCGCGTCGGCGTAGCGCTCCGCGAACTCGCCCAGCGCCACGCCGTAGTCGCTGCTGCCGTGCCAGCCGGTGAGCGTCGCCTCCTCCTGGATGCGGGCGGCGAGCCCCTCCGCGTCGGCCGTGCCGTGCCGCAGCAGCCCGGTCACCTCGTCGATCCGGTTGACGAAGGCGAACACCCGCACCTTGCTGAACTGGTCGTGCAGCGCCTGTACCAGCAGCATCGTGAAGTCCGAGAAGCCCGACACCGACCCCGACACGTCGCACAGCAGCACCAGTTCGGGCCGGGCCGGGCGGCGCCTGCGCAGCACCGGCTTCATCGGCACCCCGCCCGTCGACAGCGAACCGCGCACGGTGCGCCGCAGATCGATGCTGCCCCGGGCGGCCCGGCGCCGGCGCGCGGCGAGCCGGGTGGCGAGCTTGCGGGCCAGCGGCTGAACGGTCCTGCGCAGTTCGGCGAGCTGGGCCTTGCCGGCGTAGAGGAAGTCGAGCCGGTCGGCGGTGGTGGCCACCGCGCGCCGGGCGATCTGGTCCCGGCCCCGCCGCTCGGCCACCCGGCGCCGTGCCTCGGCGGCCACCATCTGCCGGAACGCCTCGATCCGCCGGCGGATCTCGTCGTCCAGCAGCCGGTCGGCGAAGCCCGAACCGCCGCTTCGGGCGCGGACGTCGTCGCGCACGCGCGCGAACAGCGTCTGCGGGCGGATGCGTTCGAGCGTCTGGTACGAGGACCAGCCGTCCGAGGCGGGGGAGGAGCCGTACCCGCCGAAACCGTCGACCGCCTCCGCCGCGAGGCGTTCCATGAGCGCCGTGTCGTCGTCGGCGAGGGCGGCCGCGAGCCGGTCGCGCAGTTCCGTGCGGCCGGGCCGCTCACCCTCCGGCGCGCCGATGCCGCGCGGGAAGTACAGGTCGAAGACCGGGTCGAACACCCGCCGTTGGTCCGTGCCGCGCAGCAGCGTCGCGGCCAGGCCCTCCCGCAGCAGCTCCCGGTCCGCGAGCCCGAGCACGGCCACCGCCTCGGCCGCGTCCACGGTCTCGCCGGTGCCGATGCGCATCCCGTGCGCGCGCAGGGCGCCGACCAGCGAGGTCAGCCGCTCCGCGACACCCGGCGCGGTCACACGGCGTCCAGGTCGAGCTTGGCGGCGGCCTTCAGGACGTCGTCCTGGTGCTTGAGGAGCACTCCGAGGGTGTCGCGGACGAGGGTGTCGTCGAGGGTGTCGGCGCCGAGCGCGAGAAGGGTGCGCGCCCAGTCGATGGTCTCGGCGACCGAGGGGACCTTGCGCAGGTCCATGGCGCGCAGCGCGCCCACCACACGCACCACGGACGCGGCCAGCGTCTCGTCGAGCCCCGGCACCTTCAGCCGTACGATCCGGCGCTCCAACTCCTCGTCGGGGAAGCCGATGTGCAGGAAGAGGCAGCGGCGGCGCAGCGCCTCGGACAGCTCGCGGCTGGCGTTGGAGGTCAGGACGACGAAGGGGCGGCGGGTGGCGGTGATCGTGCCGAGTTCGGGGACGGTGACCTGGAAGTCGCTGAGCACCTCCAGGAGCAGGCCCTCGACCTCGACGTCCGCCTTGTCCGTCTCGTCGATCAGCAGCACCTTGGGGTCGTCGCCGCGGATGGCCGTGAGCAGGGGGCGGGTGAGCAGGAACTCCTCGCTGAAGATGTCGGTGCGCGTCTCGTCCCACGTCTCGTCGCGGCCCGCGCTGATGCGCAGAAGCTGCTTGGCGTGGTTCCACTCGTACAGCGCGCGGGCCTCGTCGACGCCCTCGTAGCACTGCAACCGGACCAGGCGGGCGCCGGCGACCTCGGCGACGGCCTTGGCGAGCTCGGTCTTGCCGACCCCGGCCGGGCCCTCCACCAGCAGCGGCTTGCCGAGCCGGTCGGCGAGGAAGACGGTCGTGGCCACCGCGGGCGAGGCGAGGTAGCCGGTCTCGGCGAGACGCGTGAAGACGTCGTCGACGGATGTGAACAACAGGGCCTCCCGGGCGGCGGCGACAGCTCGTGCCACCTATCTAAGCGCTTGTTCAGCGTCCCTGTCACCCGGTATCCGGCGCGCGGCCGGCGGTAAACCGATCGGTTTCCCTTCGGTGTCCGGCGCGGTACCCTCGCCGTATGACCACGACCGACAAGGCCTCCCCGAGGGACCGGCTGCTCGACGCCGCGACCGAGCTCTTCTACCGCGACGGCGTCTCCATCGGGGTCGAGGCGCTGTGCCGGACGGCCGGTGTGTCGAAACGGTCCATGTACCAGCTCTTCGCGAGCAAGGACGAGGTCCTCGCCGCCAGCCTGGAGCGACGCGCACCCGCCTACGCGGCGCAGCTCCTGCCCGGCCCGGACGCCGCGACCACACCCCGCGAGCGCATCCTGTACGTCTTCGAACGCGTCGAGAGGCTCTCGGCCGAGCCCGCCTACCAGGGCTGCCCCTATCTGGCCGCGCTGGTGGAGCTGAAGAACCCCGAGCACCCGGCCAGCGTCGTCGCCGCCGCGGCCAAACGGCACCTCCAGGAGGCGTTCCGTACCCAGGCCGAGCTCGGCGGCGCGCGGGATCCGCAACTGCTCGCCCGCCAGCTGATGCTGGTCTTCGACGGCGCGAGCGCCCGCGCCGGCGCCCGGATCGAAACACTGGCCGGGCTGACCACGGCGACCGTGACGACCCTGCTGGACGCGGCGGGCCTGGCCTAGGCCGAAGGGGCGGCCGCCGTGGCGACCGCCCCTTGTGGAGTCCGCTCACGCCGCCACGCCGGCCGCCCGCACCGCCGGAGTGCGCAGCACCCGCCGGGCCGTGACCAGGCTGGTGCCCAGCGTCGCCGCCAGGCAGACGGAGACGACCGCGACGTAGAGGCCCAGCCCCTGGTGGGGGAGGACCGAGTCGCTGCGTACGACGGCGAACGGGACGATCCCCGCCAGGGCCGCCACCGTGCCGCAGCACACGCCCGTGCCGGTCAGGACCAGCGTCTCGACGCCCACCGTGCCCAGCACCTGGCCCGGGGTGGCGCCCGCCAGCCGCTGCTGACCGAACTCACGGCCGCGGTAATTCGTCGCCGCGTACAGCGAGTTGACCAGCATCACGCAGACGAAGACCACGATGATGCCGACGACGGTGAGGTTCAGCGTCTCCAGGTTCCGGGCCTCGACGGACTTCACCGCACCGGAGGCCCGTACGGCGTCGCTCTCCACGCCCTGCAGGTACAGGGTCGCCGTCGCCACGGCCGTGAACAGGATCAGCGGCACCATGATCCCGGCGACCTCGTCGGCCCGCTCGCGCAGGTTGCGCACCGCCAGCCACCCGCTCGCCCCGTCCGGCGCGAGCCGGTCCAGCACGGCCCTCAGCAGCCGCGGCGCCAGCAGCGCGAGGCCGACGGAGAGCAGGATCGCCCCGTACGCCGGGGGAGCCATCAGCGCCTCGTACGTCGGCGACAGGGCGAAGGTCGAGGTCACCGACACCGCGCCGGCGACGAGAGCGGCGTACGCGAGGAACGACCGCGCCCGAGGCCGCCGCCGGCGCTCGCGCGTCGCCCGCCGCAGCGCCGGCAGCGCCGCGCCCGCCGCAGCGAGCAGCGTGACGGCCACGCCGGAGGTGAGCGCGACGGGACCGAAGGAGAAGCCGACCGACTCGGCGACCTGCCCTCCGTCCTGGAACCGGTCGAGCAGCAGCCGGCCGCCCAGCACCGCCGGACCGATCGCCAGCACCGCACCCGCCAGCGCCACTACCACCGCCTCGCCCACGACCATCCGCCCGATCTGCGCCGGAGTCGCCCCGCAGCACCGCAACAGCTCCAGCTCGGCCGCGCGGTGCCGCACGGCGACGGTGAGCGTGGAGGCCACGGCGAAGAACACCAGCAGGGTGCCGTAGCCGCCGACCACGCTGGCCGACGTGGTCAGGCTGTCCCGGCTCACCGCGTCCACGCCGGGCCCGGCCGCCGTGTCGTACATCGAGTCGAACGTCATGACGACCACCGCGCCGAGGAAGGCGGACAGCAGCGTCGCGAGGAAGCGTCCAGGCCGTTGCCGTACCGACCGCATCGCGAGCGTCAGCATGGCTCACACCCCCGCCGTCACGTCGTCGCCCAGGTGCGCCAGCCGCTCGGCCACCGCGTCCGCGGTGGGTGCGTCCATCCGGCCGGCCAGCCGGCCGTCCGCCAGGAACAGCACGGTGTCGGCGTACGCGGCGGCGACCGGATCGTGCGTCACCATCACCACGGTGCGGCCGTGCGCCTGCACCGCCTCCCGCAGCAGCCGCAGCACGTCCCGCGCGCTGCGGGTGTCCAGCGCGCCCGTCGGCTCGTCCGCGAAGATCACCCGGGGCTCGGCGACCAGCGCGCGGGCGATCGCGACGCGCTGGCGCTGACCGCCCGACAGCTGGGCGGGACGGTGCCCCAGACGGTCGCCGAGCCCGACCCGGGCCAGCACCTCGCGGACCCGGCGGCGATCCACGCGCCGCCCGGCCAGCTTCAGCGGCAGCACCGTGTTCTGCGCCACCGTCAGCGTCTCCAGCAGGTTGTACTCCTGGAAGACGAACCCGACGCGTCCCCGCCGGAACCGGGTCAGCTCCGCCTCGCCGCCGCCCGTCAGCTCGGTGCCGTCGACCCGCACGATGCCGCCGTCCGGCCGCTCCAGACCGGCCGCGCACCGCAACAGCGTCGACTTGCCCGACCCCGACGGCCCCATGACCGCGGTGAACGTCCCCCGGGCCAGGCCCAGCGTCACCCCGTCCAGGGCGCGTACGGCGCCGTCGTCGCTGCCGTACGTCTTGCCGACCTTGACCAGCCGCAGCGCCTCGGCGGCGGGTTCCCTGTCGTACCTGTGTCCCGAGCCCGCGTGAAACATCGCCCTCACCCTCCGTCCGGCACGCCCTGTGCCTGGCCACGACGCTACGGAGACGGGGGAGGAACCACACGGGCCGCAGAACCCGTATCGCGGGGTGTACTCAGCGACACCCCGCGGGCGCCGGACGGCGTCTCAGGTGGACGGTCCGCTCACCAGCACCACCTCCAGCGTGCGCGGGCCGTGCACGCCCTCGACCCGGTCCAGCTCGATGTCGCTCGTGGCCGACGGGCCGGAGATCCAGGTCAACGGGCGCGTGGGGTCGAGGCGTTCGAGGGCCTGGGGGACCGAGGAGACGACCTGGTCGGGGACCCTGACGACGCAGACGTGGTGGTCGGGGACCAGGGTGATGCGGCGGCGGCCCTGGTCGGGGGAGGCGTCGAGGACGATGGTGCCGGTCTCGGCGACGGCCACCGAGCAGGCCGTGACCACGCTGTCGACGCGGTCCAGTTCGGCCGGGGTGGTGCCGGCGCGGTCGGGGATCTGCTCGGCGTCGGTCGCCGCGAGCCACTCGGGTGCCAGACCCGGCGGCACGAGGACGCTCTTCGAACCGTGCTCGGCCAGCAGGCGGCCGATCAGCGCGGGCAGTTCGCCGCCCGTGCAGCGGTGGACGAGCGCCCGGTAGTCGGCCAGGTTCTCGGCCAGCAGGTCGACCGTCTGCTCGACACCGCGGTCACCGTGCTCGCGTACGTAGTCGCGCGGAACCGCCTGCTCGTACGGCGTGTCGTCCTGGGGCACGTCCGCCAGGGCGCGCCGCACCCGGCCCAGGATCCGCTCCCTGCTGTTCACTTCGCGCCGTCCTTCCCGCCGTTGGTCCGCTGCCACCAGTCCCGGAACGGTTCCGCCGGTACGGCGGGCAGGTCCCGGGTCCCGCTCCACGCCCTGCCCGGTCCCGGCAGCGTCCGGGGATGCAGGCGCCGGGTGCGGGAGGCGAGGCGCTGGCCGGTGCGCAGGGCGCCGGGGTGGCTGAACGCCCAGCGGGCCGCCCGCATCGCCGCCCGCTCGGCGGCGTGCCCCTTCGCCGGCTTCAGCACCACCTTGTTGCCCGCCCGGGTGACCGGACCGCCCTCCACGACCCGCTCCCGCAGGTGCACCAGCACCTCCGGGATGTCGATCGCCACCGGGCACACCTCGTAGCAGGCCCCGCAGAGACTCGACGCGTACGGCAGCGAGGCGTCGATCTCGCTTGCCGTGCCCCGGAGCTGGGGGCTGAGGATGGCGCCGATGGGCCCCGGGTAGACCGAGCCGTAGGCGTGGCCGCCGGCCCGTTCGTAGACCGGGCAGACGTTCAGGCAGGCCGAGCAGCGGATGCAGCGCAGGGCCTGCCGGCCTACCTCGTCGGCGAGGGTGTCGGTGCGGCCGTTGTCGAGCAGGACCAGGTGGAAGGTCTGCGGGCCGTCGCCGTCGGTCGTGCCGGTCCACGTCGACGTGTACGGGTTCATGCGCTCGGCGGTGGAGGAGCGGGGCAGGGTCTGCAGGAAGACCTCCAGGTCCCGCCAGGTCGGCACGATCTTCTCGATGCCGACGACCGAGATCAGCGTCTCGGGCAGGGTCAGGCACATCCGGCCGTTGCCCTCGGACTCCACGACCACCAGGGTGCCGGTCTCGGCCACCATGAAGTTGGCGCCGGAGATGCCGACCTTGGCCCGCAGGAACTTCTCCCGCAGGTGCAGCCGGGCCGCCTCGGCGAGTTCGGCGGGGGTGTCGGTCAGGCCCTCGGGCGCCGGACGGCCCCACTCGCTCATCTCCGTGCGGAAGATGTCGCGGATCTCGCCGCGGTTGCGGTGGATGGCGGGGACGAGGATGTGCGAGGGGCGGTCCTTGCCCAACTGCACGATCAGCTCGGCGAGATCGGTCTCGTAGGCCCGGATGCCCTCGGCCTCCAGCGCCTCGTTCAGCCCGATCTCCTGGGTGGCCATCGACTTGACCTTGACGACCTCCGTCTCCCCGGTGGCCTTGACCAGGTCGGCCACGATCCGGTTGGCCTCGTCGGCGTCCGCCGCCCAGTGGACCGTACCGCCCGCCGCCGTGACCGACTCCTCCACCTGCACGAGATACCGGTCGAGATGGCGCAGCGTGTGGTCCTTGATGCGCTTGCCGGCCTCCCGCAGCTGCGCCCAGTCCGACACCTCCGCCACCGCCTTGGCCCGCTTGGCGCGGATGGTGTGGGTGGCGTGGCGCAGATTCCCGCGCAGGGTGGCGTTGCCCACGGCCTCGTGCGCCGCCGCCGGGAAGGCCGGCATCCCTACGAACGTCCCGCTCATACGGCCGGTTCCTCCTCCGTGCTCGCCAGGATCTCCGCGATGTGCACCGGCCGCATGCCGGAGCCCAGCCGGGTCATCGTGCCCCCGATGTGCATCAGACACGAGTTGTCGGCCGCGCACAGCACCTCCGCGCCGGTCGACTCGGCGCCGCGCACCTTGTCCGCGCCCATCGCCGCCGAGACGTCGGAGTTCTTCAGCGCGAACGTGCCGCCGAAGCCGCAGCACTCCTCGGCACCGGGCAGCTCGACCAGCTCCAGCCCCTTCACGGCCTTCAGCAGCCGCAGCGGCCGGTCGCCCAGGCCGAGACCGCGCAGACCGTGGCAGGTGGGGTGGTACGTCACCTTGTGCGGGTAGTAGGCGCCCACGTCGGTCACTCCCAGCACGTCCACCAGGAACTCCGTGAGCTCGTACGTCTTCGGCACCACCGGCGCCAGCGTCGCGGCCAGGGAGTCCCCGCGCCCCTCGGCCCGGGCCCGCTCGCCCATCCGCGGGTACAGCTCCCGCACCATCGCCCCGCACGAGCCGGACGGCGTGACGATCGCCTCGTACTCTCCGAAGACATCGGAGAAATGCCGGGCGAGGGGTTCGGCCTCATGGCGGTACCCGGTGTTGTAGTGGGCCTGCCCGCAGCAGGTCTGGGCCATCGGGAAGTCGACCTCGACGCCCAGCCTGGTCAGCAGTTTCACCACGGCGCGCCCGGTGTCCGGATAGAGCGTGTCGTTGACGCAGGTCAGGAACAGGGCGACACGCATCGCGGCTCCTTGTTGTCGATCATCGGATGAGTGCAGCGTAGTCCGGTAGGGCGGGGTGGGGGAGACCCCGTCATGCCCCGGCGAGCCGGGCCTGCGCCTCGCGCCAGCGTCCGGTGCCGCCGCGGGGCTCGTAGCGGGTCAGCGGCTGGGTACGGGCGAGCAGGCGCCGCATCTCGGCGAGGTCGCCCACCAGGCCGTGCGCCCGGGCCTGGACCAGCACGTTGCCGAGCGCCGCCGCCTCCGTCGGCCCCGCCACCACCGGCAGCCCGCAGGCGTCGGCGGTCAGCTGGCACAGCAGCGCGTTGCGGGTGCCGCCGCCCACGACGTGCACGACGTCCACCGGGTGGCCGGCGAGGTCCTGCGCGTCCTGCACGGCCTTGCGGTGGGCGAGCGCGAGGGAGTCGAGGATGCAGCGGGTGATCTCCCCGGGCGAGGAGGGCACGGGCTGCCCGGAGGCGCGGCACGCCTCGGCGATCCGCTCCGGCATCCGGCCCGGCGCCAGGAACGCGGCGTCCCCGGCGTCCACGACCGACCGCAGCGCCGGCGCCTCGGCCGCCTCCCGCAGCAACTCGCCCAGATCCGGCTCGCCCCAGGCCCGCACGCACTCCTGGAGCAGCCACAGCCCCATGATGTTGCGCAGGTAGCGGACGGTTCCGTCCAGCCCCAGCTCGTTGGTGAAGTTGGCGGCCCGGCTCTCCTCCGTCAGCACCGGCGCGCCGAGCTCCAGCCCCGCCAGCGACCAGGTGCCGGTGCAGATGTACGCGAACCGCTCGCCGTCGGCCGGTACGGCGGCCACGGCCGACGCCGTGTCGTGCGAGCCGACCGTCGTCACCGGCACGGGACCCGTGAGCCCCGTCTCCTCCAGCACCTCCGGCCGCAGGACGCCCGCCGGGTCGCCGGGCCGGCGCAGCGGCGCGAACAGGCTCAGGTCGATGCCCAGCCGCGCGGCGACGTCGTGCGACCACGTGCGGGTGCGCGGGTCGATCAGCTGGGTGGTGGAGGCGTTGGTGAGCTCGGTGCCCTGCTCGCCGGTGAGCCAGTAGGACAGCAGATCCGGGATGAGCAACAGGCGCCGGGCATGCGCGAGTTGGTCCGTGTCCCGGGCCGCGACCAGTTGGTAGAGGGTGTTGAAGGGGGCGTACTGCAGTCCGGTCGCCGCGTACAGGCGGTCGGCGGGCACCGTCGCCCACACCTTCTCCGCGATCCCCTCGGTGCGGGGGTCCCGGTAGTGCACGGGGTTGCCCAGCAGGGCGCCGTCGGCGTCGAGCAGGCCGTAGTCGACGGCCCAGCTGTCGATGCCGACCGAGTCGACCTGCCCGGCCGCCCGCAGGCCGTCCAGCACGCCCGCGTACAGCGCCAGCACGTCCCAGCGCAGCCCCTCGGGCAGGCGCACGGGCCGGTTGGGGAAGCGGTGCGCCTCGGTCAGCTCCAGGCTGTCGGGGCCGACGCGGCCGACCATGACACGTCCGCTGGACGCGCCGAGGTCGACCGCGGCGTACGACGTCACGGGCGCGCTCACCGCAGGAAGGCGGCCGCGACGCCGGCGTCGACCGGGACGTGCAGCCCGGTGGTGTGGGTCAGCTCCCCGCCGGTGAGGGCGAAGACGGCATTGGCGACGTGCTCGGGCAGCACCTCCCGCTTGAGGATGGTGCGCTGGGCGTAGAACTCGCCGAGCTTCTCCTCCGGCACCCCGTACACGGCCGCGCGCTGCGCGCCCCAGCCGCCCGCGAAGATCCCGGAACCGCGCACCACGCCGTCCGGGTTGACCCCGTTGACGCGGATGCCGTGCTCGCCCAACTCGGCCGCCAGCAGCCGCACCTGATGCGCCTGGTCGGCCTTGGTCGCGGAGTAGGCGATGTTGTTGGGGCCGGCGAAGACGGCGTTCTTGGAGGCGATGTAGACGATGTCGCCGCCCAGACCCTGCTGGATCATCACCCGGGCCGCCTCGCGCGAGACGAGGAAGGAGCCGCGGGCCATGATGTCGTGCTGGAGGTCCCAGTCCCTCGCCGAGGTCTCCAGCAGCGGCTTGGAGATGGAGATCCCCGCGTTGTTGACCACCAGGTCCACGCCGCCGAAGGCCAGGACGGCCGCCTTGAAGGCCGCGGCGATCTGCTCCTCGGACGTCACGTCCACGGTCACGGCGACGGCCTTGTCCGGGCCGCCCAGTTCCTCGGCGACGGCCGCCGCGTTGGCGCCGTCGAGGTCCGCGATCACCACGCACGCGCCCTCGGCGACCAGCCGCTGCGCGATCGCCTTGCCGATCCCGCTGCCCGCGCCCGTCACCAGCGCCACGCGCGTGGCGAGCGGCTTGGGCCTGGGCATCCGCTGGAGCTTGGCCTCCTCCAGCGCCCAGTACTCGATGCGGAACTTCTCCGACTCCTCGATCGGCGCGTACGTCGACACCGCCTCGGCGCCGCGCATCACGTTGATCGCGTTGACGTAGAACTCGCCCGCCACCCGCGCGGTCTGCTTGTCCTTGCCGAAGGAGAACATGCCCACGCCCGGCACCAGCACGATCGCCGGGTCGGCGCCGCGCATCGCGGGGGAGTCGGGCAGCGCGTGCCGCTCGTAGTAGGCCGCGTACTCCTCGCGGTACTCGGCGTGCAGCTCCTTCAGGCGGGCCACGGCCTCCTCCAGCGGGGCCGTCGGCGGCAGGTCCAGCACCAGCGGGCGGACCTTCGTGCGCAGGAAGTGGTCGGGGCAGGAGGTGCCGAGCGCGGCCAGCCGCGGGTGCTCGGCGCGGGAGACGAAGTCCAGGACGGCGTCGGAGTCGGTGAAGTGGCCGACCTGCGGGCGGTCCTGGGAGGCGACGGCCCGCACGTACGGCGCCAGGGCGGCCGCGCGCTCGCGCCGCTCGGCCTCCGGCAGCGGCTCGTACCCCTCGATGACCGCGCCGAACGGCTCCGGCTTGCCGCGTTCGGCGAGGAAGGCCTCGGCGGTGCGGATGATGTGCAGCGAGTTGCGCTCGCACTCCTCGGAGGTGTCACCCCAGGCGGTGATGCCGTGGCCGCCCAGGATGCAGCCGATGGCCTGCGGGTTGGCCGCCTTCACCGCCGCGATGTCCAGCCCGAGCTGGAAACCGGGCCGCCGCCACGGCACCCAGACCACGGTGTCGCCGAAACACTCGGCGGTCAGCTTCTCCCCGTCGGCCGCGCAGGCGAGCGCGATCCCGGAGTCGGGGTGGAGGTGGTCCACGTGCGCCGCGTCCACGAGGCCGTGCATCGCGGTGTCGATGGACGGAGCGGCGCCGCCCTTGCCGTGCAGGCAGTAGTCGAAGGCGGCGACCATCTCGTCCTCGCGCTCGACGCCCGGGTAGACGCCCTGCAGGGCGCGCAGCCGGTCCAGCCGCAGCACGGCGAGGCCAGCCTCGGTCAGCGTGCCGAGGTCGCCGCCCGATCCCTTGACCCACATCAGCTCGACGTCGCCGCCGGTGACGGGGTCGGTTTCGGTGCCCTTCGCGGAGGCGTTGCCGCCCGCGTAGTTGGTGTTGCGCGGATCCGCGCCGAGCCGATGGGATCGCGCCAGCAGGGCGGCGGCTTCGGTGTGGAGTGCCATGGCGGGTCTCTTCCTTGCGTCGACGGAACGAAGCGGGTGGGCAAGGGGTTGAATCGTTTCAGGAAACCTAGTCGGAGTGCTTCGCTGACGTCAAGGGGTGTGCGGGCCGTTCTCGGGACCCGGCACGTGTGGGGATGGATGGCGCGGTGCGGGCGGTCGATGGAGCGCCCCGTGGGGTTTCGTGCCCCATGAAACGTTTCACGCCTATGTCCGGGTTGCCGACTCCTGTCGCCGGGGTTCCCGCCTGCCGTCGGTAGAGGGCCAACGGCGCGTCCGACACGTGCCGTTGACCCTCGTGGTCGAGCCGGAATCCTCAGGCCGGGAAGGCCGGCCGGAGCACCTCCTCGCACCACTGGCGGAAGCCGGTCGGGCTCGGCCGCGCGCTGCGGTGCTCCTCGGCGTAGGCGCCGTTGTTCTGCGCCACCGCCATGTCGGCCAGCCCCCGCGCCCACGCCTCGCTCGCCCCGTGCTCCACCATCGTCGCCCGGTACGCGTCGACCGGCACCTCCTGGAAACGTACGGGAATCCCCAGGACCTCCGAGAGGACCTCGGCGACACCGTCGGGGGTGAGCGCGTCGGGGCTGACCAGGGGGACCTCGTCCTGGCCGGTCCACGAGGCGTCGCGCAGGAGTCCGGCGGCCGTGGCCGCGATGTCGCGGGTGGCGATGAGGGCGAGGGTGCGGTCGGCGGGGTGCGGCCAGAAGAGGGTGCCCTGGTTCCTGATCGCGTCGAGCTGCCAGAGCAGGTTCTCCATGAAACCGGCCGGCCGCAGCGACCGGTACCCCACGCCGGTGCGGGCGATCAGCTCGTCACCGGCCCGCGCCGCCGACAACTGGCCGGCGTTCTTCTCGACGCCGCGGCCCATGGTGGAGACGGCGACGACCCGCTGGACGCCCTGGCTGACGAACGCCTCGCACGCCGCCCGCGTCGGCTCCACGACATGGGCCATGACGTCCTCGGCGCGGAAGTCCGGCGGCACCAGCCAGAAGACGGCGTCAGCGCCGGCGAACGCCTTCGTCAGGACGTCGGGGTCGCGGTGCGAGCCCTGGACGACCTCGACCCGCTCGCGCACCTCGGGGGAGAGCCGGCCGGGGTCACGGGCGATCACCCGGACGGGTTCGTCGCCGTCGAGGAGACGGTCGACGACCTGGCGTCCGATCTGTCCGGTGGGCGTGGTGATGACAAGCATGGAGGAACTCCAAGTGAGGTCGCTGGAACGGCGGTTGATGCCCCGCACGCGAGCCGGAAGGGGGGCGAACCGTGTGCCTCGATCCTGCGCCGCCGTCTCTCGCCGGGGAAGGACCGACCTGGTCGCGCTTGTTACCCTCAGGGTCATACCGAACGGAGGGGCAGGTCATGGAGTCCCGCTCGCTGCGCTACTTCGTCGCCGTCGCGGAGGAGCTCAACTTCGCCCGCGCCGCCGAACGGCTGGGCATCTCCGCCCCGCCCCTGTCCCGCGCCATCCGCAAACTGGAGGCGGACCTGGGCGTCACCCTCTTCGAACGCACCACGCACAGCGTCGCCCTCACCCCGCCCGGCGCCGTGCTGCTGGCCGAGGCGCGCATCGCCCTCGACGCCCTGCACGCCGCGGGCCGGCGGACCCAGCGCGCGGCCGACCCGGACCCCAAGCTGGTGCTGACCGTCAAGGCCGACGGCGACGCGGGGCTGCTGGAGCCGCTGCTGGCCCGCCACGCCGCCGAGCCCGGGGCGCGGCCGGTCGCGATCCGGCTCTCCGGGTGGCACGAGCAGGTACGGCTGCTGCGGGAGGGGGAGGCCGACGCGGCGCTGATCTACGAGCCGTTCGACCGCACCGGGCTGGACGCGGAGACGCTGGTGGTCGAGCCGCACGTCGCGGTGCTGCCGGCCGCGCACCCGCTCGCCGCCCGCGACATCCTGACGCTGTCCGACCTCGCCCTCCCGGGCGTCGAGCCGGGCAACCTGTCCGGACTGGCCGGCTACCGGGACCTGGTCGTGCGGACGCACGGGGTCGCGGACCTGCCGCAACTGCTCACGCTCGTCGAACTGGGCGAGGTCGTCACACTGCTCCCCGAGTCGATCACGACCCGCTACACCCGTCCCGGCGTCGCCTACCGCCCGATCCTGGACGCCCCGCCGGCGTCTCTGTGCATCGCCTGGCCCCAGCAGTCGCGCTCGACGGCGACGGCGGCACTGGTCCGCGCGGCGACGGCGCTCACCGCCCCGGACACGGTGGCCGCGGCGCGGGCCGTGCCGGAACGGGCGTAGGGGCAGGGGCCGTCGTCACCGGGGGTGGACGATCGCGGGGGCGGCGTCGTGCCATGGGTGCCGGGTGCCGGGTGCCGGGTGCCGGGTGCTGGAGCGACGGTGTGCGCGGGGTTATCGGTGAGGTGACCCGGCCGTGGAGCCGTTACCCGCCGCGCACGGGGGCCGGGGTGCAGGGGCCGGACGCCGGATGGTCCTCTTGCAGAACGGCAGAAAACACAGCGGGGAGACCATCCGGCCCCACCTGCCAAGCCGGTCGGAGAACGACCGTGTTTCCTTGCCGGCCACGTACCGATCGGCCACACAGAGGTCGTGTCCCCCCTCGTGGTGTAGCCGATCACGGTCCGTCGCCTCCGCTTCGGAGCCGTCCGGCACTTGCCGCTGCGGTCCGTCGTGCGATCACCGCTGGTCCCGGCTCGGCAAGCCCCAACAGGGCCGCCAGCGAGGGCGATTCGGGCCACGACCTGCGGATTCCGCCAGCTTGATCGGCTACACCACTCGGCGGGACGCCATCCAGACAGACCGTCCTCGGACCTGTCGGCGACGAATGCGTGAGGGGTCGACCGCGGCGACGACACGGCCGTGCGGCGCCGCCTGCGGACCGTATTCAGGCCGTACGTCCCCTCCGCGCGTCGGAGCGGAGCCGGAGCGGGCACCCGCGCCCCGCGCCGCCGCAGCCCGGCCGTCCGGGCCGGGCTGCGGTGTCCAGGTGCCGACGAGAGCACCGCTCACGGCCCCGAGCGGCCCGAGGCATCCCGCTCACCGCAGCCCACGCCCGCAGGCACCCGCGCCCGCAGGCACCCGCGCCCGCAGGCACCCGCGCCCGCAGGCGCGCAGCGTCACGAGCCGCCGGTCCACCCGGGACCGCCCGAAGAGACCGGCCCGGCGTGGACCCTACGCGCCCCAGCCCGCCTGCTCGCCGCCGACGCGCTCCGCGACGATCTTCTCGGCCCAGCCGGAGCGCCGGTACGCGGCGATCGGGTCGGCGTCGAGGCCCATCTCCTCGCGCACCTCGGCCAGCAGCGGCCGCACGTCCGTGTTGTACGCGTCCATCAGGACGGCGTTGGCCCCGAGCACGTCGCCCTCCCGCTGCGCCGCGGCCAGGGCGTCGCGGTCCACGAGCAGTGCCTTCGCCGTGGCCTCCTGGACGTTCATCACGGACCGGATGATCGCGGGGATCTTCGCCTCGATGTTGTGGCACTGGTCGAGCATGAAGGCGACGTCGGAGGTGAATCCGCCGCCCCGGACGACCTCGTACATGATCCGGAACAGCTGGAAGGGGTCGGCCGCCCCCACCATCAGGTCGTCGTCGGCGTAGAAGCGCGAGTTGAAGTCGAACCCGCCGAGCTTGTTCTCACGCAGCAGCGTGGCGACGATGAACTCGATGTTGGTGCCGGGGGCGTGGTGCCCGGTGTCCACCACGACCTGCGCCTTCTCGCCGAGCTTGAGGCAGTGGGCGTACGCCGTGCCCCAGTCCGGCACGTCGGTCGCGTAGAACGCCGGCTCGAAGAACTTGTACTCCAGCAGCATCCGCTGCCCCTCGCCCAGCCGCTCGTAGACCTCGGCCAGACCCTCCGCGAGCCGGTCCTGCCGGGCGCGGATGTCGTCCTGGCCGGGATAGTTCGTGCCGTCGGCGAACCACAGCTTGAGGTCCTTGGACCCCGTCGCGTCCATGATGTCGACGCACTCCAGCAGGTGGTCGAGCGCCTTGCGCCGCACCGCCGGGTCCGGGTGGCAGATGCTGCCCAGCTTGTAGTCGTCGTCCTGGAAGGTGTTGGAGTTGATCGCGCCCAGCTTCAGCCCGCGCTCCTCGGCGTGCTTGGCGAGGGCGGCGTAGTCGTCGACCTTGTCCCACGGGATGTGCAAGGCGACGGTGGGCGCGACACCGGTGACGGCGTGCACCTGCGCGGCGTCGTCGAGCTTCTCCTGGGGGGTGCGGGGCACGCCTTGCTGCGCGAACACCTTGAACCGCGTCCCCGAGTTCCCGTACGCCCACGACGGCGTCTCGACTGCCTGGGTCTTGAGCGCGGCCTTCACCGCGGCGAGCTCGGTCACTTCAGGGCTCCTGTGCGTCTGGGGGGAACGGCCTGCGCGAGGGCGGTCGTCCGACATCCGTATGAATCGATTCAGGAGCTGAAGCTAAGAGCATGCCGATGGGGTGTCAAGCGTTCGCGCACAGCCTGTTGCCCGTGGCCTGACCGTGACCTTTGGCTCTCGAAGGACTCTCGAAATTTTTTCGAGCCCACCCCATTGACGTGACATGGCCGACGCGCCTAACGTCCCGGCAACCAAGTTGAAACCTTTCACGACGCCGTGAAGCCCTTGTCGGCGTCGTCGAGGAGCCCCTCATGACCCACCCGTCCGACACGGGTCCGGCCCCGCTGCTGGCGCTCGAGGACGTCTCGAAATCCTTCGGCGCGGTCCGCGCCCTGCGGGATGTCTCCCTGGAGCTGTACCCCGGCGAAGTGCACGCCCTCGCCGGGGAGAACGGCGCGGGCAAGTCGACCCTCATCAAGACGCTCGCCGGCGTACACCGGCCGGACGCCGGCCGGGTGCTGCTCGACGGTGAGCCCGTCGTCTTCCACGGCCCCGGCGACGCCCGCGACGCCGGCATCGCCGTGATCTACCAGGAGCCCACGCTCTTCCCCGACCTTTCGATCGCCGAGAACATCTTCATGGGCCGCCAGCCCCGGCGCGCCCTGGGTCGCATCGACCACAAGGCCACGCACACCGCGACCCTGGCCCTGATGGAGCGGCTCGGCGTCGAACTCGACCCCGACCGTCCCGCCCGCGGCCTGTCCATCGCCGACCAGCAGATCGTCGAGATCGCCAAGGCCCTCTCCTTCGAGGCCCGCGTCCTGATCATGGACGAGCCGACCGCGGCCCTGACCGGCAGCGAGGTGGCCCGCCTCTTCGGCGTCGTGCGCACCCTGCGCGAACAGGGCGCCGCCGTGCTGTTCATCTCCCACCGGCTGGAGGAGATCTTCCAGATCTGCCAGCGGGTCACCACCCTGCGCGACGGCGCCTGGATCGCCAGCGAGCTCGTCGACGGCATGACCGAGGACGACCTGGTACGCCGCATGGTCGGCCGCGACCTCGACGAGCTGTATCCCAAGCAGGACGTCAAGCCCGGCGAGGTCGCCCTGAGCGTACGGCGGCTGACCCGGGAGGGCGTCTTCACCGACGTCTCCTTCGAGGTGCGCGCCGGCGAGATCGTCGGCCTCGCGGGCCTCGTCGGCGCCGGCCGCACCGAGGTGGCCCGGGCCGTCTTCGGCGTCGACCGCCGGGACGCCGGCGAGGTGGAGGTCCAGGGGCGCAAGCTCGTCAACGGCGCCCCCTCCTCGGCGATGGCCGCCGGGCTCGCCCTGGTCCCCGAGGACCGGCGCGCCCAGGGCCTGGTGATGGACATGTCCATCGAGCGCAACATCGGCCTCACCGGCCTGCGGACGACCGTGAAGGCCGGACTGATGGACCGCGGTGCCGAACGCAGCCGTTCCCTCGACTGGGCCGTCAAGCTCCAGGTCAAGTACGCCCGGATCGCCGACGCCGTCTCCACCCTGTCCGGCGGCAACCAGCAGAAGGTCGTCCTGGCCAAGTGGCTCGCCACCGGCCCCAAGGTGCTGATCGTCGACGAGCCCACCCGCGGCATCGACGTCGGCACCAAGGCCGAGGTGCACCGGCTGCTGTCGCAGCTCGCCGCCGACGGGGTCGCCGTCCTGATGATCTCCTCCGACCTGCCCGAGATCCTCGGCATGGCCGACCGCGTGCTCGTGATGCACGAGGGCCGGCTGACCGCCGAGATCCCCCGCGCCGAAGCCACCGAGGAAAGCGTGATGGCCGCAGCCACCGGGAGGGCCGCCGCATGACGGTGACCACGCCCAACGAAACCCCCGTCGCCGACGTGCCCAAGTCCAGCGGCACCCGTCTGGTCGACCGCGTCTTCAAGATGCGCGAACTGGCCATCCTGCTCGTCTTCCTGGTGATGATCGCCATCACCCAGGCGGGCAACAGCCAGTTCCTGTCCGAACAGGGCATCAAGGACCTGCTGCTGAACGCCACCATCCTGGTCCTCGTCGCCACCGGCCAGTCCCTGGTGGTCATCACCAGGAACGTCGACCTGTCCGTCGGCTCCACCCTCGGCATCAGCGCCTTCGCCGCCGGCACCTATCTGCACGGCGGCGGCAACTCCGTCGTCGCCGTCGTCCTGGCGGTCCTGCTCGGCGTCGGCTGCGGTCTGCTCAACGGCCTGCTCGTCAGCCTCGGCCAGGTGCCCGCGCTGGTGGTGACCCTCGGCACGCTCTACATCATCCGCGGCGTCGACTCCATCTGGGTCGGCTCCCGCCAGATCACGGCGGCCGACCTGCCCGGCGGCTTCGTCGACTTCGGCTCCGGGGGCGTCTCCGCGGTGCCGTGGCTGGCGATGATCGCACTGGCGGTGCTGGTGGCGACGGCGTACTACCTCAAGCACTTCGGCAGCGGGCGCGAGCTGTACGCGCTCGGCTCCAACCCCGAGGCCGCCCGGCTCGCCGGCATCTCCGTCCGCAAGCGCATCCTGGCCGCGTACACCTTCTGCGGCGCCCTCGCCGGTCTGGCCGGCGCGATGTACCTGGCCCGCTTCGGCAACGTCGACTCCGGGACCGGCAACGGGTACGAACTCACCGTCGTCAGCGCGGTGGTGGTCGGCGGCGTCGTCTTCACCGGCGGCTCCGGCAGCGTGTACGGCGCGGCCCTCGGCGCCCTGCTGCTGACCTCCATCAACAGCGTGCTGCCCGCCCTCGGCGTCAGCTCGGTGTGGGTGCTGGCCATCAACGGCATCCTGCTCATCCTCGCCATCGCGGTCGACCGGATCGTCGCGCTGCGCGTGGCCTCCGCCCTGAAGAAGAGGAACGCCCGCCATGCCTGACTCCCTGACGCGCGCGATCCGCTGGGACACGGTCGTCGGCGCCCTCCTGATCGTCCTGCTGCTGTTCTCCTTCGGCACCGTCGACGGCTTCGGCAACGCGCTGAACCTGTCGTTCCTGATCGGCAACACCCTGCCGATCGCCCTGATCGCCCTGCCCATGACGCTGCTCGTCGTCGCCGGCGAGATCGACCTGTCGGTCGCCTCGACGGCCGGGCTGTCCGGCGCGGTGATGGGCAAGCTGTGGAACGAGGGCATGGCGATCGAGACGATCATCCCGCTCTGCCTGCTGCTCGGCGTGGTGTGCGGGCTGGTCAACGGCCTGCTCGTCACCCGGCTCGGACTGCCCTCGCTCGCCGTCACCATCGGCACCCTCGCCGCCTACCGGGGCATCGCACAGATCGTGCTCGGCTCGGACGCGGTGACCGACTTCCCCACCCAGTACCTCGACTTCGCCGCCGGGCGGCTCGGCGACACCTTCCTCCCGCGGGCCTTCCTGCCCTTCCTGGTGCTGCTCGTGATCGCCGTGGTCGTCCTGCACGCCACCCCGTTCGGGCGGTCGCTGTTCGCGATCGGCGCGAACGAGGAGGCCGCGCGGTTCGCCGGCATCCGGGTCAAGCGGCAGAAGCTCATCCTGTTCACGGTGACCGGCCTGATGGCCTCCCTCACCGGCATCTTCTGGGCGCTGCACTACGCCAGCGCGCGGTACGACAACGCCACGGGCCTCGAACTGTCCGTCGTCGCCGCCGTGCTGCTCGGCGGCATCGACTTCGACGGCGGCAAGGGCACGCTGGGCGGCGCGATCGCCGGGGTGTTCCTGCTCGGTGCGCTGCAGAACGTGATGAGCCTGTCCAACGTCTCGGCGCAGTCGCAGATCGTCGTCACCGGCGTCCTGCTCGTCGTCTCCGTGCTCGGCCCCCGGGTCGCACGCCAGATCTCCGTCGCGAGGGCGGGCCGCAGAGCCGCCGCCTCGACCACGACGTCGTAAATCCGCTCACCCTCGTATCTAAGGACCCGTCATGCGCAAGTCTTCCCTCCGCCGTACCTGCGCGGCCCTCGCCGCCGGCACCTCCCTCGCCCTGGCCCTCACTGCCTGCGGCGGCACCACCAAGAACAACTCCGGCAGCGACGACACGGCGGCCAAGTCGACCGCGAAGGCGGACCCGAACGCCGCGCTGAAGAAGGGGCTGACCGTCGGCTTCCTGCCCAAGCAGGTCAACAACCCCTACTTCACCTCCGCCGACAAGGGCGGCGAGAAGGCGCTGACCGAACTGGGCAGCAAGTACAAGGAGGTCGGCCCCTCCAGCGCCACCGACACCTCCGGCCAGGTCTCCTACGTCAACACGCTCACCCAGCAGCAGGTGAACGCGATGGCCGTCTCCGCGCAGGACCCGGGCGCCCTGTGCACCGCCCTGAAGCAGGCCATGAGCAACGGCATCAAGGTCGTCACCTACGACTCCGACACCAAGGCCGACTGCCGCAACGCCTTCGTCTCGCAGGCCTCCGCCGAGGACCTCGGCCGCACCGAGGTGCAGCTGCTCGCCCAGCAGATCGGCTACAAGGGCGAGATCGCGATCCTGTCCGCCGCCCAGACCGCCACGAACCAGAACACCTGGATCGGGTACATGAAGGACGAGCTGAAGGACCCGAAGTACAAGAACATCAAGCTGGTCAAGATCGCCTACGGCAACGACGACGCCCAGCAGTCCTTCCAGCAGACCCAGGGCCTGCTCCAGCAGTACCCGAACCTGAAGGGGATCATCTCCCCGACTACCGTCGGCATCAAGGCCGCCGCCCAGTACCTGTCGGGCTCCAAGTACAAGGGCAAGGTCAAGCTGACCGGCCTCGGCACCCCGAACGACATGCGCAAGTACGTCAAGAACGGCACCGTCGACGCCTTCGAGCTGTGGGACCCGGCGAAGCTCGGCGACCTCGCCGCCCGTACCGCCGTCGCGCTGGCCTCCGGTCAGATCACCGGCAAGGAGGGCGAGACCTTCAAGGCCGGCTCCACCGAGTACACCATCGGCAAGGATGGCGTGATCAACCTCGGCAAGCCGACCGTGTTCGACGCCAAGAACATCGACCAGTTCAACTTCTAGTTCCTGAAAGGGCTGTTGATGCAGCGCGTGTGCTTCCTGCTGAAGGTCCGGGCGGACCGCCTCGACGAGTACCGCGAGCGCCACGCGGCCGTGTGGCCGGAGATGCTCGACGCTCTCTCCGCCACCGGCTGGCACAACTACTCGCTCTTCCTGCGCGAGGACGGCCTGCTCGTCGGCTACCTGGAGACCGAGGACTTCGCCGCCGCCCAGGCCGGCATGGAAGCCACCGACGTCAACGCCCGCTGGCAGGCGGAGATGGCGCCGTTCTTCGAGTCGCTGGACGGCGCCCGCCCCGACGAGGCCATGAAACCGCTCACCGAAGTGTTCCACCTCGCCTGACCCCGCGCCGCCTCCCCTTCCCGGAGCCGCTCATGAAAAGACGTACCGTCCTGGCGTCCGCCCTGCTGACCGCCGTGGCAACACCGGGCGTGGCACGGGCCGCCGACCCCGGCCCGTCCGTCGGCAAGAAGGGCACCACCCTGCTCGACGCGAGCGCCGTCTTCTTCGTCTCCTACGACGGCCTGGTCAACAACAACTCGTTCCAGAAGAACGGCCTGTTGACCTACAAGGGCCACCAGTACGCCGCCTGGTACACCTCGACCGGCAACGCGGTGGTGGCCCGCCGCGCGCTCGGCGCGAGCAACTGGTCCACCGTCACGCTCTCGCACGTGCTGAAGACCAGCGACTCGCACAACGTCATCTCCATGGGCGTCTCCAAGGCCGACGGCCGTCTGCACCTGAACATGGACTCCCACAGCGACGGTTACTTCTACGTCAAGTCCGTCGCCGGCCTGCTGGACAACCCCTCGACGACCGGCTGGACGTCGTCGGTCTTCGGCTCCGTCCAGACGTCCCTGGACGGCCTCGCCCTCACCTCGCAGTTCACCTACCCGCAGTTCGTCTCCACCCCCGAAGGCAGGCTCCAGCTCAGCTACCGGGTCGGCATCTCCGGCAACGGCCGCAACGCGCTTGCCGAGTACGACGGTTCGAGCTGGACGGCGCTGGGGGAGTGGTCCGGCTCGACGGGCACGTACACCAGCTCGCACGGCTCCTCCACCGCCCGCAACATGTACCTGCACGGCATCGACTACGACGTCAACGGCAGGCTGCACGCGTTCTTCACCTGGCGGGAGCAGAACGCGGCCGTGATGTGCAGCAGCGGCGGCATCACCAACCACGACACCGGCTACGTCTACTCGACCGACCGCGGCCGCACCTGGCGCAACGACGCCGGCACCCCGGTCGCCACCACCGGCACCGCGGACACCGTCGCCGTCACCGACGCCGGCCTGGTCGTCGACTCCCTCAACCCCGACCACTCCCTGATGAACCAGGAGAGCCAGTGGACGGACTCCGCCGGCCTCCCGCACGCGATCATCAGCTACGTCCCCGGCCGCTTCGGCCAGTGCACCACGGACTACGTCGCCGACCGCACCGCGAGCGGCCGCGCCTTCCACGTCCGCAAGAACTCCTCCGGCACCTGGCAGAAGACCGAGATCCCGGTCGCCCTCAACTCCAGCCAGCGCACCAAGCTGGTCCTGGACAAGTACGACAACGCCTACGCGATCTTCCCCTACGGCCGCATCGCCGGCGCGTCGAAGTCCTCCGGGTACACCGACTGGACGCTGCTGTACGACGGCGGGGACCTCAACGCCTTCGGCGAGGTGGTCATCGACGAGATGCGGATCGCGTACGACAACGTGCTGTCGTTCATGTACCAGGAGAAGTCCAGCGGTACGACCCCCTCGGCGCTCCATGTCGTCGACTTCTCCCTGCCCGCCTGAGCGGGCCCGTTGTGCGCGGTGATGACGGTAATGTGAAGGCCCTCCCGTCCTCCCGCATCCTCTAGGAGGTCCCTGCCCGATGGCCCAGTCGGTGGGTATCAAGGACGTCGCCCGTGCCGCCGGAGTCTCCGTCGGCACGGTGTCGAACGTCATCAACCGTCCGGACACGGTCGCGACCGAGACCCGGGCGCGCGTCCTGTCCGCGATCGACCGGCTCGGCTACGTCCGCAGCGAGTCCGCGCGCCAGCTGCGCGCGGGCCGCAGCCGGATCATGGGGCTGCTCGTCCTCGACATGGGCAACCCCTTCTTCGTGGACGTCACGCGCGGCGCCGAGCGCGCCGCGCGCGAGGCCGGGCTCGGCGTCATGGTCTGCAACAGCGCCCAGAGCTCGGGCGAGGAGGCGGAGTACCTCTCGCTCTTCGCCGAACAGCGGGTGCGGGGCGTGCTGCTGACGCCCACCGACGCCTCGGGGCGCAACATAGAGTCGTTCCGGCGGCACAACATCCCCTTCGTCCTCGTCGACCGGGTGGCGGAGGGCACCACCGAGTGCTCGGTCTCCGTCGACGACGTGGCGGGCGGCGCCCTCGCCGTGCGCCACCTGGTCGACGCCGGGCACCGCTCCATCGCCTACGTCAGCGGCCCGCCCGGCCTCAACCAGGTCCGCGACCGCCGCACCGGCGCCCTGAACGCGCTGGCCGAGGCCGGCCTCGGCCCCGAGTGCCTGCGCGAGCTGCCCACCGAGCGCCTCGACGTGGCCGCCGGCCGCGACGCCGGCGCCCGGCTGCTGGGCCTGGCCGACCGCCCCACCGCCGTCTTCTGCGCCAACGACCTGCTCGCCCTCGGCGTCCTGCAGGCCATGTACGCGGCCGGCATAACGGTCCCCGACGACCTCGCCATCGTCGGCTACGACGACATCGAGTTCGCCGCCGCCGCGGCGGTGCCGCTGACCTCCGTACGCCAGCCCGCCGTCACCATGGGCGCCATGGCCGCCGAGCTGCTGCTGGAGGAGACGGAGGCGGAGTCCAGGTCGCAGCGCCACGAGCACCGGCGGGTGGTGCTCCAGCCGGAGCTGGTGGTGCGCCGGTCCAGTCTCTCGGCGCGCTGATCGACCGTTCAGTCGGATTTCATGATCCCGGGCTCGGCCGGCGGGCGGCCATGTGGTGAAGTGGGACGCGGTCCGTCCATCCGTCCGTCCCTGGAGCCCCGTTGACCGCCATCTACCGCCAGCCCGGTGTCGTCCTGACCGACCGCCGCTTCACCGTGCCCCTCGACCACGACGACCCCGCGGGCGAGACGATCGAGCTCTACGCCCGTGAAGTCGTCGCGAGCGACAAGGCGCACCAGAAGCTGCCGTGGCTGGTCTACCTCCAGGGCGGCCCGGGCTTCGGGGCGAACCGTTTCATCGGCAAGCCCTCCTGGCTGGGGCGCGCCCTGAAGGAGTACCGGGTGCTGCTGCTGGACCAGCGCGGCACCGGCCACTCCACCCCGGCCAACCGCCAGACGCTCCCGCTGCGCGGCGGCCCCGCCGAACAGGCCGACTACCTCACGCACTTCCGCGCCGACTCCATCGTCCGCGACTGCGAGCTGATCCGCGCCCAGGTCACCGACGGCGCCCCCTGGACCGTCCTCGGCCAGAGCTTCGGCGGCTTCTGCACCGTCAGCTACCTCTCCCACGCCCCCGAGGGCCTGTCCGCCGCCGTCGTCACGGGCGGCCTGCCCTCCCTGGACGCCCACGCCGAGGACGTCTACCGGGCCGCCTACCCGCGCATCGAGCGCAAGGTCGCCGCCCACTACGCCCGCTACCCGCAGGACGTCGAACGCGCCCGCCGGATCGCCGACCACCTCCTGAACCACGAGGTGACCCTCCCCAACGGCTACCGGCTGACCGCCGAGGCCTTCCAGTCCCTCGGCATCCTCCTCGGCGGCAGCGAGGGCAGCCACCGCCTGCACTTCCTCCTGGAGCACGCCTTCGTCCGCACCCCGCAGGGCCCCGCCCTCTCCGACGCCTTCCAGGAGGAGGTCCAGGGCCTGCTGTCGTACGCCGGCCACCCCCTCTACGCGCTGGTCCACGAGGCGGCCTACGCCCAGGACGACCGGCCCACCGCCTGGTCGGCCGAGCGGGTGCGCGCGGAGTTCCCGCAGTTCGACGCGGCCAAGGCGCTCGCGGGCGACGGGCCCCTGCTCTTCACCGGAGAGTCGGTCCACCCCTGGATGTTCGACTGCGACCCGGCCCTGCGCCCGCTGCGCGAGACGGCCGACCTCCTCGCCCGCCGCACCGACTGGCGCCCCCTGTACGACCCGGCCCGGCTGGCCGCCAACACCGTCCCGGTCGCCGCGGCCGTCTACCACGACGACATGTACGTCGACACCGGCCACTCCCTCCAGACGGCCCGCGCCATCCGCGGCCTGCGCACCTGGGTCACCGACGAGTTCGAGCACGACGGGGTGCGGGCGGGCGGTCCGCGGGTGCTGGACCGGCTGCTGGCGCTGACCCGCGACGACGTGTGAGCGCGCGTTCCGCCGCGGATCGACGACATGCCCGACCGGATATTCCGGCATAAGGTTCATTTCGTCCATCCCCGGCGAGAGGACAGCAGGTGGTGAGGACGACGCCGGCACACCCGGGCAGACGGACCGGAGCGATGGCCCTGGCCGTCGCGGCGGCCATGGCGAGCACGCTCACCGTGGCGTCGTGCGGCTCCGACGGCGACAGCTCCGGCTCCGCGACCGCTTCCCGTGCCACGGCTCCCGACACGGCCTCCTTCTCGGGCACCCCGCCCTCCGCCCTGAGGTCGGCGGCCGCCTCCGCCGTCGCGTCCGCCCGGGCGTCGGCCGCCTCCGCGGCCGCCTCCGCCTCGGCCGCCGCGTCCGCTTTCGAGGCCTCGGTGTCAGCGGAGCTCGAGCGGGCGAACAAGGCCGCCGAGACGTAGCTCAAGAACGTCCGGGGACAGGGCAACGCCATGTCCGAGGTCTCCATGACGGGCAAACCGCGCGCCCAGACGGGCGGACTGCTCGCCGTGGTCGTCACCATCACCAACAAGACCGACAAGAAGGCCTCGTACGCCGTCCAGGTCGACTTCCTCGACTCCTCCAAGAAGGTCGTGGAGACACGGTTCGTCGGCGCGGAGGACCTAGAGCCCGGTGAGAAGGCCCAGCCGCTGGCCGTCAGCCGCAAACCCCCCGAGCCGGTCCTGACCCCGAAGCTGGCCAAGGCGCAACGTTATTGAGGCGCGGCCGCCCGGGAGGGTGTGATGGGATCGTCCCACTGTCCTGGATGACGGCGACCGCGACGGGGGCGGAATGGACGCGACGGATCTGCTGGCGGACCGGTTCGAGGAGCACCGCGGCCACCTGCGGGCGGTGGCCTACCGCATGCTCGGCTCGCTGAGCGAGGCGGAGGACGCCGTGCAGGAGACCTGGCTGCGGCTGAGCCGCTCGCAGCCGGAGGAGATCCGGAACCTGGGCGGCTGGCTGACCACCGTGGTGGGCCGTATCTGCCTGGACCTGCTGCGGGCGCGGGCCGCGCGCCGCGAGGACCCGATCGACGAGACGTTCGTGCCGGACCCGGTGATCCGGCCCCTGGCGCAGATCGACCCGGAGCAGGAGGTGCTCCAGGCGGACTCGGTGGGGCTGGCGCTGCTGGTGGTGCTGGAGACGCTGGAGCCCGCCGAGCGGCTGGCGTTCGTGCTGCATGACATGTTCGCCGTGCCCTTCGACGACATCGCCCCGATCGTGGAGCGCAGTTCGGCGGCGACCCGGCAGCTGGCCAGCCGCGCCCGGCGCCGGGTGCAGGGCGCCACCCCGTCGGCGGAGCCGGACCTCGGCCGGCAGCGGCAGGTCGTGGAGGCGTTCATGGCCGCGGCCCGGGCCGGGGACTTCGAGGCGCTGGTCGCGGTCCTCGACCCCGACGTGGTGCTGCGTGCCGACTCCGGTCCGCTGGCCACCGGCCCGGCCCGGTCCAAGGTGCTGCGCGGCGCGAAGGGGGTGGCCGAGTCGGCGCTCATGTTCCGCCAGGCCGCCGCGACCCAGCGGCTGGTGCTGGTCAACGGCGAGGTCGGCATCCTCAACGCTCCCGAGGGGCGCCCGCTGGCGGTGCTGGGCTTCACCGTCGCCGACGGCCGGATCGTCGCCCTGAACGTCCTGGCCGACCCCGAGCGCCTCGCCCGCCTCGACCTCACCGCGCTGGAGTGAGCGTCAGGCCGCCACGGCGAGGACGCCGAGGGTGCGGTGCGGGCCGACGACCCGTCCGTCGGGCAGGAGTTCACCGGTGTCGTCGAAGACGATGGTGCCGTTGCACAGCAGGCTCCAGCCCTGTTCGGGGTGGGCCGACACGATCACGGCGGTGTGGTGCTCGGGACTGTCGGCGGTGGGGCACGGGGGCTGGTGGCTGCACATGGTCTTCTCTCCCTGGTCCGTCTGGCTCCCGCCTGAAATGGGCTCGTATCCGTGGTAGCCGAGGTTGTTTTCCGTTGTATGAGGAGACCCCCACAGCGCCGGAAACTCATCGGTGAGTTCGGGCGCCGGACGCCGATATAGGGTGGGCGTCATGGGGGAGGCGACGACCGGCCAGGCCGGACTGCGCGGTGACTGCGGCAACTGCTTCGGACTGTGCTGCGTCGCGCTGCCCTTCGCCGCCTCGGCCGACTTCGCGCTGGACAAGCCCGCGGGCACGCCCTGCCCGAACCTCGGCGAGGACCACCGCTGCGGCATCCACGCCCGGCTGCGGCAGCGGGGCTTCACCGGCTGCACCGTCTACGACTGCTTCGGCGCCGGACAGAAGGTCTCGCAGCACACCTTCGGCGGCCGGGACTGGCGTACGGGCCCCCGCGCGCATGCCCGGCTGATGTTCGACGTCTTCCCGGTGGTACGGCAGCTGCACGAGCTGCTGTGGTACCTCACCGAGGCCCTCGCCCTGCCGGCGCAACCCGTGCACGCCGATCTGCGCCGCGCCCTGGACGAGACCGAGGCGCTCACCCGTCGCAGCGCCGAGGAGCTGGCCGGGCTGGACGTGGCGGCGCACCGGCAGGAGGTCAACGTCCTGCTGCTCAGGACCAGCGAGCTGGTGCGCGCCCGCGTCCCCGGCCGCAGGAAGGACCGCCGCGGAGCCGATCTGATCGGCGCCCGCCTCAAAGGCGCCGACCTGCGCGGAGCCAGCCTGCGCGGTGCCTACCTGATCGCCGCCGACCTCACCGGCGCCGACCTGCGCGGGGCGGACCTGATCGGCGCCGACCTGCGTGACGCCGACCTCACGGACGCCGATCTGACCGGCGCCTTCTTCCTCACCCAGCCCCAGCTCGACGCGGCCCGGGGCAGCGTGGGCACCCGGCTGCCGGAGTCAGTCGGCCGCCCCGTGCACTGGACAGCGCGGCTCTGACGGCGCCTGCTCGGGCGCGGAGGCCGGCGTCGCCGGGGCGGTGACCGTCCGCCGCCTCAGGTGCAGCCGCAGGCCCTCGGGCATCAGCGTCAGCCGCTCCGTCACCCGCAGCCGGTAGTCCGGGTCGGGCAGGAACTCGTAGCGGCGCAGCAGCAGTCCCAGCACCAGCGTGGCCTCGTGCAGCGCGAACTGCCGCCCGATGCACGCCCGCGCCCCCGTCCCGAACGGCTTGAAGGTGTGCGGGGCCCGTGACCGTACGGTCCTGGGGTCGAAGCGGTCCGGGTCGAACCGTTCCGCGTCCGCGCCCCACACCTGCGGATCCCGGTGCAGCATCGCCGTGAGCACCAGCGCCCAGGCGCCCCGGCGCATCGGGTGGACGCCGCCCAGCACCGTGTCCTCGGTCGCCTCCCGGGCGAAGGCCGGCGCCGTCGGCCACAGCCGCAGCGCCTCGTCCAGCACCCGGCGCACGTAGCGCAGTTTGGCCACCTGCTCGTAGCCCGGCACCGCCCGGTCGCCCCAGACGGCGTCCACCTCGGCCCGGGCCCGGGCGGCGATCTCGGGGTGGCGGGAGAGGTAGTGCAGGGCGAAGGAGAGCGCGCCGGAGGTCGTCTCGTGCCCGGCGACCAGGAAGGTGATGACCTGGCGCCGGACGTTCTGCGGGGACAGCCGCTCCCCGGTCTCAGGGTGGGCCGTCTCCAGCATGCGGTCCAGCAGGTCGCCCTCCCCGCTCGCCGTGCCCCGGGCCCGGATCAGCTCGTCGACCGTGTGGTCGAGGTAGGCGATGTCCGCCGTGTTGCGGCGGGCGGCGCGGCGCAGCAGGCGGGGGGAGGGGACGGTGTTGAGGCGCTGGGCGTAGGTGAGGGTGCCGATCATCGCGGTGACGAAGGGGTGCGGACGGGAGCGCTCGAAGGAGCCGAAGTCGTGCCCGAACCCGGTGCGGGCGATCGTCTCCAGGGTCAGCTTGGTCATGTCGCCGGGCACGTCCACCGCGCGGCCCGCCGTCAGTTCCCGGTCCCAGTGGTCGGTGAGCCGTTCCGCCACGGCCAGCATCATCGGGTGGTAGCCGGCCATCGCCTCCCGGCTGAACCCGGGCGCCAGCACGTCGTGCGCCAGCTGCCAGTTCGGCTCGTGGTTGTACGCCGTGAACAGGCCGTCCCCGACGACCGGCCGGAGATTGGCGATACCGAGCCCCACGTGCTTGGCGAACCGGGACTCGTCCGCCAGGTCGGCGGCGAGCTCGGCGCCCCACACGAACACGAACTCCCTGCCGAACGCCTTGCGCCGGAAGATCGGCCCCAGCTCGCGGGCGTAGCGCAGCGAGTCCTGCAGCGGGGTGCGCCGGCTGGCGCCGAGCACGTCGCCGAGCAGCGGGAGCCGGTGCGGCGGGTGCGGTATGCGGTGCAGCTCGGGCCAGCCCTGCTCGGCGCTGCGGAATCCCTTCGGCAGGGGGACTTGGGTCGTCGTCTCCGCCATGACGCGATCTCCCTCGGCACACGGCACGGTCCGCGTGTTGGACGTGGATTCAATAGCGCGCTCAGTCTGGTCCCGTTGTTGAACCGGCGTCAAGTAAAGTGCGGACATGGCCGCGAACCAGGGCGAGCGCACGCGCCGCCGGCTCAGCACCGAGGAGCGCCGCGAACAACTGCTCACGGTCGGGGCGCGGTTGTTCTCCGAGAGCCCCTACGACGACGTGTGGATCGAACAGGTCGCGGAGATCGCCGGGGTCTCCCGCGGACTGCTCTACCACTACTTCCCGGCCAAGCGGGACTTCTTCGCCGCGGTCGTCGAGCGGGAGAGCGAGCGGATGCTGCGGATGACCGCGCCCGTGCCGGGCGTCCCGGCGCGCGAGCAACTCGCCGCCGGACTGGACACGTTCCTGGAGTACGTGCACACCCACGCGCACGGCTTCCGTGCCTTCCACCGCGCGGACGCGGCCGGGGACCAGGCCGTGCGCCGGGTCTACCGGCGGGCGCTGGCCGCGCAGGAGCGGCAGATCGTGGCGGCGCTGGAGGCCGACCCCGAACTCGGCGCGGTCGCGCGGGGGCGGCCCGAGATCCGGCTCGCCGTCCGGGGCTGGCTGGCCTTCACCACGGCCGTCTGCCTGGAGTGGCTGCGCCGCTCCGACCTCTCCCGGGAGCAGGTGCGCGACCTGTGTGCCCGGGCGCTGCTGGGCGTCGTCGCGCCCTGAACTCGGCGTGTCGAGCGCGGCCGGTGGTTGGCGTGCACCCCGATCTCCGATAGGTTAGGCAAGGCTTACCTAAGGAGGTTTTGGGATGGGTGACAGCCACGCCTGGACGGCCGCGCCTGCCGCTGCGGAGCGGGCCCGGTCGGTCCTCGCCGCCGCGTGGTCCTGCGCGGTGACCGCGGAGGGCGGCCGCGAGGAGTTCGTCGGCGCCCACACCGTGGACGAGGACGGGCGGGTGCTCCTGCGCGTCCCCGACGACAGCTCCCTGCGCACGGCCGCGATCTGCGCGCCACGCGGAGAGCCGTCGGCGGTGCTGGAGTTCGCCGACGTCGCACCCGTCCCGGTGCGCCAGCGCATCCGCGCCCGGGTCTGGCTCGCCGGCTTCCTCACCCCCGAGGACGACCACCTGGCCTTCCACGCCACCCGTGTCGTGCTGCGGCAGCCGTCCGGCGCGGTGGTCGTCGACCTCGACGAGTTCGCCGCCGCCCGGCCCGACCCCCTCGCCCTGGCCGAGGCGCGGCTGCTCACCCACCTCGCCGACTGCCACGGCGACGCCGTCGAACGGCTCACCCGGCTCGTCGACCACGCCAGCTTGCACGGCGCGGTCCGCGTCCAGCCCCTCGCGGTGGACCGGCACGGACTGACACTGCGCATCGAGCGCAACCGCGCCCACGGCGACGTACGCCTGGCCTTCCACACCCCCGCCGACGACGTCGGCCAGCTCACCGAGCGCCTCCACGTCCTGCTCACGCAGGCCGGCGCCGCCTCCTGCCCACGCGCCCTACAGCGGCAGCGCACAGACGGCGACGGGTGAGGCGAACGGCTCGCCGGCCAGGCGCAGTGCGCCGCTCGCCCGGTCCACGTGGAAGACGCTGACCGTGCCGGACTTCTGGTTCGCCGCGAACAGCAGCCTCCCGTCCGGCGACAGGGCGATCTGGCGCGGGAAGTCCCCGTGCACCGGCACCGTGCCGAGCAGACGCAGGCGCGCGCCGTCCGCCTCCACCGCGTAACGGGCCAGCGTGTTGTCGCCCCGGTTGGCGAGGAAGGCGTACGCGCCGTCGGGCGTCACCACGAACTGCGCCGGGTAGTTGGTGCCCGGGCCCGAGCCCGTGGACTGCGGCTCCCCGATGGTCAGGCGGCCGGTGGACGGGTCGTACGGGCACACCGCGGCCGTGTCGTCGACCTCGTTGGCGAGGTAGGCGTAGCGGCCGCCGGGGTGAAAGGTCAGATGGCGCGGTCCCGCCCCCGGCCGGGTCCGCGCCCGGGCGACCTCGGTGAGCCGGCCGGTGCGCTGGTCGAGGCGGTAGCTGTAGACGGTGTCCGTGCCGAGGTCGACGGCGAGCACATGGCCGCCGTCCGGACTGGCCTCGAACTGGTGGGCGTGCGGCCCCTGTTGGCCCGGACCCGGCGCCGGACTGGAGTGCGTCACCCGGTCGGTGCGCTCGCCGAGCGCGCCCGAGGCGCCGATGGGATGCACGGCGACGCTGCCCGAGCCGTAGTCGGCGCTCAGCAGCCAGCGCCCACTGGGATGCACGGACAGATGACAGGGTGCCGCCCCGCCGGTGCTCCGGCTGCCGAGGACGGTCCGGTCCTTCAGGCGTACGGCGGTCACCGCGCCCTCCGTGCGCTCCTCGACCGCGTACAGGGTGCCGCCGTCGGGATGGACGGCGAGATACGACGGGTCGGGGACGCCGGTGAGGGTCCCGGTGCCGGTGACGGCGCCGGTCGTGGGGTCGTACGCGGCGAGGCCGATGCCCTTGCCGCCGCCCTCGACGGACGTGTAGGTGCCGAGGTAGAGGGGGCGGGGCCCGGCGGAGGGGCTCGGCGTGGTCCGGGGCGCCGGCCGGGCTGCCGGCGCCTCCTCGGCGGTCTGCGTCGTCCTGGGCGCCGCCGGGGACGGCAGGGTCGTCACCGCCGCCGTACCGGCGAGAGCGCCGACGAAGCGACGCCTGCTCCAGCTGCCACTGCCCATGTCCGCACGCACCTCGAGTGATCGGCCGCCCCGGTCGTCACAGCCACCTTGACGCGGATCGCCCGGCACATGCAAGAAAGGCACCGGGCGCCGCGTGCCGTGCGACGGCCGGCGGCGCGGTCACCAGTCGCCGTCCTCCACCGGCGTGCCCGGCGCGTCCTTCAGCGGCTTGACCTGGTGGGGTGCGGGCTCCTGCCAGGGCTCGTGGTCGTCCCCGAGCCAGTCGCCCACCGGCTTGACCGCCTCCAGGGTGTCCGTGGGGTCCAGGTCCCGCGCGTCCTGGTCGTAGTAGTCGTACCAGGGCAGTCCGGCGCGGGTGTACGCGGCGCGGTCCACCGGCGACGGCGGCGGGGCCTCGCCGGTGATGCGGCGCCACTCGGGCGGTGTGACCAGATGCACGAAGACGCGCCCCGCGGGCTGCCCGGCCCAGTCCGCGAGCGGCCGGTCGTCCCGGTAGACCTCCTGCCGCATCGCCCCGCCGACGCCCAGGCCCATCGCCGGGGCCGACCGCGGCCGCCCGCCCGGCGCCGGTGCGGCCTGCGCCGCCATCGGCAGCGCCGCGCCGTACGCCCCGGCCGGCATCGCCCGCAGCCGCTCCGCCCGCAGCCGCTCCCGCTCCCGCCACTCGGCCAGCAGCCGCTCCTTCAGCGGGAAGGACTGAAGCTGTACGCCGCCCCAGACCTCCTCGCCGGTGACCTGCCCCTCGACGGTGGCGCCCAGGCCCAGCGGCACCGCGACGAACTGGCGGACCGTGCCCTTGCCGGAGTTGATGCCGTCCAGCCACGGCTGGCGCGGCAGCACCAAATAGTTCTGCGGTGAGCGGGACAGGCGGTCGCTCCACGGCGTGCCGGAGACCGCGCACACCTTGCCCACCCCGACCTGCAACGCGGCCGGCTCCGTCGTCCCGCCGAAGCTCAGCCACATCGCCTCGCGCAGGTACACCGGCAGCATCACACCCCCGCGCGCACGCCACTGCGCGGGCACCGTGTCCGGGAAGTCCGCCACCCGCCGCACGGGGAACTCGCCGAGCCCCGGAGGCAGCGGATGCGTGCCCTTCTCGGGCAGGCGCAGGGTGCGCACGAACCGCACCGCCACCCCGCCCGGCAGCCGCAAGGTGTTCCCGTCGATCCGCACACCCGTGTCGGTCATCCGCCCGCCCCCTCGTCTCGCCGCCGCGGCGTCCCCGTGGGGGACGTGCCGCGTGCCGTCTTCGTCACCTGGAACGACGTGACAGGGCCGCCCGGTTCCGGCGCAGCCCCTCCCGCACCCGGGTGAGCCGCGGCATGCGCTCGCGCTGCTCGCGGGCCGCACGGTCCAGCTCCTCCAGCAGCCGGCGCGAACGGTGCTCGGTGTCCAGCTCGTCCAGGATGCGGTTGACCTCGGTCAGCACGGCGCCCTGCAGCTGCCACTGGCGGGCGTCGCGCTGGATCTCCTCCAGCAGCAGCTGGGCCAGTTTGTCGCGGGTGGCCGCCGCCTGGCGCAGCTCCGCGGTCAGCCGCGCCTCGGCCGACTCGGCGCTCACGCTGACGTGGGTGGTCACCAGGACCGCGAAGCTGACCACCGCGTCGGCGATCTCCGACAGCAACCGCTCCAGCGTGGCGCCGGTCTGGGGCGGGAACAGCGGGTCGGGGTCGCGCTCCTTCGTCAGGTCGGTCAGGGTGCGCGCGAGCACCCTGAGCACCACCGTGCAGATCTCCAGCGTGTCCAGCCCGGTCCGCAGCACCACCCGGTGCAGCACGCCCTCACGCACCCGCGGATTGAGCCGCAGGCTGTCCTCCGCCTGCCGCAGGGCCGCGTCCACCTCGACGATGTCGTGGTCGAGCCGGCGCGCCTCGTACAGCCGCTCGGTCGCCCGCTCCACGGGCGTACGGCCCGCGGCCTCCTCGCCGATCCGCAGCATCAGCTGCCGCACCCGGCGGGCCAGGCCCTCGATCGACTCACCCGCCTCCTCCACCCACACCGGCGGCGCGAGCAGCAGGTTGCAGGCCATGCCGACCACCGCGCCGATCAGCGTCTCCACCACCCGCGCCCAGGCCGTGTCCCCGTGGGTGGTGACGCCGAGCACCAGCATCGCGCTGATGGCCACCTCGGGCACGTACTCGTCGACCCGCACCAGATGCCCGACGGCCAGCGAGGCCACGATCAGCAGGGCGAGACTCCACCAGGTCAGACCGACCAGCAGGCTGAAGCCGATGGCGACCAGCACGCCGGCCACCACCGCGTTGACGCGGCGGATGCCGTTGGTGAGCGTGGCGTAGAGCGTGACCTGCACGACCAGCAGGGCGGTCAGCGGCGCCGTCAGGGGAGCGGGCTCGGGACTGAGGCGCAGGGCGACGACATACGCCACCGACGCCGCCATCGCCGACCGCAGCGTCTGTACGACCACGGGATCCCGGTGCCGCTTCACAGAGCGCACGAGGGACACCGTCCGCTCACCTACCTCTCGCATCCTCGGCCTTTTCCCCTTCCACGGATGGCCGGAACCTACGCGTGCCGATGCATGATCGCGGACTGAGACGTCCGCAGGCAGCCTGGTTTGTCCGTGTCGGCCACCAGGTGCCCGAAGGGGAACCCTCACCGGAAACCCGCAGGTCATCCCGGCCCTCGTCGAGGCGCACGTCCACCTCGCCGAGGCCGTTGAGGCGGTTGTCGAGAAATCCCGGGCAGCACCGACGCCGTGCGCCGAAAGGAGGGTGCGGCAGATCTGGTTCACGCCAGGGCCGAGCCGCCGCCGGCGTTCGGATCAGCGCAGCTTGTCGAGGAAGGCGGACAGGTTGCCCCTGGTGCGGGCGATCTGCTCCTCCAGGGTGAGGCTCTCCTCGAAACGGGTGCCGTTCTCCGGGATCTTCTTGCCGCGCAGGTAGAGGGAGCAGGCGAGGTCGGCGCACATGTACAGACCGACGGAGTTGCCCTCGCGGCCCGCCTGGCCGGCCTTGCGGGCCGTCATCAGCGAGACGCCGCCGCGCGGATGCGTGGTCAGGCACAGGGAACACATGCTGCGGTGCAGGAAGCCGCGTTGGGAGGGCGGGAAGCGCAGGGCCACGCCAACCAGCCGCCCCTCCCGTTCGGCCACGAGGTAACTGCGGTCCGGGGCGCCGGGATCCCGCCAGCCCAGGAAGTCCAGGTCCGCCCACGGGCGTTCGTCGAGATCCCGGGGCAACGCCAGGCGTTTGGCCTCGCCCTTCGAGCAGTTGACGAACGAGGTGCGGATCTCCTGCTCGGTGAGTGATCTCATGGGGGAGTCGTCCTTTCACGTAAACCTAGGGTGTCTAGGTTTACGGCAAGGGTAGCCAGCTTCATGAAGGGGGAGCCAGTGGATTTCGGCGACGGCGGCTTCGAGGACGTGGACTCGCCCCGCGCGCGGCAGGCGCTGCGCCACGTCGCCGCCCTCTCCTCGGGACCGCCCCTCGACCCGGACCTGCGGATCACCCTCAACTTCCACCCCGACCGCCTCGTCGGCGGCCTGCCCCTGCTGCGGGCGCTGGCCCAGGACGGCGCCTACCACTCGCAGTTCGTCACCGGCACCAGCAACGGCGGCCTCACCGCCCACCCCGGCGGCGACCGCTGGCGCTGGGAGAGCCGCATCTTCGGCGGCGCCTACGACGACGCCGACCCGCACGAGCGGCCCGTCTACGGCGCTTTGAACTTCCGGCGCCAAGTGGTCGGCGCCGCACCGCGGTTCGGCTCCTCGCACTTCCGTCTCACCCCCGCCGCCCTCGCCCGGGCCACCTTCTGCTACCCCGACAGCGCGGCCGAGCCCACCGACTTCGGCGTCGCCGCCGGCATGTCCCTCCTCGCCCTCGCCGAGGCCGACGAACGCGACGCCCTCGACGACTACATCGAGGCGCAGATCCACGGCGGCGTCCTGCTCGCCCGGGACGTGGAGGCGCTCGTCCTGGACGCCGGCTACCGCGGCACGGCCGTCGAGGCCGACGCCCGCCTGCTGCCCTGCCCCGTCGAGTGGCACCCCGGCTACCGGCTCACGGTGGCCGAACTGCGCCGGCACGCCGACTACCGGGGCGAGGAGTACGCCGACCTGGGCGCCCGGATCGCCGAGGACGGCCGCATCGACCCGCGGATCATCGGCGACGCGGCCCGCACCGGCCGCCACGCGTTGCAGGACCTGAAGATGGTGTGGCACACCCTGGCCCGCTTCGGCGCTCCCGAGGGGGCGGGCACCGCCTACGCGCCGGGCGGCCACACGCCCGGCCTGAGCACACCGAGCGCGTAGGCCCGGGCGAGGAGTCCCGTACGGTTCGCCGCGCCCCAGCGCGCCGACAGACGCCGCAGGTGAAGGAGTGACGCCGTCCGCGGTCAGACCGGTCACCGGGGCGGTCGCCGGTCACGAGACCACCTCGGGCGCGATGGCGTTCGCCCCGTGTCACCTCGCCGACCTGGTCGGCGGACGCATCCCGCCACGCGCCGGACAACCCGTCACCGTGCTCGCCCCGATGCCGCACCGCCGGCCCGTCCGGGGCGACGGCCCCGGGCGGTTCGACCCCGCGGGTGTAGGTGTGCGGCGACGGTTCGAAAAGGGCGTCGGGTGTACGGGAGGCGTTCCGTACGCTGTACCGGGACCGCACGCCCGGCGCCGACGACGGGGCGCCGAGGAGTGGCTCAACGGGCTGATCGCGGACGGCCGTTACGTCGAGGACGAGTACGCGGGCGGCTGACCGAAGGGAGAGGTGGGCGCACGGTGGTGGACTCCTGGGAGCGTGCGCGGCGTGTGCTGGAGGCTTGCGGCATCCCTCCCGGGAGCCTCGCCGGCCTGCGCCCGCTGACCGGCGGCACCTACAACACCGTCGAGGAGCTCACGCTCACCGACGGCGACCGCTACGTGCTGAAGGTCGCCCCGGACGCCCCCGGCCTGCGCCACGAGCGGCAACTGCTGGTCTCCGAGGCCGAGTTCTACCAGGGCGCCGAGACGGCCGGAGTTCCCGCGCCGCGCGTGGTGCGCCTCGACCAGGACACCGCCGCGGGTCACCTGCTGATGACGGCGGTGCCGGGGGAGCCCTGGGGCTCGTCGCTCGCAGAAGCCGAACGGACCGTACTGCGCGCCGAGTTGGGCCGACAGGTGGCCCGGCTGCACCAGGTGACCGGCCCGGCCTTCGGATACCCGTCGGGCGCGCTCGGCCCCCTCGCCGCGGACTGGCGGACCGCGTTCACCGGCATGCTCGACGCCGTGCTGGACGACGCCCGCGACTACGGGGCCCGGCTGCCGCGCCCCGCCGACGAGGTCGCCGCCGTCGTGGCCACCGCCTACGACGCGCTCGACGAGGTCACCGTCCCCAGCCTGGTCCACTTCGACCTGTGGTCCGGCAACATCCTGCTGGACCGGTCGGCGGGGGAGCCCCGGATCGGCGGGCTGATCGACGGGGAGCGGATGTTCTGGGGCGATCCGCTGGCCGACTTCGTCTCCCTGGCCCTGCTCGGTGACATCAGGAAGGACGAGGCCTTCCTCGGCGGCTACCGGGAGGCGGGCGGGCACGCCCCCTTCGACGCCCCGGCGCTCCTGCGGCTCGCCCTCTACCGCGCCTACCTCTACCTGATCATGCTCACCGAGGCCGTGCCGCGCGGACTGGAGCACGAGCAGTGGCGCCAGGAGAGGGTCGCGCCGGAGCTCGTCGCCGCCCTGGACGAGATCCAGGAGGCCGTCGCCTAGCCCTTCGGCGGGCCCTCTCTTAGCTCACAGCGTGAACTAAGGGTTGGACGAATGTCGCGCCCACCCCGCCCGCAGCGGTATGTTGCAGGTCGGACAGGCCGCGAAAGGAACCACATGGCGGGGCGGAACGGGCGCACGGTGCGCGACCTCAGGCGGGCCAACCGTACGGTCGTCCTGCAACGGCTCTACTTCGACGGCCCCCTCAGCCGCTTCGAGCTCGGCCCGGTGACCGGCCTGAGCTCCGGCTCGGTGAGCAACGTCGTCGCGGACCTGGTCGCCGACGGCCTGGTGGAGGAGGCCGGCAGCGTCGACTCCGACGGCGGCCGGCCGCGCACCCTGCTGCGCGTCGCGCCCGCCAGCGGCCACATGATCGGCGTCGACGTGGGCGAGACCCGGGTGCGCATCGAGCTGTTCGACCTCACCCTCACCGAACTCGCCCGCGCCGAACGGCCGCTGACCCAGGACCGGTACGAGGTCGAGGGCATCGTCGGCCACATCCGCGACGGCATCGCCGAGGTCCTCGCCGGCGCCGCCCTCGCGCCCGAGCGGCTCCTCGGCGTCGGCATCGGCGTCCCCGGCATCGTGGAACGCACCCCCGACCGGGGCGCCGTGGTCCACGGTCAGACGATCGGCTGGGACGCCGTCCCGCTGGAGTCCCTGCTGCGCACCGGCTCCCCGCTGCCGGACACCGTCCCGTACTTCATCGACAACGGCGCCAAGACCCTCGGCCAGGCCGAGATGTGGTTCGGCGGCGGACGCGGCGCCCGCAACGCGGTCGTCGTGCTGTTCGGCTCCGGCGTCGGCGCGTGCCTGGTCACCGCCGACGTGGAGCAGGGCCGGGCGGTGGAGTGGGGGCATCTGACGGTACGGGTCAGGGGGCGCCGCTGCCGGTGCGGTGCCCTCGGCTGCCTGGAGGCGTACGCCGGGGCGGAGTCCCTGCTGGAGCGCTGGCGGGAGGAGGGCGGACGGCCACCGCGGGGCACGGACGAGGAGACGGCGCTGACGGCGATGCTCGCGGCGGCCTATCCGGCCGACGGCGAGGCGGATCCGGTGGCCCTCGGCGTGCTGGAGGAGACCGCCGAGTACCTGGGCGCCGGGCTGTCCGACCTGATCAACCTCTTCCAGCCCGAGCGCATCCTCATCGGCGGCTGGGCCGGCCTGCAGCTCGGCTCCCGGTTCCTGCCGGCGGTACGGCGGCACGCGGCGTCGTACGCCCTGAAGTACCCGGCGCACAAGGTCACGATCGACCTGGGGCGGCTGGGGCCGGACGCGGTGACCGTCGGGGCGGCCATCCTCCCGCTCGCCGACTTCTTCGCCCGGGGTGGCCGGCGGGTGGAGCCGGCTCCCGAGGGACCCGCCCCGGCCTGGCGCACGGCGCTCGAGGAGCGGGCACCGCACTAGGGCGCGTGTCGCGGGCTCGGGCGCCGGGGCCCCGGCCGGGCGAAGGGGTTCGTACCCGCAGGTTTCGGCCGTGACCACCGGAGGTACTCGCGAGTCGCTCGACAACGCGAAGGGAGTACGTCGTGGCCGAACGGCGTGACACAGGCCAGGACGGCGCACCCGTGCCGAGGGACATGCCGGACCAGCAGGTCGGTGAGGGCGAGGACCCCCTCGACATCCCGCTGCCCCCGGAGGCGGAGGGCGAGGCCGGCACCGGCGTGCCCGACACCGACGAGGCCGGCACCGGCCGCCAGGACGGTCCCCGCTCGGCCACCGTCCACCCCGAACATCCCGCACCGGACGAGTCCTCCGCCTGACCGTCACAGGGAGCCCCCATGGGTATGGCCGACCGGGTCCGCTCCTGGCCCGTCTACCGTCAGCTCACCGGCGCCGACCGCACGGGCCGAGGCGCCGCCGCGAAATCCCCGCACACCGAAGGACTCAGGCCGCGCACCGACGACGCGGAACGGATCGTGCAGTCCGTCTGCCCGTACTGCGCCGTCGGCTGCGGCCAGCAGGTCTACGTCAAGGACGAGAAGGTCGTCCAGATCGAGGGCGACCCCGCCTCCCCGGTCAGCCGCGGCCGGCTGTGCCCCAAGGGCTCGGCGACCCTCCAGCTCACCACCGGTCCGGCCCGCGAACACCAGGTCCTCTACCGGCGCCCCCACGGCACCGACTGGGAGACCCTCGACCTGGACACGGCGATGGACATGGTCGCCGAGCGGGTGATCCGCACCCGGCGCGAGACCTGGGAGTGGGAGCACGAGGGCACCCGCACCGCCCGCACCATGGGCATCGCCAGCCTCGGCGGCGCGACCCTCGACAACGAGGAGAACTACCTCATCAAGAAGCTGCTGACCGGCCTCGGCGTGGTCCAGGTGGAGAACCAGGCCCGGGTCTGCCACAGCTCGACCGTCTCCGGACTCGGCACCTCCTTCGGACGCGGCGGCGCCACCACCTTCATGCAGGACCTCCAGCACGCCGACTGCATCGTCATCGAGGGCTCCAACTTCGCCGAGTGCCACCCGGTCGGCTTCCAGTGGGTGATGGAGGCCAAGAAGCGCGGCGCCCGCATCATCGACGTCGACCCCCGCTTCAACCGCACCAGCGCCCTCGCCGACCTCTACGTCCCGATCCGCGCGGGCTCCGACATCGCCTTCCTCGGCGGGATCATCAACCACGTCCTGACCGAGGAGAAGGACTTCCGCGAGTACGTCCTGAAGTACACCAACGCCTCCACCCTGGTCCGGGAGGACTTCCACGACACCGAGGACCTCGACGGCGTCTTCTCCGGCCTCGACGAGGACAGCGCCCACTACGACGTCACCAGCTGGCAGTACGAGGGCGTCGAGGTGCAGCAGCCCGCCGGCGAGGCCGAAGAACTGTACGAGGAGCGCACCCGGGGTGCCGCCGGTTCCGAGGCGCACGGCTCCGGCGGCGCCCGCACCGGCCACCGCGCCCCCACCGACCCGACCCTGCGGCACCCGCGCTGCGTCTACCAGATCCTCAAACGCCACTACGCCCGCTACACCCCGGAGATGGTCGAGAACGTCTGCGGCATCCCGCAGGAGACCTTCCGGCGCGTGTGCGAGGAGCTGACCGCCAACTCCGGGCCCGACCGCACCAGCGCCTTCGTCTACGCCGTCGGCTGGACCCAGCACTCCACCGGCAGCCAGTTCATCCGCGCCGCCAGCGTCCTGCAACTGCTGCTCGGCAACATCGGCCGCCCCGGCGGCGGCATCCAGGCCCTGCGCGGCCACGCCTCCATCCAGGGCTCCAGCGACATCCCCACCCTGTTCAACCTGCTGCCGGGCTACATCCCGATGCCGCACGCCCACGCCGACCTGAGCCTGGACACCTTCGTCGAGGCGACCCGCACGGTGAAGGGCTTCTGGTCGAACATGCGGGCCTACCTGGTCAGCCTGCTCAAGGCCTACTACGGCGACGCCGCCACCGCCGACAACGACTTCTGCTTCGACCACCTGCCGCGCCTGACCGGCTCCCACTCCACCTACGACACGGTCATGGCCCAGCTCGACGGCGAGTGCAAGGGCTACTTCCTGCTCGGCGAGAACCCGGCCGTCGGCTCCGCCAACACCCGCCTGCAACGCCTGGGCATGGCCAAGCTGGACTGGCTGGTGGTGCGGGACTTCTCCCTCATCGAGTCGGCGACCTGGTGGAAGGACGGCCCCGAGATCGAGACCGGTGAGCTGCGCACCGAGGACATCGGCACCGAGGTGTTCTTCTTCCCGGCCGCCGCCCACACCGAGAAGTCCGGCTCCTTCACCAACACCAACCGCTGGGTGCAGTGGCACCACGCCGCCGTCGAACCGGACGGCGACGCGCGCAGCGACCTGTGGTTCACCTACCACCTGGGCCGCCGCATCAAGGAGAAACTGGCCGGTTCCACCGACCCCATGGACCGCCCCGTCCTCGACCTGGCCTGGGACTACCCGGTCACCGGCGCACTCGACGAGCCCGTCGCCGACGCCGTGCTCGCCGAGATCAGCGGCCACGGCCCCGACGGGAGCCCGCTGAGCGCGTACACCGAGCTCAAGGACGACGGCTCCACCCGCTGCGGCTGCTGGATCTACTGCGGTGTCTACGCCGACGGCGTCAACCAGGCCGCCCGCAAGAAGCCCGAGTGGGAGCAGGACTGGGTGGCCGCCGAGTGGGCCTGGGCCTGGCCCGCCAACCGGCGCATCCTCTACAACCGTGCCTCCGCCGCCCCCGACGGCAGTCCGTGGAGCGAGCGCAAGAAGTACGTCTGGTGGGACGCCGACGCCGGGCAGTGGACCGGCCGGGACGTGCCCGACTTCGTGCCCGACCTGGCGCCCGACCACGTGCCCGACGAGGACGCCGAGGGCGTGGCGGCGCTGCGCGGCGACGACCCGTTCATCATGCAGGCCGACGGCAAGGGCTGGCTCTACACCCCGGCCGGCCTGGAGGACGGCCCGCTGCCCACCCACTACGAGCCCCAGGACTCCCCGCTGCCCAACGCCCTCTACCCCTCCACCCCGCGCAACCCGGTACGCGAGCTGCTGCCCCGCGAGGGCAACCGCTACCACCCCAGCGGCGACGACAAGGGCGCCGAGGTCTTCCCGTACGTCGTCACCACGCACCGCCTCACCGAGCACTTCACGGCGGGCGGGATGAGCCGCTGGTCGGAGTACCTCTCCGAACTGCAACCGGAGTTCTTCTGCGAGGTCTCGCCGGCGCTGGCCCGCGAACGGGGCCTGGAGAACGGCGGCTGGGCCACCCTCGTCACCGCCCGCAACGCCGTCGAGGCCCGCGTGCTCGTCACCGACCGCATCCGCCCGCTCAGGGTGCAGGGCCGCACCGTCCACCAGATCGGCGTGCCCTTCCACTGGGGGCCCAACGGCGTGGCGCCCGGCGACGCGGCCAACGAGCTGTCCGCCATCGTGCTCGACCCCAACGCCCACATCCAGGAGGTCAAGGCGCTGTCGGCCGACATCCGCCCGGGCCGCCGCCCCCGCGGGCCCGACCTGCCCCGGCTGGTCGCCGAGTACCGCCGGCGGGCCGGCATCACCGAGGCCACCGGAACGGAGGTGCGCAAGTGAGCGAGGAACGCGTCGGCTTCTTCACCGACACCTCCGTCTGCATCGGCTGCAAGGCCTGCGAGGTCGCCTGCAAGGAGTGGAACGCCATCCCCGAGGACGGCCTGTCGCTGAGCGCGATGTCGTACGACAACACGGAGGCGCTGGGTGCGTCCACCTGGCGGCACGTCGCCTTCATCGAACAGCCCAGGCCGGACGGGCGGACCGAACTGCCCGTGGTGGAGGGCGGGGCGACGGCGCAGGAGGCGTCGGTGGACGGCGGCGAACTGCGCTGGCTGATGTCCTCCGACGTGTGCAAGCACTGCACCCACGCCGCCTGCCTCGACGTCTGCCCCACCGGCTCGCTCTTCCGCACCGAGTTCGGCACGGTCGTCGTCCAGGAGGACATCTGCAACGGCTGCGGATACTGCGTACCCGCCTGCCCGTACGGCGTCATCGAGCAACGCCCGCACGACGGACGGGCGTTCAAGTGCACGATGTGCTACGACCGCCTTGGCGCGGGTCAGGAACCGGCCTGCGCCAAGGCCTGCCCCACCGACTCCATCCAGTTCGGCCCGCTGGAGGAGCTGCGTGAACGCGCGGCCCTGCGCGTGGACCAGCTGCACGAGGCGGGGGTGACCGACGCCCGGCTCTACGGCCACGACCCGGACGACGGCGTCGGCGGTGACGGCGCGTTCTTCCTGCTGCTGGACGAACCCGAGGTGTACGGGCTGCCCCCGGACCCGGTGGTCACCACACGCGACCTGCCGGCGATGTGGAAGCACGCGGGCGCGGCCGCCCTGTCCCTGCTGGGCGGAGCGGCGGCCTGTTTCGCCCTGGCGGGAAGGAGCCGGCGATGAGCGTGACGGAACGCACCGGGCGCAGGCGGCGCCGGGGCGGCGAGCGGGCGATGGTCCCGCGGGCGGAGTTCCGCTCCTACTACGGCCGTCCGGTCATCAAGGCGCCCTCCTGGGCCGCCCCCGACATCGCCGGCTACTTCTTCCTCGGCGGGCTCGCGGGCGCCGGGTCCGTCCTGGCGGCGGGGGCTCACCTGACCGGTCGTACCACCACCGCGACCGCGCTGAAGATCTCCTCCCTCACGGCCGTGTCCCTCTCCGCCGCCGCGCTCGTGCACGACCTGGGCCGCCCGGGCCGCTTCGCGAACATGCTGCGCGTCTTCAAGCCCACCTCGCCCATGAGCATGGGCTCGTGGCTGCTGTCCGCCTACGGGCCGGCGGCGGGGGTGGCCGCCGCGAGCGCGGTCACCGGCAGGCTGCCGCGGCTCGGCGGCGCGGCCACCGGCGCCGCCGCGCTGCTGGGGCCCGCGGTCGCCACGTACACCGGCGTGCTGGCCGCCGACACCGCCGTACCCGCCTGGCACGGCGCCCACCGCGAACTGCCGTACCTCTTCGGCGCCTCCGCGACGGCCGCCGCGGCGGGCATGGCGCTGGTGACCGGCCCCGCACACGAGAACACCCCCGCCCGTTACGCCGCCGTCCTGGCCGCCGTGGCCGACACGGCGGCGTCCGAGGCCGCCGAACGCCGCCTCGGCATGGTCGCCGAGACCTGGCGCGAGGGCCGGGCGGGCACCCTGCTGCGCGCCGCCCGCGTCCTCACCGCGGCCGGCGCCCTGGGCGCCACCGCGCTGGGCACCCGCCGCCTCCCGGCCATCGCCTCGGGCCTGGCCCTCCTGACCGGCTCGGCCTGCACCCGCTTCGGCGTCTTCGCGGCGGGCGTCGCCTCGGCCAAGGACCCGAAGTACACGGTGGTGCCGCAGCGGGAACGGCGGGAGCGGGAAGAACGGGAAGAAGAGGAGCGCGCCGCCAGTCGCAAGCCTTGAGGTCTTGAGGTGAGGGGCGGCGTCGGGCCGCCTCAGCCGACCTTCCGGCCCCGCATCGGTTCGGTCCGGGCTCCCTCGCCCTGGCGCAGGCCCTGGAGGAACTCCTCCAGCACCTCGGTTGCCGTGCGCTCGGGACGCCAGCCCAGCTCGGTGCGGGCGCGGGTGCAGTCCATGAGGGGGAGGCGCAGGACCGCGTCGAAGAGGTGGGGTGAGGCGGGGAGCAGGTGCAGGCCCCACGCGGCGGCGATCGCCGAGCGGGCCGCGGCGCGGGGGAGCCGGACCGGGCGGGTGCCCAGCATCTCGGCCAGCAGGTCGGCGTCGACCGGGGGTTCGGCCGCCAGGTTGAACGCGCCGCGGGCCTCGGAGGCGACGGCCAGGGCGTACGCCTTCGCCGCGTCGTCCGTGTGCAGCGCCTGGACCCGCAGGCCCGGGATGTCGGGCAGGAACGGCAGCATCTCCGGACGCGCCAGCGGCCCCGGCAGGAAACGGCCGCCGAAGATCCGGCGCTGTTCGCTCGCCGACTCCCGCTTGAACAGGAACGCCGGCCGCATCCGCACCACCCGCACCTCGGGGTGCTCCCGCTCGAACGTGTCCAGCGCCCGCTCCAGATACGCCTTCTCCCGGCAGTACGCGGCATCCGGCCAGCCGTGCGTCGGCCACGACTCGTCCACCGCGTGGTCCTTCGGTCCCGGCGAGTACGCGCCCACCGACGACGCGTGCACCAGCGTCCGCACCCCGGCCGCGGCCACCGCCTCGAAGACGCGGATGCTGCCGAGCACGTTGGTACGCCAGGTCGTCGCCGGGTCGTGCGTCGGCTGGAACGCCCACGCCAGATGCACCACCGCGTCCGCGCCCGCGAACTCCTTCACCAGATCCGCCTGTTCGGAGGCCAGGTCGACGGCCGACCAGTCCGTCCTCGGCGGCGACCACTCCGGAAGCCGCCGCGCCAGCCCCCGTACGGACTCGACGCCCGCGTCCTCGGAGAGGAGGCGCACCACGCTGGTGCCGACGTTGCCCGTGGCACCCGTGACCACGATCCTGCTGCCCGCTGTGCTGCTCACCTTCGGCTCCTTCCGGCCGCTCGCCCCGGCACCTCGCCGACGGGGTGACCGAGTACCCGGTGGCCGGGCCCGCACGCGAGCGGCCCCGCATGCTCTGCCGGCATGTCTCATGCGCCGTACGCATGACCGTGGGTAGGGTGTGGCACGTGGGACTGTCCTTGGGAGAACGCGTGCGCTCGTCCGTCGCCGCCCTGATGCACGCGACCGGCGAGTCGCAGGCCGACGTCGCCCTGGCCCTCGGCGTGAGCCAGGCCCAGGTGAGCCGCCGTCAGTCCGGCAGCGCCGCCTGGAGCCTCGCCGACTGCGACGCGCTGGCCGCGCACTTCGGCATCGACGTACTGGACCTGCTGGCCGGACCGACCCGGGCGTGCGAGACCCTGCCCGTACGGCGGCGGCGCCGCGGCGGACCGAGGGAGCTGGCCCGGTGACGGACTTCGAGGCGATCGACGCCCTGCTCGCGGCGGCCCGCCAGGAGGTGCCGCTGCCGCCGGTCGAGGTGCGGCGCGGCCTGCGCGAGGCCCTGAGCCTCTCGCGCGCCCAGGTGGCGCAGGCCCTCGGCGTGAGCCCGTCCACCGTCGGCGGCTGGGAGAGCGGACGCGACCCCGGCGGCGAGGTCCGGGAGAAGTACGCCTACTTCCTCGAAGGGGCGCGGACCAAGCTGGAGGCCCGGGAGGAGCAGGTTCAGCAGGAGGAGGCCGGGGACTTCGCCGTCGAGGAGAGCGGCCCCCGCGACGCCGTACCCGCCGCCGACGACGACGAGACGCTCACCGCTCCCCGGCCGTGCGTCCTGTGCGGCGCCCCCGCCCGGCACCAGGTCGCCGGCTTCCCGCAGCACCTGGACCCGGCCGACTGCGGAATCCAGCCCGGGCCCCAGCCGCAGCATCAGCCCCAGCCCCAGCCCTCTCGGCCCGTCCCGGCACCGAAGGCGGCGGCGAAGTCGGAGCCCGCGCCCCGGCCGCCCGTCAAGGTCGTCCCCGCCGGCCGCCGTATGCGCCCCGCCTCCGACACCGCCGACCTCATCGGCGACGCCGTGGCCGCCGCGCTCGCCCGGCACGAGGGCGATGTGGAGGCGGCGACCGCGGCCCTGGTCAAGCGGGCCATCCCCGACGCCATGGCGCTGCTGGACGAGACCCGCAAGGGCGGCCGCTACGACGTCGTCGCGCACCCCTGGATCCCGGACGTCCTGCGCAAGCAGTCCGCACGCGGCGCCGACCAGATCTGGGAGGCCCGCCCCAAGTGGTCCCGGAGCGAACTGCCGCCCGGCCCCCACGAGGTGACCGCGCTCGACGTCAACGGCGCCTACCTGTCCGCCCTCAAGACCCACCTGCCGATCGGCCAGTTGGAGCACTCCTCGGGCTCCGCGCACGACCGCCGCCGCGCCGGCGTCCACTTGATCACCCCGCCCGCCTGGGACCACGACGCCTACCTGCCCAACCCCCTCGGCAACCGTGACGAGCCCGGCCCGCTGTGGGTCACCGAGCCCACCCTGCGCCTGCTGCTGCGCCTGTCCGGCCCCAGGTACGGCCTGTGCGAACCCCCCGAGATCCACGAGTCGTTCACCTCGGGGGCGACGGAGAGCCTGCTGGAGAAGTTCCGCGTCGCGCTCAAGGACGCCCGCGACCGCGCCATCGCCGAGGGCGACGAGGTGACCCTGGAGTACGTGAAGGCGATGTACTCCAAGTTCGTCTCCACGATGGGGGAGTCGAACTACAACCGTGAGCTCTACCGTCCCGACTGGATGCACCTCATTCGCTCCCAGGCGTTCGCCAACCTCTGGATGAAGGCGTACAAGGCCTACGACGAGGGCCTGACGGTCGTCCGGGCGATGGGCACCGACGAGCTGCACGTCATCGGCGACTGGCGCGCCGTCTTCCCGGAGGGCCGGGGCGTGTCGGAGGTGAAGGTCAAGGACGTCTACACCGTCGGCGATGACGAGCCCGGCGCCTGACCCGCCCGCATGACCTCGGGGGTAATCGACCCTCGGGCCGGCCGCCGGAACCATGAAGGACGTACCCACCGCACCCCTCGCAGGGAGGACGTCCCATGCCGTACTTCGCCAGCCCCGCCGACGGCACGCAGCTGCACCACGTCGACTACGGACCGGCCGACGGCCCCGTGGCCGTCTTCGTCAGCAGCGCCTACCTGGGCACCGAGATGTGGGAGTACCAGATGCTGCCGCTGGCGCAGGAGGGCTACCGCTGCGTCGGCCTCGACCGCCGCGGGCACGGCCGCTCCGAGGACGTGTGGGGCGGTTACGACCTCGACACCCTCGCCGACGACCTGCACGGCCTCCTCGACCACCTGGACCTGCGCGGGGCCACCCTGATCGGGCACTCGCTGGGCAGCGCCGAGATCGTCCGCTGCCTGACCCGGCACGGCACCGAGCGGGTGGCCCGGGTGGCGCTGGTCGCCGGCATCGCGCCCGGCGTGGCCCGCACGGCGGACAACCCGGACGGCTGGGACCCGGCGGCCCTGCGCGAGGCCAACGCCGGCTACCTGCGCGACCGGGCCGCCTTCTTCAACGACCCCGACGCCGTCCGGGACTTCTTCGCGCTCGACCGCCCCGGCAACGAGGTGTCGCCCGCCTACCAGCGCTACCTCGTCGACCGGTGCCTGGTGGCGACCGCCCGGGCCTCCAGCGCCGTCCAGGAGACGGTCGTCACCACGGACGTGGCGCCGGAACTGCCCAAGCTGGAGCTGCCGTTGCTCGTCGTGCACGGCACGCACGACACCTCGGCACCCCTGGACCTCACCGGCCGCCGCGCCGCCCGGCTCGCACCCGACGCGACCCTGAAGGTCTACGACGGCGGCGGGCACGGCCTGTTCGTCACCCACGCCCGGCAACTCCTGTCGGACCTGCGGGAGTTCATGGCCGCCGCGTAGGCGGCTTCTGGCTGGCGAAGGCGTCCACGCCCGTCAGCTCCGCCGACAACTCCCACAGCCGGGCGGCCTGCTCGGGGTCGATCGCCCACTTTTTGACCCCGTTGGGCGCGTCGTCCACGGCGAGTTCGGCGACGTCGCAGTCCTCCAGGTAGAGGCCGCCGAGGCCGTCGAGCCGGGGCGAGGTCGCCGCCCACGCCTGGGTCGCCGCGCCCTGTTCCGGCGTCTTGAAGCCGGACGGGTTGAGCACGTTGCCGGCCTCGTCGATCCAGCCGCGCTCGATCATCTCCTCCTTGGGGATGTGCCGTTGCAGCGGCGTGAGGATGCCGCCCGGGTGGAGGGAGAAGGCGCGGACGCCGGCGTCGCGGGCGAGCCGGTCGAGGTGGACGGCGAACAGGACGTTCGCGGTCTTGGCCTGGCCGTAGGCCTGCCACTTGTCGTACCCCTGCCTCCAGTGGACGTCGTCCCAGCGGATGCCGGAGAAGTGGTGGGCGCGGGAGGAGACGGACACGACCCGGGCGCCGCCCGGCGCGATCGCCGGCCACAGACGGTTGACGAGGGCGAAGTGACCGAGGTGGTTGGTGGCGAACTGGGCCTCCCAGCCGGGCCCGACCCGCGTCTCCGGGCAGGCCATGATCCCGGCGTTGTCGATCATGAAGTCGATGGTGCGTCCGGAGGCGAGGAACCGCTCGGCGAAGCCGCGCACGCTCTCCAGGTCCCCGAGGTCCAGCTCGTCCACCTCGGCACCGTCGAGGCCGGCCAGCGCCTCCTCGGCGGTGGCCCGGCGCCGGGCGGGGACGACCACGCGGGCGCCCGCCCTGGTCAGGGCGCGGGTGGTCTCCAGGCCGAGGCCCGAGTAGCCGCCGGTGACGACCGCGAGCCTTCCGGTCAGGTCGATGCCCTTGAGTACCTCGTCGGCGGTGCTCGTCGCGCCGAAGCCGGATCCGATCCTGTGCTGTGCAGTGCTCATGCCGGGAACGCTACGAATTCGAGTGCCCTCGAAGTCAAGCCGACGCCCGCGCACGGCCGCCGGGCAGAGAAAGGCCCCGACCGGACGGGGGAATCACGGTCGGGGCCGACTGGTGGTGGGCACGGATGGCGGTCGCCTCTCGGCGAAAGGCTCCACAGGGCTTCAGCCGAACGATCGTCCCTGTGGGCGGATGGTGAGGCCCGGGGACACTGTCCCATCCGCACCCACGTGTGGTTCAACGGGTAACTACCGGTGGGTGTTCCCTGGTCTGCCGCCCGCCGCGGTGATGTGCGTCACGTCCGTTCGTCGCGGGGCGGTACGACGTCCGCCCAGATGTTCTCCGTCTGCAGCAGCAGCGTTCCCAGCACCGCGGCACCGTCCGCGCCCTGGCCCGCGTGGGCGCTGAGACTGTCCTGCAGCCGGCCGCGCAGCTCCTCCATCGCCGCCTGCGACACCTCCGGGTCGTGGGGGAGGTCCAGCAGCCGGGCGCGTTCCCGGGCGCAGCCGTCGGCGACCCGCCCCAGCAGCTCGCCGCAGGTGCGCAGGGCGGGGCCGTCGGGCGGGGCCGGCGTGCGGCCGGAGTCGGCCGCGACGGCGAGGGTGCGGGTGAGCGCGGTGACGTGCCCGGTCACCCGGCCCCACCGCTCGTCCTCGCTCTCGGGCGGCACGTCGAGCGGCACCCGGTGCAGGGCGCGCAGCGGGCCCGCCGTCAGCCGCAGGCTCTCCTGGCTCCAGGAGCGCGCCGAGCGCAGCCCCTCGCGCCGGCGCTCCAGCCGGGCGGCGGCCCGGGACCACTCGGCGGCCCGGTCGCCGTCCCAGTCGCCCCGCGCCAGACCGTCGGCGACCGCGCGCAGCACGTCGCCCGCCTCCCCGGCCAGCGCCGCCAGGTTCTCCCGGACGTCCCGCAGATGCACCGGCGGCAGGACGAGCGCGTTCACGGCGACGCCGATCACCGCGCCGAGCGCCGCCTGCGCCACCCGGTGCGTGATTCCCGGCGCCGACGCCGTGCCGGAGGCGAGCGTGAACACGGCCGTGGTGGCCGCGTACACGCCCTGGTCGCCGAAGCGGGGCCAGTTCGCCAGCAGGGTCAGCGGCGGCACCGACAGCGCCAGCGCCCAGGTCGCGTCACCGGTGACGGCCTGCGCCGCCGACGCCAGGAGCGTGCCCGTGCAGATCGCCGCGAACTGCTGTCCCGCCCGCAGCAGTGAGCTGTAGACGGTGGCCTGGACGAGGACCAGCGCCACCCACGGCGCCATCAGCGCCATCGGGTCGCCCAGCCAGACGCTCGCCACGCACCAGGCCAGCAGCGCGGCCGCCGCCGACTTCAGCGACTGCACGACCAGGTCCCGCTCCCGCCCCGGCCCGCGCCACGCCGTCCGCGCGGCCGAGCCGACGGCGCGCGCCTCCCTCCGTACGGCCTGAGACGGTCGGATCCGGGACGGGGGGCGCCGGCGTCGTCGTACCGCGTCGGCCGCGTGTGTCAGATGGGTCATCCGGGGCGGGTATCCACGCGCGGCGCGAGATCATGCGTGTGTTGCGAACGGCACCCGCCTCACGCCAGCGGGCTGTCCTTGAGGGACGCCAGCAGGTGGGCCGGGTCGGCGTAGACCGCCTCCGCGCCGGCCTCCTCCAGGTCGGCGCGCGGGATGCCGCCGCACAGGACGGCCACGCAGCGCACCCCGGCGCGGCGGCCGGCCTTCATGTCCCAGACCGTGTCGCCGACGAACACCGCCCGCTCGGCGGGCACTCCGGCCAGCTCCAGGGCGTGTTCGACCGGCTCGGGCGCCGGTTTGCCCTCCTCGACGTCGTCGGCGCTGGCGGTGGCGGCGATCGCGTCGTCGGCGGAGAGGGCACGGCGCAGCGCGGACAGCTCCGGACCGCTCGCCGAGGTCGCGAGGACCACCGTCCAGCCGTCGTGGTGCAGGCGCCGCAGCAGCCGCCCGGCGTCCCGCAGCGCCGGCAGCCGGTCGAAGTACTGCCCGTACAGGGCCTTGTGCGCCGCGCTGAGCTCGGCGTCCTGGTCCTTGTCCCGGTCCTCGCCCAGCAGCCGGGCGACCAGGTCCTCGGAACCGAGCCCGACGGCCCGGTGGATGGCGTGCATGGGCACCTGGTGGCCCGCCTGGCGGAAAGCCTCCCACCAGGTCGCCACATGAAGGTGGTTGGTGTCGACGAGCGTTCCGTCGACGTCGAACACGGCGGCCCGTTCCATTTGGCTCCCTTCCTCGTCCGGCGCACGGGTACCACGTCAGGAACCCGGCACTCGGCCCTCGCGGGTCCAGGCCAGCAGGTCCTCGAGCGGCCAGCTGTTGACCACCCGTTCGGCGGGCACCCCGCACTCCTCGGCGCGCGCGCAGCCGAGGATCTGCCAGTCCAGCTGGCCGGGCGCGTGCGCGTCGGTGTCGATCGAGAACAGCACGCCCGCCGCCACCGCCCGGCGCAGCAGCCGCCGCGGCGGATCCAGCCGCTCGGGGCGGCTGTTGACCTCCACGGCCGTGCCGCTGTCGGCGCACGCGGCGAAGACCTCGTCGGCGTCGAACTGCGACTCCGGCCGCCCCCGACCGGTCACCAGCCGTCCGGTGCAGTGCCCGAGGACGTCGGCGTGCGGATCGCGTACGGCGCGCACCATGCGGCGGGTCATCGAGCGGGCGTCCATCCGCAGTTTGGAGTGGACCGACACCACCACGACGTCGAGCCGCGCCAGCAGCTCCGGTTCCTGGTCGAGCGAGCCGTCGTCGAGGATGTCGCACTCGATGCCGGTCAGCAGCCGGAACGGCGCCCAGGTCTCGTTCAGCCGCGCCACCACGTCGAGTTGCTCGCGCAGCCGGTCGGGTGACAGACCGCGGGCCACGGTCAGCCGGGGGGAGTGGTCGGTGAGCACCGCCCACTCGTGGCCCAGCGCCGCCGCGGCCCGGCCCATCTCCTCGATCGGGCTGCCGCCGTCCGACCAGTCGGAGTGCAGATGGCAGTCCCCGCGCAGCAGCGCCCGCAGCTTCGCGCCCGCCCCCTCCGGCGGCCCCTGGCCGGCCTCGCCCTCCAGCTTCTCCAGGTAGCCCGGCACCCCTCCGGCCAGCGCCTCCCGCACCACCTGCGCCGTCTTCGGGCCGATGCCCTTGAGCGACTCCAGCGACCCGTCGGCCGCCCGCTCGCGGACCTCGTCCCCGGACAGGGACGCCAGCACACGGGAGGCCGTACGGAAGGCGCGCACGCGGTACGTCGGCGCGAGGGACCGCTCCAGCAGGAACGCGATCCGGTCCAGGGCCTCGACGGGATCCATGGCCACCTCCACCCCCAGGGTTCCCCAGCGGCGCGGTCGGCGCACTGTTTGCCCGCCGTCCAGCCGGGTACTGCGATGCCTCGCCACCTGGCACATCCCGAGGAGGCCCGCGATGTCCGAACCCGCCCGCAGCAAGGTCGCCGTGATCACCGGAGCCGACTCCGGGATCGGCCGGGCCACCGCCGTACGCCTGGCCCGCGCGGGGATGGACGTCGGCATCACCTGGCACAGCGACCTCAAGGGCGCCGAGGAGACCGCCGAGGAGGTGCGCGCCCACGGCCGGCGGGCCGCGGTGGCCCAGATGGACCTCACCCGGCTGCCCACCGCCGCCGGCACGGTCGACGAACTGTGCGACCGGCTCGGCCGCCTCGACGTCCTGGTCAACAACGCCGGCACGGGCACCATGACGCCGTTCCTCGACCTGGAACTCGACGACGTGCGCGAGGTCATCGAGGTCGACCTCGTCGGCCCGTTCCTGTGCGGGCAGAAGGCGGCCCGGCACATGATCCGGCAGGGCGAGGGCGGCCGGATCGTCAACGTCACCTCGGTGCACGAACACCAGCCGCGGGTGGGCGCCGCGCCCTACTGCGCCGCCAAGGGCGGTCTCGGCCTGCTCACCCAGGTGATGGCGCTGGAACTCGCCGAGCACGGCATCACCGTCAACGCCGTCGCCCCCGGCGAGATCGCCACCCCCATGACCGGCCAGGAGGACACCGACGTGCACGCCGAGTCCCGCCCGGGCGTGCCGCTCGGCCGGCCGGGTGACGCGCGGGAGGTGGCGGCCGTGATCGCCTTCCTCGCCGGGCCCGAGGCGTCCTACGTCACCGGCGCGTCCTGGAGCGTGGACGGCGGCATGCTGCGCATGGGCCCGCAGGCCGGCTCACACCTGGGCAGCGACGACTGGCGTCGGCCCTGAGCCGGTGGCCGTGCGACTGCGTACGAGCTCCTGCGACCGTCCCGGTTTCCGGCGCATCCGCTGCGGCCGCGGCTTCCGCTACCGGGACGAGACCGGCGCGCCGCTGAAGGACCCCGCGCAACTGGCCCGGATCCGCGCCCTGACCATCCCGCCGGCGTGGCGGGACGTGTGGATCTGCCCCTGGCCCAACGGCCATCTGCAGGCCGTCGGCACCGACGACGCCGGCCGCCGCCAGTACCTGTACCACGAGGAGTTCCGCGCCCGGCAGGAGCAGGCCAAGCACGAGCACGTGCGGGAGGTCGCCCGGTCCCTGCCGGAACTGCGGGCCAGGGTCGCCGTCGACCTCGCCGGGCGCGGGCTGAGCCGGGCCCGGGTCACCGCCTGCGCCGTGCGTCTGCTCGATCTGGGCTTCTTCCGCATCGGCAGCGACCGGCACACCCGGGAGAGCGAGACCTACGGCCTGACCACCATGCTGCGCGAGCACGTCACGTGCCGCCGCGACGAGGTCGAGTTCAACTACCCGGCCAAGGGCGGCGTCGAGATGGTGCGGGCCCTGGTCGACGAGCAGGCGCACGCCGTCGTCCGGGCCCTGGTGCGCCGCCGGCACGCGGGGGAGCGGCTGCTGGCCTTCTGGGAGAAGGGCGCCTGGCACGAACTGCGCGGCGACGACCTGAACGAGGCGCTGCGCCGGCTGTCCGGGACGGAGATCAGCGCCAAGGACTTCCGGACCTGGCACGCCACCGTGCTCGCCGCGGTCGCGCTCGCCGTCCCCACCGCCGTGGCCAGCGCCACTCCGGCGGCCCGGCGCCGGCAGATCAGCCGGGCCGTGCGCGAGGTCAGCCACTACCTGGGCAACACGCCCGCCGTGTGCCGCGCCTCCTACATCGACCCGCGCGTCTTCGAACTCTTCGAGGAGGGCACCACGATCGCGCCCGTCCTCACCCGGCTGGGCGAACACGGGGACTTCGGGCGTCCGGCCACGCAGGGGGCCGTCGAGGCGGCGGTGCTCGATCTGCTGTGCGGGTGACATGTCGGACTCGTGGGGCCGGAATCGGCCTACCCTCGGCTTATGACCGAACAAGCCAGCCCGCACATCGCCCAGCCGCGGATCATGGTGCTCGGGGTGCAGCCGGGCACACCGCCGTTCCGGATCGTGGAGATCGACGGCGAAGTGGTCGGCGAGGCCAAGACCGTCGTCGACGTCCTGGAGGCCGCCGCCGCGTTCGGCATCACCGTGCACGACCTGGACGACCCGGACGTGGTGCGCTGGGTGGGCGGCGACAAGTTCACCTGGGCGCCGCGCTAGACGTGCCGTCCGGGTTGCCGGTGCGGGAGCGCGTCGACGGCGTGACGCGCCGCACGGTCTCGCGCCGGAGGGGCGCGTTCCTCACCGCCTCCGGCGCACTCCAGGACCCCGGCGCGCGGGCGCCCCTAGGCGCCCTTCGCCCGTCCCTCCGCCCGGCGCGGCCGGCGTTCGCGGGCGTGGACCGCGCGGCCCATCCGGCGGCCCAGCAGGACGTAACCGATCAGCGCGCCGGAGGTGTTGAGGATGACGTCGTCGATGTCGAAGGCGCGGCCCGTGATCAGGGCGCCCTGGGCGAACTCCACCAGCAGCATCACCACGGCGGTCAGCAGCAGCACCCGCAGCAGCCCGCGGGCGCGCGGCGCCAGCACCGGCACGAGGACGCCGAACGGCACCCCCAGCAGCACGTTCCCGCCGATCTGCTTCACCGCGTCGCGCAGCGCCGGCTGGTCCAGATAGGCATGGAGCGAGCGACCCGGATGCAGGTTGGTGTGCGCCATCGACACCGAGGCGGGCGACGGCTCCAGCGTCAGCCGGGCCAGCACCACCGCGAAGGCCACCATGAAGCCGAAGGCGCACAGCATGGCCAGCAGCCGGATCGGCAGCGGCATGACGTGCCTGGCGGCGCTCCTCCCGCCGGCGTCGCTCTTGGGGGTCTTGGCGGTCTTCGGAGTCTTCGCCGTCTTGGCCGCTTTGCCGTTCCTGGCGGCCGTGGTGTCCTTCGTCTCCTTGGCCGCCTTGTCGGTCCGTGCGGTACGCAGGCGTAACGCGGTGTGCGTGCGTGAGGCTGCCCGGGCCATTGGTCCTCCAGTCTTCAACTTCCCTGCGTCGTAAGCCGGTTACCCCGGGAACGGCTGACGATGCCCGCCGCGGCCGCACCTCCTCGGCGGCGCCCGCGGTTTCCCTTCCTGCTGTCGGGGCACTCCGGGCGGTGACCCGCGCGCGCCGCCGCCCCCGGCGCCCGGCGCGGTGTTTGGATGACCCGTCAGGACGTAAGGGACATCCCGCCCAGCGGTGAGCCCCAGTGAGCCCGCGTGAGGAGGTGGCGCATGGACCGCCGGACGGCACTCGTCGCCGCGGGCGAGTTCCTGCTGTGGTGGGCCGCGCTGGCCGCGCTGTGGCTGGTGCTCGTCAGCACCGTGGACACGCTGGAACTCGCGGTCGGCGCAGGCGCCGCCGCCGTGGGGGCGCTCGCGGCCGGGGCCGCGCGACGGGCGGTGACCGGACGGTGAACGGCTGGACGCTCGCGGCGACCGCCGGCCTCGGCGCGGGCCTGGGATGCGCGCTGTGGGGCGTGGCCACCGGGCCGCTGCGCCGCCGGGTGGTCGCCCAGAACCTGTCCACCGCCCTGGCCTGTCCGAGCCTGCTGCTGCTCTCCCAGGCCTACGACCGTCCCTCCTACGTCGATCTGGGCCTCCTGCTCGCCCTCCTCGGCCCCGTCGGCACGCTCGTCTTCGCCCGGCTGCTGGCCGACGAACTGGCCGCCGACCCGCCGCGTGCGTGGGGCGTGACCTGGACGGTCGCCGGCCTCGGCGCCGTCGCCGTGATCGCGCTGTGCGTGGCGACCGGACCGAGCCGGGCGATGGTCAAACTGCTGGTGATCGGGGCGCTGCTGATCGGCGGGAACATCGTCGCCTCGCGTGCCCTGTCCGGCGGCTTCAAGGGGGTGCGCCGTGGCTGACGCGGTGATCGTCGTCGCGCTGCTGCTGGTCGCCGCCGCCTCGACCGTGGCCGTGGCGGTCCGCGACCCGCAGCGCCAGGCCCTCGTCCTGGCCGTCCTCGGAGTCGTGCTCGCGGTGCTGTTCACCGTCCTGCAGGCACCGGACGTCGGCCTGTCCCAGCTGGCCGTCGGCTCCGCCGTGACCCCGCTGCTGCTGATGCTGACCGTCCGCAAGGTCAGGCGGCGCGGGCAGGAGAGCCGCGGGCAGGCGAGAGGGGAGCGCCGGCGATGACCCGACGCGCCCGGCTGTGGCTGCTGCTGGCCGCCGGAGCGGGCCTGGCCGCCCTGCTCGTCGCCGCCTGCCTCGACCTGCCCGGCTTCGGCGGCGACCGGCACCCCTACGGCGACCGGGCGGTGCGCGCCTCCCTCTCCCGGCACATCGCGAACACCGTCTCCGCCGTCAACTTCGACCAGCGCGCCTTCGACACCCTCGGCGAGATGACCATCCTCTTCTCCGCGGTCCTCGGCTGCGTCGTACTGCTGCGGCAGACCCGCGACGAACACCGGGCCCGCCCCGAACCCGCCGACGTGGCCCGGCCCGTACGCCGCTACGCACTGCTCGTCCTGCCCGTCGCCGTGCTCACCGGCGGGTACGTCGTCGCCCACGGCCAGCTCAGCCCCGGCGGCGGCTTCCAGGGCGGCGTCGTCGCGGCGACCGCCCTGCACCTGCTCTACCTGGGCGCCGACTACCGCGCCCTGGAACGCATCCGGCCGGTCGGCCTGTACGAGGTCGGCGACTCCCTCGGCGCCTCCGCCTACCTGGTCACCGGCCTCGCCGGCGTGATCGGCTCCGGCGCCTTCCTCGCCAACACCCTGCTGCCCTACGGCACGTTCAACACGCTCTCCTCCGGCGGCACCGTCCCGCTGCTGAACGCGGCCATCGGCATGGAGGTCGCCTGCGCGGTCGTCGTGCTGCTCGCCCGCTTCCTGGACCAGGCCGTCGAGATCGAGGAGGGGAACGGGAAGTGAGGCCCCTGTGAGCGCCGTGACGCACGTCCTGCCGTACCTGGTGGCCGTGTGGGTCTTCCTGGCCGGCTGCTACGGCCTGGCCACCAGCCGCAACCTCGTCCACGCTGTCGGCTGCCTGTCGGTGTGCCAGGCCGCCACCTACGTCCTGCTGCTCGCCGTCGGCTACCGCGACGGCGCCACCGCCCCCGTGTTCTCCGATGTCGAACCCGGCTCCCGCCCGGTCGTCGACCCGGTCGTCCAGGCGCTCGCCCTCACCGACGTCGTCGTCGGCGCCACCGTCACCGCCCTGCTGCTCGCCCTCGTCGTCCAGGTCTCCAAACGCCACGGCACCATCGACCCCGACGAACTGAGCGAGCTGCGCGGCTGATGAACGACCTGCTGCCCCTCCTCGTCGCCGTCCCGCTGCTCGGGGCGGCCCTGCTGGTGGCCGGCGGCCGCCGCATGCCCCGGGCTCTGGCCGAGTCGGCCGGCTGCGCCGTCTCGGCCGCCACGGCGGCCCTGGCGATCGTGCTGCTGCTGAACTCCTCTCCGCCGATGACCGAATGGGTCGGCGGCTGGCAGCCCGTCGACGGTGAGAGCGTCGGCATCGTCCTCGTCGGGGACGGTCCCGGACTGGGCATGGCCGCCCTCGCCTCGCTGCTGACGCTGGCGGCGCTGGTGTACTCCTGGCACTACTTCGACGAGCCGCCGCGCCGCCACGCCGGCTCCTTCCCCGCGCTCATGCTGCTCTTCCAGGGCGGCATGTGCGGCTTCGCGATCGCGGGCGACCTGTTCAACGCCTTCGTGTGGTTCGAGCTGATGAGCGTCGTCGCCTACGCCCTCACCGGCACCCGCGTGGAGGAGGCCAAGGCCGTGCAGGGCGCGCTGACCTTCGCGATCGTCACCTCGCTCGGCGCCTACGCGATGCTGATGGGCATCGCGCTGCTGTACGCCCGCACCGGCGAGCTGGCCATGCGGCAGATCGGGCGCGGCCTGGACGCCGCGGCCGGGACCGGCGGGCCCGACGCGCTCGTCCTGGCCGCCTTCGTGCTGCTCCTGACCGGACTGCTCGTCAAGGCCGCCGCCGTGCCCTTCCACTTCTGGCTGCCCGACGCGCACGCCGTCGCGCCCACCCCGGTGTGCATGCTGCTGTCCGGCGTGATGGTCGAACTCGGCGCCTACGGCGTCTGGCGCGTGTACGACACGGTGTTCTCCGGACCCGGCGGCATCCCGGTCGCGGACACGGAACGCGCCCTGCTGGTGCTGGGCGCGGTGACGGCGGTGACCGGCGCCGTGATGTGCTGGCACCAGCGGCACATCAAACGCCTGCTGGCGTACTCGACGATCTCCCACACCGGGATGTTCCTGATCGGCCTCGGCGTGCTCACACCGGAGGGGGACGACGGGGTCGCGCTGTACGTCATCGGCCACGCCGGCGTGAAGGCCGCCCTGTTCGCCTGCACCGGCATCCTCCTGGACCGGCTCGGCAGCGTGGACGAACACGCCCTGCACGGCAAGGGCCGGCGGCTGCGCGGGGTGGCCGTGCTGTACGCCGTCGGCGCCCTGGCCCTCGCCGGACTGCCGCCGTTCGGCACGGGGCTCGGCAAGGCCGTCACGGAGGAGGCGGTGGGCGGGCCGCTCACCGTGCTCTACGTCGCGGCGACCGCCCTGACCGGCGGTGCGGTGCTGCGCGTCGCCGCCCGGGTCTTCCTGGGTCTGGGCCCCCGGCCCGAGGACGGCTCCGCGTACGAGACCAAGGGCTCCGACGAGGAACCCGAGACCGGGCACCGGCTCAGCCGGGTGCCCGACACCATGACGGCGGTCCCCGCGGTGCTGCTCGCGGCGGCGCTCGCCGTCGGTGCCGTCCCCGGCTTCGCCAAGGTGGTCGCGCACGGCGTCAGCGAGGCGGGATCGGGCGGACTCGTGGTCTCGGCCCCGCACTGGACGGCCGTCGGCGTCCTGCTCGGCCTGGTCTCGACCCTGCTGGCCGTGGGCCTGGCGGCCCTGGCCGTCACCCGGCCGCGGCTGCTCGCCGCGCGCGGCCGGGTGCTGTGGCTGCGGCACCTGCAGTCCGGGCATGTCGGGGACTACGTGGCCTGGATGCTGGCGGGCGCCGCGCTGCTCGGCGCCCTGGCCCTGCCCGGGGTGCTCGGCGGCTGATCAGGCGCCGTAGCTGACGTGCACCTCCTTGAAGCCCAGGGAGTGCAGCAGCCCCTGCAACATGTCGGTGGTGTTGGTCTCGGCCCGGGTGGTCAGCCCGCTGTCCTTGGCCGCGTCGCCGATGTGCTTGACCGCGAGCTTCTGCACGGCCTGTTCGCTGTTGGGGTTGTCCGAGAAGAGGTCGCCCAGACGGTCGAGGAGACCGCGCTGCTTGGCGACGGCGTAGGAGCGGTCCGGGTCGAGGGCGGGCTTGCCCAGTGCCGCGTGCGGCAGCCGGAGGGTCGCGGAGGTGCGGTCGTCGTTGACCGTCACGTCCTTCTCGCCGACCTTGCCGAGGTCGACGTAGGCGTCGACGGTGCCCGCGCCCACGTACAGGACACGGGAGCCGCGGATCGCGTCGGGCAGGTACTTGCTGTCCTTCTCCAGGTCCACGACGACCTGGAAGTTGCCGGAGGCGGCGTCGTAACGGCTCATGTCCTGGATGGACTGGAGCAGTGCCGGTCCCGTGTTGTCGTGCGTTTCGGTGCCGAACAGGTCCTTGAGGCCCGGCAGCACGGCCAGCCGGATGCCGGCGAAGAACACCACGAGCACCAGCACGAGGGCGCTCACCGCCTTCGCCCAGCCGGGCATGCGCCTGGACATGCGCCTGATGGGAGTCGTCATGGCGACGGTCCTCCTTTCCATTTCTTCCGGATGCCCGCCAAACCCCGTGGCAGACCGGCGCGTTGGCCGATTGGCCCCCCTGACGGGGGCGGGCGGGGCGCACTAGCGTGGAGCAACCGCCCCGTCGGCGCGTCTGGAGACCCGCATGACCACGGACAGCACCTCCCGGCCCCTGTGTCCCATGCACCGCATCGACCTCCCCGAGCCCGGACCGCCCCGCCCCGCCACCCTCGCCACCGGCACGCCGGTGTGGCTGGTGACCCGGTACGCCGACGTGCGTCAGGTCCTCATGGACCCCCGCTTCGACCGGCGTTCCCTACGCGCCCCGGACGCCCCGCCGCTGGTCCTCGTGCCGAACCTGCTGGACGACCCGGACGGCATGGTCAACATGGACGGCGAGGCGCACCGGCGGCTGCGCGGCACCGTGCAGCGGGCGTTCACGCCCCGGGCGATCGCCCGCTGGCGGCCCTGGGTGGCCTCGGTCGTGGACGCGCTCCTCGACGACTTCGCCGCCCGGGAGCGGCCCGCCGACCTCGTCGAGGGGTTCACCCGCCCGCTGCCGGTGTCGGTGATCTGCCGGCTGATGGGCCTGGACCACCTCGACCGCGAACGCATCCGCCACTGGGCCGACCACGCCCTGTCGGGCGGCGCGCACACCCGGGAGGAAGTCGCCGCCGCCATGCGGGAGTTCGCGGCCTTCGGCGCCGACCTGGTCGCCGAGCGGCGGGCGAAGCCCGGCGACGACCTGGTGAGCGGCCTGGTGGCGGCCGGTGACGGCCTCGGGATCGAGGAACGGCACCTGGTGCGCCTGGTGTGCGGGCTGGTGGTCGCCGGGCACGAGACGACCATGACGGCGCTCGGCAACCTCGTCGTCTACCTCCTCACCGACCGGCGGGAGGTGTGGCCCGGGCTGGCGGCGGACGAGGAGACGGCGGCCGGCGCGGCCGAACAGCTGCTGCGTGCCGTCCCGCTCAGCGAGGGCCGGGTGCTGCCCGGCCTGATCCGCCGCGCCGTCGAGGACGCGGAGGTGGGCGGGGTGACCATCCCGGCGGGCGCCGTGGTGGCCGCGCAGACCAACTCCGCCAGCCGCGACCCCGACGTCTTCCCGCCCGGTCCGCCCGACCCGTTCGCACCGCTCGACGCACCCACCGTGGTCTTCGGCGCCGGCCCCCACCACTGCCTGGGCGCCTGGCTCGCCCGGCTGGAGCTCGGCCTCGCCCTGCACCGTCTCGCGGCCCGGTTCCCGGCCCTGCGCGCCGAGTTCACCCCCGAGACGATCGAGTGGCGGGAGGGACAACTGACCCGCGGCCCGCGCCGGCTGCCGGTGTCGTGGTGAACGCCCGTCAGTGGGGCCGCAGTTCGGGGTCGCCGGACGGCCGTGACCACGGCTCCGGCCGGCTGCCGGTGTCGTGGTGAGCGCCCGTCAGTGGGGCCGCAGTTCGGGGTCGCCGGACGGCCGTGACCACGGCTCCGGCCGGCTGCCGGTGTCGTGGTGAACGCCCGTCAGTGAGGCCGCAGTTCGCGGTCGCCCGACAGCCGCGACCACCACACGCCCTCGCCGTGCGTGAGCCCCGGCAGCCGCAGCTCCATCTCGCGCACCCGCCGGGCGGGCAGCTCCCCGGTGATCACCCATGCCGTCGACCCGCCCGTGGTCTCCGCGAACTCGGCGCCGAAAGCGGCGAGTTGTGCGGTGACGGAGGACAGCGCGTCGAGCGGCACCTCCGCCTCGAAGCTGTGGCAGGGCTCGTAGAGGCGGGTCCCGGCCCGCTCCAGGGCCCGGCGCAGCACGACCGGGGTCAGCCCCCGGAAGTCACCGGCGGTGCTGACGGGTGCGGAGTAGCCGGAACGGGTCAGCGTCACGCGGTAGTCCGTGACCGGCGCCCCGGACAGCCCGGTGAGCAGGGAGGCGTGCACGGTGTCCTCGACGGCCTGGTGGAAGGCCCGGGGGAGGGCGCCGAGTTCCGTCTCGTACGTGAACACCCCGCCCGAGCCGCGCGGTCCCGGCTCCACGCGCAGCCCGATCGTCGCCCAGTAGCGGGTGCCGAGGTGCCACGGCATCTCCGCCGCCGCCTCGCCCGTGCCGCGGGGACGCTCCAGGAAGCGGACGCGGCCCGGTTCGAACTCGGCCTCGACGCCGAAGTCCTGCGCGAGGGTCGCCGCGATCACCTCCATCTGCACCTCGCCGTACAGCAGCAGCGCGGTGGCCCCGGACGCGGCGGGCCGGGCGTGGATCAGCGGGTCCTGGTCGGCCAGGGTGAGCAGGGCGGAGCGCAGCGCGGCCGACTGCCCCGGGTGACGGGCCCGGACCAGCGTCTCCAGCGTGGGCGGGGCGAACTGCGGCGCCCGGTCGGTCACGTCGCCCAGCCGGTCGCCCACGCGGACGGCGCCCAGGCCGGTGAGCGCCGCGATGTTGCCCGCGGTGAGCGGACCGCCGCGGCCGATCACGTCGAGTGCGCCGACCCGCGCCGGCACCTCGGTGGCCCGCCCGTCGGCCTCGCGCCGCAGGAAGGCCAGCCGCTGACGGGGTGTCACCTCACCGTCGTACAGGCGTAGATACGCCGTGCGTTCGCCGCCCGGTGCCGTGCGCACCGCGAACACCGTGCCGCGCGGGTCGCCGCCGGTGCCCGTCGGTGCCGGCGGGATCAACCGCAGGACGGCGTCGACGAGTTCGGGGATGCCCTGGCCGCCCAGGGCCGAGCCGAACAGGACGGGGTGGAAGGAGCCGTCGGCGGTGTGCGCGGCGAGCGACGCGCGGACGTCGTCCGGGGTGGGCTCGGGGCCGTCCACGACCGCCGCCAGCAGGTCCGGGTCGACCTCGGCGAGCGCCTCCGCCAGCCGCCGGTCGCCCGGCGGGCGCGCGCTCACGCGGGCGTCCGGGGTGCCGATGTCCGTGACGTCCGTGAGCGGGGCGGCGTACGGGGTGAGTCTGCGGTGGATGTCGGTGAGCAGGTCCGCCGAGCGGGCACCCACGCGGTCGATCTTGTTGACGAAGACGAGCGTGGGCAGCCGCAGGCGGCGCAGGGTCCGCATCAGCACCCTGCTCCGCGCCTGCACGCCCTCCACGGCGGACAGCAGCAGCACCGCGCCGTCGAGGACCTCCAGGGCGCGCTCGACCTCGGCGACGAAGTCGGAGTGGCCGGGGGTGTCGATGAGGTTGACCTGGGTGTCGCCGGCCGTGAAGGCGGCGACGGCGGAGCGGATGGTGATGCCGCGCCGGCGCTCGATCGCTCCGTCGTCCGTCCGGGTGTCCCCGGCGTCGACGCTGCCGAGCCGGTCGATCGCCCCGTGGTCGAACAGGAGCCGCTCGGTGAGGCTGGTCTTACCGGCGTCGACGTGGGCCAGAATGCCGATGTTCAGGGTGTGCATGCGGGATGGAGTCCTCGAAGACCGTGGGCCGGAAGGGGCACTGGGTGGTTTCGAGGAGTCGGCGCATGCGAGGAATCCTGCCGTGAGGGAACCCGGACCGGGCCATGATGGCGTGCGGGCCCACGGCTGCCGCAACCGGTTTTTCCCGCGGTCAGTAGCATGAAGTCCCGGACATGATCATGCGAGGAGCGGATCGTGCGAGACATCTCCGTGTTCAGCGGCAGCGCCCATCCCGACCTGGCCGCCGAGGTCTGCGCCCATCTGGGCGTGCCGCTCAGCCCCACCCGGGTCAGCCGCTTCGCCAACGACTGTCTGGAGGTGCAGCTGCAGGCCAACTGCCGGGAGCGGGACGTCTTCCTCATCCAGCCGCTGGTCAGGCCGGTGCAGGAGCACCTCGTCGAGCTGCTGCTGATGTGCGACGCGGCGCGCGGCGCCTCGGCGGCCCGGATCAGCGTGGTCATGCCGCACTACTCCTACGCGCGCTCCGACAAGAAGGACGCGCCCCGCATCTCGCTGGGCGGCCGGCTCGTCGCCGACCTGCTGGTGGCGGCGGGCGCGAGCCGTGTGCTGACCATGACGCTGCACGCCCCGCAGGTGCACGGCTTCTTCTCGGTGCCCGTGGACCACCTGCACGCCCGGCGGGAGCTGGCCGCGCACTTCCGGCGCCACGACCTCTCGCGCACCACCGTCGTCTCGCCCGACCTGGGCAACGCCAAGGAGGCGGCGGCGTTCGCGCGGATGATCGGCGCCCAGGTCGCCGCGGGCGCCAAGCAGCGGTACGCGGACGACCGGGTCTCCATCAGCTCGGTGATCGGCGAGGTCACAGGCCGGGACGTGATCGTGCTGGACGACGAGATCGCCAAGGGCAGCACGGTGCTCGAACTGCTGGAGCGGCTCAGGGAGCTGGGGCCGCGCTCGATCCGTGTGGCGTGCACGCACGGGCTGTTCGCGGCCGGGGCGCTGAAACGTATCGGCGAGCAGCCGGACGTACTGGAGATCGTGTGCACCAACACCGTGCCGGTTCCGGCGGAGGAGCGCACCGAGAAGCTGCGGATCCTGACCGTCGCCCCCGCGCTCGCCGAGGCCGTACGCCGCATTCACAACGGCGAGTCCGTCAGCGCCCTGTTCGACGCGCCGCGGACCGAATAGACAGGAGGTAGCGAGCGACGCTCGGCATCACACGGATGCCCAGGGAGGGGTTGCCATGGCGAAGGCGAAGTTCGAGCGGACCAAGCCGCATGTGAACATCGGCACCATCGGGCACATCGACCACGGGAAGACCACGCTCACGGCGGCGATCACGAAGGTGCTGCACGACAGGTTTCCCGACCTGAACCCGTTCACGCCGTTCGACCAGATCGACAAGGCGCCGGAGGAGCGGCAGCGCGGCATCACCATCTCCATCGCCCACGTCGAGTACCAGACGGAGCGCCGGCACTACGCGCACGTGGACTGCCCGGGGCACGCCGACTACATCAAGAACATGATCACCGGCGCCGCGCAGATGGACGGCGCGATCCTGGTCGTGGCGGCCACCGACGGGCCGATGCCGCAGACCAAGGAGCACGTGCTGCTGGCCCGGCAGGTGGGCGTGCCGTACATCGTCGTCGCCCTGAACAAGACGGACATGGTCGACGACGAGGAGATCCTGGAGCTGGTCGAGCTGGAGGTGCGCGAACTGCTCACCGAGTACGAGTTCCCCGGTGACGACGTGCCGGTGGTGAAGGTCTCCGCGCTCAGGGCGCTGGAGGGCGACCCGCAGTGGACGCAGTCGGTGCTCGACCTGCTGGACGCCGTCGACACGGCGATCCCGGAGCCGCAGCGGGACGTGGACAAGCCCTTCCTGATGCCGATCGAGGACGTCTTCACCATCACCGGCCGCGGCACGGTCGTCACCGGCCGGATCGAGCGCGGGGTGCTGCACGTCAACAACGAGGTCGAGATCATCGGCATCCACGAGCAGAAGACCAAGACGACCGTCACCGGCATCGAGATGTTCCGCAAGCTGCTGGACGAGGGCCGGGCCGGCGAGAACGTCGGTCTGCTGCTGCGCGGCGTCAAGCGCGAGGACGTCGAGCGCGGGCAGGTCGTGATCAAGCCGGGGACGGTCACCCCGCACACGGAGTTCGAGGGGCAGGCGTACATCCTGTCCAAGGACGAGGGCGGCCGGCACACGCCGTTCTTCGACAACTACCGCCCGCAGTTCTACTTCCGCACCACGGACGTCACCGGCGTGGTGACGCTGCCCAAGGGCACCGAGATGGTCATGCCGGGCGACAACACGGGCATGCACGTCCAGCTGATCCAGCCCATCGCCATGGAGGAGGGCCTGAAGTTCGCCATCCGCGAGGGCGGCCGGACCGTGGGCGCCGGCCAGGTCACCAAGATCCTCAAGTAGCCGCCGTCAGCGGGCCGTCACAGCGATCCGGACGTGGCCTCGGGCTGGCCCAGGGCCGCGTCCAGGGTCGGATGGGCGGGCAGCAGCCGGTGGAGCCCGGTGACCCGCATGACGCGCAGGGTCAGCGGGTGCGTGCACACCAGCCGCAGCTCCCCGCTGCGGTCGAGGACGCGCCGGCGGGCCCGGTACAGCAGGCGCAGTCCGGAGCAGTCGAAGAAGTCGATGTGCCGCAGGTCGATCACCAGGCGGATCTCGGGGCGGGCGGTGAGCCGGTCCAGGTACGGGGCGATCTCCAGGGCGGCGGCGATGTCGATGTCGCCCCACAACTCCACGACGGTGTGTCCCCGCTTGTGCCGGACGCGCAGATGACGGGCCGGCGGCGCAGGCTCCTGCTGCACGACGACATCGCCTCCAACCTGCTCCGTCCACGGCGGGCTGCAGGTCACCGGGGGCTGGGGTGACATCGTGCAGTGATCGTACGAGAGCAGCCGAGCCGCCGGGTTCCGAGTGAGCGTAAATCCGTTCCCCGCCCTGCAAGTTACCCTCGATCGAGTGAATGTGAGCATGTTCGATTGACATATGTCGCCGAATTGCGACCAGCTTCCGCCGTGGAGCGGGCGGCGGCGCTACGACAGCGCGTGCCAGGCCTTGGACAGCGACTGGCGCAGCTGCTCGGTCTGGCGCGCCGTGAGGTCGCGGACCATGCGCTCCTCCAGCTCCCGCACCGGCCGCGCGTGCTGCCGCAGCAGCTCGCGGCCCTCGTCGGTGAGCAGGATCAGCAGCTCGCGGCGGCTGTGCGGGTTGCGCTCGCGGCGGACCAGGCCCCGGCTCTCCAGTGACCGCACGAGGTCGGCGATGGACTGGGCGGTGACGAAGGAGTCCCGGGCGAGCTGGGCGGCCGACAGTCCGTCGTGTCGCTCCAGCACGGTGAGCGCGGTGTACTGGAGAGCGGTGATGCCGGAGGCCCTGACCAGCTCGTCCAGCCGGGAGCGGACCGCGAGCTCCACCTGTTTGACCATGTAGAGCAGCGACGGGGGTGCCTTGGTTGTCTGGGTGCCGGTCATGGGTCCAGCCTAGGGCATTGACAGGAAACCTGGGTGTAATCAGACTGCGGACCAACAGGAATCCTGTTTGTTGAAATCTTGGCGACCATGCTGGGAGTGGCGATGACCACCTTCGAGATCGAACCCGGACGGCTGTTCGTGGCGGGTCAGTGGCGTGAGGCCGCCGACGGAGCGCGCACCGAGGTGGTCGACCCGTCCCGGGGCGCGGTCGTCACCACCGTCGCCGAGGCGGGCGCCGCCGATGTGGACGCGGCCGTGCGCGCCGCCCGGGAGGCCTTCGACGACGGCGCCTGGTCCCGGCTGAGCGGCCGGGAACGCGGGCGCATCCTGCACCGCGTCGCCCGGCTGATCCGTGAGAACGCCGACGAACTCGCCCGGCTGGAGAGCCTCGACGTCGGCAAGCCGATCAGCCTGTGCCGCGCCGTCGACGTGACGAACGCGGCCAACGACTACGAGCAGTTCGCCGCCCTCGCCTACGCGCTGGACGGCTCCGTGCGCGACACCCCGATGAACGCCCTCGCCTACACCACACGCGAACCGCTCGGTGTGGTCGCCGCCATCACGCCCTTCAACTTCCCCCTGATCCTGGCCGGTTCGAAGATCGGCCCGGCGCTCGCGGCCGGCAACACCGTGGTCCACAAGCCGGCCGACGAGACCCCGCTCAGTGCCCTGTACATGGCCCGGCTGCTGCAGCGCGCGGGCGTCCCGGACGGCGTGGTCAACGTGGTCACCGGCAGCGGACCGGTGGCCGGCGAGGCGCTGCTGCGTCACCGCGGCATCGACAAGGTCGCCTTCACCGGCTCCACCGCCATCGGCCGCCATGTGGCGAGCGTGGCCGGCGAGGCCCTGCGGCCCGTCACCATGGAACTCGGCGGCAACGCGGCCCACCTCGTCTTCGAGGACGCCGACCTGGAGAAGGCCGTCGGCGCGATCATCAAGGCGTTCGTCTTCAACACCGGCCAGTTCTGCATGGGCGGCCCCCGCCTGCTCGTCGCCCGCCCGGTCCACGACACCCTGCTCGGCATCCTCGCCGAGGCCGTGCCCGGCGTACCGGTCGGAGACCCGCGCGACCCGGAGACCGTCGTCGGCCCGATGGCGGGGGAGAAGCACCTGAAGAAGGTCGAGGAGTACGTCGACCTCGCGCGCAAGGAGGGCGGCCGCATCGTCTGCGGCGGCGAACGCCTCGACCTCGACGGCGGCTACTACTACCGCCCGACCGTCATCGCCGGCCTCTCCAACGACTCCCGCGTCGTCCAGGAGGAGATCTTCGGCCCGGTGCTGACCGTGCAGCCCTTCGACACCGAGGACGAGGCGGTCGAGCTCGCCAACTCTACGCCGTACGGCCTGGCTTCGGGCATCCAGACGCAGAACCTCGCCCGCGCCCACCGCGTCGCCGGCCGGCTCCAGGCCGGCATCGTCTGGATCAACGACTGGGCCATGCTCGACCCCGCCGTGCCCTTCGGCGGCGTCAAGGACTCCGGTTTCGGCCGCGAGTACGGTCCCGAGGCGCTCGCCGCCTACACCAAGGTCAAGTCCGTCGTCGTCTCGCTCGACTGAACCGGCTCAACGGTCCTGAAAGACAAGGGAGTTCGTACGATGTCCCGCACCACCCGTGCCGCGGTCGTCGAGACCGGCGGAGCGCCCTTCACCCTCGCCGACGTCGAGCTCGACGAGCCCGGACCGCACGAGGCGGTCGTCCGCATGGTGGCCACCGGCCTGTGCCACACCGACCTGTCGGTGGCCGGCGGCGGGCTGCCCTTCCCGCTGCCCGGAGTCCTCGGCCACGAAGGAGCCGGCGTGGTCGAGGCGGTCGGCTCCGCCGTCACCGGCGTGGCCCCCGGAGACCACGTGGTGCTGTCCTTCACCTCCTGCGGGGAGTGCCACAACTGCCACGGCGGCCACCCGGCGTACTGCGCGACCTGGCTGCCGCTGAACCTCATCGGCGGCCGCCGCGCCGACGGCAGCGGCACGATCAGCCGGGACGGCGAGCCGCTCGGCGGCCACTTCTTCGGCCAGTCCTCCTTCGCCGAGCGGGCGTTGGCGGACGAGCGCAGCCTGGTCAGGGTCGACGCGGACGTACCGCTGCAGTCCATCGCGCCTCTCGGCTGCGGGGTGCAGACCGGCGTCGGCGCCGTCTGGAACGTGCTGCGGCCGTCCACGGGCGCCACCGTCGTCGTCCTCGGCGCCGGCGCCGTCGGCCTGTCCGCCGTGATGGCCGCCGCCCTCACCCCCGCCACCCGGATCGTCGCCGTCGACCGGGTCACCGAACGCCTCTCGCTGGCACGGGAGTTGGGGGCCACCCACACCGTCAGCACCGGCGAGAGCGACCTCGGCGAGGCCCTCGCCCGCATCACCGGCGGCCAGGGCGCCGACGGCGTCGTCGAGACCACCGGCAGCGTCGCCGTGCTGCGCCAGGGCGTCGACGCGCTCGCCGCCCGCGGCACCCTGGTCGTCGTCGGCGCCCCGCCGTTCGGCAGCGAAGTCGCCCTGGACGTCAACGGGTTGCTGGGCGGCAAGCGGATCGTCGGCCTGACCCTCGGCGACGCCGAGACACAGTCCTTCATCCCGTCCCTGGTGCGTCTGGTCAAGGACGGGCGGCTCCCCCTGCACCGCCTGATCAGCACCTATCCCTTCGCGGACATCGACCAGGCGGTGCGGGACATGAGCGCGGGCAAGGCGATCAAGCCCGTGCTGACGTTCTGACTCAGTCGACCGTCAGCACCAGCTTCCCCGTGGTCCGGCCGGTGTCACCGAGCCTGTGCGCCTCGGCGGCATCGGCCAGCGGGAAGGTGCCGGCGATCGTGGCGCGCAGCTTCCCCGCCTCCACCAGCGCCGCGATCGCCTCCATGCCGGAGTGGGAGGCGTCCACCAGCATCCGCAGCGCCCGTACCCCGAGCCGCTCGGCCTCCTCGGGGAAGTCGTTCGAGCCCACCGGCAGGATCGACACCACCAGACCGCCCGGCCGCAGCACCCGCAGCGAGCGCGTGGAGGTCTCGCCGCCGATCGTGTCCAGGACGACGTCCACGTCCTTCACCGCCTCGGCGAAGTCCGTCTCCCGGTAGTCGATCGCCTCGTCCACGCCGATCCCGCGCAGGAACTCGTGCTTGCCCGCGCTCGCCGTGCCGATCACGTACGCGCCACGCGCCTTGGCGATCTGCGTCGCCACGTGGCCGACACCGCCGGCCGCCGCGTGGATCAGCACCCGCTGTCCCGGCCGCACGTCCGCGTACTCCACCAGGGCCTGCCAGGCGGTCAGCGACACCAGCGGCAGCGCGCCCGCCTGGACGTGGTCGATGGAGGCCGGCTTGTGCGCGAACCAGCGGGCCGGGCCGGTGACGTACTCGGCGTGCGAGCCGTGGCCGAAGGGGTACGACAGCATGCCGAAGACCTCGTCGCCGGGCTTGAACCGGGCCACGCCGACGCCGACCGCCTCGACCACGCCGGAGACGTCCCAGCCCAGGACGAAGGGCGGCTCGCCCAGGAAGCCGCCGGTCGCCCGGTGCTTCCAGTCGGTCGGGTTGACGCCGGCCGCGCGCACCCGCACCAGCACCTCGTTGGTACGCGGCTCGGGCCGCTCGATCTGCACTTCCCTCAGGACCTCGGGACCGCCGAGGACGTCCTGGCTGATGGCACGCATCGTGTTCACATCGCTCATGGTGAACCAGCCTGCCGGGCTCCGCCCGCCGAGGAAATGGCATGATTGCCATCATCCGATAGAATCGTGCCATGAGTGACGGGCGGCGGGTGGAACGGGTCGTGGTGCTGGCCCTCGATGGTGTGTACCCCTTCGAGCTGGGCATCCCCAGCCGCATCTTCGGCGCGGCGGACGGCCGGTACGAGGTGCTGACGTGCAGCGTCGACGGCCGACCGGTGCGCAGCAACGCCGACTTCACCATCGGCGTCGCGCACGGCCCGGAGATCCTGGCCACCGCCGACACCGTGGTCGTCGCCTCCATGGCCACCTCCCACATCCCCGCCGAGCTGTCCGCCGAACTCGCCGACGCGCTCGCGCTGATCCGTCCGGACGCGCGGATCGTGTCCATCTGCACGGCCGCCTTCGTCCTGGCCGCCGCGGGTCTGCTGGACGGCCGCAGGGCCACCACGCACTGGCAGTGCGCCGACGCCTTCCGGCGCAGGTACCCGCACATCGACCTCGATCCGGACGTGCTGTTCGTGCACGACGGCCGCATCCTCACCTCGGCCGGCGCCGCCTCGGGCGTCGACGTCTGCCTGCACGTGGTGCGCACCGACCACGGCAGCGAACTGGCCAACGCGGTGGCCCGCCGCTGTGTCGTCCCCCCGTTCCGCGACGGCGGCCAGGCCCAGTACATCGAGCAGCCGGTCCCGGAGAGCGGGGCGGCGAGCACGGCCGCCACGCGCGCGTGGGCCCTGGAGCACCTCGACGAACCGCTCACCCTGGCCGACCTCGCCGCGCACGCCCGGATGAGCCTGCGCACCTTCGCCCGCCGCTTCCACGACGAGGTGGGCATGAGCCCCGGCCGCTGGCTGATCCAGCAGCGCGTGGGCCGCGCCCGGCATCTGCTGGAGGCCAGTGACCTGACCGTCGACCAGATCGCCGGCCGGGTCGGCTTCGCCACCGGCGCGTCGCTGCGGCAGCACCTGCACGCGGCGGTCGGGGTGTCACCGCAGGCGTACCGGCGGACGTTCCAGACGGCGGCGCGGTAACGCGGCCCGGCCGTTGCCGGTCACCGGCTGGCGTGCAGGATGACCAGCAACTGCCAGACCTGGTCGGCGATCCGGTCCGGCTCGGCCTCCAGGAGCCCGTGCAGCCAGTCGGCCAGCACGCCGGCGAAGGTGGCGGCGACGGCGGAGGCGACGAGCGGGGCGTCCGCGGCTCCCGCGCGCGTGCGCTCACGCAGGCTGTACGCCCGCAGGTCGCGGTGGAGGACCCGGCCGAGCGGTCCGCCGCCGCCCGGTGTCAGCAACGCGCGGTACAGGCCGGCGTGCGGGGTGAGCGAGGCGAAGAACTCGGCCAGCGCGGGGGGTGCGTGCACCGGATCGGGGCGGCCCGTCCAGGAGTGCAGCGCCTCGACGGCCTCGCGTACGACGTCCGCGCAGGCGTCGACGGCCAGCGCCTCCAGACCGTCGTAGTGGACGTAGAACGTGGCCCGGCCGACGCCGGCCCGGCGCACCAGGGCCGCCACGCCCACGTCGGCGAGGGGGCGCTCGGCGCACTCGGCGAGCAGGGCGGCACGCAGCCGGGCGCGGGTGCGGGCGGCGCGGGGGTCCTGCGGGGCCGGGCGGGTCACCGGGCGAGCAGGACGGCGGTCAGGGCGAGCGCGCCGGGCAGGGCCTGGGCGACCAGGATGCGGCGGTTGGCGGTGGCGGCGCCGAAGACGCCCGCGACGACGACGCAGGTCAGGAAGAACACCTGGGCGCGGAAACCGGTCGGATCGGCGGCGACCAGCCCCCAGACCAGGCCGGCCACGAGGAAGCCGTTGTAGAGCCCCTGATTGGCCGCCATCGGTGCGGTCGCCCGCGCCGTCTCCCGGTCGAACCCGTGCAGCGCCCGCCCGGGCCTGCGCTGCCACAGGAACATCTCCAGCAGCAGGATGTAGCCGTGCAGAGCGGCCACAAGCCCCACCAGCACCTCAGCGAGCACATCCACTACGACGCCTCCGTTTCATAGACAGGTGCCCACTATAGCTGGACGAGTGTCCAGGAAGTTCCTTGTCAGTGCCGGTCGATAGCGTGCGCGCATGACTGATCGAGACGTGATCGTGCGCCGCGCCAGGACCGAGGACATACCGGGTCTCGTCGAGTCCAGCGCGGGTCTGTTCGCCGAGGACGCCGGCACCCGGGACAGCACCATGAACGTCGACTGGCCGCGCGAGCACGGTGCCGCGTCGTTCGCCGCGGCGCTGGAGGACCCCTCAAGGCTCGTCCTCGCCGTGGATTGCGGCGGGCAGGTCGTGGGGCACCTGGTGGGGTCCCTCACGGAACCGTCGGCGCGGCGGCCCGTCACCTCCGCGACTTTGGTCAGCATGTACGTCCGTCCCGAGCACCGCCGGGCGCGCGCCGGGGCTCGGCTGGTGGCCGAGTTCCTCGACTGGGCCCGGCGGCAGGGCGCCGAGCACGCCGAGGTGACCGCCTACGCGGCGAACGTCGATGCCGTTCGGTTCTATGAGCGCAACGGCTTCGGGGCCATGTTGTTGACTCTGCGTCAGGCTCTCTGACGCCGAGTCCCTCCCGGCGCCGATTCGACAAGCCCCAGGTCCGCAAAGGGATTTGTCGACGTTCGGGTGGGTGGCGGACCGTGACGGAATCCTCACTTCCGTGGGGTGGTCGAGGTTGATCCTTTCGGGTTCAAACCCGATAAGCTCCCGTTCGGCGCTGCGAGTTGACGCGATCGCGTTCGGTCATCTCGTGGTGCGTACTCATGAGTGCGGTCCCCCCATGCACGCCCCCCTTGTTCGATCGTGTGGTCTCGAAGGATGCAGATGGAACTCGCCACTCCGCCGCCGGCGGCGCGGGCCCCTGTCGCCTGGTACAGCTGGTGGCTCATGCCGCTGGCCTTAGGAGGCGGGACGGTTGCCGCCACGTTCATGAGCTCCGAGCGCATAGCCGCCGGCGTCGCGGGCGTCGCGGCCACCGCGGCGAGCTCGGTGTGCGTACGGCTGCTCCTGCGCACCCGTACGCAACTCGGCCGCGCGGAGGGTTCCTTCCGCAGCTCGCAGGCCGAGCACTCGCAGCAGTGGCAGCAGCACGTGGCTGGGCTGGAGCGGAAGTTCGCCGCCGAGCGCGCCGCACTGGAGGCCCGACTCGGCGAGCAGTCCACCGCCTACGAGGACCGGCTCTCCGAGCAGTCCCAGGCGTACGAGGCCCGGCTGGCCGAGCAGGCCACGGCGTACGAGGCGCAGCTCGCCGAGCAGGCCGAGACCTGGCGCGAGCAGCTCGCGCACCAGCAGGCCGCCGTCGCCCGGCTCGCCGACGAACAGCTGCCGGAGGCGCTGGAGCGGCTGCGGGCCGGCGACGCCGTCGACGACCTGCTGCCCGTCGGCAACCAGTGCGCCAAGGTCAGCGCCGACCTCCAGGCGGAGCTGCGCAAGGTCCTCAGGACCGCCCTGATCGGCGTGGAGACGGAGTTCAACCGCTCCACCTCCGCCGAACAGGCCGTGATCAGCATCGGCAACCGCATCCACGTGCTGACCAGCAAGCTGCGCGGCCGGCTGCACGAGATGCAGGGCGAGCACGGCCGGCTGCCGGCCGTCGCCCGCGGTCTGATGGAGCTCGACCAGCAGCTCGGCCCCGCCGACTCGCTGGCCGCCAGCATCGGCGTGCTCGGCGGCTCGGACCGGCCCGGCCGGCAGTGGCAGGAGCCGCAACGCCTGCTGAGCGTGGTCCGCGGCGGCATCGGCCGGATCAAGGACTTCCACCGCGTCGAGGTGCGCCATCTGCCCGAACTGGGCGTCGACGGCGGCCTGGTGGACCACCTCACCCTGATCTTCGCCCACCTGCTGGACAACGCGGCCCGCTACTCGCCGCCCACCGAGCCGGTCCTGGTCTCCGGCAAGGAGGTGCCCAACGGCGTCGGCATCGAGATCCAGGACTCCGGCAAGGGCCTGAGCGAGGAGAAGAAGCGCGAGGCGGAGCACGCCCTGGCCGGCACCGGCGAGGGACCTGGCCTCGGCGGCATCTCCGAGGACGCCAACATCGGTCTGCGCGTGGTCGGCATCCTCGCCCGGCGCTACGGCATCCGCGTCACCTTCGCGGACTCGCCCTGGCTCGGCACCTCGGTGGTGGTCGTGGTCCCGCACAAGTTCTTCAGCCCGCTGCCCGCGACCGGCACCGCCGGCGGGACCGGGGCGGCCGGCCCGACCACGCCCGTCACCGCGGCGGCCTCGACCCCCGCGACCCGCGACACGGTCACCGCCGTCCCGCCGGCCGAGACGGACGAGGCCGTGGACACCACGCCCGGTGGACTGCCCCGGCGCCGCAGCAAGCGCAACGAGGCGGCGGGGGAGCGGCCGGCCGAGCGCGCCGTACGGACCGAGGAGGGCGCGGTCTCGGCAGTGCCGCCGGACGCCTCCTTCGCCGGCCTCGCCGCCTTCGCCACCGCCGGGCGCGAGCCGGCCGAGGCCGAGGACGTGACGATCGCCGGACGCGAGTCCACCGAGCACCGTACGGAAGAGAGCGACTAGTCCCCATGACGCAACAGGGAACCGACGTGAGCTGGGCGCTCCGCGATCTGGTGGAGTCCATCCCGGAGATCCGCTTCGCCCTCGTGGCCTCCAGCGACGGCAAGGCCATCACCTCCTTCGGCGCCGAGGACCCCGACGACGTCGACCGGTTCGCCGCCGTCGTCGCCGGCCTCCAGGCGCTGGCCCAGCCGGTCGCCGAGCAGTTCCCCAAGTACGCGGGGCAACTGCGGCTGGCGATGATCGAGGTCGACGGCGGACACCTCTTCGTCGTCCGCGCCGGCGTGGAGACGTATCTCGGCGTCCTGGCCCGCGAGGGCCTGGACCAGGGCCTGCTCGGTCACCAGATGCGAGACCTGGCCCGCAGGATGGGTGAGCTCCTCGGCACCACTCCGCGCCTGGAGGAGCACTCTGGATGAGTGCTCCCCGCCGGCCCACGGACCCGCCCCCAAGTCCTCGGCCCCGCCCGACTTGGGGGGACCCCCAAGGTCTCGAGCGCTACTACGTCCTCACCCGAGGGCGTAGCGGACCGGGCGGTTCGGCGTCGAGCCTGGACGTGGCGACCCTCATCGTCTCCCGCGCCGCCCCCGCACCGGGCATGCAGCACGAGCACGAGGAGATAGTCCGGCGCTGCCGCGATCCGCTGTCGGTGGCCGAACTCGGCGCCCACCTCGGATTGCCCTTCAACATTCTCGCGGTGCTGCTGGCGGATCTGCTTGAGGCAGGCCGCGTCGAAGCCCGTGACCCCATCCCGGCGCACGACGCCGGTCGCGGGCCCGACCTCGCGCTCCTTGAGGAGGTACTCAGTGGACTTGAACGGCTTTGACCATCCCGGTCGGCCCGCCGACGGCGGCACCCGCTCGGTGAAGGTGATGATCGCGGGCGGCTTCGGCACCGGGAAGACCACCATGGTGCGCTCGGTCAGCGACATCAAGCCGCTGACCACCGAGGAGACCCTCACCCAGGCCAGTGCCGACGTCGACCACCTCATCGGCGTCGCCGACAAGACGGAGACCACCGTCAGCCTGGACTTCGGCAAGATCAGCCTGAACGACAGCCTGATGCTGTACCTCTTCGGCACCCCGGGCCAGGAGCGCTTCTGGTTCCTGTGGAACGGCCTGTTCAAGGGCGCGCTCGGCGCCATCGTCCTGGTCGACACCCGGCGGCTGGCCTCCAGCTTCCGGGCGATCGAGGAGATGGAGCGGCAGAACGTCCCCTTCGTGGTCGCGCTGAACGTCTTCCCGGACTCCAAGGAGTACCCCGTCGAGGAGATCCGGGACGCCCTCGACATCCCCGAACACATCCCGGTCGTGGCCTGCGACGCCCGCGACCGGGCCTCCAGCCGTGACGTGCTCGTCGCGCTGATACGCCACTTGAAGGACCGCTCCGCCGTCGCACTGGAGTCCCGATGAACGCCCAGCCCTTAAACGGTCCCGACGCCCCGCGCGGCTGCCCCGTCGCCCACGGGAGCGAGCTCACCCGGCTGTTCGGGCCGGAGGCGTCGACCGACCCGTACGGCATCTACGAGCGGCTGCGCAAGGAGCACGGGTCGGTGGCGCCGGTGCTGCTGGAGGGTGACGTGCCCGCCTGGCTGGTCCTCGGCTACCGCGACAACCGGCGGGTGCTCGACAACCCACGCCAGTTCAGCCGGGACGCGCGGATCTGGCGGGACTGGCGCGAGGGGCGCATCCCGGAGACGCACCCGCTGATCCCGATGGTCGGCTGGCGTCCCGACTGCGTCTCCCAGGACGGCGAACCGCACCGTCGGCTGCGCGGCGCGGTCACCGACGGGCTGCTGGCCGCCTCCAGCCGCGGGGTGCGCAGGCACGCCACCTACTTCGCGAACAAGCAGATCGACGCGTTCGCCGACGCCGGCCGCGCCGACCTGGTGGCCGACTACGCCGATCTGCTGCCGATGCTCGTGCTCACCCGGATCCTGGGCCTCCCCTCGGGGGACGGGCAGCGCCTGGTCGAGTCGTGCGCCGAGGTCTTCAAGGGCGGCGAGGGTGCCCTGGAGCACAACGACCGGATCATGCAGATCCTGTCGGATCTCGCCGAACGCAAGCGCGCCGAACCGGGCTCCGACTTCGCCACCGCCCTGCTGGAGCACCCGGCCGGCCTCGACCACGACGAGGTCGTCAGTCACCTGCGCCTGGTGCTGATCGCCGCGCACACCACCACCAGCAACCTGCTGGCCCAGGTCCTGCAGCGGGTCCTCACCGACGCCGGCCGGCTGTCCGACCTGGTCAGCGGGCAGCTCAACATCGCCTCGGTGGTGGCGGAGATCATGTGGGACACCCCGCCGCTGGCCGTGCTGCCGGGCCGGTTCGCGGCCACCGACCTGGAGCTCGGCGGCCACCACATCCAGGAGGGGGAACTGCTCGTCCTGGGCCTGGCCGCCGGCAACCTCGACCCGGAGGTACGGCCCGACTCGGCCGCCGCCGTGCAGGGCAACCAGTCGCACCTGGCGTTCAGTTCGGGGCCGCACGAGTGCCCGGGGCAGAGCATCGGCCAGTCCATCATCGAGATCGGCGTGGACGTCCTGCTGCACCGGCTGCCGGGGCTGCGCCTGGCCGTGCCGCCGGAGGAGCTCTCCTCGACCGCCTCCACCTGGGAGTCCCGGCTCGACAGCCTGCCGGTCGAGTTCTCCGTCTGACACCGCCGTTCTCCGTCCGCACCACCGCTGCCCGGCCGGACCCCGGCCGGGCAGCGCCGTGTCAGCCGTCGAGCCAGTCGCCCGCGACGCTCGCGGGGCGGTGTCCCGTGGCGTTCCACAGGAAATGCGGGTGCGCGCAGCCGAACATGTAGGCCAGCAGGGCGGTGTCCTCCCGCCCGGTGCGGGGGTCGTGCAGGGCGTGGAACAGTTCCGAACCCACCGCGCCGGCGTCCTCCTGAACCTGGCGGGCCCGGTCCTTGGAGGCCCCGGCGCCCGAGGCCTCCACGGCCGCTATGTAGGTGCGGCGCAGGATCTCCCACGCGGTGTCGACGTCGCCGTGCCAGGGGCCGTGGAGTGCCTCGAAGGCATGGAGTTCGGCGTCGAACAGGGCCCAGGTTCGGGGGAACTGGGCCCGGCAGTGGGCGGACAGCTCGGCGGTCCGGGGGCTCAGCGCGGGTGCGGTGGGCCGCGGGGCGATGGTGAGGGTGGTGCCGTGGGTGAGGATGCCGGTGCACGGGTTGGGCCGCAGGTCGCACAGCGGGCAGTCCTCGGCCGGGGGCAGGCCGTCGGTGATGCCGTCGAACCACAGGGCGTGGCGGCCCGTGAGTCCCATCCACACGATGGTGGTGGTCATCAGCCAGGTGTTCCACATCGGCGTGTGCGCCTCGGGCGTGCAGCCGTACTTGACGAGGGCTATGGCACAGGCGGCGTACAGGGCCTTGGTGTGGGTGGGCATGTCGGCGAGCCAGAAGTTGCTGATCTCGCCGGTGAGGGCGTCGGCTCTGACGTCGGCCATGTCGTCGATGACGCGGCACAGCAGCAGGGACGCGAGGTGCTCCTCCTGCCAGAGCTCGGTGTCGGGTGACACGTGCCAGAACAGACAGTCCAGCATCTGCAGGATCGAGTAGGTGCTCTGGCTGAGCGGGTTGGTCTGGGGAAGCGTGACGTTGCCCGCGCGGTGCTGCTGGAGCCAGTACTCGTCGACGGACCGCTTGTGGGCGGAGAAGAGGCCGGAGACCAGGGCCCGGGCGCTGTTGGTGCTGAACCGCTCGGCCAGGCGTTCTTCGACGTGCCGGGTGATGTGCGTCGTGTCGATGGTGTCGATCACGCGTCTGTACTCGTGGAAGACGAGGATGTCGTCCTCGAAGCGATGGCGGTGGCCGAGGTCCCGTTCGAGGTCGTTCATCTGCCGGGTCCAGGACCATCCGCCGGTCAGGACGCTGTCGAGCTCCCGGCGGTGCGGCCAGTGCTTGACGGTGAGGGGGCGGCCGGCGCTGTGCCGCCAGTCGTAGTCCTCCAGCGTGCGCGCGGGGGGCGTGGGCAGCCGGCGGCACAGCGGGCAGGCGCAGTCGGTCGCCTGCTGCTCCGCGCGCGGCTCGGTCAGCGCCCGGCTCCGCCAGGCCCCCTCCAGCATCGCGCTGGTCAGGCGGCAGACCTCGATGTCGGTGCCGACCTGCGGGAAGGCCGCCTCGATCACGCGCAGACCGGCGTCGAGGTGCCGCAGTCTGGCGTGTCCCTCCTCGTCGGGCGGGAGGAACGCGGGCCGCGCCAGATGGAGGGCCCCCTCCACCCGCAGTGCGGTGCCGGCGCCGGGGGAGGCGAGGGCGTCCAGCCGCTGCTGAGCGGCGTCCTGGCACCTTCGGTACTGGTCGCTGGTCCCCTTGACGCGCTGCAGGAAGAGCCCGGCCAGGGCGTCCCCGGCCTGCGTGGGCTGGGGCAGGGCGCTGGGCCGGGCCGGGAGCACGCTGTCGGCGGACGCTTCCGGAACCGCACCTTCGACGCGGAATTTCACACGGGTCTCCCATCAAGCTGTGGTCCTGGAAACGGAATCGATCAACCGTGGTGGTTCGGCCGCTCGTGGCCGAGAAAGGTGCGTGCCCACGGCGGATGCGCCCTCGGCGCCGCCGCCTCGGCCGCGGTGGTCGGAAAGCACTCGCGGCGTTCACACGGCGTGCTGGGGCGTGCTCCGGAAGTCCGCTGATGGGGGTGTCGAAGGGGAGAGGTCGAATGTGACGTCCTGAGGCATGCGCTTCCTTCCAGGAGACGGCGGTACGGAGTCCCCCCGACCCGCGAACGGGTGGCCGGAACGACCACCCGCGCGTTCGAACTCAGCTTCTATGGCCGAAAGTTGAACCGAGAAGCGGTAGGAGGCTGCCCAGAGCGTAAATGATCTACGCGTGACCTCACCGTGATGTCCGTTACTGCCTGCGCCTCGTGAGCTGCGTACACTGCCTCCCCTCCCGCGTACGTTGACGGCGACGTGGACGCCCTGGAGCGGGTCGGAACTGCTGGCCGGCCAGTCGCTGCCGACTTGGACGTGGCCCTGGAAGCCGAGCGCGTCCAACTCGGTGACGTTCGTGGGCAGTTGATCGAGATCGCGAGCCTCTTGCCGCGGTTGGCGGTCGCACACCCGTTGCCGGCCCGGAACCGCGTGGCTCAACACAGCCCGCATCTCCACGAGTTCGGGAGTCCACTCGGCGCCTCGCTCCCGGTCCCGCCACAGCGCCCCGACGACCCGCGCGGTCAGCAAACCCTCCCGTGCGGCCGTCACATACGCCTGCGCGGGACCGTCCACGCCGAGGAAGTCGCCGACCAGCGCGTCCCGCCAGGCCGTGATGCCGAGCGCGTGCAGCGGCGCCGCGAGCCGGCAGGCCGTTCTCGCCCGCCGCGTGCCGCTCGATGCGTCCGTCCGCCGGGTCCGGCGTTGCCCGGCCGGCAACTCCGCGCCCTGCACCCTCGCCTTCGGCGCCCTCGGCTCGGCGAGCGTGGCGTTGCCGAAAAGTGCGCGGGAGGTGGAGGCGGCCGTGTGGTGGGCGACGTGCGCGAGGCCGGCCGCCGGCACCCCTCCGCACATTCACGCCTCGGCCCGCCAGCCGGTGGCCGACATGGGGCGCAGCGCCTACCCGGTCGCCCTCCACCCGCTGCTGAGCGCGGCGGCGACCCGGCCGGCGGACATCCGGGCGCGCCCCGGCCGGCCAACGGCCACACTGAACAAGCCAGTTGACCACTCCACCGGCAGGAGGCCCGGCCCACGATGACCGCACGCACCCCCGAACAGCGCAAGCAGGACACCCTCCACCGCCTCGCCCACGACGTCGACGCCTGGGTCGCCACCGCGGACGAGGCCGGGGGAGTGCCCCACCTCGTGCCGCTGTCCTTCCACTGAGACGGCGAGACCCTGCTGTTCGCCACGCCCGCCGCCAGTCCCACGGGCCGCAACCTGAGCGCGACGGGCAGGGCGCGGATCGGCCTCGGTCCCACACGGGACGTCGTGATGATCGAGGGCAGCGTCGACACCGTGCCGCCCGCCGAACTCACCGAGGAGGAGGGAGACGTCTTCGCGGCCCGGACCGGCTTCGATCCGCGCCGACTGCGCACGCCCTACTTGTACTTCCGCGTCCGCCCGGTCCGCGTCCAGGCCTGGCGCGAGGAGGACGAACTGGTCGGGCGGGAGCTGATGCGGGACGGGACGTGGCTGGTCGCCGACTGAATCGGCCCGGCCGGGATATCCGCAAGGAAGAGGGCGCGGGGCACGAACTCCCGCGCCCGGACCCTTCGGAGGAGACATGGCACTGGTAAAGGCGGGCGTCGTGGTGCTGGACTGCGCGGAACCCGAGAAGCTCGCCGTGTTCTACAAGGAACTGCTCGGCGCAGAGGAGACGGAGGCGAGCGCCAACCGCGTGGAGATCCGCGGGGCCGACGGCTGCCGGATCGCCTTCCGCCGCGACGTGAACGCCACACCGCCGAGCTGGCCGCGCCCCGAGAACTCCCTCCAGGCCCACGTCGACTTCGTGGTGGAGGACCTGGACGCGGCCGAGCGCAAGGTGGTGGAGCTGGGCGGCCGTCCGCTGGAGACGAAGGACGCGGCGGGCCCGTACGAGGAACGGGGCTACGCCGACCCCGCGGGCCACTCCTTCACCCTGCGCCTGATCGCGCCGACGGCGCCCAAACAGGGCTGAGGCCGCCGGCGCCCACCCGGGGCCGAGCCCGCGTCAGTCCCGGCCGCCCTTCTCGTCGGTCGGCCACACGCCGGTCGAGCGCTCGATGGCCTTGGCGCCGCCGCGGTCCACGGCACTGCGCACGACGGCGAAGATGGCGCCCTGGACCGCCGCGGCCAGCAGGATCTCCCCCCAGCCGCGGTCCCGGTCCAGCGCGTCGGGCGCGTCGTCCTCGTCGCGTATCGCCTTCCAGGTCTTGCGGAACGCGAGACCGGCGAGGGAGCCGCTCACCCAGCCCAGGACGAAGCCGAGCGGCTTGTAGGCGAGGGGGAGTTTCTTCTTCTTGGCCATGTGTGTCTCCTTCGTGGTCAGGGGCGCCCGGCCGCCGCGACCTGTTCGCCGGCCGGCACGGGTCCCGGAGGTGTCCCGTCGCCGAACGGCCGGCCCCCCAGTTCCTCGCGGTGATGGGGCGTCAGCCAGCCGGTCAGGTCCGGGCCCAGGGGCACGATCCGGGTCGGGTTGATACCGGAGTGCACCTGGTAGTAGTGGCGTTTGATGTGGTCGAAGTCGACGGTGTCGCCGAAGCCGGGCGTCTGGTAGAGGTCGCGGGCGTAGGCCCACAGCACCCGGTTCTCCGTCAGCTTCCAGCGGTTGCACTTGAAGTGGCCGTGATAGACCGCGTCGAAACGCACCAGCGTGGTGAACAGCCGGATGTCCGCCTCGGTGATCGTGTCGCCGACGAGGTAGCGCTGCCCGGCGAGCCGGTCCGCGAGCAGCTCCAGCCGCCGGAAGACGCCGCCGCACGCGGCCTCGTACTCCTGCTGTCCGGTGGCGAAACCCGCCCGGTAGACACCGTTGTTGACGTCCTCGTAGACCTCCGCCATCACCGTGTCGATCTCGTCGCGCAGGTGGTGCGGGTACAGGTCGGGGGCGCCGTCGCGGTGCAGGGCCGTCCACTCGGTGGCGAGGTCCAGGGTGAGTTGCTGGTAGTCGTTGGTGACCAGCCTGCCGCTGGGGATGTCGACGAGCGCGGGCACGCTCACCCCGCCGGGATAGTCGCTCTCGCGCCGGTCGTAGGCCTCGTGGAGGTAGCGGATGCCGAGGACCGGATCGCGGCCGTCGGGGTCCAGGGTGAAGCGCCAGCTGCGGTCGTCCTGGATCGGGTCGGCGACCGCCATCGACAGGGCGTCCTCCAGGCCGAGCAGCCGCCGGGAGATCACCGCCCGGCTCGCCCACGGACAGGCGCGGCTCACCACCAGCCGGTAACGGCCCTTCTCCACCGGCCAGCCGTCCCTGCCGTCCGCGGTGACGCGGTCGGTGAAGTGGCTCCTGGACCGCTTGAACGCCTTGTGGCCGTACGCGCTGTTGCCCCCGCCGCCCATGGGCTGCCTCCTTTCCGGGTACGTCCTTCGACCCACCGCGTTCCCCGAAATCCGCCGTACGCACGGTGTGAGCCCGCCGGACCTGGGCAGTCGGCGAAGGTGAGCGGGACACGGTCAAAGAAGAACACGGAGCGGAAAGCCGACCGCAGGACACGCGTCACCGTGCTGGTGGCGCTCGCGGCGAACCTGGTCATCGCGGCCGCCAAGGCCGTCGGCGGACTCGTGGCCGGATCGCCGGCCCTGCTGTCGGAGGCGGCGCACTCGGTGGCCGACAGCTTCAACGAGATCTTCCTGCTGGCCGCCCTGCGGCGCAGCCGCCGACCGGCCGACCGGCGCCATCCCTTCGGCTACGGCAAGGAGCGCTTCTTCTGGTCGCTCCTCGCGGCCGTCGGGATCTTCGTGATGGGCGGCTGTTTCTCCTTCTTCCAGGGCTTCGAGGCCCTGCGCAACGGAGCCGAGGAGAAGGTCAGCGGCTATGTGGCCGGGCTGATCGTGCTCGGCGTCGCCTTCGTCGCGGAGGGGATCTCGCTGCTGCGTGCCGTGCACCAGGTGCGCCGGCAGGGCGGCACGGGGAGCGGGCTGCGCGATCCGGCGCTGCGCACGGTCGTCGCCGAGGACGGCACGGCGGTGCTGGGCGTGACGCTGGCCGCCGTCGGGATGGCGCTGCACATGGTCACCGGGCAGGTGGCGTGGGAGGCGTCGGCCTCACTGGCGATCGGCGCGCTGCTGGTCTTCGTCGCCTTCCAGCTCGGCCAGGAGGCGCGCGGCCAGCTGATCGGGGAGGCCGCCGACCCCGAGGCCGCCGACCACATCCGGGACCTGCTGCAGGAGCAGCCCGAGATCGACAGTGTGGAGGCGCTGTTCACCATGAAGACGGGCCTCGACACGGCGCTGGTGGCCGCCCGCGTCGACCTGATGCCCGGCCTGGACAGCGAGCGCGTCGAGGAGGTGGCCGTGCGGATCAAGCGGACCATCGCGGACGCCGTGAAGGAGGCGGACCAGATCTTCCTCGACATCACCGACCGGCCGGCGAACGAGGCACGAGAAAGCCCCGCCGCGACGGGGGAACGCGGCGGGGCCTGACGCTCGGGTGCCCGGGGCGCCGGAGTTCATGCGTCCCGGGCCGGGAATTTTTTCCGACGGTGTTTCACCTGCGCCGTGGCGCCGGCTCAGGCACCGCCGTCGGCCGGCTCCAGCACGAAGACGGGGATCTCCCGGTCGGTCTTCTTCTGGTAGTCGGCGTACGGCGGATAAGCCGCGACCGCCCGCTGCCACCACTCGTCCTTCTCCGCGCCGGTGACCTCGCGGGCGACGAAGTCCTTCTTCACGGGCCCGTCCTGGAGCTCCACATGGGGGTCGCTCTTGAGGTTGTGGTACCAGGTCGGGTGCTTCGGCGCGCCGCCCTGCGAGGCGACGACCGCGTAACGCCCCTCGTGCTCGACGCGCATCAGCGGCGTCTTGCGGATCTTCCCGCTGCGGGCGCCGCGGCTGGTGAGCACGATGACGGGCAGGCCCGTGTCCCGCAGCGTCGTCCCCTTCGTGCCACCGGAGCTCTCGTACAGCTCCACCTGATCCCGCACCCACTGCTCGGGGCTCGGTACGTACTCGCCCTCAAGAGGCATGGCATCCGTCCCATCGTGATGTCGTACGGCTGACTGGCACCGATCTTCAACACCGGTACCCACGCTTGTCATCCCTACCGCGAAAACGCCATTACCTCGCCGGTCATCGCGCGGAGCGGGGTGCTTCGGGCACGGTCGGCGTAGCCCGCACGACACCCGCTCGAAGGAGAGGCCCCGCCATGACGGTGACCGCCCGTGCGACGACCCGCGCCGTGGTCGAAGAGCTGCTGCGCCGTATCGCGGCCGGCGATCCGGAGCGCATCGCCGCGTTGTACGCCGAGCACGTCGACTGGCGGCTGGACTGGCCGGAGGAGGAGCACGGCCGCACCGCCACGCCCTGGATCCGGCACCGCGCCACCCGGACGGACGCAGCCGCCCACTTCCGAGACCTGGCCGCGCACCACGTCCCCGGGGAGGCGGCCACCGTGGTCGAGCGCGTCCTGGTCGATCAGGAACACGCCGTGGTGCTGGGCGAGATCCGGCAGACCGCCCGGTCCACCGGCCGCCCCTACCGGGCCGGGTTCGCCCTGCACCTCACGGTGGACAACGGGCAGGTCGTCCGCCATCACGTCTACGAGGACAGCCTCGCCGTGGCCCGCGCCTTCGCCCCCTGACCGGGCTCGGACCGGCGTGCGGGCACCGCCTTCCGGCCATAATTCACCGTTCGTGGAAATGGCCGAACTTGGCGTCGCCATATGCGTGCCCCGGGCATCTAATGGGACCGCACGACGCACCCAACGTCTGCGAGGTCTTCCATGACGCACACGCAGCCCGTCGCCTTCCCCCAGGACCGGACCTGCCCCTACCACCCGCCCGCCGGCTACGACCCCCTGCGCGCGGCGCGCCCGCTGGCCCGCGTCACCCTCTACGACGGCCGTGAGACCTGGCTGGTCACCGGCCACGCCCTCGCCCGCGAACTGCTCGCCGACCGGCGCCTGTCCTCCGACCGCACCCACCCCGACTTCCCGGCCCCCAGTGAGCGCTTCGCGGCCGTACGCCGCAAGCCGCTCGCCATGCTCGGCGCCGACGACCCCGAACACCGCACCCACCGGCGGATGATGATCCCCAGCTTCACCCTGAAGCGGGCGGCCTCCCTGCGGCCGCAGATCCAGCGGATCGTCGACGAACGCCTGGACGCGATGATCGCGCAGGGGCCGCCCGCCGAACTCGTGGGCGCCTTCGCGCTGCCCGTGCCCTCGATCGTCATCTGTGCCCTGCTCGGCGTGCCGTACGCCGACCACGAGTTCTTCGAAGGGCAGTCGCGGCGGCTGCTGCGCGGGCCGAAGCCCGCCGACTCCCAGGATGCGCGCGAGCAACTGGAGGCGTACTTCGAGGAGTTGATCGACCGCAAGCAGGCCCAGGCGGTGCCGGGCGAGGGCGTGCTCGACGACCTCGTCCACGAGGCGCTGCGCGAAGGGCGCCTGGACCGCGCGGAGATCGTCTCCCTGGCCACCATCCTGCTGGTCGCCGGCCACGAGACGACCGCCAACATGATCTCGCTCGGCACCTTCACCCTGCTCCAGCACCCCGAGCGGCTGGCCGAGTTGCGCGCCGACCCGGAGCTGCTGCCCGCGGCGGTCGAGGAGCTGCTGCGCATGCTGTCGATCGCCGACGGCCTGGTGCGGCTGGCGACCGAGGACATCGAGGTGGCGGGGACGACCATCCGGGCGGGCGACGGCGTGCTCTTCTCCACAGCCGTCATCAACCGCGACGAGGAGATGTACCCCGACCCCGACACACTCGACTTCCACCGCCCGGCCCGCCACCACGTCGGGTTCGGCTTCGGCATCCACCAGTGCCTCGGCCAGAACCTGGCCCGCGCCGAGCTGGAGATCGCCCTGCGCACCCTCTTCGAGCGGCTGCCCACCCTCCGCCTCGCCGCCCCGGCCGACCGGATCCCCTTCAAACCCGGCGACACCATCCAGGGGATGCTGGAACTCCCCGTGACCTGGTAAGAGGCTGACGGTCATGCGCATCGACATCGACAAGGACGTCTGCATCGGCGCCGGCCAGTGCGCCCTGGCCGCCCCGGGCGTGTTCACCCAGGACGACGACGGGTTCAGCGAGCTGCTGCCGGGCCGCGAGGACGGCGGCGGCGACCCCATGGTCCGGGAGGCGGCACGGGCCTGCCCGGTCGGCGCCATCGCCCTCTCCGAGGGCTGAGCCTCAACGGGCCCGCAGCAACACCCGCGCCGCCTCGCGCGCCTGCCGCGCGGGCTCGGCGGTGCGGGTGATGCCGGCGGTCACCATGGCGCCCTCGGCCAGCAGGAACAGCTGCCCGGCCAGCTCGCCGGGCAGCCCCGCGTCCGCCACCAGGCCGGCCAGGTAGTGCCGGAACGCCGCCTTGTGCGCCCGCACCTGGGCCGCCACCCGCTCCGAGGTGGCGCCCAGCTCGCCGTAGGAGTTGATCCAGGCGCACCCCCGGAAGCCGTCCTCGCCGAACCACTCCTGAAGCCAGTCGAAGACCGCGAGGACGCGCTCCCCGGGGTCCTCGTGCCGCTCCACGTACGCGGCGAGCCCCCCGCGCCAGCGCAGGTCGCGCCGCTCCAGGTACGCCTCGACCAACTGCTCCTTGGCCGGGAAGAGCTGATAGAGCCGCTTCAGGGAGACCCCCGAGGCGCCGCGTATGTCGTCCATGCCGACCGCCTGGACGCCCCGCCCGTAGAACAGCTCCTCGGCGGCGTCGAGCGCCCGCTCCCGTGCGGCTGCGCTGTCCATGACGGCCATCTCCCCACCCCTCCTTGACGCGAGAACGATCGTTCTCCTACGGTAGCAGCGTGATCGGAGAACGCACGTTCTCCGCCGGTGCCGAGGAGGAAGCCATGGCCGACCGTCCGCCCCTGCCCCCGTTCACCCGCGAGAGCGCGGCACAGAAGGTCCAGGCCGCCGAGGACGCCTGGAACACCCGCGATCCGCACAAGGTCGCCCTCGCCTACTCGGAGGACTCGGTGTGGCGCAACCGCGACACCTTCGTGCGCGGCCGGGCCGAGATCGTGGAGTTCCTGACCCGCAAGTGGGAACGCGAGCGCGACTACGCCCTGCGCAAGGACCTGTGGGCCTACGACGGCGACCGGATCGCCGTCCGCTTCCAGTACGAGTGCCGGGACGCCGACGGCCGGTGGTGGCGCAGCTACGGCAACGAACTGTGGGAGTTCGACGAGCACGGCCTGATGACCCGGCGCGAGGCCAGCATCAACGACGTGCCGATCGAGGAGAGGGAGCGCCGCATCCACGGACCGCGCCCCGCGGCCGAGCGCGGGAAGGGCTTCCCGCTTCAGTAGGGTTCCCGGATGACCGAACAGGCCGGGAAACCCTTCCTCTACGTCGTCGTCTGCGCCGCCGGGATCGCCGCGGACGTCGGCAGGCTGATCACCGCCGCGCAGGAGCGGAACTGGGAGGTCGGCGTCATCGCCACCCCCGCCGCCATGAACGGCTTCTTCGACACCGAGGCCGTGCGGGAGCGGACGGGACGCCCCATACGCTCCGCCTGGCGCACCCCGGGCGAACCGCGGCCCTTCCCGCCGCCGGACGCGGTCGTGGTCGCGCCCGCCACCTTCAACACGGTCAACAAGTGGGCCGCCGGCCTCGCCGACACCCTCGCCGTGGCCACCCTCTGCGAGTCCCACGGCCTGGGCGTCCCGGTCGCCGTCCTGCCGTGCGTGTCCGACGCGCTGGCCGCCCACCCCGCCTACCAGGACAGCCTGGTCCGGCTGCGCGGGATGGGCGTCCGCTTCGGCGAGCCGTACTCCGGAGAGGCGGACGAGGACGGCGGGCGGCCGGAGTTCGGGTGGGAGCGGGCGCTGGAGCTGATCGAAGGTCGTACGCTCCCCTACGTACCCAACTCGTAGGCGGGAGCAGCAACGATGCAGTACGTGAAGCTCGGTTCGACAGGCCTGGACGTGTCGCGGATCTGTCTGGGCTGCATGACCTACGGCCTGCCCGACCGCGGTGTGCACGAGTGGACCCTGGACGAGGAGGCGTCCCGTCCGCTCATCCGCCAGGCGATCGAGGCCGGGATCAACTTCTTCGACACCGCCAACGTCTACTCCGACGGCACCAGCGAGGAGATCGTGGGCAAGGCGCTGCGCGACTTCGCCCGCCGCGACGAGATCGTGCTCGCGACCAAGGTGCACGGCCGGATGCGGCCCGGGCCCAACGGCGGCGGCCTGTCCCGCAAGGCGATCATGAGCGAGATCGACCACAGCCTCAGCCGCCTCGGCACCGACTACGTCGACCTGTACCAGATCCACCGCTTCGACCCCGGCACCCCGGTCGAGGAGACGATGGAGGCGCTGCACGACCTGGTGAAGGCCGGCAAGGTCCGCTACCTCGGCGCCAGTTCGATGTACGCCTGGCAGTTCTCCAAGATGCAGTACACCGCCGAGAAGCACGGCTGGACGAAGTTCGTGTCCATGCAGAACCACTACAACCTCCTCTACCGCGAGGAGGAGCGCGAGATGCTGCCCCTCTGTGCCGACCAGGGCGTCGGCGTGCTGCCCTGGAGCCCGCTCGCCCGCGGCCGGCTCACCCGCGACTGGGGCACCGTCACCGAGCGCAGCGCCAACGACGACTTCGGCAGCCGCCTCTACCAGGACGGCGACCGCACCATCGTCGAGGCCGTCACCCGCATCGCGAACGACCGTGCCGTGCCCCGCGCCCAGGTCGCCCTCGCCTGGCTGCTGCACCAGGACACGGTGGCGGCCCCCATCGTCGGCGCCGCCAAGCCCGGCCACATCGAGGACGCCGTCGCCGCGGTCGAACTCGCCCTGGACGACAAGGAGATCGAGGAGCTGGAGCGGCCGTACAGCCCGCACCCGATCGTGGGTCACGGCTGACTAGTGGGGTCCGTGCGGCGCGAACTCCGTGCCGCACGGACCCGCCCCCGCGCTCTCTGCGAGCACGACCCGCTCACCGCTCATCGCGATCGTCCGGTAGTAGGCGCCGATCCGCTCGGCCGACCGGCCCACGTAGTGCCCGATGAACGACCGCCGGAACCGGTCGGCCGTGCGGTTGGGCTGCGAGCCGTGCACCAGACTGCCGTTGAAGAACAGGACGTCGCCGGGCTCCATGTCCACCGGCACGGCCGCGAGCCCCGGCGGCGGGGGAACGTACTCCCGCGCGAACGACATGGCGGGGTCCGCCTCCTCGGGGCAGAACAGCTCCATCCGGTGGGTGCCCGGCACGACCTCCAGACCGCCGTTGTCCCGGTCGATCACATCGCAGGCCACCCACGCCGCCACGCACGTGCCCGGCTCGACCCGCAGATAGAAGTTGTCCTGGTGCAGCGCCTGGCCCCGCGCACCCGGCGGCTTGAAGTAGAACATGCTCTGCGCCGCCAGCACCTCCTCGCCGAGCAGGACCTCCAGCACGCTCCGCAGCCGCGGGTCGAGCAGCAGCCGCGCCGCCGGCTCGCTGATCTCGTGCGGCTGCATGACCCGCGGGTGGGTCCGCAGCGGGTCCGCCGAACCGGCGTACGGCGCGAAGTGCCCCGGCACCGGCCCCGCCAGCCGCAGCGCCTCGAACTCCGCGCACAGCCGCTCGATCTCGTCGTACCGCAACAGCCCGCGCACGACGGTGAAACCCTCGTCCAGGAACTGCCGCAGCAGGGGGGCGCCGGTGGCGCCGATGTCCGTGGCTGTCATGCGTCCACTCCTCGCTCGGATGCCTCAGGTGCCTTACGCTAGGCCGCCGCACCTTCCCGGAGGATGCCCGTGACCGCTGACGGATTGCCCGAGACTGCCGCGCCGCCGCCGGGGCTGGTCGTGGTCGGCAGCTACGACGAGCCGCCCGGCTACGGCGTCAACCGGACGCGGGGCGCCGGCAGTTGGCTGTTCACCTGGACGACGGCGGGGAGCGGCCGGCTGCGCCAGGGCGCCGCCGAGGCACGCGCGGGCGAGGGCGACCTGGTGGTGCTCGCCCCGGGCGTTCCGCACCAGTACGCCGTCCGTCCCGGCGCCCCGCACTGGCGGTTCTGGTGGGCGCACTGCCAGGCACGGCCGGCCTGGCTGCCGTGGCTGCGCCCCTACCACGCCGGCGACGGCCTGTACGTCGTCACGCCCACCCCGCCCGCCCTGCGGGCCCGCGTCGGGGCGGCCTTCCGCCGGATGCTCGCCGACGCCCGCTGGACGGGAGCCGGAGTGCCCCGGGCGGATCCCGAGCCCGCCGGCCGCGTCGCCGTGGCGCACGGCACCGCCGCCCGGGAACTGGCCCTGTGCGCACTGGAGGAGGCCGTCCTGCTCGCGGCGGCCGGCGCGCGGCCGCCGGCGCCGCCGCCCGGCGTCGACCCACGGGTGCGGCGCGCGCAGGCGATCGTCGCGGCCGACCCGGGCGCCCCGCACACCGTGCGCTCGCTGGCCGAGAGCGTCGCCCTCTCGCCCTCCCGGTTCGCCCACCTGTTCACCGAACAGCTTGGCCAGTCCCCGATGCGCGCGCTGCGCGAGGCGCGGCTCGGGCATGCCGCACGGCTGCTGGAGAACACCGACCTGTCCGTGGAGCGGGTGGCCGCCGCGTCCGGATTCGCCAGCCCGTTCCACTTCAACCGGGTCTTCCGGGCGCGCTATGGCATACCGCCGGGGGAGTACCGGTCGGGCGGCTCAATGGTTGGCGGGTGAGGGCGGGCGCCCCCGCCGATCGGCCGGAGGTCCGGTCAGGCGCCCGTGCAATGGTTCCGGCCGATGCCCTGGCCGGAACCGCTCAATCCCGTGTCCAATTACCGTGCGGGGGCGCCGCCTTCGCTTAGCGAGCCGAATTGACGTTCCGTCAATGACGCGCGTCGGGCGCGCAATGCACAAAACCCCGAGATCTCTTGTTACGCCTTCATGACCTGTGCAAAGGTGTGCACTGTCGGCGCACAGAGTTCCACTATTCCCCCTGTGCGCACGAGGCCGCTCAGGTCCGTCCTCCTGCTTCAAAAGAGCTGTGCCGGGCGGGCGTTCGAGTCGCCGAATCCTGTACGAGCGGACTCCGTCGCCACGTCGTCGGGTCCCCATGCCAATTGGTATGGACTTGATGCGCACGCCGCGAGAGGAATGCAGCCGTGAAAGACACCGGCCTGTCGAATTCCCCTACGTCTGCCCGCCGGTTCGAGGTGACGGACGAACAACTGAGTGCCGAACTGAAGAAGTGGACCGGGACAAGTCCGGCGCTTCAGCCCGTGGGGGAACTTCTCGACCGGCACTGGGAAGCGGCCTTCGCCTATGCCCGGTTGTGCACCGACAACGCCCGGGCCGCGGGAATGCTCACGACCGCCGCATTCACCAGACTCTTCGGTGAATCCCTGCGGCAGAACGGTCCGACCTCCGCCTGGCGCCCCCAACTCCTCGTCACCGTGCGCCGGATCGCGGCCGAGTGGGACGGCGACGGCCGTCGCGAGATGCTCCACCCCGAGCTGCGCTCCGGCGCCGGCGGCGAGCGCGTCGCGGCCCGGCTGCTGCCCCCCGCGGACCGGCGCCTGCTGTCCGGGGCGTTCCAGCGGCTGCCCCAGTCGGCCCGCTGTCTGCTGTGGCACGTCGAGGTGGAGGCCGAGCCGCTGGAGGCCCCCGGCGCGCTGCTGGGCCTGGACGCCGAGGCCGCCGGCATCGAGCTGCGCCGCGCCCGCGAGCGACTGCGCGAGGAGTGCCTGCAGGTCCACCGCGAACTCGCCCCCGACCAGGAGTGCCGCCGCTACCTGCGGATGCTCGACGTGACCTACCGGCGCGGCGGTGTCGACCTCGACCCCGACCTCGCCGCCCACCTCGCCGGATGCCGGCACTGCAGTGAAACCGCCGACCAGCTGCACCAGTTCAACACCGAGCTCGGCGTCGCGCTCGCCGAGGGGGTCCTCGGCTGGGGCGCCCGGGCGTACGCGGCCTCCCGGCCCGGCCGCGTCGAGCAGACCCCCGAGCCGGGCGCCCTGCCCGCGGAGGTCCCCGCCCCGCCGCTGGCCGGCGAGCCGTTCTCCGGCCCCGCGCAACCGGGCCCGCCGCCCGCCACTCCCCGTCCGGCCCGCACCGCGCCCCGCGCCGGATCCCGGGCCACCTCGCGAGCAGCCTCCCGAGCCGGTGCGTCCGGCACCGCGCCCGCCACCGCGCCCGGAGCTGTCTCCGGCCGTTCGGCGCAGAAGGCCGCCCGCCGCGCCGCCGCGCGCCGCCGCAACGTCACCGCCGCGATCCTGACGGTGAGCGGACTGGTCGTCCTGCCGCTGGTGCTGTGGTCCTCCTTCGGCTCCTCCGACGGCTCCTCCTCCGCCGACGGCGCCCACCCTTCCGAAACCCCCGGCGGTGACAAGAACGCCTCGTCCGGCGACCAGTCCTACACCGGCGCGAGCGCGGGCTCCGACGGCACCCTGCACGGGCGGCTGCACAACGTCGACTCGGGCCTGTGCATCGGCCTCGTCGGCGGCAAGGCCGTCGAGGGCGCCGAGACCGAACTCGCCAAGTGCTCCTCCGCGGACGGCCAGCAGTGGTCGTACACGGCCGACGGGCTGCTGCGCAGCGCCGCGGACCCCGGCCTGTGCCTGGACTCCCACCTGGGCTACTCGGTGCAGCTCGCGACGTGCACGGGCGAGGCCGCCGAGAACGGCAAGAACATCCGCTACGACTTCACCCTGCAGGGCGCGCTGGTGCCGCGCTGGGACCAGGACCTCGCCCTCACCCCCGCCGCCACCGACGGATCGGGCGCCCTCGTCGTCAAGACCCGCGACGACAGCCCGGTCCAGCGCTGGGTCTTCGACACCTCCAAGACCGACCTGCAGATGGAGGTCGTCAACTGGGACGCCGACAGCAGCCCCGTCCCGACCGCCACGGCCACGCCCGCCCCCAAGGCCGCGACCACGCCGGCCCCCGTACCCACGGCGTCCGCGACCCCCACCACCGCGACGCCGACGCCGACGAGCCCGGACCCGTCGTCCTACTGCTCCTCCAACCCCTCCTCCTGCTGGGGCTACGGCCAGGGCGGCTGGGGCTCCGGCGGCTACGGCTCGGGCTCCGGCGGCTACGGCGGCGGTGGCGGCCACCGCTGACCGGCCGGCTCAGACCCCGACCACCTGCAACGACAGCCACAGTGCCGCCACGGCCGCGACGAGCGAGGCCGGCACGGCGAACAGCCCGAGCCGGGTGAACTCCCACAGGTCCGACTCCTGGCCGTGCCGGTGCGCGATCCGGCGCCACAGCAGCGTCGCGAGCGAACCCGCGTACGTCAGGTTCGGGCCGATGTTCACCCCGAGCAGCACCGCGAGCACCGCGCCGGACCCGGCCGGCGCCGCCAGCGGCAGCAGCACCAGCACCGCGGGCAGGTTGTTGATCAGGTTCGCCAGGACGGCGGCCAGCGCCGCGATGCCGAGCAGCGCCGGCAGCCCCGACCCCGAGGGCAGCACCCGGTCCAGCGCGTCGGCCAGCCCGTTGTCGACCACCGCGCGGACCACGATTCCCAGGGCCAGTACGAACGCCAGGAACGCCGGCGCCGCTGCCCTCACCACCGACAGCGGACCGGCCTGGCGCCGGACCAGGGCACGGCCGGCCAGCACCAGCGCGCCGGCCGCCGCCACCCACGCCGGCTCCACCCCGGCCGCGGAGGCCACGGCGAACCCGGCCAGCGTGCAGCCCACGGTGACCAGGGCGAACACCGGCAGCTCGGGCGTGTCGCCGGGCTCGGGGGCGGAGCCGGAGCGGCTCAGGTCGTCGGCGAAGAAGCGCCGGAAGACCAGGTACTCGGCGCCGATCGCCACCAGCCACGGCAGCGTCATCAGCGCGGCGAAGCGGGTGAAGCCCAGCCCGCTCGCCGCGAACGCCAGCAGGTTCGTCAGATTGGAGACGGGCAGCAGCAGCGAGGCCGTGTTCGACAGGTGCGCGCACGCGTACAGGTGCGGTCTGGCCCGCACGCCCGCCCGCGCGGCCGTGGCGAACACCACCGGCGTCAGCAGCACCACCGTGGCGTCCAGGCTGAGCACGGCCGTGATCACCGAGGCCAGCACGAACACCGCGGTCAGCAGACGTCCGGGGGAGCCCGCCGCGTGCCGGGCCATCCACGCCCCGCAGGCATGGAAGAGCCCCTCGACATCGCAGAAGTGGGCCAGCACCAGCACCGCCGCGAGGAACCCGACGACGGGTCCGAGCCGTTCGGCCTCGGCGCGGGCGTGTGCCAGCGGGATCGCCCCGGTGGCGATGACCACCCCGGCCGCGGGGACGGCCACCAGAGCCTCGGGGAGTCCCTTCGGGCGCAGTACGGCGAAGCCGAGGACGGCGACGAGCAGGACGATGGACAGGGCCTCGGCGAGCGGCGTGTTCAGGGTGGGGTCCTTCGCAGGGGATCAACGCGGGAGCCACCATCAAAGCAGGTCACGGTAAGAGGGCCGGTCCGACCCGGCCCGTGTCAGACGCCGGTGCCGGGGCTGAACACCGTCAGATGCGAGGAGGACTCGTTGCCGGAGACCGGCACCGGCCCGCCCGTCCACTTCACCGTCAGCGGGTCCCGTTCGTCCGGCGGGGTCACCAGCAGCGAGGCCGGTGTCGCCGGACGGGCGCCGCTGACCTCGGGGTTGGAGAACGACAGCCCCGCCCACGCGCTCCTGCCCGGCGCCAGCGTCACCGTCGTCGGCGTCCCCGGCGTCCGCTGCGGATCCGCGCCGAGCTGGTGCCCCGAGGCGTCGACGTACGCGGCGCCCGGGTAGCCGCGCACGGTGCACGTACGGGAGGACGTGTTGGTCAGCACGATCGGGAAGTTCTCCTGCCCGGCCCCGGGGTTGTTGCGTCCGACACTCGCCCGCAGCTCGGAGGTGTGGCAGCGGGTGCTGGTCCGGCCGGTCGCGGTCCTGGTGGCGGTGGCGCTCGCGGTGGTCTCGCCGGGGGCGCTGGCCGGCGCGGACGCCGTGGCGGAGTCGGTGGCCGTCGCCGGGGCGGTCGCGGTGTCGCCGGTGGCGGGTGCGGCGGTTCCGGGCAGCGTCGTCGGGCTGCTCGCCGCGGCGCCGTCGCCCGAGCCGCCGCAGGCGGTCAGCACACCCAGCACGGCGACCGCGCTCACGAGCAGGGCCGCCCGGTGGACGGAGAGGGACGTATCGGTCATCTTCCTCAGCACTCCCGGTGTCTCCTCGCACGCGGCCTGGCGCGTGCGTACGGCGCTTTGTGCCCCGTCATCAGTCTCCGATGCGCACCGGCGCCGAAAAGTTCGCTCGCTCGGGGTCTGTTTCGCGTCAGGTGCCGACCCGGACGGACGCCAGAATCCGGTCGGCCGCGCCGGCGTCGGAACGCTGCCGGATCTGGACGTACACCCGGGCGCCGGACCCGGCGAGCGCGGCCTCCGTCACCGACCCGCCGGATGCGCACCGGGTCCAGGTGCGCACCCGGCCGTGCCAGGCCCCGCCGGTGAAGGCGCGGGCGCCGTCGTAGTGGCAGCCGGGGTGGGTGAGGGCGTCGACCCGCTGCTCGGGGTCCGCGTGCGCGCTCAGGCCGACGAACACGCCGTTGACGGGGGAGGCGAGGTCCTGCCAGCGGGCCAGGTCGTCCGCGACGGCGAAGCCCGGCTCGTGCCCGGCGGGCAGGCCGATGGCGTGCGGGTCCCAGCCCGAGTCGCGCAGCTGACGGCTCCACGCGGCGGGCACCTGGGCCGAGACGCGGCCGGTCGCGTCCGTGATGCGCGCCTCGGGCGCCGGAGCGGAGTGGTCCGTCAGCGTCCAGGTCACCCCGAACGCGGCAGCCGCGGTCACGGCGACGGCGACGGCCGGCGCGAGCACCCCGCGGCCGGGCCGGGGCCGGTGCGCCGGGGAGGCGAGGCGTTCGAGCTCCTGCGCGAAGGCCTCGGCGGTGGGCCAGCGCCGCTCCCGGTCCGGTTCGAGGGCGCGCAGCAGGGCCCGCTGGACGGCCGGATCGAGCCCGGGGCGCAGCCGGTCCGGCCGCACGATCCGGCCGGGGTCCCCCGGGACCGCGCCCGTGACCAGGTGGTAGCCGACCGCGCCCAGGCTGTACACGTCGGCCCGCGCGTCGATCCCCGCCCCGGCCTCGGCCTGCTCGGGCGGCCGGTACCCGGCCGAACCGGCGGCCAGCGTCAGCCCCGACGCCTGCGCGAGGCTCTTGGCCAGTCCCAGGTCGGCGATCAGCACCCGTGAAGTGCCCCCGGACAGCAGGACGTTGGTCGGTTTGATGTCCCGGTGCACGATCCCCGCCCGGTGCAGGTCGGCCGCCCCGCGGGCGGCCAGCGCGGTCAGCCGCAGCGCCTCGGGCACCGGCAGCGGGCCGCCGGCGAGCAGCTCGGCGAGGGTGCCGCCGTCGGCGTACTCCATCACGAAGTACGGTCTGCCGTCCGGCAGTTCGCCGATGTCGTGGACCTGCACCACCCGGCGGGAGCCGGCCTGGCGCAGCATCCGCGCCTCGGCCAGGAAGCGTTCGCGCACATCCAGCCGGCGGCTCCAGTTGTCGGCGAGCACCTTGACGGCCACCGGCGCGTCGAGCTCGTCGTCGTGGGCCAGCCAGACGGTGCCGAACGCGCCCGTGCCCAGGAGCCGTTCGAGGCGGTAGCGCCCGATCCGCTCGACGGAGTGCATACGACTATCATGCCTGGCCGTGGACCGATCCCGAGCCGAGCACCCGTGGGCACCGGCCGAAGAGCTCGCCCGTGGCGCGGCGGCGGGCGATCAGGCGGCGCTGGAGGACCTGCTGACGGTGATCGGGCCCGAGGTGCTGCGGCGCTGCGGGCGGTTCCTGCCCTGCCGGGAGGACGCCGAGGAGGCGGCACAGGACGTCCTGCTCCAGGTGGCCCGCAAGATCGGCACCTTCGAGGGGCGCAGCCGCTTCGGCACCTGGCTCTACACCGTCGTCGCCAACTGCTGCCGCCAGAAGTACCGCGAGCTGAAGCGGCGGGCGGCCGAACAGCCCGCCCCGATCGACGTCGAGCGGCACGCCGACCCGCGTACCACGAGTGTCATCGCCGGCTCCCGCGTCGACCTGCTGGAGGCGCTGGACCGGCTGGAGCGCGAACACCCTCAGCTGGTCGAGCCGTTGGTGTACCGGGACATCTGCCGGCTGGAGTACGCGGAGGCCGCCGAGCGCGCGGGCATCCCGCTGGGCACCTTCAAGTCCCGCCTGCACGAGGCCCGCCGGCAGGTCAGGCCGTGGCTGGCCGAGACGCCCTGAGGGGTCAGTCCTCCCCGAGCAGGCCGATCTCCGCCCAGATCGTCTTGCCGTCCGTCGTGTGCCGGCTGCCCCAGCGCTGGGTGAGCTGGGCGACCAGCAGCAGACCGCGCCCGCCCTCGTCCCAGGTCTTGGCGCGGCGCAGGTGCGGGGCCGTGTGGCTGGTGTCGGACACCTCGCAGATCAGCGTGGTCGCGTCGTGGATCAGCCGCAGCCGGATGGGGTGGGCGCCGTAGCGGATGGCGTTGGTGACCAGTTCGCTGACCACCAGTTCGGCGGTGAACGTCGCCTCCGGCAGCCCCCAGGTGTCCAGCTGCTCGACCACCTGCTTGCGGATGGGCGCGACCAGCGACGGGTCGGCCGGGATGTCCCAGGTGGCGACCTGGGAGGCGGGCAGGCCACGGGTGCGGGCCAGCAGCAGCGCCACGTCGTCGTGCGCGCCGCCGACCGGCAGCAGCGTGTGCAGGATGCGGTCGCAGGTCTCGTCCAGCGAGTCGGCGTACGTCGACAGCGCCTCGCACAGCAGCCGGTGGCCGGCGTCCACGTCCCGGTCCCGGCTCTCGATCAGCCCGTCCGTGTAGAGCGACAGCACGCTGCCCTCGGCGAGGTCGAGCTCGGCGCACTCGAACGGCAGCCCGCCCAGCCCCAGCGGGGGTCCGGCGGGCAGCTCGACCTGGCGGGGCTGACCGCCGGGCGGCAGCACGACCGGTGGCGGATGTCCGGCCCGGGCCATCGTGCAGCGCCGGGACACCGGGTCGTAGACCGCGTACAGGCAGGTGGCGCCGACCTCGCCGGGGCTGCCGTCGCCGCCGGACTCCGCGGACAGCCGGACCACCAGGTCGTCGAGGTGGGTGAGCAGCTCGTCGGGGGCCAGGTCGATGTCGGCGAGGGTGCGCACGGCGGTGCGCAGCCGGCCCATGGTGGCCGAGGCCTGGATGCCGTGGCCGACCACGTCGCCGACGACCATGGCGACCCGCATGCCGGACAGCGGGATCACGTCGAACCAGTCGCCGCCGACGCCGGCGCGCGCGGCCGGCAGATAGCGGGAGGCGGCGGCCACCGCGGCCGTGCGCGGCAGCGAGCGGGGCAGCAGGCTGCGCTGGAGGGCGAGGGCGGTCTCGCGCTCGCGGGAGAAGCGGCGGGCGTTGTCGATGCAGACGGCGGCGCGGGCGGTGACCTCCTCGGCCAGCAGCACGTCGTCCGCCGTGAACGGATCGAGCCGCTTGAACCGGCTGAGGACCGCGACGCCGAGGGTCAGCCCGCGGGCCTGGACCGGCACGGACATCACGGAGTGGATGCCGATCTCCTTCACGCGTTCCCCGCGCGCCTTGTCCCAGGTGAGCCAGTGGTCGAGTTCCCCGGAGGCCACGGAGCCGACGATCGTGCGGCCCGCGGTCAGGGAGTCGGCCTGCGGCGAGGACGGAGGGTACTGTTCCAGCTGCCCGAGCTTGGTGACCGCCTCCGGGCTGCCGGGGCTCACCGACTGGTGCGCGGCACGGCGCAGGCCGATCGGCGTGCGGAGCGTCGCGGGCAGCTCGCCGTCGTCCTGCGGGTCCAGCAGGTCGACGCTGACGAAGTCGGCGAGGGCGGGGACGCAGACGTCGGCCAGCTCCTGGGCCGTCCGGGTGACGTCGAGGGTGGTGCCGATGCGTACGCTCGCCTCGTTGACCAGCTGTAGGCGCTCGCGGGCGAGGTAGTTGTCGGTGAAGTCGTGCGCGGCCAGGCATACGCCCCGCACCCGTCCGCCGGCGTCCCTGATGGGGGCCATCCGGGCCAGCCAGGCGTGCGCGCGGTCCTCGCCGCCGGTGCGCATGTACGTCTGCACGTCCCGGGGCCGCCCGCTGGTGAGGACCTCCACCATGTCGGCCTCCAGGTCCTCGCTCTGGGGTTTGCCGCCGATCTCCGGCAGGCGCAGCCCCTGCATGCGCTCCTCCGGCAGGCCGATCACCTCGGCCATGGCGTCGTTGACCCGGCGCAGCCGCAGCCGGTCGTCGTAGACGGCGACGGCACAGGGTGACTGGATCAGCGCCGCCGTGGCCAGCGGGTCGTCGGGGGAGCGGGGGCCGCCGCCGTCCAGCGGGGTGACGACGAGCCACCGGCCCGGGGCTCCGTCCCGGGGCGGCCGGTGGTGGGCGAGCAGCCACACGGAGAGCGGACGGCCGCCGCGGTGGCGCAGCGTCACGGTGCCGTCCCAGCGTGGCCCGACCGGCGGCAGCACGCCGTCGTCGGCGTCTGTGACCAGCAGGTTCGCGGCCGGTCTGCCGAGGACGTCGGCGGCCGGCCAGCCCAGCAGCCGCTCGGCGCCGGCGTTCCACTCCACCAGCGTGCCGAAGTCGTCGATGACAGCCCGTGCCGTCGCGGCATCGTCGAACGGGTAGACCGGGCTCATCGTCGCCACTCCATTGCGCACACTCACAGTGAACAAGCGCGTCACTTGAGTTCCAGCCTAGTGCGTCGGGCTTGCGCACGGACGGGAACCCCCGAGTGCCTGTCGGCCGAGTAGTCAAGAGGCATATTCGGTCGTTGTCATGAGGGGGACAGAAGGGCGGCTCCGGACCCTTGACGGCCGTGTGTGGGGCGCCGTCAGAATCTGTGTGTTCGCGATCAGTTGTGAGTACTTCTGGGCCCTGATGAGGGAGAGCCGCCATGACGGTCACTCGCAGATCGGTTTTGCTCGCCTCCGCCGCCGCCCCGGCGGCCGGCGTCTTCCTGGGCGGTCCGGTGGCGCGTGCCGCCGAGGCCGTCGCCGGCGCACCGGGCCGCCGTACCGTCGCCCTGCGCGACGGCTGGCGCTTCGCGCTGGTCGACCCGGGCGGGATCACCGATCCGACCGGCGCCTACGCGCAGGCCGCCGACCCCGGCTACGACGACTCGGCGTGGCGTGAGGTGGCGGTGCCGCACGACTGGAGCATCGAACTGGCCCCGACGACACAGAACGGCACCACCAGTGGCACCGGCTTCTTCCCGGGCGGCCTCGGCTGGTACCGCCTCGCCTTCACCCTGCCGCCCGCCTACGCCGGCAAGCGGATCTCGGTGGAGTTCGACGGGGTCTACATGGACTCGTACGTCTACTGCAACGGCACCCAGGCCGGCCGCCACCCCTACGGCTACACCGGCTTCGCCTTCGACCTCACCGACCTGCTGCACACCGACGGCACGACCGAGAACGTGATCGCGGTGAAGGTGCAGAACCGGCTGCCCAGCAGCCGCTGGTACTCCGGCAGCGGCATCTACCGCGAGGCCCGCCTCGTGATCACCGAACCCGTGCACGTGGAGCGCTGGGGCACCTACGTCACCACTCCCGACATCACGAAGGAGCGGGCGCTGGTCCGGGTGCGGACCAGCGTGCTGAACGAGTCCGGCGCCGCCGCCCGGGTGGAGGTCCGCTCCACGGTCAAGGACCCCGACGGCCGCACGGTGGCCCGCGCGACCAGCACGGCCGACGTCACCGACAAGGCCGCCGAGACCCACGAACTGACCGTGGCGAACCCGAAGGTGTGGGACTTCGCCACTCCGCACCGCTACACCCTGGAGACGGAACTGCGCGTCGGCGGCGCGATCGTCGACACCTACCGCACGGTCTTCGGCATCCGCACCTACCGCTTCGACCCGGACGAGGGCTTCTCCCTCAACGGCACCCACACCAAGATCAAGGGCGTCGACCTGCACCACGACCAGGGCGCGCTCGGCGCCGCGATCAGCGTCGACGCGGTGCGCAGGCAGATGACCCTGATGAAGTCGATGGGCGTCAACGCCTTCCGCACCTCCCACAACCCGCCCTCTCCGCAGATGATCGAGGTCTGCGAGGAGCTGGGCATCGTGATGATGGTGGAGGCCTTCGACTGCTGGCGGACCGGCAAGACCACGTACGACTACGGCCGCTTCTTCGACGAGTGGTGCGAGAGGGACGCCACCGAGATGGTCCTCGCGGCCCGCAACTCGCCCGCCGTGGTGCTGTGGTCGATCGGCAACGAGATCCCCGACTCCACCTCCACCGCCGGCCTCGCCATGGCCGACCGGATCATCGCCGCCATCAAGGCGGCCGACGACACCCGCCCGCTGGTCATCGGCTCCGACAAGTACCGCAGCGTGCCCGCCAAGGGCTCCGCGGCCGACCTCATGCTCGCCAAGCTCGACGGCCTCGGTCTCAACTACAACACCGCCAAGTCGGTGGACGCCCTGCACGCGGCCTACCCGCACCTGTTCCTGTTCGAGTCCGAGTCGTCGTCCGAGACCTCCACGCGCGGCACCTACCAGGAGCCGGAACACCTCAACACCGGTGAGAACCACACCCCGGGCAAGCGCGCGACCTCCTCGTACGACAACAACCTCGCCTCGTGGACCATGAGCGGCGAGTACGGCCACAAGAAGGACCGGGACCGCAAGTGGTTCGCCGGGCAGTTCCTGTGGTCCGGCATCGACTACATCGGCGAGCCGACCCCGTACAACGTCTTCCCGGTCAAGGCGTCCTTCTTCGGCGCGGTCGACACGGCCGGATTCCCCAAGGACATGTACCACCTCTTCCGCAGCCAGTGGACCGAGGAGCCCATGGTCCACCTGCTGCCCATGAGCTGGAACCACGAGGAGGGCGAGACGGTCGAGGTGTGGGCGTACGCCAACGTCGAGACCGTGGAGCTGTTCCTCAACGGCCGGTCGCTGGGCGTGCGTTCCTTCGACACGAAGAAGACCACCGACGGGCGCGTCTACCTGGAGACCACCGAGGCGACCGGCGACGACAAGACCTTCACCAGCGGTCCCTATCCCGGCAGTTACACCAGCCCGAACGGCAGCGCGGGCAAGCTGCACCTGGTGTGGAAGGTGCCGTTCGCGCCGGGCGAGTTGAAGGCGGTGGCCAGGAGGAACGGCAGGGCGGTCGCCACCGACGTGCTGCGGACCGCGGGCGCGGCCCACGCCGTACGGCTCACCGCCGACCGCGCGTCGCTCGCCGCGGACGGCCGGTCCCTGGTCTTCGTGACCGCCGAAGTCGTCGACGCGCACGGGGTGGTGGTGCCCGACGCCGAGGACCTGATCACCTTCGACGTCGAGGGCGGCTCCCTCGCCGGGCTCGACAACGGCCGCCAGGAGAGCGCCGAGCGCTACCAGGCCGGCACCCGGACCGCCTTCCACGGCAAGGCCCTCGCCATCGTGCGTTCCGGCACCCGGGCGGGCCGCCTGAAGGTGACGGCACGGGCACAGGGGTTGCGTGCGGGCACGGCCACCGTACGCACCACGCCCGCCCGTTCGGCCGCGACCACCCCCGCCCCGGCGTTCCGGCCCGACCCGCCCGCCGCGCCGGACCACCCCCACGCCGACGCCAGTTACTCCGGGCGCCCGGACACGCTGCCCGCCGCGATGCTCGACGGCGACGCGAGCACCGGCTGGTCCAACGCCTTCGTCAAGTCGGCCACGGCGCTGCTGCCCGCCTTCAACGGCGCCCGGCCGAAGGACTGGGTCTCGGTGGACTTCGGGCGCAGCCGCACCCTGAGCCGGGCGGAGATCTCCTTCACCGTGGACGCGACGCACAGCCTGCCGGCCTCCGTCGAGGCGGCGGTGTGGAACGGTGCGAAGTTCGTGCCGGTCACGGGGGCGTCCGTCGACTGGGCGACCTCCTCGGACGCGCCGACCGTCGTCACCTTCGACGCGGTGAGCGGCTCCCGGCTGCGGCTGACCCTGACCAGCGCCCGCCCGGGCGAGGCGGCGGGTGCGGTGCGGATCAGCAGGCTGGAGGTGCCGGCGGGCTGACCGCGGCGGCGGTCCGGGCGGGAAATCCGTCCCGTCCGGACCGTTGACGCGGTGTCATGGCGCGAACAAACATGTGCTGCGTCCGCATCTGGGAGCGCTCCCATGGCGATGGCGAGCGTCACCCGCACCTCACCATGAGGAGCCCAGACGTGAAACGACGCAGAACCGTCCTGCTCACCCTGGCCGCCCTGCTGGGCACCGCCCTCACCGGCCTGCCCGCCGGTCCGGCCGCCGCCGACGAGGTCGAGCAGCTGAAGAACGGCACCTTCGACACCACCACCGACCCCTGGTGGACGACCGCCAACGTCACCGCGGGCCTGTCCGACGGCAGGCTGTGCGCGGACGTGCCGGGCGGCACCACCAACCGCTGGGACGCGGCCGTCGGGCAGAACGACGTGACCCTGGTGAAGGGGGAGTCGTACAAGTTCTCCTTCACGGCCTCCGGTTCGCCGGAGGGACACGTCGCGCGCGCGATCGTGGGGCTACAGGTCTCGCCGTACGACACCTGGTTCGAGGTGAGCCCGCAGCTGAGCGTCTCCGGGGACACGTACTCCTACACCTTCACCTCGCCCGTCGACACCAGCCAGGCCCAGGTCGCCTTCCAGGTCGGCGGCGGCGCGGACGCCTGGCGGTTCTGCATGGACGACGTGTCGCTGCTGGGCGGGGTGCCGCCCGAGGTGTACGAGCCGGACACCGGACCGCGGGTGCGCGTCAACCAGGTCGCCTACCTGCCCTCCGGCCCGAAGAACGCCACCCTCGTCACCGACGCCACGACGAAGCTGCCCTGGCAGCTGAAGAACGCCGGCGGAACGACCGTGGCCCACGGCTGGACCGTGCCGCGCGGCGTCGACGCCTCCTCCGGACAGAACGTCCACTCGATCGACTTCGGCGCCTACCGCAGGCCGGGCAAGGGCTTCACGCTCGTCGCCGACGGGGAGACGAGCCGCCCGTTCGACATCGGCACCGCCGCCTACGAGCAGCTGCGGCTGGACTCGCTGAAGTACTACTACACGCAGCGCAGCGGCATCGCGATCTCCGACACCCTGCGGCCCGGGTACGGCCGTGCCGCCGGGCATGTCGACGTGGCGCCCAACCAGGGCGACGCCCACGTTCCCTGCCAGCCCGGGGTGTGCGACTACACCCTCGACGTCACCGGCGGCTGGTACGACGCGGGCGACCACGGCAAGTACGTCGTCAACGGCGGCATCTCCACCTGGGAGCTGCTGAGCACCTACGAGCGTGAACTGCTCGCCCGCACAGGGGAGTCGGGCAAGCTGCGCGACGGCACCCTCGTCATCCCGGAGAGCGGCAACAAGGTGCCCGACATCCTGGACGAGGCCCGCTGGGAGCTGGAGTTCCTGCTGAAGATGCAGGTACCGGACGGGCAGCCGCTGGCCGGCATGGCCCACCACAAGATCCACGACGAGCAGTGGACCGGCCTGCCGCTGCTGCCGAGCGAGGACCCGCAAAAGCGTGAACTGCACCCGCCGTCCACGCAGGCGACGCTCAACCTGGCGGCGACCGCGGCCCAGGCCGCCCGGCTCTACCGCCCCTACGACCGCGCCTTCGCGGCGAAGGCCCTGACCGCCGCCCGCAAGGCATGGACGGCCGCCCTCGCCCACCCCGACCTCTACGCCTCGGCCGCCGACGGCACCGGCGGCGGCACCTACGACGACACCAACGCCACCGACGAGTTCTACTGGGCGGCGGCGGAGCTGTATCTCACCACCGGCGAGAAGCAGTTCGCGGACTACGTCGTCAACTCCCCGGTGAACAGCGCCGACATCTTCGGCCCCACCGGCTTCGACTGGTCCCGGACGGCCGCCGCGGGCCGGCTGGACCTGGCGACGGTGCCGAGCGCGCTGCCCGGCCGGGACAAGGTGCGCGCCTCGGTGGTCAAGGGCGCCGACCGCTACCTGGCCACCCTCACCGCGCAGCCGTACGGCATGCCGTACGCCCCCGACGGCAACGTCTACGACTGGGGCTCCAACCACCAGATCCTGAACAACGCCGTCGTCCTCGCCACCGCCTACGACATCACCGGCGCGGCCAAGTACCGTGACGGCGCGGTGCAGAGCATGGACTACATCCTCGGCCGCAACGCGCTGAACATGTCCTACGTCACCGGTTACGGCGAGGCCAACGCGCACAACCAGCACAGCCGCTGGTACGCCCACGAACTCGACCCGAACCTGCCCAACCCGCCGAGGGGAACGCTCGCGGGCGGGCCGAACTCCTCCATCCAGGACCCCTACGCACAGAGCAAACTCACCGGCTGCGTCGGCCAGTTCTGCTACATCGACGACATCCAGTCCTGGTCGACGAACGAGACGGCGATCAACTGGAACGCGGCCCTGGCGCGGATGGCGTCGTTCGTCGCGGACCAGGGCTGACCTCATGGCCCACGAGCTCCCCGGGGCGCTCGTGGGCGGTGAGCGTGTGGAGCCGGGCCTGATCGAGCGGCTGGTGCACCTCGACGTACTCGCCGTGCGGCAGCCGCTTGATCACGCCGGTCTCCCGGCCGTGCAACACCAGCTCCCGGTCGCGCAGTTGCAGCCCGAGGCAGATGCGACGGGTGGCGGCGAAGACGACCGCGGGCAGGACGAAGACCGCGACGCGGACCGTCCAGGTGACGGCGTTGATCGACAGATGCAGGCGGGTGGCGACGATGTCGTTGCCGCCGCCCGCCAGCAGGACCAGATAGAGGCTGATCCAGGCCGCCCCGATCGCCGTCCGGTTCGGGCGGTTGCGGGGGCGGTCCAGCAGATGGTGCTCGCGCCGGTCCCCGGTCACCCGGGACTCCAGGAACGGGTAGATCCCGATGAAGACGAGCAGCAGCGGGAAGACCACGACCGGGATCAGCACGCCCAGGACCAGCGTGTGGCCCCACAGCGTGATCTCCCAGCCGGGCATCACCCGCACCAGGCCCTCCGCGAAGCCCAGGTACCAGTCGGGCTGGGCGCCGGTGGAGACCTGATCGGGGCGGAAGGGGCCGTACACCCAGACCGGGTTGATCGTCGCCACCGCCGCGATCAGGCTCAGCGCGCCGAAGACCAGGAAGAAGAAGCCGCCCGCCTTCGCCAGGTACACCGGCATGAACGGCGTGCCGACGACGTTGCGTTCGGTCCGCCCGGGGCCCGCGAACTGGGTGTGCTTGTGGTACACGACGAGGATGAGGTGCGCCACGACGAGCGCGGCCATGACGCCGGGGATCAACAGGATGTGCAGCGAGTAGAAGCGGGCCACGATGTCGTGACCGGGGAACTCCCCGCCGAACAGGAACAGCGACAGGTAGGTCCCGACGACCGGCACCGACAGCAGCGCGCCGTTGACGAAGCGCAGGCCCGTGCCCGAGAGCAGGTCGTCCGGCAGCGAGTAGCCGAACAGCCCCTCGAACAGGCCCAGGAACAGCAGCGTCCAGCCGAACAGCCAGTTGACCTCGCGGGGCTTGCGGAAGGAGCCCGTGAAGAAGTGCCGCATCATGTGCGTGAGCATCCCGGCGACGAAGACCAGCGCCGCCCAGTGGTGCAGCTGCCGGATCAGCAGGCCGCCGCGCACGTCGAAGCTGATGTGCAGGGTGGAGGCGTACGCCTCGGACATGCGCACGCCGTTGAGGGGGACGTAACCGCCGTGGTACGTCACCTCGTTCATCGACGGGTGGAAGAACAGGGTGAGGTAGACGCCGGTCAGGATCAGCACGACGAAGCTGTACAGGCAGATCTCGCCCAGCAGGAAGGACCAGTGGTCGGGGAAGACCTTGCGCAGGTACTTCCGGCCGAGCGTGTGGGTGCCGAGCCGGCCGTCGAGCCAGTCGGCGACCCGCTCACCCCGCCCGGGCGCCTCGGTCGCTCTCATGCCTCCTCCTTGTGCACGTGCGTGAGCTTGTCGGGGTTGGAGACGATGTAGACGCCGTTGATCCGGTCGCCCTCGGGGGTGAGGTCCATGACCATCACGGCGTAGGGCTCCTCGCCCTCGAACAGGACGGCCGCGGCGTCGCCGTTGACGCGCCGGTAGCAGAGGTCCAGCCCCCTTTCCCCGCGGCGGCCGGCACGCGAGGTGATCAGGCGGATCGCCTTGTCGCGGCCGTGCACCGGACGCAGCCCCGCGCCCTTGCGGTTGCCGCCGGCGTCCGTCCACACCGTCACGTCGGGCGCCAGGATCTCCATCAGCGCGGCGATGTCCCCGCCGAGCGCGGCCCGCACGAACCGCTCGGTCGCCTCCTGCCGCACCCGCGGATGCGCCGTGTACCGCGGCCGCCGGGCGTGCACATGGCCCCGTGCCCGGTGCGCGAGCTGGCGTACGGCCGCCGGAGTGCGGTCGATGATGTCCGCGATCTCGGTGTGGGCGTACCCGAACACCTCGCCCAGCACGAACACCGCGCGCTCCAGCGGGGTCAGTGACTCCAGCACCACCAGCATCGCGAGGGAGACGGACTCGGTGCGCAGGGCCGGCGCGTCGGCGCCGTCGTCGTCGGCCACCAGCGGCTCCGGCAGCCACGGGCCGACGTACGTCTCGCGGCGGCGGGTGATGACGGCGCGCCGCTGGATGGCGTGGTTCACGGCGATGCGGACCAGGTAGGCGCGGGGGTTGGCGATCCCGTCGGCGCCCCTGGCCGACCACGACAGCCACGTCTCCTGCAGCACGTCCTCGGTGTCCGCGACGCTGCCCAGCATGTTGTAGACGAGGCTGAACAGCAGCTGCCGATGGTCGATGAAGACATCGGTCGCCTCGTCGGTGACGGTGCTCTCGTTCATGAAGGGCCTCCCCGGTGCCGCGCTCACTACTTCGAGGGCCGGGAGGGGTCCGAATGTGACATCGGCGGGCCCGGTTGTGACGCAGGTCTCAGCGAGGACGGGCGGTGTCACACTCGCCGGCCGTCGCGCCCTCTTGAACGCGAGACCGACGCAGACCGGAGGAAGCGACCAGATGAGCATCGACTTCACCCCGATGTACGCCTCCCACGACGCCTTCCGGCGCGACCTGGAACGCCTGGCGCAGGCCGTGGCCGAGCACCGGGCGGGCACGGCCGGCGTGCGGGCCGGCTGGGAGAACTTCACCCACCAGCTGCACATCCACCACACCGCCGAGGACAGCGACCTGTGGCCGCGGGTGCGCGAGCGCGTGGCGGGACGCTCCCGGGACCTCGCCCTGCTCGACGACATGGAGGCCGAGCACGCCCGCATCGACCCCCTGCTCGCCGCCGTCGACACCGCGCTCACCGAGCGGGCACCCGAACTGCCGGACCTCGTCCGCGCGTTGACGGCCACGCTCGACGACCACCTCAAGCACGAGGAGGACAGCGCCCTGCCCCTGATGCAGGACGTCCTGACGGACGCGGACTGGGCCGCCTTCACCGGCCGCATCCGCCGGACCCAGGGTCTGCGCGGTGCCGCCCTGTTCGTGCCGTGGATCGTCGACGGCGTCCCGCCCGCCGACCGCGCCCGCTTCCTGGGCGCCCTGCCACCGCCCGTGCGCGCCCTCAACCGGCTGTTCTGGGAAGCGGGTTACCAGCGCCGGGGACTGTGGGCGCGCGGTTGAGCCGTGCCGTCCGGGGGCGCCGGTGAAGGGACGGCGCCGGAGACCGGCCCCTGTCCCGGGACCTTCGGCCCCCTGCGCGGGGGCCGCGGGCGTCGCAAGGGTTGGAGACAACGGCCACCGCACGGCGCCGCACCGGGGAGTGACGCCGGGTGGTGGGGAGCGTGCAGGGGGCGTCCATGACACACGCACACAACCTCGCCGCGCGGCTGGGCGGTTGGAGCGCCCGGCACCGGGCCCTCGCCGTCGTGGGCTGGCTCGTCTTCGTGGTCGCCGCCACGCTGGCCGGCTCGGCGGCGGGTCAGCAGCACATGAACGACCAGGAGTACGCCACCGGCGAGACCGCCCGCGCGTGGCACATCCTGGACCGCAACGGCCTGCTGCCGCCCGCGGACGAGATGGTGCTGGTGCACAGCGACACCGGCCGCGCCACCGCGACCGCGTTCCGGACGACCGTGCGGCAGCTGATGTCCGGGCTGCGGGCCACCGGCGAGGTGAGCGACCTGCGCGACCCGTACACCGCCGGCCTGGTCTCCGCCGACCGGCACAGCGTGCTCGTCGAGTTCTCCCTCACCGGCAAGGCGAGCACCGCCTACCAGCGGGTGCAGCCGGTGCTGGACGCCGTGGACCGGGTCCGCGCCGCCCACCCGGACCTGCGCCTGGAGCAGTACGGCGAGGCGAGCGGCGGCAAGTGGTTCCAGGACACCATCCTCAAGGACTTCCACCGCGCCGAGTGGACGGCCATCCCGCTGGCCCTGGGCATCCTGCTGGCGGCCTTCGGCGCGCTGCTCGCCGCCACGCTGCCGGTGGTGCTGGCGGTGACCGCCTTCCTCGCCGCCGACGGCCTGCTCGCGGTGATCAGCCACCGGATGCACGTCGACGACACCACCAGTTCGGTGGTGCTGCTGCTGGGACTGGCCGTCGGCGTGGACTACTGCATGTTCTACCTGCGCCGGGAACGCGAGGAGCGGGCGAAGGGAGCGGATGCGGCGACGGCCCTGCGGATCGCCGCCGCCACCTCCGGACGCTCGGTCCTGGTGTCCGGCCTGACCGTGGTGGTGGCCATGTCGGGCATGTTCCTGTCCGGCATGCTGCTGTTCGACGGGTTCGCGGTGGGGACGATCCTGGTGGTCCTGGTCGCCATGCTGGGTTCGGTAACGGTGCTGCCCGCCCTGCTGTCCCTGCTCGGCGACCGGGTGGACCTGGGCCGCATCCCCGGCCTCGGCCGACTGCGCCGCCCCCGGGGCGGCAGCCGGGTGTGGGGCGCGATCCTGCGCCGGGTGCTGTCGCGGCCGGCCGTCTCGGCGGCCACGGCCGGAGCGTTCCTGCTGCTGCTCGCCGCCCCCGTCCTCACCCTGCACACCGAACGCCTCAGCCTGGACAAGCAGTTGCCCGCCGACACCTCCATCATCCAGACCTACCGGCACATCAGCGCCGCCTTCCCCGGCGGGCCCGGCCCCGCCCGGGTGGTGGTGCAGGCCGACGACGTCCAGTCCCCGGCCCTGCGCCGGGCGCTGAGCGACTTCACCGCCACCGCCCTCGGCACCGGGCTGGTCAACCGGCCCGTCCAGGTCACCACCCATCAGCGGCAGAACGTCGTGGAGATCAGCGTGCCGCTGGCGGGCAGCGGAACGGACGACACCTCACGGCGTGCCGTACGCACCCTGCGCGAGGACGTGGTGCCCGCGACCCTGGGCACGGTGCCCGGAGCGCGCGCTCATGTCGCCGGGGACCTCGCGTTCTCCATGGACTTCAACGACCAACTGGGCCACAGCATCGTGCCGGTGGTCGCCTTCGTCATGGCGGTCGCCTTCCTGGTGATGCTGGTCTCCTTCCGGTCGCTGACCATCGCCGTGGTCTCGATCCTGCTGAACCTGCTGTCGGTGGCGGCCGCCTTCGGCGTCATGGTCGCGGTCTTCCAGCACGGCTGGGGCGCCGGTCTGGTCGGCACGCACGGGGTGGGCGCCATCGAGTCGTGGCTGCCGCTGTTCGCGTTCGTCATCCTGTTCGGGCTGTCCATGGACTACCACGTGTTCGTCGTCTCGCGGATACGGGAGGCGCACGACTCCGGCCTTCCGACCCGCCAGGCCGTCACCCACGGCATCCGCAGCACCGCCGGGGTGGTGACCAGCGCGGCGGTCATCATGGTGGCCGTGTTCGCGGTGCTCGCCACCTTGTCGATGCAGGACTTCAAGCAGATGGGCGTCGGGCTCGGCGTGGCCATCCTGCTCGACGCCACCGTCGTGCGGGGTGTCCTGCTGCCCTCGGTGCTGGCGCTGCTCGGCGAGCGCACCTGGTACCTGCCGCGGTGGCTGTCACGGCCCGGCGCCCCGGCCGGGCGGCAGCCCGTCACCCGGGACCCGGCGGCCGCCGGCGGAAGCTGAGCGCTGCGCGGTACCGCGCCGGAGGCGCTCAGGACGCGTCGTGGAAGACGATGCCCAGGGCGCGCCGGCGGCCGGAGCGCACGGTGCTCACGCCGTGCCGCATCGCCCCGGCCGACCAGCCGCGCCGGGTGCGCACCGGCCGGTCCCGGGTGGTGAAGACCAGGCCGTGACCCTGCGGCAGTGCCGTCGCCGTGCCCCGGGACTGGGCCCTGGGCCGCTGCTCGACCATCAGGAACTCGCCGCCGGTGTAGTCGGTGCCGTAGGCGTCGAGGCCGACGACCACCTGCAACGGGAAGACCAACTCGCCGAAGACGTCCCGGTGCAGGGCGTTCCAGTCGCCCTGCGTGTAGTGCAGCAGGATCTGCGCCGAGCGGTCCTGTCCGGCCGCGTGGCATCGCTCGATCCACTCGGGCAGGGAGTCCGGCCACGGCGCCGGACGGCCCAGCCGGGCCGCCCAGTCCCGGGCGATCGGCAGCAGCCTCGGGTACAGGGCGGCGCGCAGGGCGGCCACCGGGGCCGGCAGGTCGTGGGTGAAGTAGCGGTAGGCGCCGGAGCCGAACCGGTGGCGCGCCATGTCGACCGTGGTCCGGAACCGCTCCGGCTCGTCGTACAGGGCGGCCAGGTCGCGGCACTCGGCCGGCGTGAGCAGCGGCCCGGTCGGCGCGCTGCCGCAGGCGTCCAGCTCGGCGGCGAGCGCGGCCCAGTCGGTCGTGGCGGCCCGGCGGAGGACCTGCGCGGCCGTGGGGGTCATGACGGCTCCGTTCCCTCACACCAGCGTCGGCTGCAGCGCGCCTTCGTGCGTCAGCAGCCACACCTTGCGGTCGACTCCGCCCGCGTAGCCGCGCATCGAGCCGTCGGCGCCGATCACCCGGTGACAGGGGCGGATGAGCAGCAGCGGGTTGGCGCCGACGGCGGCGCCCACGGCCCGGATCTCCGCGCGCGGCACGCCGAGCCGTGCGGCGAGTTCGCCGTACGTCGTCGTGGTGCCGTACGGGATCTCCTCCAGCGCCCGCCACACGCGCTGCTGGAACTCCGTCCCGGCGGGGGCGAGGGGCAGGTCGAAGCGGGTGCGGCGGCCGGCGAAGTACGCGTTCAGCCGCCGTGCGGCCTCCGCGAACGCCGCGTCGTCGCGCCGCCAGTGCGGGCGTACGGCCGGCGCGTTGCGCTGCCCGGGCACGGACAGCGACACCAGCCCGTTCTCCCCGCCCACCACGAGCAGTTCGCCCAGGGGGCTGTCGATCGTCGTGTACGTCGTCATGTCTTGAGTCTGCTGGACCGCGCGGCCGGGAACCGGCGGGAATCGGACCTGGTCCTCGGCTTTGACCAACCCTCTTAGGTACCATGGAAAACCCACGTTGACCAGGGGATATTTACGCTTCAGTACCCCGGCGGTACCGTGAAGGCATGCCAGCCCTGAATGTGGAGTTCAGCGACCGCGAGCTTGAGGACCTCCGGCAGATCGCCAAGGAACGCGGTACGTCGATGAAGGCGCTCGTCCGGGAGGCCGCCGCGGCCGACATAGCCCGGCACCGCGCGTTGCAGGAGGGCGCCGAGGCCTTCCGCCGGTTCTTCGCCTCGCACGCCGACGAGTTCGCCGCCGCCTTCCCGGACGACGAACCACCCGCGAACGGCGAGGGGCGGGTCGCCTGACCCATGGCACCCGTCCTGCACATCGACGTGCCCTGGCTGCTGCAGCGGCACGAAGAGGTCCTGCCCGACCAGCCCACCATCAACGACTTCTCCGCGCTGGTCGCCGCCGTCGCCCGGCACCGCGTCGACCCGCCCCGCCTCGGCGTCGACTCCGACCCGGCCTGGCGGGCCGCCGCCCTGCTGCACACCCTCGCGCTGCTCAGGCCCCTGCCGTCCGCCAACGCCCGGTTCGCCTGCGCGACGGCGGTGGCGTACATGTTCGTCAGCGGGGTCGGCATCGACCCGCCCTACGGCGCTCTCGTCGACCTCGTGCGGGATCTGATCGACGGCAAGACCGACGTCTACGGTGCCGCGGACCGGCTGCGCTCCTGGCAGATCTGAAGGCGCCCGAGCGGTGCTCGCGCCCCGCCCTCGGGGCCGCCGGCCGAGGGCGGGAGGATCAAGGCCGGCGGCCCGGTGGGCGCAGGAGAGCCGCCGTCCTGCGCTGGGCCTCCGAGAAGGGCCGCATCCAGTGCACTACGGGGTGGTGCGCGCCGGGAGCGTGCGCGTCACGCCGGCGCGTGCGCCTGTTTCACACGGGGCGCATGGAATGCCGAAAGGCGATGCGGGGGAAGCGAGTTGCCGGAGGAATCCGACTACGTTTCACAGTGACGGATGTTGCCCGAGTGCCTTGTTGGTCATTGGTGTGTTGTGCAAGGGTGAGGCGTCCGTGCGGGGGGAATGGCCGGGTCCCGTTCGCCCTGTGGGGAACAGGCAAACGGGTGCACGAATTCACGCCCCTCGTGCCCGTCGCCCGGAAGGTATGCACCAACAGGGGGCCTTTTCGGCGGCGACAACGCCTGTGTGTCCCGAGCGCCTGGGAAGGAATCCGCTCAGTGCCCACCCCCCACCCACCCCGCCCCCCTTACCCGCCGCCCGGCGGTGTTCCCAGCGAATCCGACGAGAACCTCGCCGCCCGGCTCCGCGGCCGCGGTGACGGCGAGAACGCCCATTGCGTGGCGCTGCTCATGGCACGCCACTGGCGGCCGGCCCGGGAGTACGCGGAGATCTGCCTCGCCTCCCCGGACGGGCCCGTCGACATGGTGACCACCGCCGCCTTCCACCAGGTCCTGGACCGGCTGGCGCTCGGCGAGTCCGCCGCCGCGCTGCGCCCCCGGCTGCTGCTGGCCGTGCGGGAGACGGTGCGTGCCTGGTCGGCCCAGGACGAGATATCCGACGTTCTGCCGCACCTGCAGAAACCCACCGGCGGCCGCGGCATGCGGGCGGCGAAGTCCATGACGCCGGAAAACCGCAAGCTCGCCGAGCGGTCATTCCAGTCGCTTCCGGGACTCGCCCGGTGCCTGCTGTGGCACACCGAGGTGGAGGCCGAGTCGTTAACCGTTCCCGCGGGACTGCTCGGCATGGACGCCGAGACCGCGTCGGCCGCCCTCGAACAGGCGCGTGAAAAATTCCGTGAGGGTTGTGTACATGCTCACCGGGAACTCGCGCCGAGCAAGGATTGCCGCTTCTACAACCGTCTGCTGGACGTTCCCATTCGCCGCGGCGGCGCACTGCTGCCGGACGTCCAGCAGCATCTCGCGGAGTGCCGCCACTGCCGATTCGCCGCCGAACAACTGAGCCATTTCGAGGGCGGACTGGGCGTGCTCCTCGCGGAGGCGGTGCTCGGCTGGGGCGCCCGCCGCTACCACGACTCGCGTCCCGGCCGCGCGCGGGAGCAGCCGGCCCCGAGCCGCTCCGGCGCCCGGCACGGCGCTGCCCGCCACCGCGTCCTGCCGCGCATCCCGCTCGCCGGCCGCCGTGTCCCGGGAACGCCGGTGTCCTCGCGCGCGCTGCTGACCGGGGTGGGCGTGGCGTCGGCCGGACTGATCGCGGTGATGTTCGCGGCCGGTCTGTGGTCGCACGACGACGGCGTCGACCCGGCCGCCTCCACCAGCGCCGGTGTCGGCGCCACCCCGGGCCCCGGCGCCCGGTCCTCCTCCGGCGGCGGACTGCCCGCCGTGCCCGGGCAGTCCCGGCTGCGCAACGTCGCCGCCGACCTGTGCCTCGACATCAAGGGCAGGCCCAGGGCCGGCGCCGGCACCGAACTGGCGGCGTGCTCCTCGGCGCCGACGCAGCAGTGGTCGTACACCGGGGACGGACTGCTGCGCAGCGCGGCCGAGCCCGGGCTGTGCCTCGACTCGCACGTGGACGCCGGCGTCGTCGTCCTCGGCACGTGTGCCGCGCAGCAGGGCCGGCGGGGCGACGACGTGCGCTACGACCTCACCGTGCAGGGCGAGTTGCTGCCCCGCTGGGACGAGCAGCTCGCCCTCGCCGCGACCACCGGGGACCCGGGCGCCGACATCGTCGTCAAGGTCCGCGACCACTCCGACGACCAGCGCTGGACGACCGACCCGACGTCGTCGGCCAGCCCAGGGTCGCTGTCGATCACCGGCACGAGGAGCCCGGCGGCGCGGCCCGCCGAACTGCCGGGGCGGACGGCGTAGTTGCCGGGGCCGGGACTCCAGCTCGGTCAGCGTGCGCTGCAGTCGGGGCAGCGGCCGGGCTGCCCCGGCGAGCGCGGCGGGCGCCGGCGGCTCCGGCGGCGCCGAGGCGCGGAACACGGCCGAGCAGACCCGCACTCACGCTCGCCCTCGACACGCGGCGATGACGGCGAGGGCCTTCTTCGCGGTGGTGGTCACGCGGGGGCCTCGATCAGGTCGGCGGGGCCGATCGTGGCGGGGGTGGCGTGGCCGGACAGGGCGAGGGTGAGGTCGAACTCGGCGAGCAGGCAGCGGATCACGTGCTCGACGCCCGCCTGCCCGTCCAGGCCCAGCCCGTAGACGTACGGCCGCCCGAGGAGGACCGCCCGCGCGCCCAGCGCGAGCGCCTTGAACACGTCGTCGCCGGTGCGCACCCCGCTGTCGAACAGCACGGTCAGCCGCTCGCCCACCGCTTCGGCGACCCGGGGCAGCGCGTCCGCCGCCGCGACGGCCCCGGCGACCTGGCGGCCGCCGTGGTTGGAGACGATGACGCCGTCCATCCCGGCGTCGGCGGCGAGCCGGGCGTCGTCCGGGTGCAGGATGCCCTTCAGAACGATCGGGCCGTCCCAGTTCTCGCGCAGGAACGCCAGGTCCGGCCAGGTCTTGGCGGGGTCGGCGAACATGCCGACGAAGTGCAGCACGGCCGCGTTCGGGTCCTCCGCGACCGGCTTGGCCAGACCCGCCTGGAAGGCCGGGTCGGTGAAGTAGTTGGCGGTCCCCACGCCGTGCAGGAACGGCAGGTACGCCTGGTCGAGGTCGCGGGGACGCCAGGACAGCAGCGGGGTGTCGAGGGTGACGACCAGCGCCGTGAACCCCGCCGCCTTCGCCCGGTTCAGGAAGCTGCGCGCCACCTCCACGTCCTTGGGCCAGTACAGCTGGAACCAGCGCTCGGCATCCCCCATCGCCTCGGCGACCTGTTCCATGGGCGTGCTGGAGGCCGAGGACAGGACGAACGGCAGGCCCTGCGCGGCGGCGGCCCGGGCGGCGGCGGACTCGGCGTCCGGATGCATGATCGACAGCACCCCGACCGGCGCCAGGGCCAGCGGCGCGGGCAGGGCGCGGCCCAGCACCTCGACCGCCAGGTCCCGCTCGTGGACGTCCCGCAGCATGCGCGGCACGATCCGGCGCCGCCCCAGGGCGGCCCGGTTGGCCCGCGCCGTGCTGCCGTCACCGGCGCTGCCGGCCACGTACCCGACGGGGCCGGGGCCGAGCCGGCGCTCGGCCATCTCCTCCAGCCGGGTCAGATCGGTGGGCAGCCGCGGAACGGTGCCGTTCATCCCGTTCAGATAGATCTCGTACTGGAAGTCCGCCCAGTGCCTGGCCATCCCGAGGTCCCGCCTCTCCTCGTCGAGAACGCGCTGCACCGACGATACTGGTGAGTAGGCGCAGCTCCGTCCACGGGGGCCCGCTTGATCAACTGCCGTCCGCGGCCGGAACGCGGGCACGGTCCGGGGCGGCCCCGGTGATCGGCGGCACCGGCACCTCGACGGTACGGGCCAGGCGCGCGCCCAGCGGGCCGTACGCCGCCCGGGGTTCCGGGAACAGCCGCAGCAGCGCCAGGTAGAGCACCGCGGCGACGGCGAGCGACAGGGGCAGGCTGATGTCGACGCCGCCCGCCAGGTCGCCCAGCGGGCCCACGAACTGGCCGGGGATGTTCGTGAAGAGCACCCCGGTCAGGGCGGCCACCCACCAGGCGGTCATGCCCCGCCAGTTCCAGCCGTGCGCGAACCAGTAACGGCCGCCGCGCTGACGGCGGTTGAAGACCTGCAGGGCGTCCGGGTCGTACCAGCCGCGCCGGGTGAGGAAGCCGAGCATCATCACCACCATCCACGGCGTGGTGCAGGTGATGATCACCGTGGCGAAGGTGGAGATGGACTGGACGAGGTCGAGGGCGAACCGGCCGACGAAGATGAACGCGATCGACACCACGCCGACCAGCACCGTCGCCTGCACCCGCGACAGCCGCGGGAAGACCGAGGAGAAGTCGAGGCCCGTCCCGTACAGCGAGGTCGTGCCGGTCGACATGCCGCCGATCAGCGCGAGCAGACACACCGGCAGGAAGTACCAGGCCGGTGCGACGGCCAGCAGCCCGCCCACGAAGTCGGGCGCGGCCGGGTCGACGTACTTCGGTGCCTTGGTGGCGATGATGCTGGCGGTCGCCAGGCCGAAGACGAACGGCAGCAGCGTGGCGAGCTGCGAGAGGAAGGCCGCGCCGATCACCCGCCGGCGCGGGGTGCCGGCCGGGATGTAGCGCGACCAGTCGCCGAGGAACGCCCCGAAGGAGACCGGGTTCGACAGCACGATCAGGGCCGCGCCGATGAACGACGGCCAGAACAGCGACCTGGTCGCCGCGTCCGCGGAGGTGGTGAAGACACCGGCGTAGGACGGGTCGAAGTCGCCGGCGAAGGCGATCGCGCCGAGCAGGAAGAGCACCGTCGCCGAGGCCACGGCGACCTTGTTGACGAACAGCATGAACCGGAAGCCGTACACGCACACCGCGAGCACCAGCGCCGCGAACAGCGCGTAGGCGACGGCGTACGACAGCGTGCCGCGCGGCAGGCCGAAGAGCCGGTGCGCGCCGCCCACCAGGGCGTCGCCGGAGCTCCACACCGACAGGGAGAAGAACGCGACGGCGGTCAGCAGGGACAGGAAGGAGCCGACCACGCGGCCGTGCACGCCCAGGTGCGCGGAGGAGGAGACGGCGTTGTTGGTGCCGTTGACCGGCCCGAACACGGCCATCGGGCACAGGATCAGCGCGCCCACGACGACGCCGAGCACGGTGGCCGCCAGGCCCTGCCAGAAGGAGAGGCCGAACAGGATCGGGAAGGCGCCGAGGACACAGGTGGAGAAGGTGTTGGCGCCGCCGAAGGCGAGGCGGAACAGGTCGAGCGGGGTCGCGGTGCGGTCCGCGTCGGGAATCCGCTCCACGCCGTGGGTCTCGACCTCGGTCAGGGCGGGCGGCGGCGCGGCGGGGGAGTCGGCGGGCTGCGGGGACAAGGGGGCTCCAGCGGGGAATCGGCGGTGGAGCGCGTCGTGGCGCGGCGGGGGAGGGCGGCCCCGGCGCGCCGCGGGGTGTGCGGCGTGCGCGAGCGCCGTCCTGGCGGGGTCTGCCGACGGTACGGCGGCGCCCGGGACCCCGGCCAGAGGACGTTTCATCCATCTTCCGCGTCTTCGGTGGAGGAATCGGCCACCTCCTCGGCGTCCGGGCCCTGCGCCCGTACCCGCTGGACGTGCTCCAGGGACTCCCGCAGCTCGGTGAGCCAGTCGTCGGTGTGGCGCTGGACCAGCCGTACGCACCAGGCGAGGGCGTCGCTGCGGCTGCGGGCGACGCCGCCGGCGATCAGGGTGTCGAGGACCTGGCGCTCCGGCTGGCGCAGGCGGGTCATGACCGGCGCGGCGACGTGGGTGTACAGGGCACGCCGGCCGCCGCACTCGACACCCCAGGAGACCTTGCGGCCGAAGCGGTGCTCCGCCTCGCGGGCCACCTCCACGCGGGCCGCGCGGGTGCGCTCCCGGAACTCCTGGATGCGGCCCCTTACGGCGGCGTCCCGCTCGGCATCCGAGACGTCGTCGGCGAGGCGCGGTTCGGCGATGCGGCCGATCACGGTGATCTCCTCGCGGTCGACCGTGATCTCGGCCAGTTCCTCGAAGAGGTCGTCGGGCAGGCGGCCGGCGAACCAGCCGCGCAGCTTCTCTCGCTGCTCTGTCGTAATCATGTAATGACCATTACTCGGCCAGATCGTGAACGCAAGGGGTCGTCAGGGGGTCCGCTGTCGGCTCAACCGGAATGTTTCAGGCCGATTACTCAGGCGGGTGAAATCGGCCAAGTGGCTGCTTCAGGCGATCAAGAGCCGCCCGGTTGAGCTGGTTACACGTTCGAATTCCGTGACTTCGCGCCACTGATTCAACACGCAAGGTTACTGAAACGCATGGGGTCGAGGTGAGTTTCCGCAGCGGACTCGGCAGACTCGCGCTCGCCGGTCCGGCTCCACCGAGCCCGCATCCGGCACCACCCTCGTTTCCAGCGGAAGGATGCACACCATGCGGAACCCCGCGCGCTGGGCGGCGACCCTCGCCCTCACGGCCACCGCCGTCTGCGGCCCCCTCACCGGCTCCGCCCTCGCCGAACCGGCCGCCGCTCCCGCCTCGCTCTACGCCCCGTCCGCCCTGGTGCTCACCGTCGGCCACGGCGAGAGCGCCGCCACCACGACCCCGCAGCGGGCGGTCACCCTCAGCTGCGCCCCGACGCCCTCCGGCACCCACCCGGCGGCCGCCCTGGCCTGCGCCGAACTGCGCGCCGCGGGCGGCCTGGAGGGCCTGGCACCCAGAGACGACGTGCCGTGCACGAAGCAGTACGACCCCGTGGTGGTGACCGCGGACGGCGTGTGGCAGGGCAAGCGCGTCGCCTATGAGCGCACCTTCGGCAACGAGTGCGTGAAGAACTCCTACGGGAGTGCCCTCTTCGCGTTCTGAGACCGGGATCCCGAGGACCCGCGCACCTGAAGCGGCTCGCAGTTGGGGAGTGCGTGCGCTTGCCGCGGGGGCTCGGAGGTCTCGCACCGGGGGGCGGTCGGGCGGAGTGGGGCCACCCGGCCGACCCCCGGTATCGCTGTCGGCGGCACTGCCGGTGCCCCTCTCCCGGTGTCACTCCCCGGGAACGGCGGACAGCGGCGGAAAGCGCCCCAGCAGGCCGGTGCCGCGCAGCAGCCGGCCCACGGGCCACTCCCCGCAGACGACGCGCAGCCGGCCGCCCCGCTCCCGGGCCCGCGTCTCGGCCCGGCACAGCACGCGCAGGCCGGAACAGTCGAAGAAGTCCACGCCCCGCAGGTCGACCAGGACGTCCGGCCGCGGTGCCGCCGTCGCCGCGTTCAGCTGGTCGGCGAGGAGTCCCGCGGTGGCCAGATCGATCTCGCCGACGGCCTCGACCACGGTGAACGGGCCGCTCACGCGGGTGCGGGCATGGGCGTTCACCGTGGGCGGTTCGCCCGCCCGGTCGTCCGCATCCGGCGTCATGGCCGCTCCACCCAGGCGGGGACCCGTTCGGTCACGGTAGTTACCCCGGTGGATCGCCCACCATCCCTGCGGCGGCGTCCGCAAGATCTGGTTCACTCGACCTGGTGAATTAGGTGCGTTTCGCTTGACTTCCTTCGCGGGCACGACAGTTCACGACCGCTGCCGATGACTGGTGTCGCACCACGGGAAGCGGCGGCTGCGCCGGCAGGTGCACAGGGCGACGCGGAAGCGGTCGGAGGAGACGACGCTGCCGTCCTCCAGTTCCACCTCGACCGGGCCCTCGACGAGCAGCGGTCCGCGGCGCTGGATGGTGATCCTGCGCGGGCTGTCAGAGGGGGAGTTCGGCACGGACGACCACCAGCTCTTCCTTGTCGTCGGCGGGGGAGAGCAGGCCGCGCTCGCGCAGCCAGCCCTCCCGGGAACGCAGCACCGGCCCCAGCGCGATCCGCTGCCGGCGCGTCACGCTCGCCTTCAGGCCCTCCGCCCGCAGGCGCGCGAGCGTGGTGTCGGGGCCGCTGAGTGCCGAGTGGACCAGCAGCAGCACGCCACCGGGCCGCAGTTGGGCCGGTGCCTCGCGGCAGATGCGGTCCAGCACGAGCCGGCCGTCCCGCCCCGCGTCCCAGGCCCGGGCGGGCCCGCGCGGAGCGGTCTCGCCGGTCGGCGCGGGCACGTAGGGGGGATTGGAGAGGATGAGGTCGAACGACCGGTCGCGCACCGGTGCGAAGAGGTTGCCGCGCCGGACCTGTATCGAGTGGCCGGCCAGCCACGCGTTCACACGCGCGGTGCACACGGCCCGCCACGACAGGTCCACCGCGGTCACCCGCGTGCCCAGTCGGGCCGCCTGGAGGGCCAGGGCACCGCTGCCGGTCCCTACGTCCAGTACCTCCGCGCTCGGCGGAAGCGGTTCTTCGAGCAGGGCGTCGGCCAGCAGGGCCGTGTCTTCACGGGGGGCGTAGACGCCGGGCAGCAGGAGAGGATTCACGTCGCCCAAGTACCCGCATATTCAGGTCATAAAGGAGGTTTCGGAAAACTCGTGTGAACGCAGGGACGACCGGCCCGCGCGCCAGTCGTCCAGCAGACGTTCCGCGAACCGGTCCTCGACGTGTCCGGTGGCGTCGATGCCGAACGCGATGTCGGACGCCAGGTGCGGCTCGTCGGCGAGCAGCCCGCCGATGACGTCGTGCCGCACGATCTGTTCGTGCACGGCGTCGGCCTCGACGTGCTCGTCGTAGAAGTGCTCGGCCGCCGGTCCGGCGCCGGTCCGGCGCATGGCCTCCGCCAGCCGCCGCGAGCCCGGCGAGGAGGTGATCTCCACCGCCGCGAAGTGGCCCACGAGGGCGCCCCGCAGAGACCGGTGCAGCCCGAACAGGGACATGAGGTTCACGATGGCCAGCGCCTCGGCCGAACCCGCCTCCAGGTAGTGGCCGTACGTCGTGTCCAGGCCCAGATCCGTCATCAGGTCGGCGAACAGGCGGGCGTGCACCCGGTCGGCACGGCCGCCGCCGAACTCGTCGAACTCCACCGCGGCCATCGCCGCCTTGGCCCTGCCGGACAGCCGCGGCAGCACCCACGCGTGCGGGTCGGCCTCCTTGAGGTGGTACAGGGAGCGGTGGGCGGCGTACTCGCGCAGTTGCCACAACTCGCCCTTGTCGCGCAGGAAGTGGCTGACTCCCGTGCCCTCGACAGGCTCGACCAGCAGCTCCGCCAGGGCCTCGTCCAGACTCTCGTGGACGGGGACGTCGGCGCGCAGGGCGGACAGGTAGCGGTGTTCCAGGGCCGCGCGCGTGCGCAGCAGTTCGGGGTCCCACTCGAGCTCCGGCGAGACACCCGCGAAGCCGCGGTAGTGCAGTTCGTAGCAGAGATAGAGGGCGAGCTGCAGGTCGTCACCGTAGGCCGGTGCGCCCGCCACCTCCTCGGGGCGCGGCAGCGGTCCTCGGCCCATCAGGTACCGGGCCACGCCGGCGGAGACCGGTCCGCGGTCCGAGGGCAGCCGGGGTCCTTGTTCGTCGTGCGTCATACGCGCCGGGTACCCGGACCGGCCCCGGCCACCCGTCCGCGTGGAGCCGGCCGCACGGGGTACCCCGGAGCGGCATGAAGGCACTCGTGATCAACTGCACGCTCAAGAGCTCACCGGCCCCCTCCAACACCGAGGCCCTGGCCGGCGTCGTCGTCGAGCAGCTGCGCAAGGACGGCGTGGACGTCGACACCGTACGGGCCGTCGACCTGGACATCGCCCCCGGCGTGACCAGCGAGGCGGTACGGGAGGGCGACGCCTGGCCGGCGGTGCACGACAAGCTGCTCGGCTCGCAGATCCTCGTCATCGCCTCGCCGACCTGGCTGGGCCGGCCGTCCTCCGTCGCCCAGCGCGTGCTGGAGCGCATGGACGCGATGCTCTCCGAGACCGACGACGACGGCAGGCCCGTCGCCTACAACCGGGTCGCGGGCGTGGTCGTCACCGGCAACGAGGACGGCGCGCACCATGTGATCAGCGAGATCCAGGGCGCGCTCGCCGACATCGGCTACACGATCCCGGGCCAGGCGTGGACCTACTGGCACCTGGGTCCCGGTCCGGGACCGGACTACCTCGACGACGAGCGCGGCCACGACTGGGCGCGCAGTACGGGCCGGGCCATGGCCGCCAACCTGTACGGGGTGGCGCGGGCGCTGGCCGAGCGGCCCCTGGGCGCGCCTCCCGGGTAGGGCTCAGTCGCCTTCGGACTCCTCCTGCGCGCGAGCGTTGGGGGTGATGGCGTCGGCCGCCTCGCCCTCGTGCTCACGCCCACGGCGCTCGTCGTCGGCGGGGTCGGTGCGCTTCTCCGCGTCCTCGATCTCGCGCAGGACCTCCGCGAGGGCCGTCTCGGGCGGTTTCCTGTGGTCGGTCACGGGTTGCCTCCTTCGATGGTGGGGTGCCGGCGGTGCGACGCCGGCGGTCGGCTGCCGCTGGCCGGACACGGACGGGCCGGTGTCCATGGCCGGGTGCCGAGGGACGGGTTCCGGTCATAGGGCGCCGCTGTTCGGGTGCCGAGGGCCGGGTGTGCCGGTTATAGGCCGCCGGTGGTCGGGTGTCGGTGGTCGGATGCCGAGGGCCGGGTGCCGAGGGCCGGATGCCGAGGGCCGGATGCCGAGGGCCGGATGCCGAGGGCCGGGTGTGTCGGTCATCGGGTGTCGGTGGTCGGGTGTCAGTGGTCGGGTGCCTGTCGTCGGGTGTCGGTCATCAAGCGCCGGTGGTCCGGTGTCGGGCGACCGGCGCGGGTGTCAGGTGCGGGTCGACGCGATGTGCAGCGGTACCGGCTCCGGGGGAGCGGGCGACTCGCCGAGCCGGGTGACCTCCGCCCACCAGGACGCCCCGTCCTCGATGTGGCGCAGCAGGACGCCCTCGCGGATGGCCCAGGGGCAGATGGTGACCGTCCTGATCCCGGTCAGCTTCATCGCCGTGTGCCCCACCACCGCGCCGGCCAGGCTCTGCACCGCGCGCGGGGCCGAGATGCCGGGGAGCCGGGCGCGGTCGGCCGCGGGCAGCTCCGCCAGCCGGTGCATCGCCACCCGCAGGTCCGTGCGGTGCAGCCGGCGCTCCACGAAGGGGCCGTGCCGCCCGGGCGGGGCACCGCACAACCGGCCCAGCTGCTGGAACGTGCGGGAGGTGACCACCGCCGTGCGGGGTCCCTCCCAGCGGATCCGCGCGGCCACGTCACGCAGCTGGTGGCGGACCTTGCGTCTGAGGGCGCGTACCTGCTCCGGCGTCGGCGGGTCCTGGCCGGCGAAGTACTCCCTGGTCAGCCGTCCCGCGCCGAGCGGCAGCGAGGCGACGAAGTCCGGCAGCCGGCCGCGGCCGAAGGCCACCTCCAGCGAACCGCCCCCGATGTCCATGAGCGCCAGCGGCCCCGAGCGCCAGCCCATCCAGCGGCGCGCGGCGAGGAAGGTCAGCTCGGCCTCCACCTCGCCCGGCAGGGTGCACAGCCCGACGCCGGTGCGGGTGCGCACGGTGCGCAGCACCTCCTCCCGGTTGGGGGCGGCGCGCACCACGGCGGTCGCGAAGGCGAGGGGGCCGCTCGCACCCCACTTGGCCGCGGTCCGGCTCGCCTCGGCGACCGCCACGACCAGCCGCTCCACGGCCTCCGGCGGGATCTCGCCGCTGGGCTCGACCTGCTCCGACAGCCGCAGCCGCCACTTGGCGGTGTGGACCGGCAACGGCACTCCGTCCTCCGCGTCGGCCACCACCAGCCGGACCGTGTTCGACCCCACATCCACCACGCTGATTCGCATGGGCCCGTGGGTACCCACTTACCGCCGTTCCCACGCAGGTCGTTCGCGGCGCGGCCGGCGCGGAGCGCGGGCACAGGGGAGGGGCCGCCGTCTCCCTGCGGACGGCGGCCCCTCGGACCAGGGCGGCTCGGCTCATGGTCGTCACATGTGGACGACCTGGACGGTGTCGGTGGTCTGCTGCGGCACCCCGCGCCGGAAGAGCAGGCCGGCGATCACGGCACCGGCGGCGAACATGCCCGCCGACCACCAGAACGCGGTGGTGTAGCTCTCGATCGTCGCCTGGGCCTGAACCAGCTTGCTGGTGGCGTCCCTCCCGGCCAGGTAGTCGGTCGCGGCGGACGCGGCGAGCGTGTTCAGCAGCGCGGTGCCGATCGAACCGCCCACCTGCTGCATGGCGTTGACGGTCGCGGAGGCCACGCCCGCGTCCTCGGCCGTCACCCCGCCGGTCGCCAGCTGCATGGTCACCGGCATGACCAGGCCGAGGCCCGCGCCGGTCACGATCAGCTGGGGCAGCACCGCGCTGACGTAGCTCGAACCGACCCCGATCCCGGTGAGCCAGGCCATGCCGGCCGCGGCGACGGCGAAGCCCAACGGGACGAGCGCCTTGGGGCCGATGCGCGGCAGCAGGACCGTGGTGCCCAGCTGGGCCGCCACCATCAGGGCGCCCACCATCGGCAGGAACGCCACACCCGTCTTGGTCGGGCTGAAGCCGAGGTTGAGCTGCAGGTAGTAGGTGAGGAAGAGGAACACGCCGAACATGCCGCCGGCGGAGATCAGCACCGCGAGGAAGGAGGCCGCGCGGTCGCGGTCGAGCAGGATGCGCAGCGGCAGCAGCGGGTGTGCGGCCCGGGTCTGCCACCAGGCGAAGGCCGCCAGCAGCAGTCCGCCGGCGATCAGGAAGCCCCAGGTCAGCGGCGAACCCCAGTCGTGCGTCTCGGCGTTGGAGAAGCCGTAGACGAGGGAGAACAGGCCGGCGGCGACCAGCACCGTGCCCGGCACGTCGAGTTTGCCGTTCGCGGCGTCGCGGTGGTTGGCCAGCAGCATCCAGCCGCCGGCGAAGGCGACCACGGCGATGACGACGTTCACGTACAGCGTCCAGCGCCAGTCGAAGGCGTCGGTCAGCACGCCGCCGAGCAGCAGGCCCACCGCGCCGCCGGCGCCGGCGATGGCGCCGTACACGCTGAAGGCGCGGGCGCGTTCGCGGACGTCGGTGAAGGTGGTGTTCAGCAGCGAGAGCGCGGCCGGTGCGAGCAGCGCGCCGAAGGCACCCTGCAGGGCGCGGGCGGTGACCAGCATGCCGAAGCCGTTGGCGGCGCCGCCCAGGGCGGAGACGGCGGCGAAGCCGGCGACGCCGACGAGGAAGGCCGTCTTGCGGCCGAAGAGGTCGGCTATCCGGCCGCCGAGCAGCAGCAGCGAGGCGAACGCCAGCGCGTACGCGGTGACGATCCACTGCCGGTTGCCGTCGGAGAAGCCGAGGTCCTGCTGGGCGGAGGGCAGCGCGATGTTCACGATGGTCGCGTCGAGCACCACCATCAGCTGCGCGAGGGCGATGACCGCCAGGATCCACCACCGCTTCGGCGACGCGGCGGGTTCGGTGCCGCCGGACGCGCCGACGGAGGCGTCCTCGGCGAGGGTCTTCTGGGACATGGAGAACCACTCCAGGGAAGTCGTTCGAGCTGGACGACGAGTCCGTAAACGAAACGGTTTCGTACAGCAGCAGCCTAGACGCCGCTCAGCGAAACGGCAACGTTTCGCTAGATGTGGCGTCCCTCTCTTATTCCTTGGCGGGAATATAACCAGCGAGGCATATTGGTCCCCATGTCCGACGCCGCCCTCTGGACCGCGCTCGCCGATCCCCACCGGCGGGCCATCATCGGGCTGCTCCTGGAGCGGCCGCGGTCCGTCGGCGAGATCGTGGAGGCGTGCGGCCTGAGCCAGCCCGGCACCTCCAAGCACCTGAAGGTGCTCAGGGAGGCGGGCCTCGTACGGGTCCGGCAGGACGCCCAGCGCCGTGTCTACGCCCTCGACCCCGCCCCCATCGCCGAGCTGGACGCCTGGCTCGCGCCCTACCGCGCACTGTGGAACCGCAGCCTGGACGCCCTGGGCCGGCGCCTGGACGAGACGGCGCCGGACGCGCCCGAGGAACCCGCCCCGAAGGACTGATCCCCATGGCCGCTGACCTCACCGGCACCTATCTGACCCTGGACGACGGCCGCCCGGCCGTCCGCTTCAGCCGCGTCTACGACCACCCCATCGAGCGTGTCTGGCAGTTCGTCACCGACGCCGGGGAACTGGCCCACTGGTTCCCCTCCCGCGCCGAGATCGACCCGCGCCCCGGCGGCACCATCACCTTCGGCGGCGACCCGAACATGCCCGAGTCCACGGGCCGGGTCCTCGCCCTGGACGAGCCGCGCCACCTGTCCTTCGAGTGGGGCGGCGACGAACTCCGCTTCGACCTGGAGGCCCTGGACGCCGGGCGCACCCGCTTCACCCTGACCAACGTCCTGCGGTCCGCCGACACCGCCGCCCGCAACGGCGCCGGCTGGGAGGTGTGCCTGGCCGCCCTCGACGCCTGGACCCGCGGCGAGCGGCTGCCCGGCCCGCGGGCCGGGGCGAGCGCCGGCTGGAAGGAGTTCTACGCCGGCTACATCGAGGCCGGCGTGCCCTCCGGGGCCCCCGTCCCCGGCCTGGACTGACCGCTACGCCAGCTGCCGCCGCACCAGCTCGTGCAGCCGCCCGCCGGTGTCCGCGAGCAACTGCGCGGGCGGCCCCTGCTGGGCGACCTTGCCGTCCTCCATCACGATCACCCGGTCGGCGTCCAGCACCGTCGACAGGCGGTGCGCGATGACGATGCGGGTGGCGTTGAGGGCCTTGGTCGACTCGATCACCGTGCGCTGCGTCTCGTTGTCGAGGGCGCTGGTCGCCTCGTCGAAGAAGAGGATCCTCGGCCGGCGGATCAACGCCTGCGCGATCATGAGGCGCTGGCGCTGGCCGCCGGAGACGGACCCGCTGCCGGAGACGATCGTGTGCAGGCCCATCGGCATCCGCTTGATGTCCTCGGCCAGACCCGCCATCTCGGCCGCCGCCATCGCCTCCTCGGGTGTGTAGGGCTCGGTGCCGCAGATGACGTCGAGGATGGAGCCGGTGAACGGCTGTGCGTGCTGGAGCACCACACCGCACTGACGGCGTACGGCGGACTGGTCGAGGGCGGCCAGGTCCTGGCCGTCGTACAGCACGCTGCCCGAGACCGGCCGGTCGAAGCCGATCAGCAGCCGCAGCAGCGTCGACTTGCCGCAGCCGCTCGGGCCGACGATCGCCACGAACTCGCCCGGGCGCACCTCGAACGACACGTCGTCCAGGACCAGCGGGCCGTCGTCGGAGTACCGGAACGACAGCCGGCGGGCCTCGACGGCACCCGACAGCGGGCCCGGCCGGGTGCTGGCCGTGCGCACCTCCGGGGTCGCCTCCAGCACCGGCTTGATCTCCTCGAACAGCGGCAGCGCGGCCACCATCGACACGAACGCCCCGGTCAGCTGGGTGACCGAGGTGAGCAGCATCGTCACGGAGGTGTTGAAGGTGAGGAACGCCGCCGCGGACATCGCCCCGCGCGCCGGGCCCGCCAGCAGCATGAACATCAGCAGGGTGCACACGGGCAGGTAGACGGCGCCCATCACCGTGGTGAGGTTCTTGATCCGGCCGACCTTCTGCTGGAGCTCGCGACTGCGCGCGAACTGCGCGGCCCAGGCGGCGTACGCGTAGTTCTCGGCGGCCGCCACCCGCAGTTTCGGCAGTCCGCGCAGGGTCTGGAACGCCTGGTTGTTGAGCTTGTTGGTGAGCACGACCAGCCGCCGCTGCCAGCGCACCTGCCACAGACCGAGGCCGAGGAACGCGCCGGCGATGACGACCAGCATGCCGATGGCGGCCAGCGCCATCGAGGGGCTGTACCAGAACAGCAGGCCGAGGTTCATCGCGCCGACGGTGACCGACTGGGCGACGACCGGGCCGATGCCCGCCATCATGCGGCGGATCGCGCTGATGCCCATGGCCGCGCTCGCCAGCTCACCGGTCGAGCGCTCGCTGAAGAACTTCGTCGGCAGCCTCAGCAGGCGGTCCCACACGGCCGGTTGGAGGGTGGCCTCGATACGGCCCTCCAGGCGCAGGATGGTGAGGTTCTCCAGCAGCATGAAGGCCGCGGCCACCACGCTGGTGAGCATCACCGCCAGGCACACCTGCGCGATCAGGCCCGTCTGCGCCTTCGGCACGAACTCGCCGAGCACCTTGCCGGTGGCGATCGGCACCAGCGCGCCGATCGCCACCGTCACCAGACCGCTGACCAGGAGGTTGGTCAGGTCGGCGCGGGTGCCGCGCATGCTGAACCGCAGCAGGCGCAGCGGGCTGAGCGTCCGCTCCGGCAGCGGCCGGTAGAACATCACCGCGCGCGGCTCGAACTCCTCGGCGTTGGCCTTCTCGATCGGCGTCTCGCGACCGGTCGCCGGATGCACCGCCACATAGCCGCCGCGCCGCCACAGCAACGCGACCGGCGCCCCGGACAGCGCCCGGTGTCCCACCAGCGGCCCGACGTTGTCGCGCCACCAGGTCCCGTCCAGGCGTACGGCCCTGGTGCGCACCCGCGAGGCGATCGCGACCCGCTCCACCGGGTCCAGGCGGTCGCTCTCGGCGCCGCCCTGCGCGGGGTCCGCCAGCGTGATCCCGGCCGCGTCGGCGACCAGCTTGCAGGCCGCGTAGCTCGCGTCCGCGTCGGCCGCCGTCGCGCGCTGGGCGGAGCCCTTGCCGATGGACGCCAGCAGCGTCCGGTCGGCCTGGGCGCGCACCGCCTCACCGGCCCTGATGCCGGCGGCGGTGCGGGTCTCGTGGGTGCGCTCCAACTGCTCGATCCAGCGGTCCAGCGTGGTCAGCAGCCGGTACTGCTGGTCGACCATGGACTGCCACACCGCCGGGTCCATCAGCAGGTCGGCCGCGGCCTCGGCGCCGTAGAGCGAGCCGTACTGGACGCTGCCGGGCGGCACCTGCATCCAGAACACGTCGTCATCGGTGACCTCCGCGGCCCGCTCACTCGCCATCGGTGCCTGGAAGAGGATGGACAGGCTGCGGCCCACGCCCAGCGCGAGGGCGTACTCCAGCGGGCTCGTCGTGGGCGGCACGTACTGCGGGTTGCCGTACTCGTCGTAGGACCAGGTCTGCGTGGTCGCCGGCTGGTGCAGCTCGCGCAGCCCGATGCGGTGCACCACGCAGTCGCGCAACGGCCGGGCGACGAGGGTGTGTTGCGGTCCCGCGACGGGACCGAGCAGCAGCGAGCCCGCCTCCAGCCGGCCGAGGTGGTGCCAGTGGCCCTGCGCCGCGGCGTCCACCGCGAACAGGTCGAGGCTGCCGGCCGCGACCAGCCACAGCACCTGCGGGCCCTCCAGGTCCAGCCGGCTGTGGCCGGAGCAGTCGATCGGCGTGCCCAGGGCGCCGAGCGCGCCGAGGACGAGGTCGCCTTCTTGGGGGGTCGTCATCTCACCGTTCCCTGACCAGCGCCGCGTACGCGCCGCCGCGCGCGACGAGCTCCTCGTGCCGCCCGCGTTCCACGATCGTCCCGTGCTCGAGGACGACGATCTCGTCGCTGTCGCGCACGGTGCTGAGCCGGTGTGCGATCACCACGCAGGCGCAGCCGCGCCGGCGCAGGTTGTCCATCACGACCAGCTCGGTCTCCGCGTCCAGCGCGCTGGTCACCTCGTCCAGCACCAGGATGCTGGGCCGGCGCACCAACGCCCGCGCGATCTCCAGGCGTTGGCGCTGCCCGCCGGAGAAGTTGCGGCCGTCCTGCTCGACCCGGCTGTGGATGCCGCCGGGCCGGCGCATCACGACGTCGTACAGGGCCGCGTCCCGCAGCGCCTCCACCACCGCGTCGTCCGGGATCGACGGGTCCCACAGCGCCACGTTGTCGCGCACCGACCCCTCGAACAGGAACACCTCCTGGTCGACGAAGGAGACGGAGGCCGCGAGCGCGCCGCGCGGGATGTCGTCCAGGCGCTGCCCGTCGATGCGGATCACGCCCTCCCAGGGGGCGTACAGGCCCGAGATGAGCCGGGACACGGTGGACTTGCCGCTGCCCGAGCCGCCGACGAGGGCGACCTGCTGACCGGGGCCCACCGTGAGGTCGAAGCCCGTGAGCAGCGGCTTGTCGAGCGGGTTGTAGCCGAAGGTGATGTTCTGCAGTTCGACGTGGCCGTGCAGGCGGCGCGTGGAGTCGCCGGCGCCGGGGCGGCCGTAGAGCGGGTCGGCCTGGAAGTTCTCCACGTCCTTCAGACGGGCCACGTCGGCGGCGAAGTCCTGGATGCGGCCCGCGACGCCGTTGAGGCGGGTGATCGGCGCGGTGAAACGGGTGACCAGCGACTGGAAGGCGACCAGCAGGCCCACCGAGATGCCGCCCTCGACCGCGCGCATACCGCCGATCCACAGGATCACCGCGCTGTTGAGCGAGGCCAACGTGGGCGCGACCACGCCCAGCCAGGCGCTGGGCACGCCCAGGCGCTGCTGCTCCTCCAGCGTGGTGGCGTGCTGCCCGGCCCACTTGCGGAAGTAGCCGTCCTCGCCGCCGGTCGCCTTCATCGTCTCGATCAACTGCAGGCCCGTGTAGGCGGTGTTGGTCAGCCGGGCGCTGTCCGCGCGCAGCTTCGCCGTCCGCGTCGCGCGCAGTTTCACCACCACGCGCATCGCGACGACGTTCAGCAGCGCCACCCCGATGCCGACGTACGTCAGCTGCGGGTCGTAGGTGTAGAGCAGCACCGCGTACAGCACCACGACCACCGCGTCCACGCCGGCCGCCGCCAGGTCGCGGGCCAGGGTCTCGGCCACCTGGTCGTTGGACTGCAGGCGCTGCACCAGGTCGGCCGGGCTGCGCTGGGCGAAGAACGTCACCGGCAGCCTGAGCAGATGGCGCAGGAAGCGGGCGCTGGAGAGGGTGGAGGAGATGATGCGGCCGTGCAGCAGGTTCGCCTGCTGCAACCAGGTCAGCACCACGGTGAACAGCACGCACGCGCCCATCGACGTGAACAGCACGCCCAGCAGCGACGTCTGCCCGCCGATCAGGAACATGTCGATGTAGGTGCGGCTGAGCGCCGGCACCGCCGCGCCCACCACGACCAGCAGCAGGCTCGCCAGCACCGCGGCCGGCATCGTGCCCGCCGTGCCGCGCAGCCGGGCCGGCATCGCACCGAGGACGCCGGGCTTGCGGCCGCCCCTGGTGAAGCCCTCGCCGGGCTCCATGACCAGCACGACGCCGGTGAAGCTGCCGTCGAAGTCCTCCATGGGCACGAACCGGCGGCCCTTGCCGGGGTCGTTGATGTACACCCCGCGCCGGCCGAAGCGGCGGCCCATGCCGTCGTAGACGACGTAGTGGTTGAACTCCCAGAACAGGATGGCCGGCGTCCTCACCTCGGCGAGGGCGGCCGTGTCCATCTGCATGCCCTTGGCCGTCAGGCCGTAACTGCGTGCCGCCTTCAGCAGGTTGCTGGCGCGGGAGCCGTCGCGCGAGACACCGCAGGCGATGCGCAGCTCCTCCAGCGGCACGTGCCTGCCGTAGTGGCCGAGCACCATCGCCAGGGAGGCGGCGCCGCACTCCACGGCCTCCATCTGCAGGACGGTGGGGGTGCGGACGGTCTTCCCCCTGCCCTTGGGGACGGGGCGCTTGGGCGGCGCGGAGCGGCGCCGGCTGCGGGTCTCCTGTGCGGTGCTCACGGCAGCAGCCAATCGACGGGACGCTGGTCGGCCAGCCGGATGGAACCCGAGGCCAGGGTCATGGAGGTGAGGTCGAACGGCGGCCCGTCCTTGGACGACCACCGGTAACCGCTCTTCGTGGCGGCCGACTTGTCCAGCCTCACCAGGACGGCCACCGGCCGGCCCTTCTTGGTGAACTGCTCGCCCAGCTGGCTGTCCCCGAGGAAGGCGGCGATCTGCTGGGCCGACTGCGCGGAGCGGTCCACCGACTTCACATGGCCGCGCAGCACGCCGTACTGCTCGGTGGGGACCGAGGAGACGGTCAGGTCGACGGCCGCGTCGGCGGGGATGGAGGCCGCGTTCTCCGCGGGCACGTACACGGTGGCGTACAGCGGGTCGGAGGCGTGGGCGACCTTCTCCATGGCGGCCACGTTGGCGCCGGTGGAGATGATCTGGCCGATCGTCGCGGCCAGCGCGGTGACACGGCCCGCGGCGACCGTGCGCACGACGGTGTCGCCCTGGCTGGTGCGGACCTTCAGGACGGGGGAGCCGGCCGGCAGCCGCTCGCCCTCCTTCGCCACGACCGCGGTGACCTGGCCCGCGACGGGGCTCTGCAGGATGTAACTGCCCTCCGCGTGCGTGAGGATGGCGGGCGCGCTGACCGTGGAGGCCACCGAGCCGGTCACCGCCCACACCGAGGCCGCCGCCATGGCGATGAGCGACACGGACAGCACGAGCCAGCCCTGGGGACGGGCGAAGCGCACCGGAAGGTCGAGCTCTTCGGGCGACTGGAGCTTGGCGAGGGCCTGTTGGCGGAACTGCACGGACGTTTCCCTCACCTGAGAACAAGACTCACGGGAAAACGAGTCTCACCTGAAAACGACTGAGGACCGGCTCGGGCGAGCCGGCTGGTTCAAGGCAGCGGGAAACCCCGGAGCCGGCAGACGGCTCCGGGACCCGACGATCACAAAGGTGCGATCAGAGACCGGCGACCAGGTTGGTGACCGGGGCGGTGTTCAGGCCGGTGACACCCTCGACGGTGCCGACGACCGTGTCGACCAGGCCGGAAACCGGGGCGACGCCGTCCACCAGGTTGGTGACGGTGCCGAGGGCGTTCACGGAGAGGCCGCCGGAGACGTTGTCGAGCTCGGCGTCGGAGATCTCGACGGTCTCAACCTGGGGGGTGGAGTTCATGATGGAACTTCCCTTCATATGGATATTTCACAAGGGGGGAGCGGCCCCCTCTGGGGACAGAGCGACGGCCGCGACCGCGGGCGCCGGACGCCCGTTTCCGGAAAGCCCCTGGCGGCTCCCGCGGTGCGATGGATCAAAGCACGCTGCGGGCGCACGCTTCCAATCAACCACCTGCCTCACCAGGCAACTTGAGTCCCGGACGGCTCGTTTGGTGCAGGTGTGCGCACGGCTCGCTGGCGAGTTCTTCACAAGCGTCACGGCATCGGCTCCTCCCCGTGCTTGCCGGTCGCTCGGCGAATCCGACACTCCCGCCTCAATGGCGTGAGCGCGTGCGCGGGCATGTGCAGAACCTCCGCGCACGGTGACTCCGTTGGGCATTCCGTGTGCAGATTCTCTGGAGCCGTGATTCAGGTCCGTGTTCACAACGGACCGTCACCGACCGGACGCGGACCGTGTCAGCCCAGAAGTGCGTAGACCGTGCTCGCGCGTGCCGCGAGTTCACCCGAGGTCTTGGCGGTCATGGTGATGTCGGCGAACGCCATGCGGCGGCCCAGCTTGGTGAGCACCGCCTCGATCAGGACATCCGAACCGGTCACCGCGCGCTGGAACGACGTCGACTGCTGCACCGTCGTCATCGGTCCGTAGGACCCGCGGGCCGCCGACACCGCGATCACCGTGGCCGTGTCCGCGGCGGCCATCAACGCCTGCCCCGACAGCCCGCCGCCCTCCCTGGACAACCGCGGTGACCAGGGCAGCCGCAAGGTCGCCCGGTCGGCTCCCACCGCCTCGACGCGCAGTCCCAGGTCGAGCACCCAGGGGGCGAAGTTGTCGGCGAGGATCTTGTCGGCTTCGGCGGTGCTCATCGTCATATGGCGGATTGTTCCCGGCGCCGCTGCCCCCGACGCCGGTCATGGCCGATTCGGCGCTGCGGCGCGGGAGTTCGCAAACGGAATTGAACGCCCCACCCGACCCCTGCGTACCTACAGCCATCCAGGCGCCCCGAACAGCTGCCGACCGGCGGCACGAGACTCCGGTCCCTCAGGAGGTCGAGAAGTTTGAGTCACAAGCGAATTCCGAAGCGCAAGGCCGCGATCGCGGCAGGCGGCGTCGTGGCGCTCGGCGCGGCCGCCATCCTGCTCCCCAACGCCAACGCGTCCCAGGACGGTGCTTCGAACAACGCCGCGCCCAAGACCCTGAAGGCGACGGACGCCTCGGACCTCGCCTCGCAGCTGCAGGACCAGCTCGGCGACGCCTTCGCCGGTTCCTACTACGACTCCGGCAGCCGGCAGCTCGTCGTCAACGTCATATCCGGCGACAACAACGTGGTCGTGCAGGCGAAGAAGGCGGGTGCGAAGGTCCGCGAGGTCGCCAACAGCCTCGCCGCGCTGAAGGCCGGCGCGCAGACCCTGAAGGCCGACGCCAGCATCCCGGGCACCGCCTGGGCGATGGACCCCAAGACCAACAAGCTGCTGGTGACCGCGGACAGCACGGTCACCGGGTCCCAGTGGGACCGGCTGGAGTCGACGGTCCAGAAGCTCGGTTCGGGCATGGCGACGTTGAAGAAGTCCTCCGGCACCTTCAAGACGCTGGTCTCCGGCGGCGACGCCATCTTCGCCCAGGCGGAGGGCGGCACCGTCCGCTGCTCCCTCGGCTTCAACGTCACCGCCAGTGACGGCAGTCCGGCCTTCCTGACGGCGGGTCACTGCGGTGTCGCCGCCCAGCAGTGGTCCGACTCCCAGGACGGCCAGCCCATCGCCACCGTCGACCAGGCCACCTTCCCTGGCGACGGCGACTTCTCCCTGGTCAAGTACGACGACCCCACCACGCAGGCGCCCAGCGAGGTCAACGTCGGCGGCGGCCAGACGGTCCAGATCACCCAGGCCGCCGAGGCCACCGTCGGCGAGCAGGTCTTCCGCATGGGCAGCACGACCGGCCTGCACGACGGCACGGTCACCGGTCTCGACGCCACCGTCAACTTCCAGAGCGAGACCGACCCGGGCGGCGTCGACACCGTCACCGGCCTCATCCAGACCGACGTCTGCGCGGAGGCCGGGGACAGCGGCGGCTCGCTGTTCACGCAGGACGGCAGCGCGATCGGCATGACCTCCGGGGGCAGCGGCGACTGCACCAACGGCGGCGAGACCTTCTTCCAGCCGGTGACCACGGCCCTGCAGGCCACGGGCGCCACGCTGGGCGACGGCGGTGCCGGGGCGGGCGCGGGCGACCAGGCCGGTACGGCCGACCCGTCGGCGACCGCGAGCGACGGCACCGGCGACCAGGCGGGCGGCGACGGCGTCGGCGGCGCGGCCGACCCGTCCGCGACGGCGAGCGACGCCGCCGGCGACCAGTCGGGAGCCCAGGACCAGTCCGGCGCGGGCACCGGTGACGAGTCCGGTACCGGCGCGGACGACGGCTCGTCCCTCACCCGGACCCACTGATCGCCCTCCACCCGGACCCACTGACCGGCCTCACCCGCGGTTCCGGCCGGCAGTGGACGGCCCGGCCCTCCGGCGGGAGGGCCGGGCCGCACCGCGTGCTTCAGCCCGCCCTGAGCAGCAGCAGCGCCACGTCGTCCAGCCGCTCCCGGGCCGCCGCGCTGTGCCCCACCAGATGGTCGGCCAGCCGCTCCAGCGGCTGGTCACCGGCGGCGGCGAGCAGCTCTCCCAGGTCCGCGAGCGCGTCCTCGATGTCGACGCCGGGCGACTCGATCAGCCCGTCGGTGTAGAGGGCGAGCACCGAGCCGGGGGTGAGGGCGACCTCCGTGGTCGGATAGCCGGCCGGGCCGTCGATGCCGAGCAGCGGACCCCCGGCCAGGTCCAGCACCCGCACCCGGCCGTCCGGCCGCAGCAGCAGGGGCGGCGGGTGACCGGCCCGCGCCATCACGGCCCGGCCGTGCGCCGGATCCAGCCGCAGATACAGACAGCTCGCGAACAGGTCGGCGCCGAGGTCGGTCAGCAGCCGGTTGGTGCTGCGCATGACCTCCCCGGGACTCTGCCCGACGGTCGTGTACGCGCGCACGGCGGTGCGGATCTGCCCCATCAGCCCCGCCGCGGTGACGTTGTGCCCCTGCACGTCCCCGATGACCGCCGCCGCCCCGCCGGCGATCGGCACCAGGTCGTAGAAGTCGCCGCCGATGTCCATGCCCTGGGTGGCCGGCAGATAGCGCGCCGCGGCCTGAACGCCGGGCAGCGGCGGCAGCGAGTGCGGCAGCAGCGCGGCCTGCAGACCGTGCGCCAGCTGGTGCTTGGCGTCGTACAGCTGCGCGCGCTCCAGGGCCTGCGCGATCAGCCCGCCCAGGCTGGTGAGCACCGCCCGCTCGTCCGCGGGGAAGGGGTGCGGCTCGGCGTAGGCCAGCACACAGGTGCCCACCGGCCGCCCGGAGGCGATCAGCGGCAGATACGCCCAGGCCGCGAAGCCGTCGGGGGTGGCGTGCCGCTGCGGATACAGGCGCTCCAGCTGCTGCCGTGACTCGTAGAAGGCGGGCACTCCGGTGTTGAGCGCGTGTGTGCCGGGTGTCTGCTCGGCCAGCGGCAGCCCGTCGAAGCGTTCCACGACGTGCGGGTCGGGGTAGCCGCGGTGCCCCAGGACGTGCAGCCGCCCGGCCCGGGACCCGAGGACGACCAGCGCCTGGCTGCCCACGGCGGGCGCGATCTCGTCCGCCACGAGCTGCACCACGTCCTGCACACCGGCGGCCTCGGTGAGCGCGCCGGCCAGCGACAGCACCTGCGAGATGGTGACCAGCCGGGCCGGCGCGTCCCCGGCCTGCGGCGCGGCCCGGTTCATCTCGGCCACCGCGCGGGCCCGGGTGACCCGGACACTGAGCCCGGTCGTGCTCGGGTACAGCCGGAAGGACAGCCAGTCGCCCGGCGGGCGCAGCGCCACGAACGAGGTGGTCTGCTGACTGAGCAGCGCCGCCCGGTAACGGTCCTCGTACACCGGGTCGTTGAGCCACGGCACCGACGCCCACAGCTGGGTGCCGAGCAGGGCGCTGACGGGGACGCCCATCAGCTCGGCCGCCGCCGCGTTGGCGAAGCAGACCCGCCCGTGCAGATCGAGCGAGCACAGCCCGTACGGCAGCCGGGCGACCATCCGCGCCGCCTCCACCGTGCCCAGCGTGCCGGCCGCCCCCGCCATCGGCGTCGCGGCGAGCAGATCGGGCTCCGGCGGCAGCGGGCCGCTCTCCTCCAGCGCCCGTGCCAGCCGGATCGCCAGCCGCTCGCAGGAGGCGGTCAGATGGTCCCGCTCCCGGTCGGACAGCTCCGGCGGATGGGAGCCGGGCCACGTCACGAAGACCGCCCCGTAGACCGTCGACTCCGTCGCCACGGGAATGGCCGCCAGCGCGAAGGGATACGGCAGCACCACGGCGATGCGCGGATAGCTTCGCGCCATCTCCTCCTCGCCGCTCACCCACACCAGCCGTCGCTCGCGCGCCGCGTCGGCCACCGGGATCGGCGCGCTCAGTCCCACCCGCTCCCACGGCGCGGCGAAGGCGCGGGGCAGCCCGGCCATCACCGCCATCTCCAGCACCGGTGCGTCCGCAGCCAGCAGGTAGACCGCGCCGGAGTGGGCGTGGACCTCGTCCATCATCGATGCCAGCGCCAGTGAGAGCAGCGGCCGGCCCACCCGCGTCCGCGCGGCCGTCGGCGCCTGTGCGTCGGACACGCCGACCACCTCCTCGCCACCGCCGGGCCACGGCGCCCAAGGACCAAGCCCCAAGGTCTAAATCTGCCCCCTGACGGCCGCTCGCGCACGGCGAGCGGCACCGGCCGCGCCGGATGAGCGCAGCACTCACCCACCCCGTGGCGAGGACGGACGGATACCCCGAAAGGCCCGGACCATGCCCCCCGAGTTGTTGCGCGCCAAGTCATACGGGCGCCGGGCGCGCGCCCCCGCGCACCCTGTTGGCCAATTCTTCGCGCCCAGGGACTGTGACGGACGTCAACAATGGGGCACGCGCTCAACACCATGGAACCGGCGGACGGGAAACCGAGGGGCGGGCAGTGATCCGGGTACTTCTGGTGCACGATGCGTGTCTGGTGCGATCGGTCCTGGCGGAGTGGCTGCGAAGGGAGCCCGATCTGAGAGTGGAGGACACGCCATGGCGCAACGCGCCGGGGCGAGTGCGGTCCTTACGGCCCGATGTCTGCGCGGCGGACCTGGAGTGTGCCGACTCCCACGGTCTGCCGCCCCTGGGGGAACTGCGTGCGGGCCCGGACCAGGCGCCGCCGCAGCTGCTGGTGCTCGCCCGGGCCGACAGACCGGGTCTGCTCAAACGGGCGATCGAGGCGGGCGCGCTCGGCTACGTCGACAAGGAGGGCTCGCCGGAGCACCTGGTGCGGGCGATCCGGAGGGTCGCTCAGGGGGAACGTTTCGTCAACGACTCGCTGGGCTTCGGCTTCCTCAAGGCCGCCGAGATGCCGCTGACCCGGCGTGAGCTCAGCGTCCTGTCACTGGCCGCCAAGGGGGCCTCGGTCGCGGAGATCGCCGGGAGCCTGCACCTGTCCAACGGGACCGTGCGCAACTACATGGCGGCCATCACCCGCAAGACCGGTGCCCGCAACCGCATCGACGCGATCCGCATCTCCCAGGGGGAGGGCTGGCTCTGAGCGGCCCGCGCCGCGGGGCGTCCAGCTGCCGACGAGATCGCGGTACAGGGGCGAGGAGACGAGCAGCTCGTCGTGGGTGCCGTAAGCCGTGCCCCGTCCGTCCAGCACCAGGACGCGGTGCGCGCGGCGGGCCGAGCTGATCCGGTGGGCGACCACCACCAGCGTGCCGCCGGGCCGCGCGGCGAAGGCGCGCTCCGCCCGCTCCTCGGCCGGCGGGTCCAGATGGCAGGTCGCCTCGTCCAGCAGGGCGAGCGGGGCGTGCGACAGGTAGGCCCGGGTCAGCGCGATCAGCTGCCGCTCGCCCGCGGAGAGCGCCGCGGGGTCGAGCGGGGCGTGCGGACCGCCGAGGGTGTCGAGCAGCGGACCCAGCCCGACCGCCTCGGCCGCCGCCAGCAGCTCCCGTTCGGGCACCGGGTCCGGGCGGAGGTAGCCGAGGTTGTCGGCCAGCGTTCCGGTGAAGACGTACGCCTCCTGCGGGATGAGCACGCGCCGGGCGGTGGCCGCGGCCGACCCGACCGGCTGCCCGAAGACCCGGATGGTGCCCCGGCCGGGCTCCAGCAGCCCCGCGACCAGCGCGGTCAGCGTGGACTTGCCGATGCCGCTCGGTCCGACGACGGCCAGATGGGCGCCGGCCGGCAGGGCCAGGTCGAGGTCCTCGATGACGGGGGCGGCGTGGGGGCCGTAGGCGAAGGTGACGGAGGTGAGGGAGAGGGCGGTGTGCCCGCTCTCCTCGGTGGGGCTGCCGCCGCCGTCGGCCCCCTCGCCGGCCTCGGGCAGATCGCCGGCCGTCAGCCTGCGCAGGACCACCGTCAGGCGTGAGCCGCTGGTGCCCAGGCCGTGGACCAGGTTGCGCAGGGCGGGCAGGAGGGACTGGGTGACGTAGGACAGCGCGCCGACCAGGGCGCCGGTGCTCACGCCGTGCGCCAGCAGCCAGGGGGCGGTGGCGAGCAGGAGCACGATCGGGAGCTGGCCGCCGGCGGCGAGGGAGGCCACGCGCAGCACGGAGAAGCGGGCCAGACGGCGGGCGGCGCGCAGTTCGGCGTCGACGCGTTCGCCGGTGCCGGCGGCGATGTGCGCCTCCGCTCCGGTCGCGGTGATGTCCCTGAGGCCCGGGCAGACCTCGCCCAGCCGGTCGGCCAGGGCCTCGTCGGCCGCGAGGAACGCCTCCTGCCGCCGGGCCAGCGGGCGCAGCGTCGCCGCGAACAGGGCCACACCGGCGGCCAGCGGGGGCCCGACGACCAGCAGCAGGAGCGGGTCGAGCGAGACCAGGCCGACGAACGCGCCGACGGCCGTGAACAGGAACGCCCGCGAGACCATGACCAGTCCGGCGAAGGTGTCCCGGGCGATCTCCACCTGCTGGGTGAGCCCCGACAGCGCGCCGCCGTCGGCCCTGCGCACGCCGCGCTCGACGACCCGGTGCACGAGCCGGTCGCGCAGCGGTTCGACGAGGGCGGCGACGGCCGCGTACACCCGCGCGGTCCCGTACGCGCCGACGACGACACCCAGGGCGGCGACCGCGAGCCACCCGAGCCCGGCCTCCGTACGCCCGCGCAGGAACCCCTCGTCGAGGGCGCGGGCCGGGGCGTACCCGGTGAGGAAGGTCTGCCCGGTCTCCAGCACCGACCAGCCGGCGAGCCGCACCACGACCCGCCACCGGTCCCCCAGGAACCGCAGCCCGCGCCGGTACAGCGTCTCCCTCATCGCCGCACCTCGCAGCGACGCGCGCTGAGGGGGACCGCACGGGGCGGCACCCGGCCAACCGTCGCCACCACGTTCCGGCGCAGCTCACGGCGCCCGGTTTCCTCCTCCCCGGCGGTGGTGTGCACCCGTGGCACCGCGGGGCGTCCCGGCCGCGCGCACCGCTCGCCGTCGCGGCCACCGCGCCGTCCGTCCGTGCCGCTCACGCCGCTTCCTCCGCTCCGAAGACCGCCCGGTAGCCGGGCAGCCGCCACAGCTCCGCGTGGGGGCCCACCGCCCGGACGCGTCCTCCGTCCAGCCAGGCCACCGCGTCCGCGCGGGCCGCGGTCGCGGCGCGGTGGGCGACCAGGAGGCGGGTGCGGTGCGAGTCGTGGGCGAGCAGGGCGCGGGTGATCTGTTCCTCGGTCACCGTGTCGAGGCTGGAGAGCGCGTCGTCCAGGACGAGCAGCCGCCCGTCGTGTGCGAACGCCCGTGCCAGGCCGAGGCGTTGGGACTCGCCGCCGGAGCGCGGGGCGTCGGCGCAGGCGGTGGCGTAGCCGTGCGGCAGGCGGCGCACGAAGTCGTCGGCGCAGGCGCTGCGGGCCGCCTCGCGCACGCGTTGCGGAGAGGGGGAGGAGACGCCGAGGCCGATCGCCTCCTCCACGGTCGTGCCGAGGAGGGCGGGGCGTTCGAAGGCGTAGCCGACGGCGCGGCGCAGTTCGTCGTGGGTCAGTTCGGGCAGCGGCACGCCGTCGAGGAGGACCTCGCCCGCCTCCGGGTCGGCGAGGCGTCCGGCGAGCGCGGCCAGCAGGGACTTGCCGGCGCCGGAGCGGCCGACCACGGCGAGCGCCGTGCCGCCGGGGACGACGAGGTCGACGCCGTCGAGGACGGTGTGGCCGCCGCGCCGTGCCGTCACGCCGCGCAGCTCCAGCCGGCCCGGGCCGGGCGGCAGCCGGCGTGCGCCGTGCGTGGGGGCGGGCTCGGCCAGCACCTCGTCGAGGCGTCCGGCGGCCGCCCGGGCCCGGGCCAGCGTGGCGAACTGGCCGACCAGCACGCCGACGCCGGTGGCGAGGACGGCGTACCGGGAGGCGGCGAGCATCTCGCCGACCGTCAGCCGGTGCCGGGCGAGCAGCACCCCGGCCACGGCGAGGACCCCCAGCTGCAGCAGCGGCGCGACGGCGACGGCCTGGCCGGCGGCCCGCCCCTGCACCCGCCACATGCGGTGCCCGGCGCGGGAGAGCTCGGGCAGCGGACGCAGGATGCGCGCCGTCTCCCTGTCCTGGGTGCCGGCGGCGCGGACGGTGCGGTGGCCGGCGACGGCCTCCGCGAGCGCGGCCGCGATCCGTCCCTGCACCTGCTGGTAGTCGGCCGCGCAGCGGGTGGTGTCGCGGGTGAACGCGCGCAGCAGCAGGGCCAGTACGGGCGCCCCGGCGAGGAAGACCGCAGCGAGCCACAAGTCGATGAGGCCGAGCGCGACCATGCCCCCGACGGGACCGGCGAGCGCGGCCAGCAGGGCGGCGCGGGCGGCCGGCGCGGTCCCGGCCTGCGCCGCGTTGCCGACGCATCGCGCCACCAGGTCACCGGGGCCGAAGCGGTCGGCGGCCCGCGCTCCCACGGCCAGCACATGCCCGGTCAGCCGCCGGCGCAGCCAGGCCGTGGTGCGGGCGTCGAGGGTGCCGGTGAGCACGGTCTGACCGGCGTCGAGGAGGGCGATCAGCAGCACCAGTCCGGCGCAGCACAGGATCCAGCGGGTCGCCGACGCGTGGGCCAGCAGCAGGTCCAGGGTCCGGCCGAGCGCGGCCGGCAGGAGCAGCCCGGCACCGGTGCCGACGGCGCTCACCAGGCACAGGGCGACACCGTGGGGCGCGCCGTGGCGGGTGGCGGTGCGCAGCACCTCGGGAGCGTCGGCACGGGAGTTCATACGGCTCCGGGATCGCTGGGGCTCGGTAACGGACCCCGGGCGGCCCCTCCCTCGCGGGAAGCGGGCCGCCCGGAGCCGCGGACACACGGGGAGCGTCAGACGCAGAGGATGACGCTGGCCGCGCTCACACAGGAGAGCAGGCTCACGGTGCTCGCGCCGCCGTCGGTGTGCTCGTCGGATTCCATCGTCTGCAGGTCGAGCAGTGCCATGTCGTGTCCTTCCGTTGTCATCCCTTGGGGACGGGGTTGTGTCACGACTCCATCAGGTCACGGAGCCGCGTGCGGGGGCCGCCGCAGGGGCGGCAGGAACGGCAGGTGGGCCGCACACTCGCCGTCGAGTGCCGCCGCGAGCGCGAGCAGGCACCCTGCCGTTCCGGTGGCGAGGTCCATGGAGAGCCGCATCATCTGGTGGCCGGGGAAGGCCAGTTGGCCCTCGTACGCCATCGCGTACCAGCCGAGACCGTCGATCTGCTCGGTCATCCGGCGGTCGGTGGCCTCCGGCTGCGGGGTGCGGCCGAGGTGCAGGATCATCCCGGCGCGGCCCTGGAAGAGACCGGGCTGGGCGTAGAAGCGCGAGGTGGCGGCGGTCAGGATGCCGGCGCGTGCCTTCTCGAACCCGGCGTCGTCGGCGTGCGTCAGGTAGTCGTCGAGGACCATCCCGATGCCCACGCTGCCGTCGCCCAGGTAGGGCAGGGTCCGCCAGCCCTCGTCGACCTCCAGGCCGCCGCCGTTCTTCTGCACGACGCAGCGCTCCAGATCGCGGCGCAGCGCCACGCCGGCCGCCTCCAGCAGTGCGGCGTCGCCGGTGTGCTCGTACCGGCGCAGCAGGAACAGCGCCACACCGCTCGCGCCGCGCAGCAGCCCGGCCCGCCGTCGCCCGGGTGCCGGTTCGGCGAGGCGTCGTACGAGGATTCCCGCGGCCTCGGCGGCCCGCTCCGCCAGCTCCGGCTCGCCGGTGGTGCGGGCGAGTTCGTCCAGGACCAGGCCGAGTCCGGCCAGGCCGCCGTGCAGGTCGGAGGAGAGGTTCTGCCAGCGTTCGGCGAGGATGCCCTCGACCAGGTCCAGGGCCCGCTGCCGGTGGCCGAGCCGGGCGAGGACGTGGGCGACGCCCGCGAGGCCGTCGTAGAGGCCGAGCATGGTGCCCGCCGGAACGGGGTCGGTGCGGGCCAGCAGCCAGCGCTCGCCCTCCTCGTACCGCTCGGCGCCGGCGGCGTCCAGGGCGTAGAGCACTCCGGCCGCGCCGTGCGCGAGGCCGAGGCCGCCGCCGTCGGAGAACTGGGCGACGTCGCCCGGGAAGAGCCGGTCCTCGCGGTCGGGGGTGGCCGAGGCGAGGAGTGCCTTGACCATGGAGTCCCGGCTGTGCGGCCAGTCGCGCGGCTGCACGTAGGCGGGGGCGCCGGTCGCGGAGGAGCGGGTGATCTCGGCGACCGCCTCGGCCAGGAAGTCCCCGGGCACGTCCGGGAACTGCTCGGCGATGATCTCGGCCAGGTGGGCGGCCTTGCTGCGGTCGACCACGAACAGGGTGGTGACCGGCAGGAACAGCGCGAGCCGGAGACAGGCCAGCGCGTAGCGGTCCACGTCGACGCCGGTGCGGTCGGGCGGGGCGAAGAAGCCGGGGTGGGCGACGACCTGGCGGCCGTTCTCCGTCACCGGCGCCGCCGCCTCGAAGTCGAGCAGGAAGACCGACTCGTCGTCCGGGGCGACCATGATGTTGAAGACGTGCAGGTCGTTGAAGACGATCCCGCGCGCGTGCACGGCCTCCACCGCGCGCTCCACCGCCCGGTGGATGCGCACCGCCCACGCCGTGTACGCGGCGACGTCGTCCGGGTCGGGGTCCGGGCGCAGCAGGGGATGGCGCTGGGCGAAGTAGGAGTTGAGGGGGCGTCCTTCGAGGAAGTCCATGACCAGGAACCGGTGGTCGCCCAGGGTGAACCAGTCCCGCACCTCGGGCACCACCCCCGTGCCCGCCACCTGCTCCAGGGCCCGCTTCTCGCGCTCCAGCCGGGCGATCGCGTCCGCCCCGTCGGCGGCCAGCCCGGCGTGCGGGCGGCCCTCCTTCAGCACGACCTTGCGTCCGTCGCGGGTGTCGGTGCCGGCGTACACCCCGCCGCCGTTGGAGAAGTGCAGCGCCTTCTCGATGCGGTAGGGCAGCTCGCCCACGGTCGTGGTGTTGCGGGCGTCGAGATGCGGCTGGAGGAACGGGGGCAGCGTCACCCATGCGGGCACCTGGAACGACGGCGCCCGCCGGTCCGGCACCAGCGTCCCCTCGCCGTCGCGCACCGCCGGCACCAGCGAGCCGCGGTCGTCGACCACGAAGGTGCGCGCGAAGGCGCCGTAGCGGACGTAGAGCGGGCCGTCGTTCCAGCGCAGGTCGGTGAGGATGTACGGCCCCTCGAAGCCCGCCAGCAGCTCGCCCAGCTCGCACAGCACCCGGTGCAGCTGCTCCTCGTCGGCCGGGTAGACGGTGACGAACTTGCCGCTGCCGTCGCGCGCCGCGTACTTGGTGTTGCGCAGGTGCAGCAGGTGCGGTCCCGGCACGAACTTGAAGGGGATGCGGCGCGGCACGCAGTAGTCCCACACGATCGCGGCGATCCGGTCGGCGTTCTCACGGGTGGCCGAGGCGTGGATCTTCCAGCCCTGCGCCGGGCCCGCCACGGGGCTGCCGTCCTCCCGCAGCGGCGTCAGCGTCAGCCAGTCGCCGATCCGCGCCGCGTCCCAGCCCGCGGGGACCTCCCGGCGCGCCGTGTCGAACAGGGGAGTCGCCCCCTGGCCGGCCGCGGACAGCCGATCGGGCGTGTCGTAGAAGTGTCTGTCCGCGAGCGCGTACACCTCGTACCGCTTGTCCATGGATTCCCCTCCGTGGTCCGTCCACGAGACTTCCAGCCGGGCCGGGGGCCGGGCCAGTCACGGCTGTCACGACATCCCTGTGCGGTACGCATGCGTAAAGACATGTTCGGACCGTTTCGAGTGACACGGCCCGTCCGCCCTCCACGGAACGTTCACAGGGGCTGCGCGGGCGGCGCATACGCGCTGTAATGACGGACGTGGTCAGTGAGGGCGCTGCGGGACGCAGAACGAGAACGCTGCGTGCCGAAGATGCCCTGAAAGCGCTCACGACCGATCCGGACGCACCCGGACGGACCCGTCGTGTGCTGGAGCAGGCCCTCGTCTTCGCCGGTGCGGCGTTCGCGGCCGTGTACACGCCCGCCGAGGGCGGCGAGGTGCTGTGCCTGAGCGAGTCGGCGGGCGTGCCGCGCACGCTGTTCGGGCTGCGCGACAGCTACCCGGTGGTGGGCCGTTCCCCGGTGGCCGACGCCTTCCGCGCCGCCGACGCGGTGTGGCTCGGTCCCGAGGAGCTCGCCGAGGGCGCGGGGTCCCGGCGTACCCCCGCGGGGCGGTTCTCGCTCGGGGTCCTGCCCGCGCGCGGGCAGGAGGGCGGGGGCGTGCTGCTGGCGGTGAGCGAGCGGCCGGACGGCTTCGGCGCCGAGGACCGCGCGTGCCTGGCGCTGGTCGCCGACGCCGTCGCCTGTCCCGCCCCGGCCCGTGCCGCCGAGGGCGAGGAGCTGCCCGCGGGCGCCTTCAGCCTCGCCATGGACAGCGGGCGGGTCGAGGTCGGCGACGAGATCCTGGAGCTGTTCGGCCTCACCCGGGAGGAGTTCGACGGCAAGGTCGAGACGCTGCTCGGGCTGACCGTGCCGGAGGACCTGCCCTCGCTGATGTCGGTGGTCGAGGCCGACCACATGTCCATCGGGGACCGCGAGCTGGAGTTCCGGGTGCTGCAGCCCGCCGGCCCGCCCAAGTGGCTGCGGCTGCGCGGGCGGCTGCTGACGGGCGTCGAGGGCCGGCCGGTGCGGCTCGTGGGCACCGTCGCCGACGCCTCCAAGCTGCGCTCCGACGTCACCGACGTCGCCCGGGTGCAGCGGCTGGCGGCCGCCCTGGCCACCGCCGGCACCGTGCGCGACGTCAGCCAGGCCGTGGTCGCCGCGCTGCGCAAGCCGCTGCGGGCCGACCGGATCGCGCTGGCCGAGCTGGAGGGCGAGCGGCTCATCGTCACCGTCCTCGACCCGCCGCAGCCGGAGTCCTGGCCGGAGCTGTGGCGTCTGGAGTGGCGCTCGGAGTGGCCCGACGCGCCGGTGCGCGCCATGCCGACCCTCGCCGCCGCCCTGCGTGAGGGCCGCGCCCACATCTGGCCGGCCGGCACCCCGCTGGAGCCCGCCCTCGCGGACGTCGGTCCCGGCGGCCTCGCCGTGCTGCCGCTGTCCGCCGGCAACCGCATGGCGGGCGCCTGTCTGATCGGCTGGGACACCCCGCACGACTTCGGCCCCGACGAACGCGCCCTGCTCACCGCCTCCGCGGGCCTGGCCGGGCAGGCCCTGATGCGCGCGCACGCCTTCGACGCCGAGCACGAGCTGGTCGGCATGCTCCAGCGCCAGCTGCTGCCGCGCCGGCTGCCCAAGCTGCCCGGCGCGGTCGCCGTCGCCCGCTACCTGCCCGCCACCGCCGGCCTGGAGGTGGGCGGCGACTGGTACGACGTGATCCCGCTGCCCGACAACCACGTGGCTCTGGTCATCGGCGACGTCCAGGGCCACAGCACGGCCGCCGCCACCCTGATGGGCCAGATGCGCACCGCGCTGCGCGCCTACGCCGTGGAGGGGCACCCGCCGGACGTCGTCGTCTCGCACGCCAACCGCCTGCTCACCGACATGGAGACCGATCTCTTCGCCACCTGCTGCTATGTCGACGTCGACATGGAGGAGGGCTCGGCCTGGTACGTCCGCGCCGGGCACCTGCCGCCGGTGCTGCGTCACCCGGACGGCAGCACCGAGGTGCCGGAGGCGGACGGCGGTCCGCCGCTGGGCGTGCTGACGCAGGCCGACTTCCCGATGAGCCCGCTGCGGCTGCAGCCCGGCACCCTCGTCGCCCTGACGACCGACGGGCTGGTGGAGTCCGCCGAGGACGACATCGACACCGGCATCGACCGGCTGGCCCGCGAACTCGCCGTCTCCGACCCGGCCCACCTCGGCCTGGTCGCCGACGCGCTGCTGGGCAACGCGCACCGCGGCGACGACGTCGCCCTGCTGCTGATGCGCTACGACGGCATGGCGCTGCGTCCGCTGCGCGAGAGCTGGACGGTGTGGCGGGTGCCCGAGGCGGTCGGCCACGCCCGCCGTTACACACGGCGCGTGCTGCGCACGTGGGGCGTGTCGCGGGACGACCTGGACGCCGTGCTGCTCATCGTGTCCGAGCTGGTCACCAACGCCCTGGTGCACACCGACGGGCGGGTCCGGCTCGACCTGACCCTCGTCAACCACCGGCTGCGCGTCTCGGTCGCCGACTCCTCGCCGCGCACCCCGGCCAAGCCGACCAGCATCGGCTGGGAGGCCACCGGCGGGCGCGGCATCCTGCTGGTGGAGGCCATGTCGGTGGCCTGGGGGACCGTGCCGGTCAGCGGCGGCAAGCAGGTGTGGGCCGAGGTCGCGCTCAGCGGGCCGTGACGTTGGCGGTGATCAGCCGCAGCAGGTGTTTGGCCGCCGCGTCCTGCTCGGGGGTGAGGCCCATGGCGTCGCCGATGGCGAGCGGCACGGTGCCGGCCCGCTCGCGCAGGCGGGCGCCCTCCCCGGTCAGGCGCAGGGCGACGGAACGCTCGTCGTCCACGCGCCGCTCCCGGCGCAGCAGCCCCGCGGCCTCCAGGCGCTTGAGCAGCGGCGACAGCGTGCTGGACTCCAGTTGCAGCGCGGTGCCCAGGTCGCGCACGGAGATGGAGTCCTGCTCCCACAGCACGAGCATGACCAGGTACTGCGGGTAGGTCAGGCCCAGTTCGTCCAGCAGCGGCCGGTAGCGGGCGGTGACGGCGCGGGAGGCGGCGTACAGGGCGAAGCAGAGCTGGTCGTCGAGGAGCAGCGATCCCTCGCTCGGCTCGGGTGCGGCTGGGCCCACGGTGCGGCTCCCGGGTGCGGTCCTGATCACGGCGTCCACCACCTTATCGTTCCGGTCTGTCCGATTCTATCGAGCGAGACTTGGTTGTGCACGACTTAGTCGCGCGCTATTGTCCGTGGTGTGCCGCACCACCGGCCCCCGGCATCCCGCCGGAGCCCGCCCGCGGCATCCGATCCCGAGGAGTCCGCCATGACCGGAACCACCGCACCCCGCCCCGTCCTCGAACCCGCCGCCCAGGCCTTCGCCGAGGCCACCGCCAACCCGCCCTACCTCTTCGACCTCGGCCCCGTGGAAGGCCGCAAGGCCGTCGACGAGGTGCAGTCCGGCGCGATCGACAAGCCCGCCGTCGACGAGGAGTGGATCACCGTCGCCGGCGGCCCGACCGGCTCCGTGCGCGCCCGCCTCGTCAGGCCCGCCGGCGCCACCGGCACCCTCCCGGTGATCGTCTACATCCACGGCGCCGGCTGGGTCTTCGGCAACGCCCACACCCACGACCGCCTGGTGCGCGAACTCGCCGTCGGCGCCCGGGCCGCCGTCGTCTTCCCCGAGTACGACCTCTCGCCCGAGGCCCGCTACCCCGTCGCCATCGAGCAGAACTACGCCGTCGCCCGCTGGGTCGTCGAGCAGGGCGCCGGCAAGGGCCTGGACGCCACCCGCATCGCGGTGGCCGGCGACTCCGTCGGCGGCAACATGACCGCCGCCCTGACCCTCATGGCCAAGCAGCGCGGCGACGTCCCGCTCGTGCAGCAGGTGCTCTTCTACCCGGTCACCGACGCGAACTTCGACACCGCCTCCTACCACCAGTTCGCCGAGGGCTACTTCCTGCGCCGGGACGCCATGCAGTGGTTCTGGGACCAGTACACGACCGACGAGGCCGAACGCGCCCAGATCACCGCCTCCCCGCTGCGCGCCACCGTCGAGCAGCTCAGGGACCTGCCGCCGGCCCTGGTCGTCACCGGCGAGGCAGACGTGCTGCGCGACGAGGGCGAGGCGTACGCCAACAAGCTGCGCGAGGCCGGCGTGCCGGTCACCGCCGTCCGCTACCAGGGCATCATCCACGACTTCGTGATGCTCAACGCCCTGCGCGAGACCCACGCCGCCCAGGCGGCCATCACCCAGGCCGTCGACGTCCTGCGCACCGCCCTGGGCACCGCCTGACGGGGTACCCGGCGTCCGGGCGGGGAGGTCCCTCGCCGCCCGGACCCACAGAGAGGCACGCCATGACCCAGCACGTCAGCGACATCATGACCGCCGCCCCGGTGACCGTCGAGCCGCAGACCTCGGTCACCGCCGTGGCCCGGATCATGCGCGACCAGGACCTCGGCGCCGTCCTGGTGACCGACGGCGACCGGCTGCGCGGCCTGGTCACCGACCGCGACCTGGTGGTGCGCTCCCTCGCCGAGGGCGGCGACCCCGAGCAGACCACCGTGGCCGGCGCCTGCAGCGACGACCTGGTCACCGTCACCCCCGAGGACGACCTGGACCACGCGGTGCGGCTGATGCGTGAACACGCCGTACGCCGCATCCCGGTCGTCGAGCACGGGCAGCCCGTCGGCATCGTCTCCCTCGGCGACGCGGCCATGGAACGCGACCCGGAGTCCGCCCTGGGCGACATCAGCGTGGCCCGGCCCAACACCTGACCACCCGAACGGGTGTTTCCCGCCTCCCCAGTACTCGGCTCCGCCCGCGCGTGGGATGGACAGCACGGCGGTGCGGAGCAGGGAGGCGGTCAGGAGTGCGACGATCGACACCGGGTCCGGGCGAGCGGCTCGCGGACGCGGCCGACGCCCGGCTGCCCGTCCACGAGGCGGGGGACTGCTGCGCAAGGCCTTCCCCGACCACTGGTCGTTCCTGCTGGGCGAGCTGGCCCTCTACAGCCTGCTGGTGCTGGTCCTGACCGGCGTGTGGCTGACGTTCTTCTTCCACCCGGACCTGCGCGAGGTGGTCTACGCCGGCCGGTACGTGCCCCTGCGGGGCGTGCGCATGTCGGCCGCCTTCGACTCCACCCTGCACATCAGCTTCGACATCCGCGGCGGCCTGCTGATGCGCCAGATGCACCACTGGGCCGCGCTCGTCTTCGCCGCCGCGATCGGGGCGCACCTGCTGCGCGTCTTCCTCACCGGCGCCTTCCGCCGGCCCCGCGAACTCAACTGGGTCATCGGGCTCACCCTGTTCGTGCTCGCCCTCGCCGAGGGCTTCGCCGGCTACTCGCTCCCCGACGACCTGCTCTCCGGCACCGGCCTGCGCATCGCCCAGGGCATCATGCTGTCGATCCCCGTCGTCGGCACCTACCTCGCCCTGTTCGTCTTCGGCGGCCAGTACCCCGGCCAGGACATCGTCGGCCGCCTGTACTCCCTGCACGTCCTGCTGCTGCCCGGAGCGCTGATCGGCCTGGTGACCGTCCACCTGATCCTGGTCTTCCACCTCAAGCACACCCAGTGGAGCGGACCCGGCCGCACCAACGGCAACGCCGTCGGCAAACCGATGATCCCCCAGTTCGCGGCCTCCTCCGCCGGCCTCTCCCTGGCCGTGTCCGGCGTGCTCGCGCTGCTCGGCGGCCTCGCCCAGATCAACCCCGTGTGGACCTACGGCCCCTACCGTCCCGACCAGGCCTCCACCGGCTCCCAGCCCGACTGGTACGTCGGCTTCCTCGAAGGCGCGCTGCGCCTGGTGCCGCCGTGGGAGACGAACCTGGCCGGACACACCCTGATGTGGAACGTGCTGCTGCCCGCGGTGGTCCTGCCGGCGCTGCTCTTCCTCGGGCTGTACCTGTACCCGTTCGCCGAACAGCGGCTGACGGGGGAGTGGCACGAGGAACGGCACCTGTGCGACCGGCCGCGCGACCGCCCCGTGCGCACGGCCCTCGGCGCGGCGGGCGTCACCTTCTACGGCGTCCTGCTGCTGGCCGGCGGCAACGACGTCGTCGCGCAGAGCTTCCGCATCTCCGTCAACACCCTCACCTGGGTGCTGCGCGTCGCCCTCGTGCTGGCGCCCGTCGCCGCGTTCCTGCTCACCCGGCGGCTGTGCCACGCGCTGGTGGCGGCGGAGCGGGAGCGGCTCGCCGAGGGCGTGGAGACGGGCGAGGTCCGCCAGAGCGTCGACGGCGGCTACACCGACGGCCACCGCCCGGTCACCGAGTTCCGGCCCGGGGCGCCGCGCACCCCGCTCAGCCCTCCCGTCCGGCGTACTGGAACACCATCCCCAGAACCCCACGAGCCAGCACCGCGCAGCCGATGAGGAACAGCCACAGCCCGTAGACCACGCCGAGCGCGGTGACGGCGAACCCCAGCGCCGTCACCACCGGCCACCGGCTGTCGGGCGGGAAGAACTCCACCGGGCCCGCCCCGTCGGCCACTTCGGCGTCCTTGCGGTCCTGCGGGCGCCGCCCCCGGTGCCGGTACTGGACGGCCGCGAAGAACGACACCAGCGCCGCCATCAGGAACGCGATCACCAGCACCGCCGTGCCGGCCGGCTCCCCCGACCACCAGCCGTACAGCGCGGACACGCCCGCGAAGAACAGCGCCACCGCTCCGAAGAGCATCGCCTCGGCCCTCACCGCAGTCCCTCCTCGTGCGCCTGCCGTACGGCCTGCGGATGGTGCAGGTCGAACGCCGGCGACTCGGACCGCACCCGCGGCAGCGCCGTGAAGTTGTGCCGCGGCGGCGGGCACGCGGTCGCCCACTCCAGGCCGCGGCCCCAGCCCCAGGGGTCGTCCACGCTGACGCGGCGACCGTGGCGGGCGGTGCGCCACACGTTGTACAGGAACGGCAGCGTGGAGACGCCCAGCAGGAACGCCCCCACGGACGAGAGGGTGTTGAGGAGGGTGAAGCCGTCGCCGGGCAGGTAGTCGGCGTACCGGCGCGGCATCCCCGCCTCACCGAGCCAGTGCTGCACCAGGAACGTCAGCTGGAAGGCGGGGAACAGCAGCCAGAAGTGCACCTTGCCGAGCCGCTCGTCGAGCATCCGGCCCGTGAACTTCGGCCACCAGAAGTAGAAGCCGGCGAACATCGCGAACACCACGGTGCCGAACAGGACGTAGTGCAGATGCGCCACGATGAAGTACGAGTCCGTCAGATGGAAGTCCAGCGGCGGCGAGGCGATCAGCACCCCGCTCAGACCGCCCAGCAGGAACGACACCAGGAAGCCCAGCGACCACAGCATCGGCGTCTCGAACGAGACCGAGCCGTTCACCATCGTGCCGATCCACGCGAAGAACTTGATGCCCGTGGGCACCGCGATCAGGAACGACATCAGCGAGAAGAACGGCAGCAGCACCGCGCCGGTGGCGAACATGTGGTGCGCCCACACCACCGCGGACAGCATGGTGATCGTGACCGTCGCCCCGATCATCGGCAGATAGCCCCACAGCGGCTTGCGGGAGAACACCGGGATGATCTCCGAGATGATCCCGAAGAACGGCAACGCCACGATGTAGACCTCGGGATGGCCGAAGAACCAGAACAGGTGCTGCCACAGCAGCGCGCCGCCGTCGGCCGCGTCGAAGACCCGCGCCCCGAACTTGCGGTCCGCCTCCAGCGCCAGCAGCGCCGCCGTCAGCACGGGGAAGGCCGGCAGCACGAGGATCGAGGTGAACAGCACGTTCCAGGTGAACATCGGCATCCGGAACATCGTCATCCCGGGCGCGCGCAGACACATGATGGTGGCGATGAAGTTGACGGCGCCCAGCGTCGTCGACACCCCCGTCACCACCAGCCCCATCACCCACAGATCACCGCCCGCCCCGGGCGTGTGGTAGGCGCTGTTGAGCGGCGCGTACGCGAACCACCCGAAGGCCGCCGCCCCGCCGGGCACCACGAACCCGGAGACCACCATCAGGCCGCCGAACAGGTACATCCAGTACGACAGGGCGTTCAGCCGCGGGAACGCCACGTCCGGGGCGCCGATCTGCAACGGCATCACCGCGTTCGCGAACCCGGCGAACATGGGCGTCGCGAACAGCAGCATCATGATCGTGCCGTGGATCGTGACGAACTGGTTGTAGGTGTGCTCGTTGACGAACTGAAGCCCCGGGCGCGCCAGTTCGGCCCGTATGGCGAGCGCCAGCAGCCCCGCGAACAGGAAGAAGCAGAACGCCGTGACCATGTACAGACGGCCGATCACCTTGTGATCGGTGGTCGAGGTCCAGCGCAGCAGCGCGGCGCCGAGCGCGCTCTCGGAGGAGCCGCCCTGCCGGGCGGCACGCTCCGTCAGGGGCGGTGGCTGTGTCATCGTCCTCCTCCACGGGCCGCGGCGACGCTACCGCCGCATGACCGGGCGGGTGGGGCGCCACGCCTTGGTGTGGGCCGTCAGCGTGGCGTTTGGCGACCGTGCGGACGGGGACTCGTCTGTGCGAGCACTGAGGCAGAAGGAAGAAGATGAACCGCCGTGACGTCGCACACCAGTGAGAAGCTCATGACCCGTCGCCCGGAGACCGGTTGGTCGAAGGCCCGGCGCCTGCGGGACAAGGGCGGCGTACGGACCTGCCTGCCGGCCGTGGCCGACGAGGCAGCCGCCCGGACGGCCCAGCCGGGCCCGGAGGGCAACATCGTGCGAGGCGAGGACTGACTGTCCGCTCCGCCACCGCCGGCGCGGCACAGTCGTAACGTCCGGGCCATCCGGTGGCCGGTCGCCCGACAGCGACCGGCACTAGGGTCGGCCGGATGAAGGCACTCGTGCTCTCCGGCGGCGCCGGCACCCGACTCAGGCCGATCACGCACACCTCGGCCAAACAGCTCGTCCCCGTCGCCAACAAGCCCGTTCTCTTCTACGGGCTCGAATCCCTCGCCGAGGCGGGCATCACCGAGGTCGGCGTGATCGTCGGGGACACCGCCGACGAGATCCGGCAGGCCGTCGGCGACGGCTCCCGGTTCGGCCTGAAGGTCACCTACCTCTCCCAGGACAAGCCCCTGGGCCTGGCCCACGCGGTGCTCGTGGCGCGGGACTGGCTCGGGGACGACGACTTCGTGATGTACCTGGGCGACAACTTCATCGTCGGCGGCATCAGCGTCCTCGTCGAGGAGTTCCGCACCAACCGGCCCGACGCGCAGATCCTGTTGACCCGGGTGGCCGACCCGCGCGCCTTCGGTGTCGCCGAACTCGGCGCCGACGGCCAGGTGGTGGGCCTGGAGGAGAAACCGGAGCACCCCAAGAGCGACCTCGCCCTGGTCGGCGTCTACCTGTTCACGCCCCTCGTCCACGACGCGGTGCGGGCCATCCGGCCGTCCCGGCGCGGCGAACTGGAGATCACACACGCCATCCAGCACCTCATCGACACCCGCGCCGACGTGCGCTGCACCCGCGTCGAGGGCTACTGGAAGGACACCGGGAACGTCGTCGACATGCTGGAGGTCAACCGGACGGTCCTGGAGGGCGTGGAGCGCCGCATCGACGGCGAGGTCGACGACGCGTCCGAGACGATCGGGCGGGTGGTGATCGAGGCGGGCGCCCGGGTGGTCCGCTCGCGCGTCGTCGGCCCCGTGGTGATCGGCGCGGGCACCGTCGTCGAGGACTCCTACGTCGGCCCCTTCACCTCCGTCGCGGAGAACTGCCGTATCACCGACAGCGAGGTGGAGTTCTCCATCGTGCTGCGCGACTCCTCCATCCGCGGGGTGGGCCGGATCGAGAGCTCGCTGATCGGCCGGCACGTCGAGGTGACCCCGGCGCCGAGCGTGCCGAGCGCCCACCGGTTCGTCCTCGGCGACCACAGCAAGGCGCAGATCCACGCATGAGGTCCCTGCCGGCCGGTGAACGAGCGATGCGGGAAGAGTGAACGGAAACAGGCACGATCGTGCGAACCGCTTGGCTCCACAGGGTTCGCACACGTAGGTTCTTGGGCACCATGTCGGATCTCGAACTCTTCGCGACACCGTCGACGTCGTCGCCTGCCATGCCACCGCCTGGCCCGCGAGATCCCGGCATGCCTACAGCGCCTTCGCACGAAGCACTGCCTCACATCCGCAAGGAGTCCCTTCGTGAATCGCCATGAGTTCCTGCGCGAACTGCACAAGGTCAGCGCAAACCGGAACTACCTGGAAATCGGTGTCAACGACGGCCGCAGTCTCCGGCTGTCGCGTGTGCCCAGCATCGCCATCGACCCCGCCTTCAAGGTGGTGGTGGAGATCAAGTGCGACGTCCATCTGGTCAAGGCCACCAGTGACGACTTCTTCGCCCGCGAGAATCCGCTGGCCCACCTCAAGGGCGGCCGCCACCCGCTGCGCAACCTGCGCCGGGGCCGCGACCCGCTGGGCCACTGGCGGCGCACCACGCTCGACCTGTCGTTCATCGACGGCATGCACCTGTTCGAGTACGCGCTGCGGGACTTCATGAACGTCGAGAAGCACTCGGACTGGTCGAGCGTGATCGTCTTCGACGACATGCTGCCGCGCAGCGTGGACGAGGCGGCCCGCGACCGCCACACCAACGCCTGGACGGGCGACGTCTACAAGGTCATCGAGATCCTCAACCGCTACCGTCCCGACCTGGTGACGGTCCTCGTCGACACCGAGCCCACGGGCCAGCTGGTCGTCTTCGGCGCGGACCCCTCGAACACCGTGCTGGACGACAAGTACGACGAGATCATGGCCGAGTTCAACGTGCCCGACCCGCAGAAGGTGCCCGAGGCGATCCTGGAGCGGGTGCGCGCGGTCAAGCCGGAGGCGCTGGTGGGAGCCGACTTCTGGCGTCCCCTCGTACGCGCCCGCAACCGGGGCCTGAAGCGCTCCCGCGGCTGGGAGCCGCTGCGCTCCGCCCTGGAGCAGATCGCCCCCAGCCGCTGAAGACCCGGTAGACCCGGTAGACGCGGATGCGCGGGCCGACCGGCCCGCGCACCCATGCTCTCGATGCCGCCTGTCCGGTCCTACCGGGCCTGCCCGCGCGCCCTGGCCAGTGCCGCGGCCAGTACGCGGCGTGCTCTGCGGGCCAGTCGGCGTGCGGCGCCGGGCTGTGGGGCCCGTACCGCCCGCACCGTCCGGGTGTCGCCGCGCAGGGCGAGGGGCAGCGGGTGGAAGCGTGGCGTGCGGGCGTCGGGAGCCAGGCACAGCGCGGCCCGCCAGGTCGCACCGGGCAGGTCGCCGACGGGCAGGGAAACCGCCAGCCGGGCCGTCCCCTGGCTGCCGGAGGACTTGTCCGGGGACAGCACGCCGGGCGCGTCCACCGAGGCGGTCGGCGAGGTCAGCCGCAGCACCACGCCGGTCTCCCCGGGCGTGTGCAGCGGCAGGGGCGCGACCAGCAGGCCGTCGGTGACGGTGACGTCCCGCGGGGTGAGCGACGCCAGGCCCAGCCGCTTGCCGGCGCGGTCGACGTCCAGGGAGAGGTTGGCGTTGCGGTCGGTCCAGTAGGGCAGCACCACCCGGCCGGCCACGACCCCCGCGGCCAGGGCGGCGCCGCTCCTGCGCGCTCCCGGCCCGATCCGGCACTCCTTGGTCCAGCCGCCGAGCCGGACCCGCGCGTACGTGTCCCACAGGCTCGCGTGCAACGGCACGCCCCCCGCCGCCCGGCCCGGGTCGACGGTGGCCGCCACCCGCAGCAGCAGCCGGACCTGCCCGCTGTCCTCGACCGGCACGATCTCGCGGGTGACCTCGACCGGCTGGAAGTACTGGGCGCCGCTGGCGCGGTCGCGCAGCAGCAGGTCCCCGCCGCAGGTGCCGAACCGGGCGACGGAGTCCGCGCACACCCAGGCGATCGCCTCGGCGACGTTCGGCGGCGGACCGTCGAGCGGGGTGCGCACGGCACCGCCGGGAAACGTCATCGGTCTGCCGCCCGAGGTGATCTCGGCGGTGAAGTCGGCGCGCAGCACGCCGTCCGTCCACTCCAGACGCCCCGGCGTGGCCGCGAGCCCCAGGCCGGCCTCCCACTCGGCGAAGGCGACCACGTCGTCGTAGCGGTCCGCGGCGATGAACGCGGTGACGACCCGCTGCGCCGGGTGGACCTTGGCGGCGACACCGGGCCCGAAGCGCTCCACCGTGATGTGGTGGATCTCCTCGAACAGCTTGCGCCGGTAGTCGTCCGGCATCCGCAGAAAGCGCCGGCCGCGCAGCCGGTCCACCATCTCCACCCGCAGCCAGCGGCGGTAGAGGCTGTCGCGGACCTCGCCCGGTTCGGTGTACTGCTCCACCACGTCCAGGGCCTCGCGCAGGTTCTTGAAGTACCCGGCGGGCTCGAAGCGCTGGAAGCCGGCGTTGGAGGAGTCGTCGCGGCGTACGTGGTAGTAGCAGACGTAGTCGCCGATCACCGAGACGTTGGCGGCCCGCAGGTACGCCTCGACCACGAAGACGTGGTCCTCCAGCCGCCGCCGGCCCTCGGGGAAGCGCAGGCCGATCTCGTCCAGGAACGCCCGGCGGAACATCTTGTGCGGGGTGAGGCTGTCGATCAGCGGGGCGTCGGCGACACTGGCGCGCGGACGGTTGCGGCGGAACAGCTCCACCGGCACGCCGCGGCCCCGGCCCGCCATCTTGCCCACGACGACGTCGGCGCCGTTGGCCACGCCGTAGCCGTACATCCGCTCCAGGGCCTCGTCGCCCAGGTAGTCGTCGTTGTCGACGAACATGACGTACTCGCCGCGGGCGGCGGCGATGCCGACGTTGCGCGGTTTGCCCGACCAGCCGGAGTTCTCCTGGTGGATCACCCGGACCCGGGGCTCCTCGGCGGCGAGCGCGTCGAGCCGGGCCGGGGTGTCGTCGGTGGAGCCGTCGTCGACGAAGACGACTTCGTACTCGTCTGGGGGGAGGGACTGTCTCAGCAGTGAGGTGATGCAGTCCTCGATGTAGTTCCCCGGGTTGTAGACGGGGATGATGACACTGACCTTGACCGGCATCGGCCTTCCGAGCCCCCTCGGGTCGCTCGCCGTGTGTGTGGGGGAATGCGAGTGGCCCGATGCTAGCGCCGCCGGACCCCTCGCCCACTCCCGACTGGCTGTGAGAGCGCCGAGCGGGCCGTGTCAGCCGTGCGTCTTCGCCAGCAGCTCCAGTATCTCGGACGTGGTGCCCCGTTCGCCCAGTCGCGGGAAGATCCGCTCGATACTGCCCTGATGTGCTTCCGGGTCGCGGTCGGCCATGGCGTCCGTGGCGAGGGTGACGTGGTAGCCGTGCTCGTAGGCGGCGCGGGCGGTGGACTCCACGCCGATGCTGGTGGCGATGCCCGTCAGCACGATCTGCGTGACGCCGCGGCGGCGCAGCTGGACGTCGAGGTCGGTGCCGTGGAAGGCGCCCCAGTTGTGCTTGGTGACGACGATGTCGCCGGGATGGCCGGCCAGTTCGCCCGCGATCTCGTCCCAGCCCTCGGGATAGGCGCCGCCGGCCGAGGCGGTTTCGGTGCGGCCGGGGACGGCGTCCGCCCGGTCGGCGGCGAAGGAGACCCGGACCAGGACCACGGGCAGGTCGTGGGCGCGGAAGGCGTCGGCGAGCCGGGCCGTGCGGGTGACGACCTCGGCGCCGGTGTGCGGCCGGGTGGGCAGGGCGGCGATGCCGGCCTGGAGGTCGATCGCCACGAGGGCGGTGCGCGGGTCGAGGGCGGTGACGGTCATGGACGGGCCTTTCGGGACGGTACGAGCGTGTCGAGCGAACGGTCGGGCAGGGTGCAGGCCAGGAGCAGCGTCGATCCGGCGAGCATGAACAGGGCCAAGTGGTGCATCCCGGGCGTGTCGGCGCGGTGCGGGAAGAAGGCCGCGGTGGCGGCGGAGGCGGCGAGCGCGCCCAGGTAGCCGAAGGTGCGCAGCAGCCCGGCGGCCGAGGCGATCCGGTCGGGGTCGGCCTGCCGGTACAGCGCGTTCTGGGTGGCGAGGCCGAGCAGGCCCTGCGGTACGCCCATCACCGCGGCCAGGGCGAGGAGCGCCCACAGCGGGGTCGCGGAACCGGCCAGGAGCAGGGCGGCGCAGGCGGCCATCTGCACCAGGGCGCCGACGACGAGCTTGCCGCGGACGGCCTCGCGGCGCCCGGTGAGGGCGGAGACGGCGAGCGCGGAGGCCGACAGCGGCAGCAGGACCAGCCCGGCGGCCGCGGCGTGCAGTCCGCGGCCCTCCTCCAGCCACTGGGTGAAGCCGTACATGAAGGCGTACGCGGTCGTGTAGCCGAGGAGCTGGCGTGCGTAGGTGACGATCAGCGGGACGTTGCCGCCGAGGACGCGCAGGTCGACGAAGGGGTCCGGCACACGCAGCTCCCGCAGCGCGAACCCGCTCGCGCCGGCGGCGGACAGCAGTGGCAGGTACCAGAGCCCGGGGCGCGGGTCCATCAGGAACAGCATCAGCGAGACCAGGGTGACGGCGAACAGGGTCATCCCGGGCAGGTCGACGCCGTGGCCCCGGTCCGCCGGGCGCGCGGCCGTCCTGGGCAGTCGCCGGATGCCCAGGACCAGACAGGCCGCGGACAGCGGCACGTTGACGGTGAACACGGCCCGCCAGCCGCCGATCCCGATCAGCAGACCGCCGAGGGCCGGGCCGACGACGGCCACCGTCTGGTTGGCCACGGCGAGCGCGGTCAGCACCCCGGCCGGGCTGTCCTGGCCCGTGCGCTCGGCCTCGGCGCGGGTCAGCCGCATCGCGGCCGGATACGCGGCCGACGTGCCGAACCCGAGCAGCACCCGCGCGCCGATCAGCGCGCCCAGGGAGGGGGCGCAGGCGCCGAGGAGCCCGGCGACCCCCACCAGGGCCGTGCCGAGGAGGTACAGGCGACGCGGGCCGTACATGTCCACGAGCCGGCCGACCACCGGCTGCCCCACGGCGGTGGCCAGGTACAGGGCCGAGACCAGCCACGCCGTCCGGGCCGGCGGCGCGCCGAAGGCGGTCCCGATCGGCACCAGGGTCACGGCGATCATCGAGGAGTTGACGGGGTTGAGCACGGACCCGACGAGCATCGGCGCGATCAGCCGGCGGTCGAATCCGCCGGCGGAGGGGAGGGGCCCGCGCCGGGTGCCGGAGAGCTTCGGTATCACGGCCGGGTGAGCCGTTCCAGCAGCGCGAGTCCCTCCAGGAGCGTGCGCCGTTCGGCCTCCGTGTAGCGGTCCTGCAGAGCCTGGGCGAGCCACTCCTGGCGGGCCTGGCGGTCGCCCTGGACGCGCTGCCGGCCGGCGTCGGTGAGGGTGACGAGCTGACGGCGGCCGTCGTCGGGGTCGGGACTGCGCCGGATCAGGCCGTGCCGGTCCAGGGCGGCCAGCGTGGTGGCCATCGACTGCGGGCGCACGCCCTCGGCCGTGGCCAGCGCGCTCGCCGTGGCGGCGCCGTGCTTGGCGACCAGGGTGAGGGCGGAGACCTGCGACGGCGTGAGCTCGTCGTCCTCCGCGACCTCCCGGATCCGCCGGCGCAGCCGGCTGACCACGACCCGCAGATCGCGCGCGGCCCGTGCCGCGGAGTCGGAGATGCCCTCGGCACTGACCTTCGCGTCCATGCCCCCACCGTAAAACCTTCAGTTGAAACTGTCCAGTTTCAACTGAACAGCTTTTCCTGTCGATCGCCAACTGTGCTCCCTGCCAAGGAAATTGGGCTAGCGTGGGCGTCGGCAGGCGGCCCGGGACGAGGGGAGCGGACACGGATGGGCGAGCACTCGACGGGCGGCATGGCGCCGGTCAACTCCTCCGAAGCCCATCCCGCGCGCGTCTACAACGCCTGGCTGGGCGGGCGCGACCACTACCCCGCCGACCAGGAGGCCGCCGAGCTGGCCGCCGCGGCCAACCCCCGGATCGTGCCCGCCGTCCGCGCCAACCGCGCCTTCCTCGGCCGCGCCGTGCGCCACCTCGCCGGCCGGGCCGGGATCCGCCAGTTCCTCGACATCGGCACCGGCATCCCCACCGCCGACAACACGCACGAGGTCGCCCAGCGGGTCGACCCAGGGGCGCGGGTGGTCTACGTCGACAACGACCCGATCGTCCTGGCCCACGCCCGGGCACTGCTCGTCAGCACCCCGGAAGGGGCGACGGACTACCTGGAGGCCGACCTGCGCGAGGTGGACCGCATCCTCGCCGCGGCACGGCGGACGCTGGACCTGTCCCAGCCCGTCGGCCTCATGCTCGTCGCGGTCCTGCAGTACGTCCCCGATGCCGACGATCCCCACGCCGTCACCCGGCGCCTCCTCGACGGCCTCGCCCCGGGCAGCCACCTCGTCCTGTCGCACCCGGCCGCGGACATCGGCGTCGCGGAGGTCGCCGCCTCGATGCGCGTCTACAACGAACGGGCCGCCGCACACGCCGGCGCCACCCCGCGCACCCACGCGGACGTCACCCGCTTCTTCGACGGCACCCACCTGCTCGACCCGGGCGTGGTCGAACTCCCCGACTGGCACCCCGACCCCGGCGACCCCGCCGTCCCCGGCCGCCTGCCCATGTGGTGCGGGGTGGGCCGCAAGCCGTGAGACCACCGGCGGCCGTTCGTGCCCGGCAGGCCGGCCGGAGTCCGAGCGCCTAGGCTGCTGGGGTGCGTCTGCTGCTGACCTCCGACACCCATCTCCCCAAGCGCGCCAAGGCGCTGCCCGCGCCGCTCCTCGCCGAACTCCCGCGCGCCGACGTCGTGTTCCACGCCGGGGACTGGGTGGACGCGGCCACCCTCGACCTGCTGGAGCAGCACAGCCGCGGACTCGTCGCGGTGTACGGCAACAACGACGGGCCCGAACTGCGCGCGCGGCTGCCGGAGGTGGCGTACGCCGAGATCGGCGGCCTGCGCTTCGGCGTCGTGCACGAGACCGGCCCCGCACAGGGCCGCGAGGCACGCTGCGCCGACCGCTTCCCCGACCTCGACGTGCTGGTGTTCGGGCACAGCCACATCCCCTGGGACACCACCGCCCCCACCGGCCTGCGCCTGCTCAACCCCGGCTCCCCGACCGACCGCCGGCGCCAGCCCCACTGCACCTACATGACGGCCACGGCCGCCGACGGCCGGCTCACCGACGTCGTACTGCACCGGCTGCCCCCGCGGTAGCCGCCGGGTTGCGGCGCACGTCCTCAGCTGTGGCGGGCGCGGTCCGCGAGGTGGGCGTCCAGCGGCTGGACCCGTCCCGGCAGAGGCTCCCGCAGGTCCCACCACCGGATGGCGGCGATCTCGTCGTCGGGCGTGAAGGGCGGGCGCCCCCCGCCGGCCCGCCCGGTGAACAGGGCGCCGTATTCGGCACGTCGGTCGGGCGCGAGGACGAATCCCGCGAAGCCCACGAAGCGAAGCTCCCCTTCGGCCACGTGGCCGGTCTCCTCCAGCAGCTCGCGCGCGGCCGCCTGGCGAGCGGTCTCGCCGGGGTCGATCCGTCCGCCCGGCAGTTCCCAACCCGCCGGAACCGGTTGAAGGCCATCAGCACGCGACCGCCGCGCCACAGAGCCACCAGCGCCAGGGGCAGGGGCGCGTCGCCGGGCGGTCTGTCCTCCCGGCCCGGGGCGAAGGAAACCAGCGCGTTGCCCCGGTCGTCGACCGCGAGCGGCGAGGAGTCGAAGGCGGCCACCTGACCATGATGCCCGGCCCGGGGCCGTCGGACGATTGGAGCACAGGCTCGGGGGCACCCGGAACGACCGGGACCGCACATGGTCGGACATGTACGAGGGGCGGCGGCCGGGGCGTTGTCAGTGCCGGCTGGTAGCGAGGGAGTATGGCCACTACACCGACAACGCTGTTGCGGCGCGCGGTGCGGCCCGCCCGGCATCCGGGCTCACCGCGCACCGTCCTGCTCGTCATGTGCGCCGGGTACTTCCTGGTGCTGCTCGACGTCACCATCGTCAACGTCGCCCTGCCCCGCATCGGTTCGGGACTCGGCGCTGACGTCGGCGGCCTCCAGTGGGTCGTCGACGGCTACGCGCTCGCCCTGGCCTCCCTGATGCTGACCAGCGGAACGGCCGGCGACCTCTACGGCCACAAGCGCGTCGTCCTCACCGGTCTCGCCGTCTTCGGCGCCGGCTCCCTGGCCTGCGGACTGGCCCCCGGCACGGGCGTGCTGGTCGCCGCCCGCGTGGTGCAGGGCGTCGGCGCCGCGCTGCTGCTGCCCGGGACGCTGGCCATCATCAGCCGCGCCTTCCCCGACAGCGCCGCACGAGCCCGCGCGATCGGCGTGTGGGCGGGCGTCGGCAGCCTCGCCCTGCCCGCCGGCCCGCTGCTCGGCGGCGCGCTCACCGACGGCCTCGGCTGGCGTGCGATCTTCCTGCTCAACGTGCCGATCGTGCTCGTCGCCGGGTTCTGGTCCGCGGCCGTCGTCCAGGAGAGCAGGGAGGAGCGGGCCCGGCGCCTGGACGTGCCCGGCATGCTCGCGGGCGGCGTGCTGCTGCTCGCGACGACGTACGCCTTCATCGAGGCGGGCCGGCACGGCGCCGGCTCCCCGCACGTGGTCGTCGCCGCGGTCCTCGCCGCCCTCGCCCTGGTCGGCCTGGCCGTCGCCGAACTGCGGCGCGGCGACGACGCCATGCTGCCGCCGGCGCTGCTGAAGCGGCCCGTGTTCGACACGGCGAACATCTGCGCCGGGATCATGAACCTGTGCACCCTGGGCACGCTGTTCGTGCTGATGCTGTTCCTGCAGTCCGTCCAGCAGCGATCGGCGCTCACGGCCGGCCTGGTCGTGATCCCCCTGTTCGCGCCGCTGGCGGTCATCGCGCCCTTCGGCGGCCGCATCACCAGCCGCGTCGGGGCCCGCCTGCCGGCCGCCGCGGGACTGCTCGTCGCCGCGGCCGGGCTCGCCCTGCTCGGCCGGGCCGGAGCGCACACCGGCTTCGCCGCGCTGCTGCCGGCGTTCCTGCTGTGGGGCATCGGCATGGGCGTGCTCACCCCGGCCGTCGTCGCCGCGGCCATCGGCGCGGTACCGGGCGAGCGCTCGGGACTGGCCTCCGCGGTGAACAACACCGCACGTCAGACGGGCGGCGCCATCGGTATCGCGGTGGCGGGGGCGGTCGCCGGTCAGCCCGCCGACCAGGACCGGTTCGTCCGCGGCTTCCACGCCGTGGCGCTGGGCTCGGCCGGCCTGTACGCGGCGGCGGGGCTGCTGGCCCTGGCACTGCTGCCGGGCACGCTGCGGCCGGGCGGGGGCGGGGAGAGGTGACCGGAACGGCGTGACCCTGCGGAGCCGGGCCGCCGCAGCCGTCTGCGAGCGGCCCGGACGCTGCGAGTGTGCGCTGTCACGGACCTCCTTCCCACAGAGGTGCAGTGCCGGAGGCGTAACGCCCTCCGTTGTGCGCCGCCTACCCTTTCCGGCCGGTCTCACACAGGAAATCGGCCGGTCTCACACGCGAAATTCGGTGGCTTCGCGCCCGTCGCTCCGGTGAGATGATCGGCGTGCTGATCGACGCCACGCTCGTACGTCGCCTGCTGACGGCCCAGTTCCCGCAGTGGGCGCACCTGCCCCTGGCCCCGGTGGCGCGTTCCGGCATGGACAACGCCACCTTCCGGCTCGGCGACGACCTCTGCGTACGCCTGCCCCGCTACGCCCACTGGGCCGGCCAGGTCGAGCGCGAACACCGCTGGCTGCCGGTGCTGGCCCCGCGGCTGCCGCTGCCGGTCTCCCAGCCGGTGGCCAAGGGGGAACCCGGCGAGGGCTACCCCTGTCCCTGGTCCGTCTACCGGTGGCTGGACGGCGAGAGCGCGACCCCCGAGGCCGTGGACGACCCGGTCGGCGCCGCCCGTGACCTCGCCGGTTTCCTCACCGCCCTCCAGTCCGCCGACGCCACGGGCGGGCCCGGTCCCGAGCAGAGCAACGCCTTCCGGGGCGTGCCCCTGGGCGATCCGCGCGACTCCATCGCCGTCGAGAGCCGGGTGCGGCCCAAGATCGAGGCACTCAGGACGACGGGCCTGGTCGATGCCGACGCGCTGACCGAGGTGGGGGAGGCGGCCCTCGCCGCGCCCGCCTGGGACCGGCCGCCGGTGTGGATCCACGGCGACCTCGACGCGGGCAACTTCCTGCTCCGAGGCGGCAGGATCGGCGCCGTCATCGACTTCGGCACGCTGGCCGTGGCCGACCCCGCGGTGGACCTCGTGCCGGCCTGGAAGTTCCTGCCCGCGCACGCACGGGAGGTGTTCCGGGAGGCGGTCGGCGCCGACGACGCCACCTGGGCCCGCGGCCGCGGCTGGGCCCTCGCCGGTTCCCTCCCGGTCCCGGACGACCCGTTCTTCCGGGACCATCCGGAGCGGATCACGGCGGCGGTGGGACATCTGGAGCAGATCCTGGACGACTACCGCCAGGACAGGGCGTAGGCGGCGCCCGACGACAGCAGACTCCGTCTTCGGGCGATCACCTCCGCCGCCACCGCCGTACGCCTCCCGCCACCAGGACGACCGCCGCGGCCGCCGCAGCCGCCACGGCCACCCGCTTGGCCACCGGCAGCCAGGCCGTGCGGACCAGGTCCAGCGGCGCCGTCTCCTGCTGCTGCCGCTGGGCGGGCCGCTCCTCGGGCCGCTCCGCCGGCTCCTCCACGGCCGGGGGCTGCGGCGTGGACAGCCGCTCGGAGAGACAGTCGGCGAACTGGCCGACGAGCCGGTCGCCCACCTCCGCCATCACCCCGCGCCCGAACTGCGCCGGCCGCCCGGTCACCGTCAGGTCGGTGCGCACCGACACGGCCGTGGCGCCGTCCCGTTCGGCGAGCGTGCCGGTCACCGTGGCGCGGGCGGTGCCCTGACCGCGCGTCTCGCGACCGCCGGCGATCAGCACCACGCGGTGCGCCGCCTCGTCCTGCTCCTCGAAGACGGCGGTGCCCTTGTACGTCACGGTGATCGGGCCGACCTTGACCTTCACCGAGCCGGTGACGGTCTTGCCGTCGAACTCCTCCACCGTCGCCCCGGGCATACAGGGCGCGACCCGCTCGATGTCGAGCAGCGCCCGCCATGCCTCCTCGACCGGCACGGGAACGGTGAACTCGTGGTGCAGCTCCATGTCTCCTCGCTTCCTCCCTCACGCACCGCGCGCATGGATCGCCCCGGCGGTCGCCGTCAGCGGGGCGCCGCTGCCGCCCCAGCGCAGTGCGACGATCTCGGCGGCGACGGACACGGCGACCTCCTCGGGTGTACGGGCTCCGAGGTCGAGCCCGACCGGTGAGCGCAGCCGGGACAGTTCGCCGTCACTGAGCCCGGACTCGGCCAGCCGCTTCATCCGGTCGTCGTGCGTGCGGCGGCTGCCCATCGCCCCGATGTACGCGGCCGGCCGGCGCAGTGCCTCCTCCAGCAGCGGCACGTCGAACTTCGGGTCGTGGGTCAGCACGCAGATCACCGTGCGCTCGTCGGTCTCCGTGCCCCGGAGGTAGCGGTGGGGCCAGTCGACGACCACCTCCACGGCCGCCGGGAAGCGCTTCGGGGTGGCGAAGACGGGGCGCGCGTCGCACACGGTGACCCGGTAGCCGAGGAAGTCGCCGATGCGGGCGACCGCGGCCGCGTAGTCGATGGCGCCGAAGACCAGCATCCGCGGGGGTGGGGCGAAGGAGTGCAGGAAGACGGCGACCGCGTCCTCGCGGCGCTCGCCGTGCGGGCCGTAGTGGCGCAACCCCGTGGCGCCGAGGGCGAGTTCGCCGCGCGCGTCGGCGGTGACGGCCACGTCCAGGCCCGTCGACCCCAGCGTGCCGGCGATGTCGTCGGGCCACACGGCGAGCGTGGCGCCGAGCGGGGCGGGACCGTCGGTGACGGTGGCCACGGTCACCGGGCGTCCGGCGGCGACCGAGTCGGCGACGGCCGCGAAGGCCGGATCGGTCTGCCGGGTCACCGGCCGGACCAGCAGGGTGATCTCGCCGCCGCAGGTCAGGCCGACGGCGAAGGCGTCCTCGTCGCTGTAGCCGAAGGTCTCCAGACGTGCCTCGCCGCTCGCCACCACCTCCTGGGCGAGCTCGAACACCGCCCCCTCGACGCAGCCGCCGGAGACGCTGCCCACGACCTCGTCGTCCGGTCCCACCGCCATCGCCGCGCCGGGCCCCCGGGGCGCGCTGCGGCTCACGGCGACGACCGTGGCGAGACCGAACGGGGCGCCGGCCGCGTACCAGCCGCCGAGCACCGGAAGGATCTCACGCATCGTCCGCTCCTCTCACCACCGCCGCCAGCCGCTCCAGCGCGGCCAGGCTGTGCCCCTCGACGAACGCGTCCACGCTGGGCAGCGCCGCCGCCATCCCCGCGGCCAGGGGCGCGTAACCGGGGCGCCCCTTGCGGGGGTTGGCCCAGATCACCCGGTGCGCCAGCCGGTGCAGCCGGCGCATCTGGGCTGCCAGCAGCTCCGGATCGCCGCGCTCCCAGCCGTCGGACAGCAGCACCACGACCGCGCCGCGTGCCGTGCCCCGCTGCCCCCAGCGGTCGAGGAACTCCCGCAGCAGTTCCCCGAGCCGGGTACCCCCGCGCCAGTCGGGCACCGCCGCCGCGAGCGAGGCCATGGCCAGGTCCGGGTCGCGGTGCGAGAGTTCGCGAGTGACCCGGGTCAGCCGGGTGCCGATGGTGAACACCTCCGTGCGGGTGCCACGGGCGGCGGCGTGCGCGAAGCGCAGCAGCGCGTCGGCGTACGGGGACATGGAGCCGCTGACGTCCACCAGCAGCACCACCCGGCGCGGGCGTTCGGCTCGCGCGTGCCGCCGCAGCCGCGCCGGTTCCCCGCCGCGGCGCAGCAACTCCCGTACCGTGCGGTGCGGGTCGACCCCGCCCCGGCGCGCCGGGCGCCGCCGCGCGCTGCGCCGTGCCTCGCCCCGCAGCGCGAACGCGGCCAGCAGACGGTGCAGTTGCTCGCGCTCGCGGGCGTCGAGCGCGGCCACGTCGCGGTGGCGCAGCACCTCGGCGGAGCTGGCCAGGGCCGGCACGGGCGGCGCGTCGACGTGCGCGTCGCGGCCCGTCGAGGACGGCGCGGGACCGTCTCGTACGACCAGTCGCAGGCGCGGCGCGGACGACGGCACCGGCGCCCCCCGCGCGGGCCCCGGCGAATCGAAGTAGGCCGCGAACACCCGCTCGTAGCGCTCCAGGTCGTCCCGGTCGCCGCACAGCGTCAGCCGTCCCGCCCAGTACACGTCCGCCCGCATCCGCGGCCGCAGGACGTCCACCGCGGACAGGAAGGCGTGCACGCGCTCGGCACTCGCGTCGACGTCGGCCGCGCGCAGGGCCCGCGCGAACCCGAGCAGCACGGCATCGGCCCCCGGCCGCCCGCCGCCGCCTCCCGTGCCGCCCGCACCCCTCGGGTCGCTCACGCCGGCCACGTCGCTCACGCCCCCCGGCCCGCGAGGACCGCCGCCAGGTCCACACCCCGCGCCCGTTCCGTGTCCTCCCGGTACTTCAGTGCCGAGCCCAGGGTCGCCACCGCCAGTTCCGCGTCGACCTCGGTCGCGCCCAGGGCGTCCAGGGCCTCGGCCCAGTCGATGGTCTCGGCCACCCCGGGCGGTTTGACCAGGTCCTGCCCGCGCAGCGCCTGCACCAGGGCCGTCACCTGCTCCGCGAGCCGCGCCGAGACGCCCGGCAGCCGGCGCCGCACGATGGCCAGTTCACGGGCGAAGGAGGGGTGGTCGAACCAGTGGTAGAGGCACCGCCGCTTGAGCGCGTCGTGCACCTCGCGGGTGCGGTTGGAGGTCAGCACCACCACCGGCGGCACCTCGGCCCGCAGCGTGCCGAGTTCCGGGATGGTCACCGAGAACTCCGACAGCAGCTCCAGCAGGAACGCCTCGAACTCGTCGTCGGCGCGGTCGATCTCGTCCACCAGCAGCACCGACGGCTGGGTCTCCAGGGCCTTCAGCAGCGGCCGGGCGACCAGGAAGCGCCGGTCGTACAGCTCGCTCTCCAGGCGGTCCGCGTCGGTGACCCCGGCCGCCTCAGAGGCCCGCAGGTGCAGCAGCTGGCGCGGGAAGTCCCAGTCGTACAGGGCCTGCGAGGCGTCGATGCCCTCGTGGCACTGCAACCGGATCAGCGGCGCGTCCAGCGCCTCGGCGAGGGCGGACGCGAGCGCGGTCTTGCCGACGCCCGCGTCGCCCTCGCAGAACAGCGGCCGGTGCAGCCGCAGCGCCAGGAAGCAGGCGACGGCCAGCCCGTCGTCGACGAGATACCCCGTCTCCTCCAGGCGGGCCCGCACCTGCTCGGGGCCGCTCATGCCGCTGATCGCCGGTCACCCCATCCCGGTGGCCGCCAGCACCGCGCGCCGGGTGAGCACCCGGGCCAGATGCGCGCGGTACTCGGGCGAGGCGGACGGGTCCCGCGAGGGGTGGGTGCCCTCGGCGGCCGCCTGCGCGGCCCGGGCCACGGCCTCGGCGTCACCGGCACCGGTCAGCGCCTCCTCGGCGGCGGTGGCGCGCAGCGGTGTGGAGCCCATGTTGGTCAGCCCGACGCGTGCCTCGGCGATGTGCCCGTCGTCGCGGCGCACCAGCGCGGCCACGCCGACCATCGCCCAGGACTGGGCGACCCGGTGGAACTTCTCGTAGTGGAAGCCCCAGCCGTCCGCCTCGGGCAGCCGCACCTCCACCAGCAGTTCGTCGGGGGCGAGGGCGGTCTGGAGGTAGTCGACGAAGAACTCGCGGGCGGGGATCGTCCGGCGTCCGCCCGGGCCCTGCGCGACCAGGTCGGCGTCCAGCGCCAGCACCACCGCGGGCAGGTCCCCGGCCGGGTCCGCGTGCGCGAGCGAGCCGCCGAGGGTGCCCCGGTGGCGTACCGCGGGGTCAGCGACCGTCGCGGTGGCGGCGGCCAGCAGGCCCGCGTGCCGGCGCACCAGCGGGTCGTGGACCACGTCGTGGTGGGTGGTCATCGCGCCGATGACGAGGGCGTCGCCGTCCTCGCGCACTCCGCGCAGGCCGGGGACACGGCCGACGTCGACGACCAGTTCGGGGAAGGCCAGCCGCAGCCTCAGCAGCGGCAGCAGGCTCTGCCCGCCGGCCAGCACCTTCGCCTCCTCGCCGGCGTCGGCGAGGGTGCGTACCGCCTCGTCGACGCTTGCGGGGCGGGCGTACTCGAACGCCGGAGGAATCATGCCGAGGCCTCCTTCCCGGCCCGGACCGCTCGCCACACGCGCTCCGGTGTGCAGGGCATCCTGATGTCGTGCACGCCCAGGGGGCGCAGCGCGTCCACGATCGCGTTGACGACCGCGGGCGTGGACGCGATGGTGCCGGCCTCCCCGACTCCCTTGACACCCAGGGGATTGGAGGTGGCCGGCGTCTCGGTCCGCTCGGTGGTGAACTCCGGCAGGTCGGGTGCGCCCGGCACGAGGTAGTCGGCCAGGGTGCCGGAGACGAGGTTGCCCTCCTCGTCGTACACGGCCTCCTCGTACAGCGCCTGCGCGATGCCCTGCGCGAGGCCGCCGTGCACCTGCCCCTCCACGATGGTCGGGTTCACGACCCGGCCGACGTCGTCGACGCAGACGTAGGACCTGATCCGCGTCCGCCCCGTCTCGGTGTCGACCTCGACGGCGCACAGGTGGGTGCCGTGCGGGTAGGAGAAGTTGTCCGGGTCGAGGACGTGCTCGGCGTTGATGGTGTGCTCGTGGCCGTCGGGCAGGTCGTGCGCGGTGAACGTCTCGAAGGCGACCTCCTGGATCGTCCTGCGGGCGTCCGGGGAGCCCTTGACGGAGAACACGCCGTCGGTGAACTCCAGGTCCTGCTCGCTGGCTTCGAGCAGGTGCGCGGCCACCTTCCGGGCCTTCTCGACGACCTTGAGGGCCGCGTGGTGCACGGCCGTGCCGCCCACGACGAGCGAGCGCGAGCCGTAGGTGTCCATGCCCTGCGGGGCCGCCCTGGTGTCGCCGTGGACGACTTCGACGTCCTCGAAGGGCACCCCGAGCACGTCGGCGGCGATCTGGCTCCAGCAGGTGACGTGGCCCTGCCCGTGCGGGCTGGTGCCGGTGACCACCTCGACCTTGCCGGTCGGCAGCATCCGGATGCTCGCCGCCTCCCAGCCGCCGGCCGCGTAGCGCAGGTCGCGCAGCACCCGGCTCGGCGCGAGCCCGCACATCTCGGTGTACGTCGACACCCCGATGCCGAGGCGCACGGTGTCGCCCCGGCGGTTGCGGTCCGCCTGCTCGGCGCGCAGCTTGTCGTAGTCGAACAGCGCGAGCGCCTTGTCGGTGGCGGCCTCGTAGTTGCCGCTGTCGTAGGTCAGTCCGGCGATCGTGGTGTACGGGAACTCCTCGTGCCGGATCCAGTTGCGGCGCCGCAACTCCACGGGGTCCAGGCCGAGTTCGGCGGCGAGCTCGTCCATGATCCGCTCGATGGCGTACGTCGCCTCCGGGCGCCCGGCGCCCCGGTAGGCGTCGGTGGGCGTCCGGGTCGTGAAGACGCCGGTGCAGGTGAAGTCGTAGGCGCCCATCTTGTAGATCCCCGGGTACATGAACGCACCGAGGATCGGGATGCCCGGGGTGACGAGCATGAGGTAGGCGCCCATGTCGACCAGCAGGTCGACCTTGAGGCCGAGCAGGGTGCCGTCGCGGTTCGCGGCGATCTCGACGTCCTGGATCATGCCGCGGCCGTGGTGGGTGGCGAGGTAGCCCTCGGAGCGGGACTCCGTCCACTTCACCGGGCGGCCGGTGCGGCGGGCGACCGCGAGGGCGATGGCCTCCTCGCCGTACACCTGGAGCTTGGAGCCGAAGCCGCCGCCCACGTCCGGGGCGATGACCCGCAGTTTGTGCTCGGGGATGCCGGTGACCAGGGCCATCATGACGCGGACGATGTGCGGGACCTGGGTGGAGGAGTAGAGCGTGTACTCGCCGGAGGCGGCGAGCGGCGTGGCGACCACCGCGCGCGGCTCCATCGCGTTGGGGATCAGCCGCTGGTGGTGGTAGCGCCGTTTGAGTGTCACCTCGGCCCGCCGGCGTACGGAGTCGAAGTCCTCGCCGGTCTTCAGCGGCCAGACGTAGCAGCGGTTGGTGCCCTTGTCGGCGTGGACCAGCGGGGCGCCCTCGGCGAGCGCGTCCTCCAGGTCGAGCACCGGGGGCAGCGGGTCGTAGTCGACCTCGATCGCCTCCAGCGCGTCGGCGGCCGCGTACCGGTCGCGGGCCACCACGACCGCCACCGGGTCGCCCGCGTGGCGCACCTCCTCGACGGCGATCGGCGGGTGGTCGGGCAGCACGATGTCCTCGGTGACCGGCCAGGCGCAGGGCAGCGAGCCCAGGCCCTCGGCGAGGTCGCGGCCGCTGAACGCGGCGACGACGCCGGGGCGTTCGAGGGCGGGGGAGACGTCGACCCGTGCGATGCGGGCGTGGGCCATGGGGCTGCGCAGGATCGCCAGGTGCAGCAGTCCGTTCACGCTGATGTTGTCGGTCCAGTTGGTCTGTCCCGTGATCAGCCGGGCGTCCTCCTTGCGCGGGCGGGCGCGGCCGACCTCGCGTTCCACCGTCTCGCTCATGCCGACACCCCCTGCGCGGAGGGCGCGGGCTCGTCGGCGGCGGCCAGCACGGCCCGCACGATGTTCTGGTAGCCCGTGCAGCGGCACAGGTTGCCCTCCAGGGCCTGGCGCACCTCGCCCGCGGACGGGTGGGGGTTCTCGCGCAGCAGGTCGCGGGCGGCCATCAGCATGCCCGGGGTGCAGTAGCCGCACTGCAGGGCGTGCTTCTCGTGGAAGGCCCGCTGCAGCGCGGTCATCTCGCCGTCGCGGGCCAGCCCCTGCACGGTGGTCACCTCGGCGCCGTCCGCCTGGACGGCGAGCACGGAGCAGCTCTTGACGCTGACGCCGTCCAGGTCGACCGTGCAGGCGCCGCAGTTCGAGGTGTCGCAGCCGATCGGCGTGCCGGTCAGCCCCAGGCGGTCGCGCAGGTAGTGGACCAGCAGCAGACGGGGTTCGACCTCGTCCTGGTACGTCGTGCCGTCCACCTTCACCGAGATACGGGTCATGTGCCCTCCAGAGACCGAGCGGGCGGAAGTGAGGGAAATCAGCCACCGAACGTGATGTACGTCACTCTAAGACCGCGTGGGGGAGGGGGCGAGTGGTGCGACGGGCTTCGTTGAGCGTTAATCCATTGCCGCGCCGGGGCCCCTTCTGCTGCACTGCACGGGTCCTTCGTCACCCGTTTCGTCACCCAGCGAGGAGCAGTCGTGCGCACTGCGTTCATGTCCGCCCAGGAAGGAACCCGCTCCGTGCCGAAGGACATGACACTCCGTGCCTCATCTGCTCAACCTCGGAATTCTCGCCCACGTCGACGCCGGTAAGACCAGCCTCACCGAGCGCCTGCTGCACGCGGTCGGAGTGACCGACGAGATCGGCAGCGTCGACGCCGGCAACACCCGCACCGACACCCTCGCGCTGGAGCGGCAGCGCGGTATCACGATCAAGTCCGCCGTCGTCTCCTTCGTGGTGGACGACGTGACGGTCAACCTCATCGACACCCCCGGCCACCCGGACTTCATCGCCGAGGTGGAGCGCGTGCTCGGCGTGCTCGACGGCGCGGTGCTGGTCGTCTCGGCCGTCGAGGGCGTCCAGGCGCAGACCCGCGTGCTGATGCGCACGCTGCGCCGGCTGCGCATCCCGACCCTGCTGTTCGTCAACAAGATCGACCGGCGCGGGGCCCGGTACGAGGACCTGCTGCGCGCGATCCGCGAGCGGCTCACTCCGGCGATCGTGCCGATGGGGACGGTCGAGCGGCCGGGGACGGCCGACGCCGCCTTCCGGCCCGCGCCGGGCGGGCTCGACGTGCTCGCCGAGCACGACGACGCGCTGCTCGCCGCCTACGTGGAGGGCGTCGCCGTGCCGCCCGGCGCGCGCCATGCCGCCCTGGTCGCCCAGAGCCGCCGGGCCCTGGTCCACCCCGTCTTCTTCGGCTCGGCCATCACGGGCGCGGGGGTGCCCGAACTGGTCGCGGGGATCAAGGAGTTGCTGCCACCGGCGGACGCGGACGCCGACGGCCCGCTGTCCGGGACGGTCTTCAAGGTCGAGCGGGGCCCGGCGGGGGAGAAGGTGGCCTACGCCCGCCTGTTCTCCGGGAGCCTGCGCACCCGTGACCGCGTGCCCTTCGGCCGGGACGGCGCCGAGGGCAAGGTGACCGCCGTCAGCGTCTTCGAGCACGGCACGGACGTCGTCCGGGACGCCGTGGGCGCGGGCCGCATCGCCCGGCTGTGGGGTCTGGCCGGCATCAGGATCGGCGACGCGATCGGCCGGCCCCGCGAGACGCGCGGGCACCTCTTCGCACCGCCCACCCTGGAGACGGTCGTCGTCCCCGGACCGGACACCGACCGCGGGCGCCTGCACGCCGCGCTCTCCCAACTCGCCGAACAGGACCCGCTGATCGCCCTGCGCCACGACGAGGCGCGCCGGGAGATCTCGGTGTCGCTCTACGGCGAGGTGCAGAAGGAGGTGATCCAGGCGACGCTGGCCGACGAGTTCGGCCTCGACGTCACCTTCCGCGAGACGACCACCGTCTGCGTCGAACGCCCGGTTGGCACCGGAGCCGCGGTCGAGTTCAACAAGAAGGGCGCCAACCCCTTCCTCGCCACCGTCGGCCTGCGGGTCGACCCCGCCCCGGCCGGCTCCGGGGTCGCCTTCCGGCTGGAGGTGGAGCTCGGCTCCATGCCGTACGCCTTCTTCAAGGCCGTCGAGGACACCGTCCGGGAGACCCTCGCCCAGGGCCTGCACGGCTGGCGGGTCACCGACTGCACGGTCACCATGACCCACTGCGGCTACTCGCCCCGCCAGAGCCACGCCCACCAGGGCTTCGACAAGAGCATGTCGAGCACGGGACACGACTTCCGCGGCCTGACCCCGCTGGTCCTGATGGCGGCGCTGCGCGCGGCGGGCACGCGGGTGTACGAGCCCCTGCACCGCTTCCGCCTCGACGTCCCGGCCGACACGCTGGGCGCCCTGCTGCCGGTACTGTCCGCGCTGCGGGCGGTGCCGAGCACCACCGAGACGCGCGGCGCCGGCTGCGTCCTGACGGGCACGGTCCCGGCCGGCCGGGTGCACGAGCTGGAGCAGCGGCTGCCCGGACTGACGCGGGGCGAGGGCGAGTTGGAGAGCGCCTTCGACCACTACGCCCCGATCACCCACGGAACGGTTCCCGAACGTCCGCGCACCGACCACAACCCCCTCAACCGCAAGGAGTACCTGTTGAACGTCACGCGCCGGGTGGGGAGGTGAGCCGGCGGAAATCCTGAAACTTACTCAACAGTCAGAAGTATTGACGCTGTCCGGACATCGCCGGACTGTAGTGGACATGCCGAATATCCGGACACGTCTGCTCCTTGTGCTGGTTGTCCTCTTCGGATCCCTGACGGTGGCGGGCGCGCCCTCCGCCACCGCCACGACCCTGACCGACTCGCTCCCGTTCGACGACTCGCCGCTCACCGTGCGCAACGGCGGATTCGTCGACGGCAACGGCCGCGAGGTCGTGCTGCGCGGCTACAACGTCTCCGGCGAGACCAAGCTGGAGGAGAACGGCGGCCTGCCCTTCGCCTCGGTCGCCGACGCGAGGAAGTCCGCCACCGCGCTGCGCGCCCTCGGCGGCGGCAACGCGGTCCGCTTCCTGCTGTCCTGGGCCCACGCCGAACCCACCCGCGGCACCGTCGACACCGCCTACCTGGCCGCCGCCACCGACCAGATGCGCGCCTTCCTGGACGCCGGCATCCGCGTCTACCCCGACTTCCACCAGGACCTCTACTCCCGCCACCTGTTCAACACGGGCAGCTGGTACACCGGCGACGGCGCCCCGAAGTGGGCCGTGGCTCTCGGGAGTTACCCCACCGAGTCCTGCGGGATCTGCCTGTTCTGGGGCCAGAACATCACCCAGAACCAGGCCGTGACCAAAGCCCAGTACGACTTCTGGCACAACACCTACGGCCTTCAGGACTCCTTCCTCGACACCGCGCAGAAGACCATGGCGTACGTCGAACAACACCTCAGCGACGCCGAGTTCGCGGGCGTCGTCGGCTTCGACCCCTACAACGAGCCGTACGCGGGCGGCTACGACTCCGGGCAGACCAGCCGCACCTGGGAGCAGAGCCTGCTGTGGCCCTTCTACCAGAAGTTCCGGGCCCGGATGGACGCGGCCGGCTGGCAGGACAAGCCCGCCTTCGTCGAACCGAACCTCTTCTGGAACGCCAACATCGACTCCCAGAAGCAGGAGGGCGGCCTGCTCGACGCCGGCACCCTCGGCCCCCGTTACGTCTTCAACACCCACTTCTACGACCAGAAGGCCATCTCCGGCATCCTGATGTGGGGCAACGCCTCCGACGGGCAGTACGCGAGCGACTTCGGCACCGTCCGCGACCGCGCCTCGGCCGCGGGCACGGCCGCCGTCGTCAGCGAGTTCGGCCACCCGCTGTCCGGCACGGTCGCCGGCAAGGCGCCCACCGTGCTCAAGGCCATGTACCAGGCCCTCGACTCCCGCGTGCCGGGCGCGCGTTGGTGGTCCGCCCCCAGCGGCTCGGGGCCGGTGCTCTCCGGCACACAGTGGCAGTGGGACATCTACAACGGACGCCACCACGAACTGATGAACGACAACCCCGACAAGGTGCGGACCTCCGGCGACGCCTGGAACGACGAGGACCTCTCCGCGGTCAGGCTCGACGACTCCGGCACCGTGACGCTGCGCCAGGACGCCCGGCTCCTGGACCGCCTCTACCCGAGCGCCACCTCCGGCACGACGGCCGCCTTCACCTACGAGGACCGCTCCCGTGACGGCTCCACGACCCTGACCTGGAACCCGGTGCCGAGCTCGCTGCCGAACGTGGCCCAGCTCGTCGGCTCCGGCCAGTACGGGGTGCTGGTGTGGCGCTCGGGCAGCGGCTCGGCGCCCACCGAGCTGCACCTTCCGGCGTCCTTCCCGACGGCCACGACCACGGTCGTCTCCGACCTCGCCACCGTGTACGGTCCGCCCGCCTACACGGCGTCGACGCCCGTCGCGGCGGCCCCCGAACCGGGCGGCACGGGCAGCCGCCGGCTGCTGCTCACCGACTCCGACTCGGGCGTGCTGCACTACGCGCTGGTCACCAACGGAGCCACCGCACCCGCGGCGGGCCTGCTGGCCGCGGCCAGGTCGGAACTGGCCGCGTGGGCGGCGGCGCACTTCTGAGAACCGGCCCGACCAGGACGGACGCCCCACCGGAGCGCTTCTCCGGTGGGGCGTCGGCCCAAAGGCGCGCACGACGGCGAGAACGGCCAGCGCGCCCACCGCCCGGCTGGAAGAGGCCGGCGAGCGCTGAGGCGGACGCTCGGCGCCGAGGGATCAGCCGCCGGTCGGGCCCGTCCAGTCGGCCTGCACATGGCCCAGCCGCACCCGCTGCGGGTGATCGCCGACCGGCACGGACGTCACCTTCCGGCCCGTGGCGAAGTCGATCGCCGTGACCTGGTCGGCGCCGCTCTCGGAGATGACGCAGTCCTTGCCGTCCCCGCTCACGGTCGCCCAGTACGGGGTGGACGCCGTGACCAGCGGGCCCTCCTGGAGGGTGGTGCGGTCGACGACGGTGGCGTAGTCGTCCATCGTCCCGGCGACGCACAGCTTGCCGCCGTCGGGGCTCATCGAGATGCCGTGGTGGCGCGAGTCCAGCAGCCAGGTCGTGCGGTCGGTGCTGGTCGCCGGGTTCGCCGGGAGGGTCTTGACGCGGGTGATCTTGTCGGCGGCGATGTCGTACTCCAGGAAGCCGTTGAAGAACGACACCTGGAAGTACATCTTCGACCAGTCGGGCGTGAAGGCGGCGGGCCGGACCGCGTCGGAGTAGTCCTTCAGTCCGATCGCGTCCAGCCGGTCGCGCATGTCGATGGTCTTGACGGTCTTGTACGTGGTGGCGTCGGCGACGGTGATGTGGCGGTCGCCCTTGGTCCAGTCCCACGCGGGGTCGTCGAGCGAGGTGGTGACCTCGCCGATCGCCATGTTCCAGATGTACTTGCCGTCGGGGCTGAAGACGTTCTCGTGCGGCTTGTCGCCGGTGGCGAACTCGCCCAGCTCCTTGCCGGTGTTGATGTCCAGCACCTGCACCTTGTTCGCGGTGGACGCCGAGACGGCGACCTTCGTGCCGTCGGGGGAGACGGCCATGTGGTCGGCGCGGTAACCGGCCACCGGGAAGCGCCAGTTGACGGTGTCGGTGGCCAGGTCAATGGAGACGACGTCGGCGAAGCTCGGGCGGGAGACGACGACGGACCGGCCGTCCGGGGTGGAGTACATGTCGTCGACGTACTGGTCGTGGCCCTGCCCGACCTCGTTGCGGATCGCCGTGTAGTAGATCCACTTGATCGGGTCGGCGTTGATCTCCGCGATCCGCTCGGCCTTGTCGGGCACGACGTTGATCTGACCCACCTTCGCGAAGTCGCCGGAGGACTTCAGGACGGTGGCGGTGCCGTCCCAGTTGTTGCCGACGAACAGCACCTCGCGCAGCGCGGCGGCAGAGCCGGAGGCGGCGCCGGCGGCGGTCACGGGGGCGGAGACGGTCAGGGCGAGGGCGGCGGCCACGGAGCAAAGGTGCCTGGGTCTGAAGGCAGGCATGACTGCTCTCTCCTCTGGATGGACGTATGGATGGACGTACTGGATGGATGTGATCGGAGCATGCCAAATCGGCGTGAAGTGAATCTGAAAACAAGGGCGTTCAGAGTTTTCTTACTCGAAAGTAAGGAAGGGTCGGCCTTCTCTACAAGACCGCGGACACGACAAAATTGGGCCGCAGGCGACGAGGGAGGGTCAGTGGCGGGCAGGCTCAGGGCGCCGACCGGGCGATACGGCGGCAAGACCGCCGCCGAGCGGCAGGCGGAGCGGCGCCGCAGATTCCTGGACGCCGCCCTCGAACTGTTCGGCGCCGCCCCCGGCTACCGGGCGACGACGGTGGCCGCGCTGAGCGAGGCCGCGGGCCTGTCGACCCGGCAGTTCTACGAGGAGTTCCACACCCTGGAGGACGTACTGGCCGCGCTCCACCTCCAGGTCAACGACTGGGCCGAGGAGGCCGTGCTGACCGCGTTCGCCGCCGCGCGGGAGTTGCCGCTGGCCGCGCGGGTCACCGCGATGTTCCAGGCCTACGCGGCGCACGTGACGGGGGATCCGCGCCGGGTGAAGATCACCTTCGTCGAGATCATCGGGGTCAGTCCGCGGCTGGAGGAGCAGCGCCTGGCCCGCCGGGCCCGCTGGGTGGACCTCATCTGCCGTGAGGCGGAAGCGGCGGCGGCCCGCGGCGAGGCGGCGCCGCGCGACTACCGGATCGCCGCGGCCGCCTTCATCGGCAGCGTCAACGGTCTGCTGCACGACTGGAGCGCGGGGTGGGTGGACGCGACGCTGGAGGAGGTCGTGGACGAACTGGTGCGGCAACTGCTCGCCATCCTGCGCCCGCCGGGCTGGGACGGACCGGCCTCCTGAGCCGAGCGGACGTGCCGGTGCGCCGCCTCCAGCGCCGGACGTCCTGCTGACCGGCCCCCGCTCCCGTCGGCGCCACCACCCGCACGAGCCTGCGCCGCGCCCGTCGCGCTGCGGGCCGCCTCGCGTGACGATTCCGGCTCGGCGCGTGGATCCGCCGGAAGGGCGTGGCGGCGCACCGCGGACCCGGCGGTGCGGGGCGGGCGGCGGCGGAACGGCCCGTGGGGGACGGCCAGGGTTCGACGGCCGTCTCCTTCCCGCCCACCGGCTCCGCCCAGGGCACCGTCTCCGTCATGGCGGGCCAAGGGCTCCTCGAACACGCCGGTCCGCCCGCTGCCGGGCGCAAACGGCACCTGCCTCGACGCCCACAGCCTCGGCACGACCAACGGCACCAAGGTCGTTGTCTGGGACTGCAACGGCCGGAACAACCAGAAGTGGACGCTGAACCAGCCCCGCGTGGCGCGCCCGCCCGTGGTGGCGACCCCGGGCGGGCTGCGGCGCCGCGCGGGCGCTTCTCCTCTCGGCTACTCGTCCCAGGCCTGGATCAGGATCTCCTCGGCGATCTTGCCGTCGCGCAGCGTGATCATCGACTCGGCGAGGACGCGCGTGCCGTCCGCGTACTGGCAGGACTGGCTGTAGGCGGCGTGGTCGCCCTCGACGACGCAGTGGTCGACCCTGTGTGTCATGTCACGGCTGTAGATGTCCTCGAACAGCGCGCCGATCTCGTCGCGCCCGTGCAGCACCCGCGGTTTGCTGGGCTGCGTGTTGCGGTCCACGATGCGCACTTCCGCATCGTCCGCGTACAGCGACAGAAGGTCTGCCGCCGTGTGCCCTTCGACGCCCCGGCGCAGCGTGTCGGCGTTGAAGGCGGGGGTGGCCGTGGTGCCCATGTTGACCTCCTTCGAGGGCCGCGACCCGGCGAGGGGCGGGCCGCGAAGGCCTCACCTTCGAGACTCCTCCGCCCCGGCGGGCTCGGCAAGCGCAGGCGGGCGCTGCGCCTGACGGGTGAGGGGACGCGTCCACCCGTGTCCGCAGAGCGGCCGGCGGCGTTGCTCCAGGCATGATCTCAACACGACGTATCGTCGCCGCCGTCGGTCTCGCCGCGGGTCTCACCGCCCTCGGCGCGCCGGTGGCGAGCGCGGCCGGCACGGCGGTCCCGGGCGCCGGCGGACTCAACCCGATGGCCACACTGGACTCGCTCGCCATGAGCGAGCTGCCCCAGGAGCACCAGGCGGAGATCCTGCGGCCGTCCGCCCAGTTGCAGCAGCTGAACCACCTCAACGACCTCAACCAGCTGCACCAGGTCACGGACATGGCGGCGCCGGTCGTCGGACTGCTCGGCGCGATCCACTAGGCGTCACGGCACACTGCCGACGCGGGCCCGGCCACCGGGGAACGGCGGCCGGGCCCGCGTCATGCCGTCGCCAGGAACTGCGTCGCCGCGAGCTCGGCGTACAGCGGATCGGCGGCCACGAGCTCGCGGTGGGTGCCGACCGCGCGGACCCGGCCCGCGTCCATGACCACGATCCGGTCGGCCATGGTCACCGTGGACAGCCGGTGCGCGACGACCAGCACGGTCGTGGTGCGCGCGACGTCGGCGACGGTGTCGCGCAGCGCCGCCTCGTTCACGGCGTCCAGCTGCGAGGTGGCCTCGTCCAGGAGCAGCAGCCGCGGGCGGCGCAGCAGGGCGCGGGCGATGGCGACGCGTTGCCGCTCCCCGCCGGAGAGCTTGGTACCGCGGTGCCCGACCAGGGTCTCCAGGCCGTCGGGGAGGCGGGCGACGAGACCGTCCAGGCGGGTCGTCTTCAGCACGCGGGCGACGGCGTCCTCGTCCGCCTCGGGGTTGCCCAGCAGCAGGTTGTCCCGCAGCGACCCCGACAGCACCGGCGCGTCCTGCTCCACATAGCCGATCGCCGAGCGCAGCCGGGGCAGCTCCCACTCCGGCAGATCGCGGCCGTCGACGGTGATCGTGCCCGACTCGGGGTCGTAGAACCGCTCGATGAGCGAGAACACCGTGGTCTTGCCCGCGCCGGACGGGCCGACGAACGCGGTCATGCCCCGGGGCGGCACGGCGAACGACACCCCGTGGTGGACGTAGGGCAGGTCGTCGGCGTACCGGAAGCGGACGTCCGTGAAGGCGACGGCGGCGGGTGCGGCGCCGGGGACCGGCAAGGGCGCGGGCCGGGCCGGCGGTTCGGACGGCAGCGCGAGCGCCTCCTGGATCCGGGCGAGGGCCGCGGCGCCGGTCTGGTACTGCGTGATCGCGCCGACCACCTGCTGGATCGGCGACATCAGGTAGAAGACGTACAGCAGGAACGCCACCAGCGTGCCGACGCCGATCGCCCCGGTCGCCACCCGCGCACCGCCCACCGCGAGCACGGTGATGAAGGCGATCTGCATGGCGAGTCCGGCCGTGTTGCCCGCCGCGGCCGACCACTTGGCGGCGCGCACGCTCTGCCGCCAGGACTCCTCGGCGGCCGCGTGCAGCGTACGTTCCTCCCGGTGCTCGGCGCCGGAAGCCTTCACCGTGCGCAGCGCGCCGAGGATGCGCTCCAGGGAGGCGCCCATCACGCCCACCGCGTTCTGCGCCTGCCGGCTGGCCTTGTTGATCCGCGGCACGATCACCCCGAGCACCGTGCCCGCCCCGAGGATGACCGCCAGGGTGACCCCGAGCAGCACCGGGTCCACCAGGCCCATCATCACCACGGTCGCCACCAGGGTGAGCCCGCCGGTGCCGAGACCCACCAGGGAGTCGGTGGTGACCTCGCGCAGCAGAGTCGTGTCGGAGGTGATACGGGCCATGAGGTCGCCCGGCTCGCTGCGGTCGACCGCCGGGATGCGCAGTCGCAGCAGATACGACGACAGGGCGCGCCGCGCGCCGAGCACCACCGACTCCGCGGTGCGCCGCAGCACGTACGAACCGAGCGCCCCCAGCGCCGCGTTGGCGACCACCAGCCCCGACATGGCGAGCAGCGCGCCGGTGATGGCGCGGTCGTGCGCCAGGTCGTCGATGAGCCCCTTCGCCACCAACGGCAGCAACAGCCCGGTGGCCCCGGTGACCAGTGACAGGAGGGCGCCCGCCAGCAGGGACCAGCGGTGGGGCCGGACGTAGGCGAGGAGCAGCCGCCAGGCGGGCTGGGTCTCAGTGGTGCTCACGGCGCTCCTTCGACGAGCGGACGGAGCATTCAGGCTACGTCGGCGAGCGGTTCTCGGAGGGCACGCCGGCCGCGCCAATCGTCAATCTGGGATTGACGATTGAGGGGGCGTCAATCTACGGTTGACGCATGACGCCACTCAACATCAGCCTCGCCGACCTGATCGCCCGACTCGACGAGGAACTCCCCGACGCCGACCACCTGGCCCGCATCAGTGAGGCGCACCTGCGCGCCCAGACCCTGTCCGACCTCGGTGACCAGCTCATCGACCACTACGTCGGCAAGGCCAAGCTGGCCGGCGCCTCGTGGACCGAGATCGGGGACGCCATCGGGGTGTCCAAACAGGCCGCCCAGCAACGCCACAGGCCCGCCGCCTTCGAGCGGTTCACCCACCTCAACCGGCACGGGATCGTGCTGGCCCAGGAGGCCGCCCGCACCCACAAGCACGACTTCATCGGCACCGAGCACCTCCTGCTCGGCCTGCTCGGCGAGCCGCGGGGCCTCGCGTACCAGGTGCTGGTGGCCAAAGCCGGATCGGAACGGCACGTCCGCGACGCGGTCGAGGAGGCGATGCCGCCGGCCGGGCAGAAGGCGCTGCGCGGTCACATCGCGTTCCGGCCGGAGAGCAAGGAGGCCATCGAGCAGGCGTCCCGCGCGGCGGCCGACCTCGGCCACGACTGGGTCGGCACGGAGCACATGCTGCTGGCCCTGATGCGCGTCGAGGAGGGCCTGGCCGCGCGGATACTGCGCGATCTCGGCTTCACTCCGGACGAGTTGAGCGAGACGGTCAGGGCCGAGGCCGCCGCACGGACCGGGGCGCACGAGGACCGGTAGCTCAGGACAGGCCCCGACGTCTCACCGTCCCGGTCCCAGCAGCGGCCAGTCCCGGACGGCCGACAGCGCGAAGGCGTCCGGCAGACACTCCCGGACCCTTCGCGCCAGGTCGTCCGACGGACCGAGTTCGAGCCAGGCCGTGATGCCCTCCTGATGCAGCAGGCCGACGGCGTCCGCGGGGCGCGCCGGATCGCGCGGGCCCAGGGGCGCCATGGTCGCGCCGAACGCGCTTAGCAGCGGGTCCAGCGGGGACGAGCGCGCGACCAGGTCCCGCACCGACCGCCGCTCGCCCGGCACCATGAAGGACCGCGGCCCGTCGGCCACGGCGACCAACATGCCCTCCGGCAGCGGCAGTTCGCCCTCGACCGCATCCAGCGCCGCCGAGCCGCCGGGCTCCGGCAGCCTGCCCCTGAGCCGGGACAGCATGCCCACGGCATGGCAGGCCTCCGGCAGCGAGAACACCCCCGCCGCGTGGGCGGCGGCCGGCCGCCCCGCCGAGCACCCGAACAGCACGTCCGGCCGCACCTCCCAGCTCTCCAGCAGCCGCAGCTGCGCCACCTGCAGGGCGAACACCGCCGGGTCGGCGAAGGCGGCCCGGCCGAGCAGGGCGGCCGTGCGCGTGCCCTCCGGCGCGAACATCACGTCGCGCAGCGGCAGGCCGAGATACGGATCGAGGCGCGCGCACACCTCGTCCAGCGCCTCGGCGAACACCGGGAAACGGGCGTGGAGTTCACGGCCCCGGCCGGGCTGTCGCGGACCGCCGCCGGAGAACAGGAACGCGGTACGCCCGGCCGGCACCCCCGCTCGCGGCACGGGCGCGGCCGGCCGCGCGGCCGTCAGCCGTGCCGTCACCTCCTCGGCCGAGGTGCACACCACGATCCGCTCCAGGGCGCCGGGGCGGAGGAACCCCTCGTCGCGGACGTGCCGCGGGAAGGCCGGCAGCGGCCGGTGGCAGCCGTCCGGGTCCAGCAGCACGCAGGGCTTGCGACGCAGGTCCCGCCGCGCCCAGGCCAGCTCCTCCAGCAGCTCCTCGCCGGTGCCCGGCCCGCCCGGCAACACCACGTAGGCGTCGCCGAGTTCGGCCATCCGTGCCTTGCGCGCGTGCAGGTCGGGCACGACCTGGAGCTCGGTGAGCGCGGTGTGCGTGGTCTCGTACGGCAGCAGGCACTCCGGCACCACTCCGGTCACCGCGCCGCCGGCGGCCAGCGCGGCGTCCGCGACCGCGCCCGTCAGACCGGTGCGGGCACCGCCGTAGACGACCCGCAGTCCCGACTCGGCGAGGGCGCGGCCCAGTTCGGACGCGGCGCGCAGATGAGCGGGGCGCCGGCCGGCGAAGGCCCCGCACAGGACCGTCACCGTCGTCACGGCCACAGCCCGTACCCCCTGGTGAGGACGCGGTGCGTGTCGTGGACGGCCTTGACGCGGACGAGTTCGTCCCAGGCGGGGCCGAAGTGTGCCCGCCAGTCCTCGGGCGTCATGGGGACGGCGCCCAGCGGGTGGAGCACCCCGCCGACGGCCCGGGCCCGTTCGTACACCGCGCGGTTGGCGGCCACCGACTCCCTTACGGCGTCGGGACGATCGGGCGGCGCGGTGCGCATCAGGGAGAGCAGGCACAGGAGTTCACCGGACGGGCGGCACAGCAGCGGGGCGTGCAGCGCGCTGTTCGTCAGCGGCCGCAGCTGGACCGTCCCGCAGCACCGCAGGCCCTGCTGCGCACGGTCGGCGAGCACCGACGGCACGAAGGACACCGCGGCCTCCTCGGGGAGCAGGAGCGTGAGCCACGGGTGGGGCCGCTCCCACTCGCCGGTGGCGCGCAGCAGGCGTTCGTCGCGGTCCAGGCGGTGCAGGTACTCGGCGTAGGACAGGTCCTCGATCTCCGCGGTGTCCGGGTCGTGGTCCAGGTCGCCGATGAACAGCGGGTCGTCACAGGCGAGTTGCCCGGTGTGCGGGGCCACCGCGTCGATCATGTACAGCCAGCCGCCGCCGGTCGCGGGCCGTGCCTGGCCGGCGACGTGGCTGAAGCGGGCGTCGCGGGCCAGCCGCCGCTGGTCGGCGAAGTAGGTGGCGGGCGCGTGATGGTAGAGGCGGTAACGGCGCACGCGTTCCGGGGCGGGGACCAGACGGAGCGTGGCGCGGACGATCAGCGCGCACTGGCCGAGGCCGGCGAGGACGCAGTGGAACAGGTCCGCATGGCGCTCCGGCGAGCACACCAGCCACTCGCCGGCGCCGGTGACGACCTCCAGCTCCCGCACCCAGTCCGCCACCAGGCCGAACCGATGACTGGACCCGCCGAACCCCCCGGTGCTCAGCACCCCGCCCACGCTGGCGCCCAGATGGTCCGGCAGCACCGGCGGCGCCAGCCCCTCGGCGAGCGCCGCCCGGACGACGTCACGCCACAGCGCGCCCGCCCCCGCCACCAGCGTCCGCTCCCCGGGCACGCAGCGCACCTCGTTCAGCTCGGCCATGTCGACCACGTAGCCGCCGTCCGCCTGGCCCTGCCCGTACACGGCCTGTCCGCCGCCGCGCGCGGCCACCGCCAGGCCCCGCGGCGCGGCGAAGGCGACGAGCTCGCGGACGGCGGCGACCGAACGTGCCCTGAGGACGCCCAGCGGCCGCGAGGAGACGATGTGGCCGAAATCCGTCGAGGCGCGGGCCATGTCCTCGTCCTGGACGGGCAGGGTGACGTCGGTGGCATTCATGCCGCACGCTCCAGCACTTCGATACCGTGCTCCGCATGCCGTTCGGCGATCGGAGCGGCCATATTGTGCGCGGCATTCGAGAACGGCCTCGAATCCGTTGCGGAGCCGGTCGCGGCACCGGTGGGTCCGGCGATGAGGTGGACGTGCGGGTGCACTTCGGGCATGAGGCTTCCCCTGGGATGCGCACAGCAAGGCGTACGCGTGTCAACGTACGGTCGGCCGCGATGATCAAGAACCGGATTTGCACATGGGTTGAGTAAGAAAAGGCCGGGTAAGAAAAGACCCGAATTTCCGCAGGGGTATTCGGCGGAGCGTCGACACGCCGGTTTCCGGGAAGTCACGGCCGGAGCCGGCCCGGACCCCCGCGCTGCAGTGCCGTTACCGATCAGTCGCGCGTAGGGTCGTCGGGACGGACAACGGCCGACGAAAGGTTCAACGCGATGGCCCAGGAAGTACGCGGCGTGATCGCACCGGGAAAGAACGAGCCGGTGCGCATCGAGACGATCGTCGTGCCGGACCCCGGCCCGGGCGAGGCCGTCGTCCGGGTACAGGCCTGCGGGGTGTGCCACACGGACCTGCACTACAAGCAGGGCGGCATCAACGACGACTTCCCCTTCCTGCTCGGCCACGAGGCCGCAGGGGTCGTGGAGTCGGTCGGTGACGGCGTCGCCGACGTGGCGCCGGGTGACTTCGTCATCCTCAACTGGCGTGCGGTGTGCGGGCAGTGCCGTGCCTGTCTGCGCGGGCGGCCCTGGTACTGCTTCGACACCCACAACGCCGGGCAGAGGATGACGCTGACCGACGGCACGGAGCTGTCGCCGGCCCTGGGGATCGGGGCGTTCGCGGAGAAGACGCTGGTCGCCGCGGGGCAGTGCACCAAGGTCGACCCCGCGGTGTCCCCGCAGGTGGCCGGTCTGCTGGGCTGCGGGGTCATGGCGGGCATCGGTGCGGCCATCAACACGGGCGGCGTCGGCCGCGGCGACTCGGTCGCCGTCATCGGGTGCGGTGGCGTGGGCGATGCCGCGATCGCCGGGTCGAACCTGGCGGGCGCGGCGAAGATCATCGCGGTGGACATCGACGACCGGAAGCTGGCCACCGCCCGGTCGATGGGCGCCACGCACACGGTCAACTCCAAGGAGACCGACGCGGTCGAGGCGATCCGGGAGCTGACCGGTGGGTTCGGTGCCGACGTCGTCATCGAGGCGGTCGGCCGCCCGGAGACGTACCGGCAGGCCTTCTACGCCCGTGATCTGGCCGGCACGGTCGTCCTGGTCGGCGTCCCCACCCCGGAGATGAGGCTGGAACTGCCGCTGCTGGACTTCTTCGGCCGCGGCGGCGCTTTGAAGTCCTCCTGGTACGGCGACTGCCTGCCGAGCCGCGACTTCCCGATGCTCGTCGACCTCCACCTGCAAGGCCGCCTGCCCCTGGACAAGTTCGTCACCGAGACCATCCAACTCACCGACGTCGAGAAGGCCTTCGAGCGGATGCACCACGGTGACGTCCTGCGCTCGGTGGTGGTGCTGTGATGGCCGCCCGCATCGAACGCCTCGTCACGTCCGGGACGTTCAGCCTGGACGGCGGCACCTGGGACGTCGACAACAACGTCTGGATCGTCGGCGACGACCACGAGGTGATCGTGATCGACGCCGCCCACGACGCCGACGCCATCGCCGAGGCCGTCGGCGACCGCCGGCTGACCGCCATCGTGTGCACCCACGCCCATAACGACCACATCGACGCGGCCCCCGCCCTCGCCGACCGCACCGGCGCCACCATCTGGCTGCACCCCGACGACCTGCCCCTGTGGAAGCTGACCCACCCCGACCGCGACCCCGACGCTCATCTGCGCGACGGGCAGGTCATCGAGGCCGCCGGCGCCGACCTGACCGTCCTGCACACCCCCGGGCACGCCCCGGGCGCGGTCTGCCTGCACGACCCGGGCCTGGGCGCGGTGTTCACCGGCGACACCCTCTTCCAGGGCGGTCCGGGCGCGACCGGCCGCTCCTACTCCCACTTCCCGACCATCATCGACTCCATCCGCGACCGCCTGCTCACCCTCCCGCCCGAGACGAGGGTCCTCACCGGCCACGGCGACCCGACCACCATCGGCGCGGAGGCCCCGCACCTGCAGGAGTGGATCGCGCGCGGTCACTGAACCGGGCCGGCACCCGCGCAGGACACGTCCCGGCACGTCACGGGCCGACCGACCGGGACGCCGGGCGGACCCGGCGCGTCCCCCGCCGCGGCACCTGCACGGCCGCCCCAGCGGAGAGCGCGCCCGGGTGACCGACCGTGCCGAGGCTCCGCAGCACGGGCCGCTCGGCGACCTCCCCGGCGCTGAGCGGCCCGTCCGTACCGGTTGGCGATGCCCCGGCACATGATGAGCACCGCGCGGACCGCGTCGGCCGGGATCGGCGTGGCGAACGTGCCCTGCGCGCTGCCGGCCTCCGCGGCCGCCGCCCGGCAGCGGTCCAGGACGTCCTTCGTTCAGGGACGTCTCCAGGAGCGTGGCCGGAAGCGCCTGCTCGTTCTCGCAGTGGTAGTACAGCGCGGGCACGGTGACACCGACCCGGCCCGCGATGTCCCGGACCGAAGTGCCGTGGTAGCCCAGCACGTCTTCGTCACCGTCGTCCCGCTGCTGCCCGAACGCCCGCGGTATCTCCCGCAGGACCGCGCAGCCCGCGCCGCCACTCGCCGAGCCTGCCCCGGCAACGCGCCGTGGCCGGTGGCCGCAGGCGCCGTCCCGATCAGGCGGCCGGGTGCGCGGGCGGCACCGGCCACTGCGCCGAGTGGCCGGGCGGCAGCGCCAGATCTTCCCGTACGGAGGCGTAGTAGGCGGCGCGCCCGGCCCGCTGCCGCTCCAACAGCCCCTGCCACGCCTCGGGGTCCCGCGTGCCCTCGCGCAGGAACCGTTCCATCTCCATCACGGCGGTCACCCACACCCGCGCCTTCTCCACCACCTCCGGGCTGCCCAGCAGGAGCAGGCTCTCCCCGGCCGGATCCCGGGCGAGCGCCGACTCCGCGAACTGCGCGGCGGCCTCCTGCGGCGACAGCGGATGCGGGTGCGGATCGTTGCCGAGGTGGGAGGCCACCCGGTAGGCCAGCGTGACCGTCTGCTTCAGCACCCGCGCGTAGTCGGCGTACACGGCCAGCCGCCGCTCCTCCCACCGGGCCGCCCGCTCGCGGCGGAAGCGGACCCGCTCCCCGTGCGTCACCGCCAGATACGAACCGAGCGCGCCGATGACGACACCGATGAGGGCGGGCAGTTGCTGTATGAACGCGGACATGTCCGCACGGTATCTGCCTCGTTGATCGTTTCGGGAGTAGGTTCGGCCCATGGCTGACATCAAGCGCTTCGAGGGGTACGGGGTGGTCGTCACCGGCGCCGCGCGCGGCATCGGCGCCGCGGTCGCCCGGCGGCTGGCCGACGAGGGGGCGCGTGTCCTGCTCACCGACGCCGACCCCGCCGAGGTGGAGAAGACCGCCGCCGCCCTGCGCGAACTGGACCTGGCCGTCGAGGCGTTGCCGTGTGACGTCGCCGACCGCGAGGCCGTTGAGGGAGCCGTCTCGCACGCCGTCGCGGCCTTCGGATCGCTGGACGTGCTGGTCAACTGCGCGGCCTCGTGCACCCCCGACACCCCGCTCGCCGAGGACGGCCCGGACGACGCGTGGGACCGGGACCTCGACATCACCCTGACCGGTGCCTACCGCTGCTGCCGCGCCGCCCTGCCGCACCTGGCCGCTTCCGGCCGCGGCGCCATCGTCTCCGTCGGCTCCGTCAACGGCCTGCAGGACTTCGGCAACCACGCCTACAGCGCCGCCAAGGCCGGCCTCGCCTCCCTCACCCGCACCCTCGCCGGGCACGCCGGACCGCGCGGCGTGCGCGTCAACCTCGTCGTACCGGGCACCGTGCGCACCTCCGCCTGGGAGGGCCGGGAGGACGAACTGGAGGCGCTGCGCCCGCTGTACCCCCTGGGCCGGGTCGGCGAACCGGAGGACGTCGCCGCCGCGGTCGCCTTCCTCGCCTCCCGGGACGCGGCCTGGATCACCGGCACCTCGCTGGTGGTGGACGGCGGCGTCACCGCGGTCCACACGGGGTTCCAGGCGACCGTACGGAAGGATCCGCCGTCGCGGCACTGACGGATCGTCCGGACAGGGGGCTCGAATCCGCCCTGTGCAAAAGGGCGGCCGTTGTCACAATGAGTGGCCCGTCCACCTAGCCACGGAGCCGACCATGCGCAGACCCGCCGTACTGCTGGCCGTCGCCGCCGTCTTAGGCGTCCTGACCACGGCACCGGCCGCCACCGCCTCGGCCGACACCCAGACGACCGAAGTCCTCTGCCAGGACTGGTCCTACGATCCGCAGCACATCCGCCACATCTACCTCAGTCCGGACAACCCCACGGGCGTCCAGGACTTCGACGAGCACCCGGTGACCCTCACCTGCTACGAGTGGTCCGGATCGACTCCGGCCACGGTCGACTACTCCATCAGCTACGTCATGAACGACCGCGACCACCCCGACGGGGCGACAGGCACCCTCACCATGGGCCACGGCTTCGTGTGGACCCCCGTCATGCCGGGATACGTCTACCGGGCGAGCTTCACGCTCGTCCCCTGAGCCGGTCCCCCGACCCGCCGCACGATCTCAAGGGCCGATATGGATGTACGGCGCCCGGACCGAGGGTGAGTGCCCGGTGACGGCGGCGCGCAGTCGCCGGAACCCGGGCCCGAGGAGTCTTCGTAACCGTTTCGTCGCGACGTCCCCCGCCCCACAACCGAAACCCCCGGGCGGTGGTCTAGCACAGGGAGATCGCAGGACACGCGAAGGGATCGCAACCATGGGGGACATCCGCAGACGGGGAGCCGTCGCGCTCGGGATCACCGGACTGGTGGCACCGCTCGCGCTCACGCTGGGCAGCGCGCCCGCGCAGGCGGCCACGAGCTGTACCACGAAGACCGGGCCCTACCAGAAGCAGGTCGAGAAGTTCCTCGGTCTGCCCGTCGACGGCAAGCAGTCCGCCACCGACTGCAAAGCCATCAAGGCCTTCCAGACCAAGCACGGAATCACGCCCAACATCGGCTACGCCGGATCCGTCACCTGGGGCGTGATGGACCTGATGAACAAGCAGAAGGCCGTCGGGAACAATCCCAACAAGGACGGCAAGTGCCCGGTGAACAAGGGCCGTATCGCCTGCGTGAACCTCACCCTGCAGCTCAGCTGGATCCAGGACGGCAACAAGCTGGTGTACGGGCCGGTGCCCGTGCGCACCGGCCGCAAGGGGTACGTCACCCGCACCGGTCTGAAGAAGATCTACTGGCGGGACATCGACCACGTCTCGAACATCTACAACGTGCCGATGCCCTACAGCCAGTTCTTCGACGGCGGCCAGGCCTTCCACTCGGTCAACCTCAGCATGTGGAACCCGCCCGGCTCGCACGGCTGCGTCAACATGACCACGAAGGACGCCAAGAAGTACTGGTCGCTGCTGAAGAAGGGCGACGACGTCTTCGTGTACGGCCGCAAGCCGGGCACCTGAGCGGGCACCCGGCCCGGCGGACCGCGCGGGTCACCGCGGGGCGTCCCCGAAGTCCGGGATCTCCAGGCGTACCCCGCCCTGCCGCGCCGAGTCGTGGGCGATGATGCCCGGCAGGGTGTAGCGGGCGGCCACCCAGGCGTTGACCGACGGCAGTGACCGTGTGTTCACGGCGGTGACGAAGTCGTCGACGAGGAAGTGGTGGCTGCCCTCGTGGCCGTTGTGCAGGTGGTCGAACTCCCGTGGCAGCCGGGAGCGGTCGTGCACCGGTGCCGAGCCGGAGGTGAAGGCGGCCCGCAGCTCCGGGGCGATGTGCTGGAGTGACGGGTCGTCAGGAGACAGGCTGGGCTTGGGCTCCAGCAGTTCGCTGATGTCCTTCACGCCCTTCTTGTCCTGCCACAGCGCCACCGTGGCGAGCTGCTCCATGCTCGCCTCGGTGCCGAAGAAGCGGAAACGGGACTCCCGGATGTGGGAGGGATAGCCCACCCGCCGGAACTCGTTCGTACGGAACGATCCGCCGCCCGCGACCTCGAACAGCGCGGTGGCGTTGGAGAAGTCGTTGCCGAACTGGCTGACCTCCTTGTCGAACACGCCGTCCCCGCGGTCGTCGACCACACCGATCGCCGACACGCTCACCGCGTGCGTCTGCCAGGCGCCCAGCACCCCGCCCACCGAGTGCGTCGGGTACAGCAGCGGGGGATAGCTGGCGGTGGCCTTCCAGTTCTCGCCGCCGCTGTACCGATAGGCCTCGTAGAACCCCAGGTCCATGTCGTGGACGTAGTCGCCCTCGGCGTAGAAGAGCCGTCCGAAGGCACCCTCGGCAATCTGGTTGCGGGCGTGCACGGTGGCCGGGTTGTACTGGCTGGTCTCGCCCATCATGTACGTCAGCCCGGTGGCCTTGACCGCGTCGATGATCGCGGCTGTCTCCTCGGTGGTGACCGCCATCGGGACCGCGGAGTAGACGTGCTTGCCCGCGTTCAGCCCCTGCAGGACGAGCGGGCCGTGCGTCCAGCGCTGCGTGAAGATCGCGACCGCGTCGACCGCCGGGGACTCCAGCATGGCCTCGTAGGAGGGGAAGGTGCCGGCCAACCCCTGGGCGGAGGCGAGCTGTTCGGCCCGCTCGGGCAGCAGGTCGGTGACGTAGACGTCGCGGACGCCGGGGTGGGCCTGGAAGAGGGTGGCGAACTGGCCCGAGAACTGCCCGGCGCCGACGATGCCGAGGGAGAACGTCATGTAAGGCGTGCCCTTCACTGGGAGAGGATCAGGTTGGTCTGGCGGTTGGTCCGGTCGAGGCCCGACACGGGCGTGCCGTTGCCGTAGATGTCCTGCATGGCCGGGTGCATCACGCGTACGCGTCGGCCGCGTAGTGGGTGATCGGGTAGGAGAAGGTGGTGAAGTCCTTCTTGTCGGCGACCGGTTTCGTGAACGCGGTGACGTCGATGCCCTTCTTGTCGTAGGCGGCGACGGCCGCCCGCGTCCCGTCCGGCGTGGCGGGGAAGACCACGCCGTACCGGCCGACGGTCTTCTGGCACTCGTCCGACGCGAGCTAGCGCACCCACGAGGCCGTTCATCATCGTGGCCCGCTTGCCGGTCGGGCCGCCGGGGATGAGCGCGGTGCGCATCTCGCGGCCCTTGAACCCGGCGTAGACGGTGACCTTGAGCGAGTCCCGGAAGATCGGGTCGTGGACCATCCGGTCGTAGTTGGCCAGCCCCACCCACCGCGCGGGCGTGAGCAGGTTGGCCGGGGCCCGCCGGATGCTCTGCTTCGTCCCGTCCTCCCGCGCGCCGCCGAGCGGCAGACGCGAGGGTGGGCTGCTGGAGGCGATGGTCATCGGGAGACTCCCTCGTCCTCGGCGGCTCGTCCTCGGTCACTTACTTTTGTCGTGAAAGAATTGAGCCGTCAAGAGCCCTGCACACACCTTTTCGGGCGATCGATGTCCGCTCTAGAGTGGCCTCGTTGTTTTCACAGCGAAAAAATGTAGGGGGAGTCTGAGCTCCATGACCGCAGTCGCCGCCAGCTGGCTTCCGCTGAGTCCGGGCGAACGCTCCGTGGCGATCGAGGTGCTCGTCAACGGCCCGCTGTCGCGCACCGAGCTCGCCCGGCGCCTCGACCTGTCCGCCGGCAGCCTCACCCGGCTGACGAAACCCCTCATCGAGTCGGGACTGCTGGTCGAGGTCGCCGAGGCCGGAACCCCGGCGGAGGTCCGTCAGGGCCGCCCCTCGCAGCCGCTCGACGTCGTCGCCGAGTCCCGCTCCTTCATCGGCTTCAAGATCACCGAGGACATGGTGTACGGCGTCGTCACCACCCTCCGCAGCGCCATCGTCGCCCGCTACGACACTCCCCTGACCAGCCACGACCCCGCCGAGGTCGCCGACGTGCTGGCCCGGATGACCGACGAGCTCAAGACCGCCCACCCGCGCCTGGCAGGCATCGGCATCGGCGTCGGCGGGCTGGTCGAGGACCGCGCGGTGGTGGCGGAGTCGCCGTTCCTGGACTGGCGCGACGTTGCGCTGGCCGCCCTCGTCGAGGAGCGCACGGGGCTGCCCGTGGTGGTGGAGAACGACGTCGCCGCACTCGTCGAGGCCGAGACCTGGTTCGGCGCGGGCCGGGGCCTGGACCGCTTCGTCGTCCTGACCATCGGGGCGGGCATCGGCTACGGGCTGGTCCTGGGCGGCAAGCGGGTGCCCTGCGCCGAGGAGGACCGCGGCTTCGGCCGGCACTGGATCCTCGACTCCCACGGCCCGCTGACACCCGAGGGGGAGCGCGGCAGCGCCGTGTCTCTGCTCGCCATCCCCAGCATCCGCTACCAGATCCGCGCCGCCACCGGCCGCGACCACACGTACGAGGAGATCCTCGCCCTCGCCCGGGCCGGCGCCCCCATGCCCGCCCGCGTCGTCGGGGAGGCGGCGCGCGCCCTCGGCATGCTGGTCGCCCAGATCGCGAACTTCGCGATGCCGCAGAAGATCCTGCTCGCGGGGGAGGGGGTCGGGCTGATGGACGTGGCCGGGGACGTGGTCGCCCGGACGATCCGCGCCCACCGGCATCCGCTCGCCGCCCCGGTCGACCTGGAGACCAAGGTGTCCGACTTCCACGACTGGGCGCGCGGCGCCGCCGTGCTGGCGATCCAGGTGCTGGTGCTGGGCGGCGCGCAGACGTGAACTCCGCCACGTGTCCCAGGACATGGGGATTCGCGGACGTGATCAGCAACACGGTCCGAATTGTCCGTTTCCTTCGCGATTACTCACACCGCCTTCACTCCCGCGGCCGTATGCTTCACACCATGTCCACCACTGTTGAACCCGTTACCGAGCGCACGGCGGACGAGGTCAACGAGGAGATCCGGGCCCTGTGGCTCCGGTCGGGCGGGACACTGAGCGTCGAGCAGCGCGAGGAGTACCAGCGGCTCGTCCTGGAGTGGGCCGCCGTCAAGGCCGCCTGAAGCCCCGAGCATCGGAGCGCCCTGACGGGGCACTACTGTCCCGATGGGCGCCCTCCTCGCACTGACCTCGGCCGTCTGCTACGGCATCGTCGACTTCACCGGCGGCCTGCTGTCCCGGCGCGCCGACTTCGTCGCCGTCACCTTCCTCGGCCAGCTCGGCGGGCTGCTGCTCGCCGCCACCGCCGCGCTCCTCGTGCCGGCCCCTTCCGCGCACCCCGCCGACCTGCTGTGGGGCGCGCTGTCCGGCGTCGGCAGCGGCACCGCCATGCACTGCCTCAACCGCGGACTGAGCCGCGGCGCGATGAGCGTGGTCGTCCCCGTCAGCGCCGTGACCGGCGTCGCCCTGTCCGTGCTGTGCGGAGTGCTGCTCCTCGGCGACCGTCCCGGCCCCCTGGCCTGGATCGGCATCGTGGTCACCGTCCCCGCGCTCTGGTACGTCTCCGGCGGTGGGGGCGACGACACGGGACGCGGCGTCGCGGACGGACTCCTGGCCAGCGTCGGCGTCGCCGCGCAGTACCTCGCCCTCGCCCAGGCCGGCGCGGAAAGCGGCCTGTGGCCGGTGGCCGCGGGACGTGCCGCCGCCGTGGCCGCGCTGCTGCCCGGTGCCGTACCGCACGCCCGGGGCCTGCGGCTGCCGCCGCGGGCGGGCGTCCAGGTGGTCCTCGTCGGCGCCGGTGCCGCCCTCGCCCTGATCCTGTATCTCCTCGCCACCCGACGGCAGTTGCTGGCGGTCGCCGTCGTCCTCGCCTCGCTCTACCCCGCCCTGCCGGTCCTGCTCGGCGTGGCGCTCCTGCACGAGCGGCTCAGCGGACGGCAGACGGCGGGCCTGATCGGCGCGGCGACGGCCACCGTCCTGCTGACCGTGGGCTGACCGAGCCGAGCGGGCAAGCGGCCCGCCGGCCCAGGGCCTATCCCCACGTGGCCGAGTAGTAGCGCTGGTACGCCTTGCGGTCCTGCTCCGTGCGGAAGTACCGCGTCGCCACCAGCGCGATCAGACTGCCCCCGATGACCAGCAGCCCCGGCCCGATGTTGCGCGGATCCGTCAACCGGGCCAGCAGCGAGGTGCCGTCGACGATGCCCGTCACCGGCGCCGAGGAGCCGGGCGAGGTGGAACCGGGCGCGATCGCGCTGTGCGTCGCCGCGGCGGACGGCGTGGCCGAGGGGGAGGCGGTCTGCGCGGCCGCCGCCTGCTTGGACACGATCAGCTGGACGCCCAGCGCCTGCATGGCCTTGGTCACCGGCTGGAAGAACGTCGTGCCCCCCGTCGTACAGTCGCCGCTGCCGCCCGAGGTCACCCCCAGCGCGATCCCCTCGGAGAACAACGGGCCGCCGCTGTCGCCCGGTTCGGCGCACACGTTCGTCTCGATCAGGCCGGTGACCGTGCCCTCCGGGTAGTTGACCGTCGCGTCGAGGCCCTTGACCTCGCCGTCGTGCAGCCCGCTGGTGCTGCCGCTGCGGAACACCCGCTCCCCGACGGCCGGATCGCCCACGCCGGTGATCCGCACCCCGTTGCCGTTGCCGATGGCGACCACGTCCGCGCCGTCGCCCGCCGTGCCGCTCTCGTACTGCACCAGCGAGAAGTCGCTGCCGGGGAAGTCCTGCTGGACCGTCTGCCCCAGCTGCTGCCGGCCCTGGTTGTCCGCGAACCAGGTCGAGCCCACGGGTCCGCAGTGCCCGGCGGTGAGGATGAAGTCGCTCTGCCCGTTGGTGACGTTGAACCCGGCCGAGCAGCGCCCGCCGGTCGACAGGATCGGCTGGGCGCCGTTGAGGCGCGTGGTGAAGGTGCCCTGGGTGCGCTGCATGTGCACGAAACCGCCGATGCCGGAGGCCACTTGAGTCATCCGGGACCAGTCGGTGGCCGACACCGTGCTGTCGGCCTGCACCACGACCTGGTTGGTCTTGTAGTCGACGACCCACGCCGTGCCCGCCACCCGGGGCGCCGAACGCAGCGTCGCCGTGGCCGACTTCAGCTCGTTCATGCTGTGCGACACCATCTTCGCCTCGGCCCCGGCGCTCTCCACCCGGTCGGCCGCCGCCCGGTCGGTCACCGCGACCACCGGGCGGCCGTCACCGCCGATCCAGGTGCCCGCCGTACGGGACGTGCCGAGTTCGGAGACGAGCGCGGCGCCGGTCTCGGACGCCGAGCGCGCCGTGCTGAACGGCACCGCGGACGTGCCGCCCGGCTCACTGGCCATGGCGGCCTGCGTGACCATGCCGCCGCCCAGCAGAAGGCCGCCGACGGCCGCCAGCCGTGTCACTCGCCGGACGATCCGTCGTCGTGCGTGCCTCATCCGTGGCTCCCGAACCCCGAGCAGCGCGGTGGCGTCGACACCGCGGAGCGCTCCGGTCGTCGAGCGCCCTCTGTCCATACGTGGCCGGGCACCCTCGTGTTCACCGCACGCGTGATCGCCTCACCGCTTGCGGCCCACCCCGCCGTGGATCGCCACCGGCCGCGGCTCGGCCCCGCCCGTGCGCTCGGCCCGCCAGCGCGAGCAGGACACCACACCCGGCTCCAGCAGCTCCAGACCGTCGAAGAACCGGGCGACGGCCGCGGGGGAGCGCTGGGTCAGCCGCGGTGTGCCGTGCTCGTTCCAGAACCGCACCGCCGCGTCCACCTCCGGCATCTCCGGATCGGTGACCGTGTGCGAGAGCACCAGGTGACTGCCGGTCGGCAGCGCGTCCATCAGCCGCCGCACGATGCCGTAGGGGTCCTCGTCGTCGCCGACGAAGATGACCACGCCGAGCAGCATCAGGGCGACGGGGCGCGTGAAGTCCAGGGTGGCCGCGGCCCGTTCGAGGATCGCGTCCACGTTGCGCAGGTCCTCGTCGAGATGGTCGGTACGGCCCTCGGGGGTGCTGGTGAGCAGGGCGCGGGCGTGGGCCAGGACGAGCGGGTCGTTGTCGACGTAGACCACGCGGGCCTCCGGCGCGTGCCGCTGGGCGACCTCGTGCGTGTTGTCGGCCGTGGGCAGCCCGGTGCCGATGTCGAGGAACTGCCGGACGCCCGCCTCGGTGACGAGATGGCGTACGGCACGGCACAGGAACCGGCGGTCGGCCCGGGCGTACTCGTCGATGTCCGGGTGGAGTTCGCGGATGCGGTCGCCGGCCACCCGGTCCACCTCGTAGTAGTCACCGCCGCCCAGCCAGTAGTTCCAGATCCGGGCCGTGTGCGGCCGCACCGTGTTGATGCGTCTGCGCAGCGTGGCGGCGGGATCTTCGGTGGCTGCCGGGTGCTCCGTCACGGGGTGGCTCCAGGAAGAGGTAACTGGTTACGGCGACAACCGGCAATGTAAACGGCCGAGTTGACCTCTGCCGAGAGCCCGGCGCGAGTGATCTCCGCCGGCCCCCGCGGGTCCGCGTCGTTCCAGGTCACGCCGCCGCTCCCTTATCTTGTGCCCCATGACCAGCATCCCGCGCGACCCGTCCGGAGAACCGAACCCGCTGCGCGTCCTGACCCTGGACCGCCTGCGATGTCGTACGAGCATGAAATGGCGCACCTACCCGGCCGACGTACTGCCGCTGTGGGTGGCGGAGATGGACGTCCCCCTCGCCGAACCCGTCGTCCGCGCCGTCACCGAGGCCCTCGCGCTCGGGGACACCGGCTACCCCGCCGGCACCGCCTACGCCGAGGCCCTCGCCGCCTTCGCCGACAAACGCTGGGGCTGGGACGGCCTGGCGGTGGAGCGCACGGCGATCGTGCCCGACGTGATGCTCGGCGTGGTCGAGATGATCAGACTGGTCACCGGGCCCGGCGAGGCGGTGATCGTGAATCCGCCGGTGTATCCGCCGTTCTTCCAGTTCGTCGAGCACATGGACCGGCAGGTGGTCGAGGCCCCGCTCGGCGCCGACCTGCGCCTGGACCTCGGCACGCTGGAGGACGCGTTCGCGCGGGCCGTGGCGGGCGGGCGCCGGGCGGCCTACCTGCTGTGCAGCCCGCACAACCCCACCGGTACGGTCCACACCGCGGCGGAGCTGGCCGCCGTGGCCGCGCTTGCCGACCGGTACGGCGTGCGTGTGGTGGCCGACGAGATCCACGCCCCGCTCACCGCTCCCGGCGTCGGCTTCGTGCCCTACCTCAGCGTGCCCGGCGCCGAGAGCGGTCTGTCGCTGATGTCCGCGTCCAAGGCGTGGAACCTCGCGGGGCTCAAGGCCGCCGTCGCCGTCGCGGGCCCCGCGGCCGCGGCCGACCTCGACCGGCTGCCCGAGGAGGTCGGGCACGGGCCCAGCCACGTCGGCGTGATCGCCCACACCGCCGCCCTGCGCGACGGCACCGCCTGGCTCGACGCGCTGCTCGCCGGTCTCGACGACAACCGGCGCCTGCTGAGCGACCTGCTCGCCGAGCACCTCCCCGCCGTCGGCCACCGGCCCGGCGAGGCCACCTACCTCGCCTGGCTCGACTGCCGCGCGCTCGGCCTCGGCGACGATCCGGCGCACGCCTTCCTGGAACGCGGCCGGGTGGCGCTGAACTCCGGGCTCCCCTTCGGCACCGGCGGGGCGGGCCACACCCGCCTGAACCTCGCGACCTCACCCGAGGTGCTCACCGAGGCGGTACGACGCATGGCAACCGCACTGGACTGAGGCGAGCACGCGGCGGGCTGACGGGCGGGGGTGCCGTGAGCCGTGGTGAGCAGGCCGACGGTGACGGGAGCGGGGTGGGTCAGCCGAGGGGTGACGCAAGCCGCGACGGCTTGAATGAGGGGACCCCACGAGCCGAGGCGGGTCGACCGCGACGGCACGGGCCGGGACTGGGCGACCCGAGCCGAGGTGAGTCGAGACGGGCTGGCGGGTGGAGTGGGGGCGACGCGCGCCGAGGTGGCTTGGCTTGGGGTGAGGCGAGTGAGGTGGTTGAGCGGCAGGGCTAGCGGGGTCGGGGCGGGTGGGCCGGGGATGACGCGCGCCGAGGTGGGCTGGCTCAAGGGGTGTCGGGGTCGGGTGGGGTGGGTGGTGGGATGTCGTGGGTGCGTGGTGCTCCGGCAGGATGGCGGTATGCGTGTGCTGATGCCGCTCCCCGATCGCGACTTCGACGTCACCGAGGTCGCCGTGCCCTGGCGGCTGCTCACCGACGCCGGTCACGAGGTCGTGTTCGCCACCGAGCGCGCCGGCACCCGGCCCGCCGCCGACCCGCGGCTGCTGACCGGCGTCCTGTTCGGACGACTCGGTGCCGAGGACGAGCCCAAGCGGTTCTACGCCGAGCTCACGGCGGCGCCGGAGTTCACCGCCACCGTCGCCTGGGCCGACGTGGACGTGACGGCGTACGACGGCCTGCTGCTGCCCGGCGGGCACGCGCCCGGCATGCGGCAGTACCTCGGCTCCGCCGCACTGCACCGGCAGGTCGCGCGGTTCTGGGCGCTGGACCGTCCGGTCGGCGCCATCTGCCACGGCGTCCTGGTCCTCGCCCGCGCCCGGGACCCGGCCACCGGCCGCAGCGTCCTCGCGGACCGCCGTACGACCTGTCTGCCCAAGTACATGGAACGCACGGCCTACCTGGCCACCGCCTGGCGCCTCGGCCGCTACTACCGCACCTACCCCGCCTACGTCGAGGACGAGGTGCGCGCCGCCCTGGCCGCCCCGGACACGCGGTTCGAGCGCGGCCCCCGGGTGCTCACCCGGCGCGGCACGGCCGCCGACGACACGCACGCCTTCGTCGTCCAGGACGGCCGGTACGTGTCGGCGCGCTGGCCGGGCGACGCGTACCTGTTCGCCCGGCGCTTCCTTGATCTTCTGCGGGACGCCGGGGGTGCCTAGACTTCCGGCATGGACGACACGTCGCTGGAGCGGCTCGGCGAGGGCAAGTACCTGCTGGTCACGAGCTACCGAAAGAACGGCACTCCGGTCGCCACACCGGTGTGGGTGGTCCGCGACGGCGACACGCTCGGCGTGTGGACCGCCGCCGACTCCTGGAAGGTGAAGCGGATCCGGGCCCGCGGCGAGGTCCTGGTCGGCCCCTGCGACCTGCGCGGCAACCCCACCGGCCACCAGGTGCCCGCCCTCGCGGAGATCGCCGACGAGGAGACGGCCGCCCGCTACCGCCGGCTGATCGCCCGCAAGTACGGCGTTCTCGGCCGCCTCACACTCCTCGGCAGCCGTCTGCGCCGGGGCCTGAAGGGCACCGTGGGCATCCGGGTGACGCTCCGGCCCGAATGAGCCGGAGCGTCACCGCCGGACGCACGCCTGGTACTCCGGCAGCCCTAGGACGCGTCCAGCACCGTGCCGTCGAGCACCGCCCCGCCCGGCACCGGGGTGCCGAAGTCGTCGGCCAGCTGGAACCGCACGGACTCGGCCGGCTCCGTCACCTGGTCGGTGACCGTCGGCAGACTCACCTCCGCGCTCAGCTGCCCGACGGGCACATACGCCCACTGGGTGAGGTACTTGACCTGGGACAACGGGCGCTCGGGGTCCGGCTTCCCGCCCGAGGAGTAGTCCAGCCAGTCGGGGTCGACGTCCTTGGTGGACAGCTCCGGCCCGTCGGTCACCGGCACGACGGCGAAGATCAGTCCGAGGTCCACGTCCGCCGCCTCGGACAGGGACACCTTCCACTGCAGGGCCTGTCCTTCGGTGACCCGCCCGGCGACCGGCGTCACGGTCACCGCGGGCATCGGATCGTCGTTCTGCACGGTGATCCCGCCCCGGTAGGAGCCGACGACGGCGCCGCGCACGGCCTTGACGACGACGGCGTCGTCCACGTCGTAGGCGAAGCGCGTGTTGCCCTTCACATCCACCGCCACGTCGATGTCATGGCCGCCCGGATGCACCGTGACCAGGCGTTCCGTCGCCTTCCCGGTGTCCGGGTCGAGCACGTAGACCCGCACCTGCCCGCTGCCGTGCCCGGACACCGTCACCGGCACGTGGTAGGTGCGTACACCCGAGTCGCCCTCCTTGACCGTCATCCGGCCGACGTCGACCCGCGGCAGCGCGGCCTCCCGGACCGCCGGAGTGCCGGCCCGCCAGCCCCAGGCATCCATCAGCCAGGCCTGTCCGGTGCCTGAACGGGGGGTCAGCTCAAGGGACTCGACATGCCTGAGATCCACCCCGGCCCGGGCCGCGGCCGTGAGCGGGACGCGCAGCTCGCGCGCCCAGTACGAGGCCGTCCGTTCGGTGCCCGGCAGCCCGTCGACGGTGATCCGGCCGAGTGCGGCCCGCTTCCCGTGGGCGTCGGTCAGCGCCACGTCGAACCGGGTGCCGGTCGAGTTCGGCGGCACGAACACGCGCAGCGCGAGGTGGGTGGAGGTGCCGAGGGAGACGGGCGCGGCGGGCCGCAGCGTCGCGGCGTGTCCGGCCGACGACCACGACAGGGCCACCGCGCGGCGGCCCACCTCACGGTCGGTCTCCCACTGCGCGAAGTGCGGTGAGGCGCCCTTCGCGCCGGAGTCCAGGCAGGCCGCGTGCGGGTCGGGGTCCACCGCCGCGCACAGCCGCGCGCCGGTCACCGTGACCTTGCCGTCCGGCAGGAAGCCGCCGGTGCGCCGGGCGCCGACGGCGTGCGTGAGCACGCGCGCGGGGTCGGCCGAGGGTGCCCGCCGGCCCGAGCCGTCGAGCAGCGGGCGTACCCGGTCGTCCCCGGTGACGAACAGCCGGGCCGCGGCGGCGATGTAGGTGCTGCCGGCCTTGTGCTGCTGGTCCGCGGTCAGCCGGGTCGCCGTGCCCGGGGAGCAGACCGGGTCGCGCTGCTCGGGGTCGTCGTAGAAGTCGTCGTCGGACGGCGCCTGGGACTGCCCCGGGGTCCACTCGGTGTTGAAGAAGTTGTGGTCGGCACCGACGACGTACACGGCGCTGTGCAGGGCGGCGCTGCGGCTGACCGCGCGGGTGCCGTCGACGTACACCTCGCCCTGGAGGTCGGAGACGTCGCCGTCGCAGCCCGGCAGGATCGTCGCCGACGGCACGTCCGCGACCGGGTTCTGGCCGAAGATCGTCGGGCCGATCAGGACGGTGCCGCGGATGTGCCAGCGCACCGCGCCGTGGTAGCCGTCCCTGGCGGCGGGCGGCGGGTAGAGACTGTCCAGCGCGGCCCGGTTGACGCCCTCGCCGCCGCGGGAGTGTCCGACGAGCAGGACGCGGGAGAGGTCGGCCGGCGGCGCGTTCCGTACGGCCGCGGGGGCCGAGGCGGGGTGGGCGGCCCAGTCGGCCCAGTGGGCCAGGTGCTGCCGGATGAGGGAGGAGCGGGCCTGCGCGCCGCCGTCCTCGGCGGCCCAGTCCTGGCCGTTGACGCCGTTGGCGGAGATCGACACGGTCACATAGCCCTGGGAGGCCAGGAGCCGCTGGTCGCGCAGGTAGCCGCGGTAGCTCGGGATCGGCTTCGTGCCCGGCGGGCAGGGCCAGTCGCCGGTGACGTCGTCGCCCTTGTAGCAGGTGGAGTGACGGCCGTGCAGGAACAGGGCGAGCGGGCGGTGACCGGTGGCGCCCTTGGGGGCGACGACCACGGCACGCATCTCGACCGGTTCGGGGAAGTCGGGCAGCTTCACCGGGTCGAGGTCGTACTCGCCGGTGGTGGTGGAGTAGCGGCCGGGCGTGCCCGGGTCGACGGAGTTCGCCGGGAGCGGGGCGGGCGGCTGGGCCACCGACGCGCCCACCCGGGACCGCGAGATCTCCGGGCGGCCCGCGGCGTCCAACTGCCGCCCGCCGGCGCGTACCTGAAGCTCCGTCAACTGATGTACGTTCTGCGGGAGTTCCAGCCGGAACGTCCGGCCGTCCTTCCCCGGGAGCGGGTGGCCGAGCAGCCGGCCGCCCGCGTAGAAGTCCACGCGCGCGTCGCCCATCGGCACCGGTGCGGTCGAGCGCCACACCAACTGCCGGGTGTCGCCGTCGCCGGCGATCCGCCAGCCCGGCGGCAGACCGCCGTGACCGTCGGCCGCCGCGGACGCTCTGGCGCCGGGCGGCTGTGCCGCCTGCGCCAGCCCTGGCGATCCCCCCGCCACCGCGAGCAGCACCGCGGCGGTCACCCCTATTCGCCGGGCACGGTTCAAGGTTGCCCTCCTCAAGTTCCGGACACTCGGGCCCCGTTGGTCAGCAGGGCCCCTCGCGTCTCACAGGACGGAATGCGGAGTCTGTGGGTTGCCTGTGCCGGTGGACGGGTGCGTGGCGATCAGGTCACGTCCGGGTCCGGCATGGGCGCCCGCAGCGCGGGAAAGGTCACCCGAATGAGCCGAACCCCGTTGCGCGCCGCCGTCGTCGGCACCGGCCACCGCGCCCAGACCTTCGTCCGCGGCCTCGCCGAACGCCCCGGCCACCGCGTCGCCGCCCTGTGCGACGTGAGCCCGACCCGGATGGCCTTCCACAACCGCCTGCTGGCCGCCGCCGGTGAGCCACCCGCGAGCCAGTGGGAGCCCGACCGCTTCGCCGACCTGCTCGCCAAGGAGGACATCGACGAGGTCGTCGTCACCACCGTCGACGTCGAGCACGACCGCTACATCGTCCCGGCGCTGCACGCCGGGTGCCGGGTCGTCACCGAGAAGCCGATGACCGTCGACGCGGCCCGCTGCGCCCGCATCCTCGACACGGTCCGCGAGACCGGCAACTCCCTGACCGTGGCCTTCAACTACCGCTTCAACCCGGTGCACGAGAAGGTGCGCGCGCTGCTGGCCGACGGCGCGATCGGCGAGATCCTCTCCGTCCACTTCGAGTGGCTGCTCGACACCCGGCACGGCGCCGACTACTTCCGCCGCTGGCACCGGGAGAAGCACAACAGCGGCGGCCTGATGGTGCACAAGTCGAGCCACCACTTCGACCTGGTCAACTGGTGGCTCGCCGACGAACCCGAGGAGGTGTTCGGCTACGGACGGCTCGGCTTCTACGGCCGTGCGGCGGGCGAACGCCACGGGCTGCGCCGGGAGTACGAGCGCGCCCACGGCGCCGGAGCGGCCGCCGACGACCCCTTCGCCCTCGACCTCGCGGCCAACGACACCCTGCGCGCCCTCTACCTGGACGCCGAGCCGGACGACGGGTACCAGCGCGACCGCAACGTCTTCGGCGACGCGATCACCATCGAGGACGACATGGCGGTCCTCGTGCGGTATGCGCGCGGGGCGACGATGACGTACCACCTCACCGCCTACTCCCCGTGGGAGGGCTACCGGATCGCGTTCAACGGCAGCGCCGGCCGGCTGGAACTGGAGGTCGAGGAGAGCACCTGGGCCCCGCCGCGCACCCGGGCCGCCTCGGACAGCGGCGCGGTGCACGGGGACACGGCCGCGGAGCACGCGGGCGGCACCCGGCTCACGCTGCGCCCGCTGTGGCAGCCGCCCCGGGACATCCCGCTCGCCACGGCCCACGAAGCCCACGGCGGGGGAGACCCGCGCATGCTGGACGCCCTGTTCGGCCCCGTCGACGACAGCCGGCCGGCGGCCGCCGAGGGGGCGGGGCATCCCACGGCGACCGAACGCGACGGCGCGCTCGCCCTGGCCGTCGGGCTCGCGGCCAACCGGTGCTTCGAGACCAGGCGGCCGGTGGGCGTGCGGGAGGTGGTGCCCGGAGCATGGAGGGCATGACACACGAGGACGGCGGGGCGCCGGACGCCGTGCGGCGGATGTTCGACGCCGACCGGGCGGCGGCGCGCCTGGGTGTGGAACTCCTGGAGTACGGCACGGGCCGGGCCGTGGTGCGGATGACGGTGCGGGCCGACATGCTCAACGGGCACGGCATCGCTCACGGCGGATGCGTGTTCCTGCTCGCCGACACGGCGTTCGCGTGCGCCTGCAACAGCCACGGCCCGGTGACCGTCGCGGCCGGCGCCGACGTCCACTTCGTGGCGCCCGCCCGCGAGGGGGACGTCCTGACGGCCGTGGCCGAGGAGCGGGTCCTGGCCGGGCGAAGCGGGATCTACGACGTGACGGTACGGCGGGACGGCGAGGTCGTCGCCGAGTTCCGCGGACGCAGCCGGACCCTGCGCACGGACGGCACCGGGCGGGGTGCGGGGGAGTGAGGATCAGGTCCAGGCGCGGAAGGGCTCGTCGATAAGCTGGAAGACGGGCTCGCCGCGGACCGGGTCCTTGGCGGTGGACAGCCGTACGCGGTCGCCGCTGTGGATGCCGATCGGCGGGCCCATGACCCGGCCGCGGACGACGAACCCCTCGGCCATCTCCACCAGCGACACGTTGCGCGCGGCGGGGGTGTTGCGGTGCACCACCGTGGAGTGGCGGACCGTGCCCACGCCCTCGCTGCGCTCCGTGCGCAGGTCGCTGCCCTGGCAGACCGGACACAGCAGCCGGTGGTACATGGCCGTGCCGCACCAGGTGCAGCGCTGGAAGAGGATGGCCTCCGAGTCCCTGGTCGCCGGATCGAGCACGCCCGTCGCCGAGCCGGCTGCCGGACGGGCCACGTTTCCTGAGTGCTGGTACACGCTGCTCAACTCCCTGCGCTCGGCCGGAATCCCGCGTGCGCGGAGGACCGGGCACGCATGCGCGGTGCGCCGTGCCACCGTGCACGCCCTCAATGTATGGCACTGAGTGTCACGCGTAAAGGCACTGCGTACCCTCAATTTCGGCCGACGCGGGTCAGTCCGTCTCCAGGGCGTTCTCGATCCGCTGGACCACCCGCCACAGCGGTGCCCCGCGCCGGGAGACGACCACCACCACGTCGTCCTCCTCCTCGCCGGCGGGCGGCGCCGAGGACGTCCCGAACGCCGACTGGACATAGCCCAGCGCGTGGTCCAGGGCGGCACTCGCGTCGCCCTGTCCGTCCGAGCGCAGCCAGGAGCGCAGGGCGTTGTTGTGCGCCGCCGCCACCGCCGCCGCGATCACGTCCGCGTGCAGGGTGCCGTCGGGGCGGCCCGCGAGCCGGCCGCGCAGGTACTCGGCGAAGGCGCGCTCGTAGCGCCACACCACCGACAGCTCGTAGGCGCGCAGCCCCGGCACCTTCTTGGTCAGGCGGTAGCGCTGGACGGAGAAGGTCGGGTTCTCGGTGTACATGCGCAGCACGATCCGGACCGCGTCGCACACCCGCTGCAGCGGCTCGTCCGCGTCGGTGCTCTCGGCGAGGTAGGCCGTCATCTCGGCCAGGCACCGCTCGTGGTCGGGGAAGACCACGTCCTCCTTGGAGGGGAAGTAGCGGAAGAACGAGCGCCGTCCGACGCCGGCGAGCGCCACGATGTCGTCCACCGTCGTCTGCTCGTAGCCCCGCTCCAGGAACAGCTGGAAGGCCGCCGCCACCAGGGCGTCGCGCATGGCAGGCCGCGCGGCCGCCGGCTCCGTCTTCATGGACCGGAACGTAGCATCCGGAGGGCGTCGATGGCACTCGGTGCTGGTCCTGCGGGGAACTCGGTTCCCTCCCCGTCGATCGTCCGCCGGGGGCCGGGTCGGCTGAACTCCCGGACGCGGGTGCCCGTATCACTCACCGGGGGATGGCGGACGGCCCCGTCACGGGGCGGAAGGAGAGCACTGTGCCCACACCGCCCGATTCCGGGTCACCGCACGACCGGCTGCCGCTGGAGCCCATCCGCGTCCTGCGCCCGCGCCGCACCGACGCGCTGGCGGAGCTGTTCCGGGAGATGGAGCAGGGCACCGCCGAGTTCGAGCCCGTCGCCGTCGCCGACCCGTGGTCCTGGGACGAGGGCGAGACCCAGGAACTCCCGCCCGTGCGCGCCGACGACCCGAATCCGCCGCCCGCACAGGGCGCCTTCGGCTTCGGCCCGGGACTGCGCCGTGCCGCGGTGGTCGTCGCCGTGGCCGCGGCGGCCCTGGTCGGTTTCGTCTGCGCCCTCCTGATCGCCGCCCGGCACGACGGCACGACGGCCCGCACTCCCGCCGCGAGCGCGACCGCCTCCGCCGCGCCGGCCCCGACCACCGCGGCGGCCGGCCCCGCAGACCCCGACGGCGCCGGCACCCTGCGCGAGGGCGACAGCGGACCCGAGGTGAGCGCCATGCAGCAGCGTCTGCTCCAGATCCCCGACGTCTATCAGAACGGATCCACCGACGGCCATTACGACGCCACCCTCAAGGAGGCGGTGGCCCGCTTCCAGCTCTGGTACGGCATCCGCGGCGACGAGACCGGCGTCTACGGCAACGACACGCGCCAGGCACTGGAGTCGCGCACCACGTCCGGCACCGGCTGAGGTGGGATCGGGGCCGCCGTACGACGGATTCCGCCCGTGACGACCCTGGGTGCCGGCGCCATCGCGGCGACGAGGGACGGCGGCTCACCCGGCGGCGGGCGGCACCCGGATGTCCACCACGCAGACGTCGTCGCGGTTCTCCTCGTCCAGCACCGCGGACAGCAGCCGTCCCAGGGATCCGGGGCCGTCGGTGTGGTGGGTGACGACCGCCTCGGCCAGGCGCGTCAGCCCCCGGTCGACCCCCTCGGTCGGCCGCTCGACCAGGCCGTCCGTGTACAGCATGAGACGGTCGCCCGGCTCCAGACGGCACTCCGCCTCCTGGAAGACGGGCGTGGGGCTCGCCCCCAGGAGCATGCCGCCGGGGCGGTCGAGGTAGCGGACCTCGCCGGCGCGCAGGAGCAGCGGCGGCGGATGCCCGGCCTGGGCCCACACCAGCCGCCGCTCGGCGGGGCTGTACCGGGCGAGGACGAGGGTCGCCGTGCGGTGCAGGTCGCGGGAGTGCAGCAGCAGGGCGTTGAGCCGGGCGAGGGCGCCGGTCAGGGAGGAGCCCGTGATGACCATGCCCTTGGCGGTGAAGCGCAGCTGGGCCATCGTGGCGACGGCGTCGATGCCGTGCCCGGCGACGTCGCCGACCACGAACAGGGCGTCTCCGTCGGGCAGTTCGATGGCGCTGAACCAGTCGCCGCCGACGTGGATGCCCGACTGGGCGGGCAGGTAGGCGACTTCGACGCGCAGTCCGGCGAGGGTGACGGGCCGGGTCGGCAGGGGCAGCAGGGCGTGTTGCAGCCGTCCGGCCAGGGTGCGTTCGGCGGTCAGGACGTCGTGCTGGGTGAGGGCGGCCCGCTCGCTCTCGACCAGGGCGAGTTCGGCGCTGCGCTGTGCGGTCAGGTCCTGGACGACCCCGTGGACCTCGACGGCGATGCCGTGGGAGTCCGGCACGGTCTCGGCGACGATCCGCAGATGCCGCACTCCCCGCGGGGTGCGCACGCGGAAGGGGACGTCGAACGGCTTGCCCTCGCCCACCAGATGCCCGATGGCCCGGGTCAGCGCGGGCATGTCCTCGGGCAGGGCGAGGTCGGGGAGCCGTACGAGATCCACCGGGCCGTCCTCGGGGTCCCGGCCGACCAGGGCGAAGACGTGGGAGGACCAACTGGCCTCGTGTGTACGGAGGTTCCAGGTCGCCCAGCCCACATTGCCCAGCCGCTGGACGTCCGCCAGCCGCTGCTCCTGGAGGTCGGAGGGGCTCTGCCGCAGCCAGGTGACGATCAGGCCGTCGCCCAGCCGGGCCGCCCGCACCACGTAGGTGGACAGCCCGGCGACGCCGTCCGCGACCTCCTGGTGCGCGAACGGCTCGCTGCGGTACGGCTGTCCGTGGGCGAGCGTCTGCTCGAACCCCTGCCGCAGCGGCTCGCCCGTCAGGGCCGGGCAGCACTCGCGCAGCCAGCGGCCGACCGGATCGGCGCCGTCCCGGCCGATCACCTCCACGGCCTGTGCGGTCGCCGCGTCGATCCGGTAGTCCTCGACCTCACCGGACTCCGCGCGCAGCGGGGTGAGCAGCACCGACGCCACGGGCAGAGCCTGGAACACGGCCTGTACGGCGTCCAGGACGGGGTCGGTGCCGGTGCGCCGCGGCCGGCCCGCCACGTCACGCAGCCGGCCCCCGCACATCCGGGCGACGGTCAGCAGCCGGGCCCGCGCGGTCTCGTCGAACGGCTCGGCCCGGGCGCGCAGGATGCCGATGCACACGTCACCGGCACCGCCGAGCGGCACCGGCAGCCAGGCCCGGGAGCGCCACCGCGTGGGCGGGTCACCGATCAGCAGGAACCGGCGCCGGTCCGCCTCGGTGTCCTCCAGCCAGCGCGGGTCGCCCGAGCGCAGCGCGTCCAGCGCGGCGATGCCGCTGAGCGGGGGCACCTGGTGCCACTGTCCGGCCAGCGTGTCGTCGATGCCGGCGTGCCCGACCAGTTCCAGGCCCCCGGCGGGCAGCCAGGCGAAGATCATCACCGCGTCGGCGTCCAGCTCCTCGGGGAGCTGCTCCAGCAGGCACCGGGCGAGGTCCTGCGGGGTGGCGACGTGCAGCAGTTCCTTGGCGAGCGGTCCGAGAGCCGGGGTGCCGTCGCCGTCGGCGGGGTCGCGGTAGGGGGAGGCCGCCGCGTCGGCGGGCTCGCCGGGGCCGGGCGCCGGTGCGCTCCGCAGGGGCGGTGCCAGGTCGGCGAGGGTGATCCAGCACTCCTCCAGCACGGTGCGGTGGGCGGCCCCGGCCCGTCGTTGCAGCAGCTCGCCGGCGCCGTCGGGGGAGCAGCCGGTGAGGGCCATCAGGGCGCCCTTGGCCCGTTCGAGCACGGCCGATGTCGCTGCCAGGTCCCGCAGCCGGTCCAGTTCGGCGCGTTGCCTGGCCACGACCTTGGCCAGCGCAGCCGTGTCGGGGGCACGGGACTGAGCTGGGCGGGCGGGCTCGCTCGTCACGCGACGAGCATGGCACACGGATCGCGGTTTGATCGCCCGGTTGCCTGCACGGTTTCCACCCGAAAGGGGTACGGGAGGGTCACGCGCCGTGCGTCCGGTGCCGCGCGACCGTCAGCGGTCGGGCGGGGGGTACAGCCACAACCGCAGCAGGCGGCTGAGCAGCGGCATGACCAGGAAGGTCAGGACGGGCAGCAGCACCAGCGGGAAGACGGCCGCGCGCAGCGGCAGTGGCCAGGCGGTGGTGTGCGGGGTGACGAGCCACTGGATGAGCAGGGTGAACGGATAGGCGCCGAGGAAGGTGGTGAGCGCCATCTTCCACCGGGGCGGCGACTGCACCGTGGTGCCCGGGAGGCTGAACCAGGTCTCCATCCCGGTCGTGGACTGCCGTTCGCTGCCGACCTCGGCGGCGACGCCGTCGATGCGGTCGTGCCAGGCGGCCCGCTCGTCGGACTCCAGCCACGAGGTGAGGCGGTGCGGATCGGACCAGCGCAGCACCGCGTGGTAGCGGTGGCCGTCCTCGGGGCGCAGCCAGGAGACGCCCTCGTTGCCCGGGAACCGTCTGGCGCAGCGGGTGATCCCGCGCGTCCACTCCTCGAACTCCTGCTCCCGGCCGGGACGCACCTGCCAGGTGAGGACCGTGGTGACCGGCTCGGCCTTGCGCAGCTGCGGGGTGCTCATGGTCACCACGGGTCCCACGCCAGGCACGGATCATGCGGCCGCGCGGACGGCGGGCCGTGGGGTGCGCCGGGTCAGCGGGCGGAGTCGACCAGGGCGTCGGTGACGGCGCGGACGCTGCGCGCGATGTGCTGGAGCTGGAGCACCTCGGCCGCGTACAGCTTGATGGTGTGCTCGATGACCGACTCCGGCAGTCCCAGCCGGGGCAGGTCGGCGCGGGCGGTCTGCAGGGCCGTGCGGGCGACCCGGATCTCCTGCTGGACCTGGATCTGGGCGTGGCGGGCGAGCAGCACGGGGTGGCGGATGAGGGCCGGGTAGCTGGCGTAGCGCGCCGGCACCAGCTCGCGCAGCCACTTGGCCGCGGACCGCTCCCAGTCGAAGGAGCCTGGCGTCTTGACCTGGCACGGCCAGTCCGGGCTGATGCGCGTCGTCGTCAGGGGCATGATCATCGCTTCCGGGGGTGCGGCGTCGTGAGGGGTGGTCCGACGGGGTCGGGCGGCCCCGGCCTAGGGGATGACCGGGGCCGCCACGGGCGCTCGCCGAGGCGAGACCCGAGCGAACACCCTGGGCGCCGACGCGGGTAGGTGACGGCGGCTTCGGGTGTCCGTGCAGGGGCCCGGGAAGGCGAGCGGCGTCCGTGCGGCGGGTGGTGCGGGGAGCGCATGGGCGGACCGTCGGCTTTCTGCGGGCGGATGCGGGGCAGGGACGGGGGTGCGGACCGTGTCCCGGGGGTGCCGGGTGCGATCCGTGAGAAGTATTTATATATGCCGTCTGGTTTGCAAGAAGCATGAAAACATTCATGCGCGATTTGGGGCGGAAGGTCCGGTTGTGAACAGGTTTGGCGGAGTGGGTGACTAGTCCCGGAGAAAGAACTGGTGCTGGTCGGAGATCTGCTCGTACTCCTCCAGCCGGGCCTGCGTGCGCTCCGGGTCGGCGTCGGTCATCGCCTGAAGCAGCGCCGCGGCCATCACCCCGGGCGCGGCGTAGGAGTCGAAGACCAGGCGGGAGCCGGTGCCGGTGGCGAAGGTGACGTCGGCCTCGTCGGCCACCGGCCCGAGCGCCAGATCGGTGACGAGGGCGACCTTGAGCCCCGCGCTGCGCGCGACCCGCACCGCCGTGAGCGTCTCCTGCGCGTGCCGCGGCATCGAGAACGCCAGCACCCAGGTGCCGCCCGCCTCGCGCGACTGCAGCAGCGCGTCGTAGGCGACGCTGCCGCCCCGCGTCACCAGCCGCACGTCCGGATGGATACGGCGTGCGGCGTAGGCGAAGTACTCCGCCAGCGAGGCGGAGATGCGCAGTCCCAGGATGGTCAGCGGCGTCGACGCCGACAGCTTGCGGCCGACGTCGATGACCTGGTCGGGGTCGGCGAAGTCGCGCCGCAGGTTCTCCAGGTTCTCGATCTCGGCGTCGACCGCCGCCTGGAGTTCGTTGCTGCCGTTCTCCTCGGCGGCGCCCGGCCCGCCGGCCAGCGTGCCCAGGGCGATCGACTGGAGCTTCTCGCGCAGCGCCGGGTAGCCGCTGAAGCCGACCGCGGCGGCGAACCGCGTCACCGACGGCTGGCTCACGCCGACCCGTTCGGCGAGGTCGGTGATGGACAGGAACGCCGCCTCGGTGATGTGCTCGATCAGGTACTGCGCGATGCGCCGCTGCCCCGGGGAGAGCCGGGGCCGGTCGAACAGGGTGCGGAGCTGGGAGGCCGGCGCCGCCTCGGCCTGGGGATCGGTCTTGCCCGAGGTGATCGCGGACGCCTGGGCGCGTGCCTGCTGCGGCGATGGCGCGGGTGCGCCTCCTTTGTCTCCCACAGTGCTTCAACATAGCTCACGCACTGTCGTGACCAGGGCTTGTAGGGCGGCCCGCCCCGGGCGGGCGACGGAAACACGGCCTGAGCACCGGCTCCTTGCGTCACCGGCGGTAGATCGTGATCGAGTGGCCGACCTCGTCGATCGGGCGGCTGCCGCGGATCAGCGCGGCCAGCCGTCCTCGCGCCTTGGCCACCGAGGAGTCCGACACCACCAGCAGCCCGCGCACCTGACGGGGGGCCACCTCGCGCGGGTCGGCGGCGTGGATGCCGTAGTACGACGGCACGCCGCTGCCCTTGTACACCAGCCAGACCCGCTCGCCCGGATACCGCTCGCGCAGCCGGCCGGCGAGGCGGCCGAGGTCCTGCCCCCAGTCCACGTTGGAGTCGTGCAGCCGCAGATGGGTCCGGGCCGGGCCGCCGAACGCCTCGTTGGAGTACGGCAGATAGTAGGGGAACGTCCGCACCGAGCTGACCGCGACGAACAGCGCCAGCGCGCCCGTCGCCCACGGCACCCACCGCCACCGCGCCACCAGCACACAACCCGCGGCCACCGCCAGGAACATGGGCACGAAGACGACGTAACGGGTCCCGAAGTCCCGTGCGCCGGTCATCGCCGCCGCCAGCAGGACGGCCGGCGGCAGGAGCACGTACGGCGCCGCCGGGCGCAGCCGCCGCACCGCCACCACGGCGACGGCGCCGGCCGCCCACAGGGCGAGCATGCCGAGCGGGGTCTTCACCAGCAGCGCGGCCGGCAGGTAGTACCACCGCGAGCCGGTGTAGAGATGGCCGAACAGGAAGCCCTGCCACGGGTAGTTCTCCAGGCCGAACTGCACCCGCATCCCGTCCCGGTAGGAGGCGGGGAACGGCAGCAGCCGCACCAGCAGCCCCTTCAGCCCGTGCACCGCAGGCACCTGCTGCCCGGGCGACCACCGCAGCCGCGGATCGACCACGAGATACGAGGCCCATACGACGGCGACGGCAACGCCCGCCAGGACGGCCGCACCCCCGGCCGCCCGCACCAGCGCCCTGCGCCGGCTCCCGTTCCCGCCCGCGTCGGCCCGCCACACCGACCACGCGGCCAGCGCCACCAGCACCGGCACACCCGCCAGCATGCTCATCTTGGTGGCCAGCGCGGCCCCGAGCGCCAGTCCGGCCGGCGGCACATAGCGGCGAGGGCGCCGGCGTGCCCGCCACAGCAGCCACGCCGACGTCAGCACGAACCCCGCGGACGGCACGTCGAGGGTGGCCAGCGAGCCCTGCGCGATCACGTCGGGGGAGAAGGCGTACAGAGCCAGGGCCACGAACGCGGCGGGGCCACCGGCGAGTTCGCGGGCGAAGGCGAACACCACGAGCCCGAACAGCAGCGTCAGCACGATCATCGGCAGCCGGGCCCAGAACATCACCCGCCAGGGGTCGTTGCCCGACTCGTACAGCAGATGCCGGCCGAACCCGCCCTGGTCGCCCTGGAAGGAGGTGTCGACGTGCGGGTGGGCGACGGCCACGCCGACGGCGATGACCAGTTTGCCGAGCGGCGGGTGCTCGGGGTTGTAGCGCACGCGGTGCTCGTGCAGGTAGTCCGCGGCGGTGGCGACGTAGACCGGCTCGTCGATCGTCGGTGTCTGCTGCACGGCGGTGGTGACCATCGCCGCGGCCATCTGGCCGAGCAGCAGCACGACGAGGAGCGGCACGAGCCATCGCCTGCGCACCGGCCCGGCGGCCGGGTCCCGGGCGTGGTCGCGGGGTGCGGCCGGTTCGAGGACCGCGTGCTGTTCGTGCGCCATCATCCGCCCCGCGGTGACGCCGGCCGCGCGGCGGCGGGAGCGAGCGTGAGCCTCCTCATGGCCCCACTGTCGCACCGGCTCCCGCCGCCGGGGGTGTCACCGCTTCACGAGTCGTACCGACAGACCTTCCGTCGTGTAGACGGGTACGGCGCGCAGCCGGTCGGAGTTCAGCTCCACCCGGTCGAACCGGCCCCGCAGCACCCGGGCCGACAGCACCCGCACCGTGCTGCCCGCGGCCGGCGGCTTCTCGGCGTCGAGATCCAGCGTCAGCACGCTGCCCATGCCCAGCAGCGCCTGCCGGGTCACCTCGATCGCGGGCTCGTGGCCGGAGCGCAGCGTCACCGCCAGCGTCGCCGACTCCTGGGCGTACCCGCCGTGCACCTGCACCGGGCGGCGCACCGCCAGCGTGCCGCCGGCGACCCGCACCGCGCCGTGGCCCAGCGCGTGCGAGGAGGCGGCGACCAGCGTGCCGTCCTGCACCACGGTGCCGCCCGTGTACGTGTTGTGGCCGGTCAGGGTCAGCGTGCCGGTGCCCCGCTTGGTCAGGCCGCCGGCGCCGTCGATGTCGTTGCGCCAGCTGTCGGCCGCGCCGAAGCTGCCCGCCGCGGCGTCCAGCGTCACGGTCACGTCGGAGTCGAAGGCGCCGTAGCCGTCCGCCGCGGTGAACAGGTCGAGGCGGCCCCACTGCTCGAACCCGTCCAGCAGCACGTATCCCGAGGGCAGCGCCGTCGTGCGCAGCACCTCGCGCCGCTGCTCGGCGCTCAGGTACGGCTGCCGGGTCTCCAGCAGCACCTCGGCGCCCTTGGGCACGGTCAGCGGCACGCTGCGGCCGTGCCGGGTGAGCACGTATGTCAGCTTGGGCGCCACCAGACGGGCGTTGGCGTCCCGGTCGGCGTAGGCGTCCCCGGTGGCCGGGTGGGCGTAGCCGAACAGGGTGTCGGCGGTGGTGCCGGTCTGCTGCGTGAAGTAGGCCAGTGCCTGGGCGCGGGCGGCGGCCTTGAGGCCGGCGTTGGCCGGGTCGGCGAGGGTGGCGGCGGCCAGGGCGGTGGCCATGACCCGGCCGCCGATCACGTCGACGGTGGAGTGCATGCCGGCCACGATCCGGGTGTGGCTGAGCTCGAAGGCGCGGGTCACCAGCTCCTGGAACCGCTCGGGCACGGCGTAGGCGAACGCCAGGCACGCCAGGTGGAAGGCGTTGGTGTGGCCGCTGGGGAAGCCGCCGTCGTCCGTGGGGGAGGTGCTGCGCTGACGCAGCAGCTGGGGCGCGACGACCACCTGGGAGTCGTAGACGGGGTAGCCGAGCGCGTCCGTGCGGCCGGTGTCGACGACCTGGCTGTCCTCGTTCATGCGCCACGGGCGCGGGTACTGGTAGGCGTACTTGGCCGGGTTGCCGGAGGCGTACGGGCCGCGCACGGTGTCGACGAGCTCGGCGACCTTGCCCAGCGCGGAGTCGTGGGAGCCGGCGCCGAGCGCGGAGCCGGCCGGGGCGTCGGCGGGCACGGCGTCGCTGATGGTGGTGGCGGGCGTGCCGTCGGGGGCGCTGGTGATGGAGGTGACCGCCTGGGCGCCCGCCTTGTAGAGGCCGGCCAGCGGGCCGAGGCCCGCGATCATGGCGTAGCTCTGGTGCTGGCGGTCGTAGAGGAACGCCTCCTTCGCCTGGGCGGCCGTGCGCGCGGCGGTGATCCGGGCGCAGTAGCGCATGTTGGCGCGCAGTACGTCGGGCTTGAGCGGTGTGCCGGTGTTCCAGGCGCCGCCGGTCTTCCACACCTCGGCGAAGCCGCCGAGGACGCGCACCACCGCGTTGGTCTCGGGCGTGAGGTTCGCCGTGACGTTGGTCTTGTAGTCGTCGACGAACGCGGCCGGCGCCGAGGCGGCCTTGGCGTCCGCGGCGCCCAGCCAGGAGGCGAGGGTCGGCGCGGCCAGCACACCGGCCGAGGCGCCCAGGGAGGTCTTGAGGAAGCCGCGTCGGTTGACGGCGGGACGGGCGTCCGCTGCTGACGGCATGCGTGTGCCTCTCTTCGGTTCGCGCGGCCCTGTGGCCGGGCGGCGGGTGGCGGGGGTTCGACGGGCGTGCGGGACGGTGCGTGTCCGGTGCGTCCCGTGGTGTTCGAGCGAAGATCTACGGCCGGGGCCTGACCCGTCGGCGAGGGGTCGGCGACCCGCGCATGGCGCGCGGGTGAACGCGCAGCCGGCGGTTCACAGGATCGAACGGGCCAGCGCCACCGCGCCGTTGACCGGCGGCACGCGCAGGGGCCGGGCCCGCGCGCCGGGCAGCGAGGCGGCGAGCGCGGAGGTGAACGCCTCGTACAGCGAGGGCTGGGCGAGGATCGTGCCGCCGGCGACGACGACGTCGTCCACGGCGGCCCCGCGGGCGGCGAGCCGTTCGACGAGCGCGGTCAGCGAGCGGCCGGCCTCGGCGATCACCGTGCGGGCGAGGGCGGAGCCGGCCTCGGCGGCGACGAAGACGACGGGCGCGTGCCGGCCCCACTCGGCGGAGACGTCCGTGGCGCCCTCCAACGCGGCGCCCAGGGCGGGTACTTCGGAGACGCCGAAGGAGTCGAGCAGGCCCAGCGCCAGCTGGTCGGGAGCCTCGCCGCGGTCGTGCGCAGTCCAGGCGGCCCGCGCCGCCTCGCGGACCAGACCGGCCGCTCCGCCCTCGTCGCCGAGGACCGCGCCCCAGCCGCCGACCTGGAGGGGGGAGCCGTCGGGCAGCCGGCCCACCGCGACCGATCCGGTGCCGGCGACGAGCCCGACGCCCTTGGCCAACCCGGCGGCGGGCACGAGGAGTTCGGCGTCGCCGACCACGAGCGCGGGCGCGTCGAAGTGGAGGTGCAGGGCGGTGCGTATCTGCGTGCACTGGCGCGGGGTCTCGCACGCGTGCCCGCCCACGGCCAGGGCCGACGGGCGCGTGCTCGCGGGCAGGGCTTCGGCGACCAGCGCGGCCAGCCAGCCGGCGGCGGCCACGGGGTCGTGCGGCCGCCAGCCGGCACTGCTGCGGACGTGGTCGGCGACCAGGGTGTCGCCCGCGAGGGCACGCAGATGGGTCTTGGTGCCGCCCACGTCGATGCCGACCCAAAGGGGCGCGGGGTGCTGCACGGATCCTCTTTCGTCGTTGCGCGAGGGCTGCGACGGCGGGCGAACCGGGCTGGTGGAAGGGTGTGTTGCGGGACTCGGGAGGCCCCGGGACGGACCTCTGGGCGGAGCACGGCAGGCGAGTACCGTGTACTTCGTTAGGAAGTTAACTAACGAAGTACAGTGCGTCAAGAGTCGGCGCGCACCGGATGGGCGCGCAGGACGCCAGGGCATCCCATCGCCGCCTTCCGCGAGGCACCTCCGCGCGGAAGCGCAGCCTCTGACCCATGGGGGAATCTGTGGAATACGACGTGGCGGAAGCCCCCCGCCTCACGGAGAGCGCGAGCGCCGTGTTCGCCGTGCTGGCGCGGGCCGGCAGCGCGACCCGGCCCCAGCTCGCGAGCCTCGCGGGCCTGTCCAAGCCGACGGTGTCCTCCGCCGTCGCGGAACTGGAGAGCGCCCGGCTGGCCACCCACTCCGGCACCGCCTCCAGCGGCACGGGCCGCTCCGCCGCCGTCTACGGCCTCGGGCCGGCCGCCGGCGCCGTGCTCGCCGTCGACCTCGGCCCCGCCCTCACCCGGGTGCGGGGCTGCGCCCTCGACGGCACACTGCTCGCCGAGGCCACCGGCTCGCGTCCGCAGGCCGCGGACGTGGTGCGGGAGGCCCTTCGCGCGCTGCCGGCGAGCCTGCCGCTGCGCACCATCGTGGTGGCCGTCGGTGACGTCACCAGGGAAGGCACGGGGGTGCGCCCGGCCACCGCGAAGGGCGGGCCCGTCTTCGACGCGATGGCCGTCGCACTGCCCCCGGGCGTGCCCGTCCACCTGGAGAACAACGTCAACTGCGCCGCCCTGGCCGAGCTGCACGAGGGCGCCGCCCGTGGCCGCGACACCTTCGCCTACCTGCGCGTCGGCGTGGGCGTCGGCCTGGGCGTCGTCATCGGCGGCCACGTGCTGCGCGGGGCGAACGGCGCCGCCGGTGAGCTCGCCCGGCTGCCCTACCCGTGGGACGAGGGCCGCGAGCCGCGCCGGGAGGCGCTGGAGGAGTACGTCGGCTCGCGCTCCCTGCTGCGCCGGGCCGCCCGGGCCTGGCGGGAGGCCGACGGACCCTGCCCGGTCACCGCGGAGCAGCTCTTCGCCCTCGCCGGGCAGGGCCGGGCCGCGGCCCGCGAGGTCGTCGGCCGGCACGCCGCCGACGTGGGCCGGCTGGCCGCCGCCGTGGCCGCCGTACTGGATCCCGGGCTGATCGTGCTGGGCGGCAGCACCGGCGCGGATCCGCAGCTCCTGCCCGGTGTGCGGGCCGAGCTAGGGCGGCTGAGCTGGCCCACCGAGGTCGTCAGCAGCACCGTCGGGGATCTCGGCACCGTCGTGGGCGCCGCGCGGCTCGCGGTCGCCCGTGGAGTCCAAACCGTGACCCAGGCCGCGCGGGCGAAGGATTGACGGGTTCCGACTCGGTCTGCCAATGTCCGGACAAGCGCTTTCTAAGTCGGCCGGGACGCCGGCTTGGGTGGGCGTCCCGGCCGTACGCGACGTACGGCAGCCGCACGAGGGCGTGCTTGTGCGACGACGGCCCTCAGGGCCGGGGATCCCACCCGTCGAGGAGCGATGCGGCCGGGCGAGGCCGCCACCCCCGGAAAGCGAAATTTCCTGCAAAATGCACCCGTGCCGCCTTCGTCGGCGCCGTGCTCCGTCCCCTATGACCCCCTCTGACGAAAAGGGATCGAAGATGACCAGTGTGGGTGTGCGGCGCTCCCGCCGACTCGGCCGCGGCGGCATACGTCGCCTTGTTCCCCTCGCTGCCGTTGCCACGGCAGGTGGCCTGCTGCTGACCGCCTGCGGGTCGGGGTCCAGCGCGGGCGGGACCTCCAAGTCGCTGACGTTCTGGATCTCCACGGTTCCGGGGCAGGACGCGGGCTGGAAGAAGATGGTGGCGCAGTACAAGAAGGAGACCGGCGTCAAGGTCAAGCTCGTCAACATCCCCTACGACGGCTACACGACGAAGCTGCACAACGCCGCGCAGGCGAACTCCCTGCCCGACGTGGCCGCCGTGCCGGCGCTGGACCCCATCTGGTCGAGCAAGCTGATCGACCTCAGCTCCATCGCCAACACCAAGAGCAACAACATCAACGCCAACTTCCTCGCCAAGGACTCGTCCGGGAAGGTGCTGTCGATCCCCTCGGACATCACCGCCTCCGGTCTGTTCATCAACAAGTCGCTGTTCGAGAAGGCCGGGGTCTCCTTCCCGACCTCGCCGCAGAAGACCTGGACCTGGACGGAGTTCATCAAGGCGGCGAACAAGGTCCGCGAGAAGACCGGCGCCAAGTACTCCCTGACGTTCGACCAGTCGCCCTCGCGCCTTCGCGCCATGGTGTACGAGATGGGCGGCAAGTACGTCCACGCGGACTCCTCCGGCACGTTCTCGGTGGACGCCGCGACCAAGAAGGCCGTGAACACCTTCGTCGGCTGGAACGACGACAAGACCATGCCGAAGTCGGTGTGGACCAGCGGCGCCGACCCGTCGGCGATGTTCCAGAGCGGTGACGTGGTCGCCTACTGGTCCGGCGTGTGGCAGGTCGCCGCCTTCTCCGAGAGCATCAAGAAGTTCGACTGGGCGAGCGTGCCGACCCCCGCCGAGCCGGTGCAGGCCAGTGACGTCAACAGCGGCGGCATGATGGTCGGGTTCAACAACAACGGCGCCGCGGCCACCGCCGCGAAGAAGTTCATGTCCTGGCTGTACGAGCCGGCCCACTACACCCAGCTGTGCGCGGCCTCCGGGTTCCTGCCCGTCGAGAGCGGCCTGAGCCCGAAGTACCCCTTCACGTCCGACGCGGCGCAGGCGGCGTTCAAGCTGTACAACGAGGAGATCCCGCTCTACGCCCCGATCTCCGGCTACTTCAACAGCGCGCAGACGAACTGGGTGCTGAAGGGCAAGAGCCTCACCGAGGACCCGACCAAGACGGAGCTCGGCAAGGCGATCAACGGCCAGCAGTCGGCCGACAAGGCCCTGGAGAACATCGTGTCCGGCTACAACCAGCAGGTCGGCGGCGCGTCGTAGGCCACAGGGCCGGGCGGCGGGCCGACACCCCGCCGCCCGGCCCCCGGGCGCCCGCGTGATGCCGGGCCCTCGGCCCGAGCCCACAGCAACCATTCCACCAGCACGGAGTCAGGAAGATGACACAACGCGCCTCGGCCCTGTCCGCGAGCCCGCCCAGGAGACGCAGCAAGTACGTTCTCGCGCCGCTCGTCCTCATCGCGGCCAATGTCGTGCTCTTCGCGCTGTTCTTCGTCTGGCCGGCGGTGATCGGGCTCGTCTACTCCTTCACCGACTACACGGGCGTGGGGGCGTTCCGGTTCATCGGACTGGACAACTACCACAACCTGTTCGGGGACTCCACGTTCTACGACGCGCTGACGCGGACGCTGCTGTACGCCGTGCTGTTCGTGCCGCTGAACTTCGCGCTCGCGCTGGCCGCCGCCAACCTGGTGGTCAGCAAGCACGCCAAGGGCACGTCGGTCGCCCGCGTCATCTTCTTCATCCCGTGGCTGCTGTCGCCCATCGTCGTGGGCGTGCTGTGGCGGTGGCTGTTCGGCGAGAACTTCGGACTGGTCAACTACGTCATCGAGAAGCTCGGCGGCAGTGCCGTGCCCTGGCAGTCGAACGCGGACCTGTCCCTGCTGGTGGTCGTGATGGCCGCCTCCTGGGCCTGGACCGGTTTCTCGATGCTGCTGTTCATAGCGGCGATCAAGAACGTGCCCACCTCGTACTACGAGGCGGCCGCTCTCGACGGAGCGGGCCCCTGGCGGCAGTTCGTGAGCATCACCCTGCCGAGCATCGCGCCGACGTCGTTCATCGTCATCCTGCTCAACACGATCAACGCGATGAAGGAGTACCCGGTGTTCGTCGCCCTCAACAACGGCGGACCCGGCACGTCCAACAACCTGCTCGTCCAGTACATCTACGAAACCGGCTTCAAACGGGGGCAGATCGGCTACGCGAGCGCCGCGTCGTTCGTGCTCATGCTCATCCTGATGGCCGTCGCGGTCATCCAGCTGATCGTCAACCGGCGGGTGGAGAACCGATGACAACCACAGACATGCCTCGCAAGGTCGACGCCGGTCCCGGACGGGCCGTCTCCAAGCAGCGACCCCGCAGAGCCGGCAGCGGCGGGCTCAGGCGGGCGGTGTCCGCGACGACCCTGCTGTGGCTCCTCGCCTGCCTCTACGGGCTGCCGGTGCTGTGGTTCATCCTCAGCTCCCTCAAACCGGCCTCGGACCTGTTCTCGTATCCGCTGACGCTGGTCCCGCACCACCCCACCCTGTCGGGTTACCTGACCGCCTGGCGCAGCGCCAACTTCTCCCAGTACTTCGTCAACACGACCATCGTGTGCGTGATCACGACGATCCTGACGGTGGGCGTCAGCTGCTGCACCGGCTACGCGCTGGCCAAGTACGACAACAAGTGGCTCAAGGCGTTCTTCCTCTGCATCCTGGCCACCACGATGCTGCCCTCCGAGGTCATGCTCGCCCCGGAGTTCCTGGTCGTGCGCAACCTCGGCCTCTACAACTCCTTCGCGGGCATCATCCTGCCGGCCGTGCTCACCGCGACCGGCTGCTTCATGTTCCGCCAGTTCTTCCTGACGGTCCCCGACGAACTGGTGGAAGCCGCGCGCATCGACGGCGCCCGCGAACTGTCGATCTTCCTGCGGATCATGGTGCCGCTGTCCCGGCCCATCATGCTGACCCTGGCCATCCTGTCCTTCCAGTGGCGGTGGAACGACTACATCTGGCCGCTGCTGATGCTCAACGATCCCACCAAGTTCACCGTGCAGATCGGCATCCAGAGCATCGTCGGCGCGCAGAACATCAACTGGTCGGTCCTGCTGGGCGCGTCGGTCATCTCCATGATCCCGCTGATCGTCATCTTCCTGGTCTTCCAGCGCTACGTCATGGGCGCCGACATCAACGCCGGACTGAAGGACTGAAGGACCGACCGTGCCCACCGCGCTCGACCACGAGTTCGTCCGGTCGGCGGCCCGCGCCGCCGACCGGCTGGCCGCCCCCCTGGCGGCCGCCCCGGACGAGCACCCCGCCGGGGTGACCCACCGCGCCCTGGCCCGCCGGGTGAAGACCCTGGTCGCGGCCTACCGCTGCGCCGACTCGGCGCTGCACGGCAGCGGGCGCGCCGTCGCCGCCGCGCTCACCCACCTGCGCGCGCTCCAGGCCGCACAGACCGCCACCGGCCTGTTCGCCGGCGGCGACAACGTGCAGTCACCGCCGGACTCCGCGTTCACCGTCAACGACGTGTGCGACGCGCACGTCCTCGCCACCGGTGCCGGGCCGGAGCTGCGCGACGTCGCCGCCGCGCTCGCCGACATCGCCGGCGCCGCCACCGGCAGCCTGCTGACCGGCGGGGTGCACACCCCCAACCACCGCTGGGAGCTGTCCGCGGCCCTGGCCCGGCTGCACCGCTCCTTCCCGGACGACCGGCTGCTGGACCGCGTACGGGAATGGCTCGCCGAGGGCGTCGACATCGACGCGGACGGCCTGTACTCGGAACGCAGCGCCCTCTACGCGGCCCACGTCTCCAACCCGTCGCTGCTGCTGCTCGCCGACGTGCTCGGCCGCGCCGACCTGCTGGCCGCCGTCGAACGCAACCTCACCACCACCCTCGACCTCATCAGACCGGACGGCACGGTGGAGACCGTCCACTCGCGACGCCAGGACCAGCACCACCCGTTCCCGCTGGCGCCCTACCTGCCGCACTACCGGCTGCTGGCGATCCGCACCGGCCGCGGCGACTTCAGCCGGGCGGCGCGGCTGGCGGCCGCCGGCGGCATCGACGACCCCGACCTGCTCGCCCAGACCCTCCTCACCCCGGACCTGTGCCGCACCCCGCCGGTCGCGGATTCGCCGCCGCTTCCGCGCGACCGCTACCTCGCCGGCGCACGCCTCGCCGCCCGCGTCTCGGGCACCGCGCACACGGTGGTGTACGGCGGCTCCGACGTGCCCGGACACCGGCGCATCCGCTCCGGCCTCGCCTGCAACCCCACCTTCCTGCGCCTGTTCGCCGGCGACGCCGTCCTCGACGCGGTCCGGCTGTCGCGGGGCTTCTTCGACCTGGGCCCCTTCCGCGCCGCCGACACGCACCGGCTCGCCCCCACCCGCTACCGGCTCACCGAAACCCTCACGGCCGCCTACTACCAGCCGCTCCCGGCGGACCGGCGGCGCGACGACAGCGCCTACCGGATCGCGGACGAGGGCCGCTTCTCGGCCGCGATGGCCTTCGCGGACCGGCCCCGGGACGACGTCTCCCACACGACCCGCGTCGAGGTGGACCTGACGGAGGACGGCGCCGACCTGCGCATCGACATCAGCGGACCGCGGGTGCCCTGGGCCCTCGAACTGACCTTCCGGCCGGGCGGGGTCCTGGAGGGCGCCGCACCCCTCGGCGACGGACGCTGGTGCCTGACGGCCGGACCGGTGACCTACCGGGCCGGTGCCGACGCGATCCGGGTCGAGGCCCGCGTCGAGGCGGGCGAACCGCTCGCCGGACCGGACCGGGGCGACGTACTGCGCTACGACCCGGGGCAGGACTACACCGTGGTCGGCGGCACCGACGCGACGACCGGGAACCGCGTCTACCTCGGCGGACACGGCCCGCACACCCTGACCGTCGCCCTGCGCGCCCGCCGGCCCGCACCCGACACCTCCGGTACGAAGGGCTGACCTCCCCGTGCACCTCCTCCACCAGCGCGGCCCGCTGCACGACCTCCCCGACACCCCCGAGGCGTACGACGCGGTCCTCGCCGACGTCGTCGAGCAGGCCCTCGCCCGGATCACCCCGGACGGCAACCTCGAACACCCCGACTGCGTCGACGACGTCGGAGACACCTCCCTCGGCGTCACCTCCCTGCTGGCGCTGGCCTGGCAGCGCACCAAGGACCCGCGGCTGCCGGAGGCGGTGCACCGCAGCCTCGCCTTCCACCTGCGCGAGCGGGTCTTCGTCGAGGACAACCCCGGATATCCGAACCTGAGAATCCGCAACTCCGGCCTGCCGTACGCCCGTTACGTGCTCCAGGCGGGCGCGCACCCGATCGGTGACTGGCCCAGCACGGTGTGGGCGCTGCTCCAGGCGGTCAACGTCCTCGACACCGCCGACGGCCTGATCGCCGACGACCAGCGCGCGCGGCTGCTGGACGTGGCGCGCGGATACTGGCGCTGGCTGACCGAGGCGACCTTCTTCAACCCGCAGGAGGCCGGCAACCAGGCCATCGGATGCGTGGTCGGCGGACTGATGCTGGCCCGCCGGCTGCCCGCCGGCGAAGGGGAAGCGGTGCGCGCACGGGCCCTCGCGCTGTACACCGACGAGATCCGCGCCCACCGGGTCCGCGACCGCGGCGCCCTGCTGCCGCCGGAACACGGGGGAGCGTACGACAACAACTACGGCCCGATCTCCCTGTCCTTCCTCGCCCAGGCCCACCGGGTCAGCGGGGAGCCCGTGTTCGCCGAGGACGGCGAGGCGCTCGCCCGCTACATCGACGCCCGTCTCACCGGCGGCGGCTTCGACACCGGCGGCCCCCGCTACAGCGAGCAGCACTCCGCGTTCGAGTCGGTGCTGGGCCTGCGCTACTTCGGCGCCCGGATCGGCGCCGACCTCGGCCGCTACCGCGGCGACAGCCGCTGGGCCCGGCACGCGGCCAAGGCGGACGGCGGCGTCGACGGCCACTTCGCCTGGATGCTGGTCTGGCAGATCCAGGACACCACGCCCTGGCACCGCACCCCCTCCACCGCGCCCGCCCGCCACCAACTGCGCGCCGGCACGGTCTCGGTGGCCTTCGACGACCGGATGACACCGTCCCTGGTCGAGGCCGCCGGCACCTACTACCTGCCCGCCGCCGTCAACCGCCAGCACGGCTTCGGCCCGGTGCTCGACGGCTTCCTGCTGTGCCGGCCCATGGGGGAGGTCCGCGTCCACGACCTCCGGGCCGGCCGCCTCGCCGCCAAGCTCGTCACCAAGCCCGTCGTCGGCCGCGACCACGTCCTGCGCCACGTCCGGTCCCTGTACGTCACCGACGGCACCCTGCTGTGGACCACGGTCGCCGTCGAACGCCTGCCCGGCACGCCGCACCTGCTCGCCGGGATGCCGTACGCCGCCGACGACGGCGACCGGGTGCGCAGGACCGCCGAGGCGCAGGTGTCGGCGGCCGGCGAACTGCGGCTGACGCATCCCGCCTCCACGGCCGACGACCACTTCGACGCCCGCTCCGAGACCACACAGGAGCAGGCGGCCTTCGCGCTGGCCGCCGACCCCCGCGGCTACGGCAACCCCGACGAGGGCTGGCGCCACCTGGTCGCCTCCACCGCCCTGGAAGCGCAGCCCGCGCCCGGCGCGCCCGAGGACCTGCACGTCTTCGCCGTGCGCTACGGCTCCCGGGGCGACTTCACGCCCGCCTTCGAAGGGGACGGACCGGCGCTGACCGTGCGCACGGAGGCCTTCACCGCGGTGATCGGACCTGCTGCGGGCGACGCCCACGGGGAGCCGGAGCTGACCCTGCGCCCGGCGTGAGGCCGGCGGGCACGACGAGGTCGGCCCGGTCCCGGGTGGCGGCGACCAGCTCGGCGTTGGGCTGGTCGCTGCGCATCACCCACGCCACCGCCTCCTCGTGCCCCTTGCCGAACTCCTCGTGCCGCGCGATCAGCCGCGCCAGCCGCTCGGGCTCGTCCAGTTCGCAGAACCACACCTCGTCCAGCTGCGCCCGCACCCGCGCCCAGGCGCCCGTCTGGAGCAGCAGGTAGTTGCCCTCGGTGACCACGAGCCGGACCGCCGTCGGCACCGGAATGGCGCCCGCGAGCGGCTGCTCCAGCACCCGCTCGAAACCGGGGGCGTACACGACGTCGTCGTCCGCCTCCTCGCGCAGCCGCCGCAGCAGCGCCGCGTACCCGGCCGCGTCGAAGGTGTCCGGCGCGCCCTTGCGGTCGCGGCGCCCGAGCCGGTCCAGCTCGACGTCGGCCAGGTGGAAGCCGTCCATCGGGACGTGCGCGACCCAGGGCTCGCCGTCGCCGTTCAGCTCCCGCACCAGGTGCTCGGCGAGGGTGGTCTTGCCCGCGCCGGGGCTGCCGGCGATGCCGAGCAGCGCGCGCCGGCCGTCCCGGGGCAGGGCGCGGGCACGGTGGAGCAGGTCGTCGAAAGTCAGCGGCACAGTGCAGAGTGTGTCACCCTCCCTATGGTGTGGCGTGCGCCACAAAGGGGCAGTGGATGCCCTGCGGACGGGGAACCGGACGGGTATGACGCAGCTCGGTCTTCCCCAAGACATCCAGGCCTGTCTCTTCGACCTCGACGGGGTGGTGACCAGGACGGCCGTGGTGCACGCGGCCGCCTGGAAGGAGACGTTCGACGCCTACCTGCGCGAACGCGAGGGCGAGAACTTCCGGCCCTTCGACGCGGCCGCCGACTACGACGAGTACGTGGACGGCCGCCCCCGCGCGGACGGGGTGCGCACCTTCCTCGCCTCCCGCGGCATCGAACTGCCCGAAGGCTCCCCCGACGACCCGCCGGACGCGCCCACCGTCCACGGCGTCGGCAACCGCAAGAACGTCCTGCTGCTGGAACGCATCCGCACCCAGGGCGTCGAGGCCTACGACGGCACGCTGCGCTACATCGAGGCCGCCCGCGCGCAGGGCCTGGCCACCGCGATCGTCTCCTCCAGCGCCAACACCCTCGACGTGCTGCGCTCGATCAAGGCCGAGCACCTCTTCGACGTCCGCATCGACGGTGTGGTGGCCGCCGAACGGCACCTGCCGGGCAAACCGCACCCCGACACCTTCCTGGCCGCCGCCCGCGACCTCGGCGTCGAACCGAAACGGGCCGCGGTCTTCGAGGACGCCCTCGCCGGCATGGACGCGGGCCGCTCCGGCCACTTCGGATACGTCGTGGGCGTGGACCGGGTGGGGCAGGAGAAGGCGCTGTACGCGCACGGCGCGGACATCGTCGTGCGGGACCTCGACGAGCTCGGAGGCGCCCGGTGATCACCCATCGCTCCTACGCCGTCGATCCGTGGTGCGTGCGCGAGACCGAGCTCAACCTCGACGTGCTCGCCCAGAGCGAGTCGGTGTTCGCCCTGGCCAACGGCCATGTCGGCTGGCGCGGCAACCTCGACGAGGGCGAGCCGCACGGCCTGCCCGGCAGCTACCTGGGCGGCGTCCACGAGGTGCACCCGCTGCCGTACGCGGAGGCCGGCTACGGCTACCCCGAGTCCGGCCAGACCGTCATCAACGTCACCAACGGCAAGGTCCTCCGGCTCCTGGTCGACGACGAGCCCTTCGACCTGCGCTACGGCCGCCTCGTCTCCCACGAGCGGGTGCTGGACCTGCGCCGGGGCGTGCTGGAGCGGACGTGCGAGTGGACCTCGCCGGCCGGCTCCACCGTCCGGGTGCGCTCGACCCGCCTGGTCTCGCTGGCCCAGCGGGCCATCGCCGCCGTCGCCTACGAGGTGGAGGCGGTCGGCGACCGCTCCCGGGTGGTCATCCAGTCCGAGCTCGTGGCCAACGAGAGCCTGCCCGAGACGCAGGACGACCCGCGGGCGGCGAAGGCGCTGAAGTCCCCGCTGGAGCCCGAGGAGGACGTCGCCGTCGGCCACCGGCTGCGGCTGGTGCACCGCACCCGGCGCAGCGGTCTGCGGGTGGCCGTGGCCGCCGACCACACCGTCACCGGGCCGGAGCGGACCACGACCCGCAGCGAGAGCAACGTGGACGTGGCCCGGCTGACCGTCACCTCCGTGCTGGAGCCCGGCGAGCGGCTGCGCGTGGAGAAGCTCGTGGCGCACGGCTGGTCCGCCGTGCGCTCCCGGCCCGCGATGAGCGACCAGGTGGAGGCGGCCCTCGCGGCGGCGGCGCACAGCGGCTGGGACGGTCTGCTGGCCGAACAGCGGGCGTTCCTCGACGACTTCTGGGCGCGCGCCGACGTGGAGGTGGAGGGCGACGAGGAGATCCAGCAGGCCGTCCGCTTCGCCCTCTTCCACGTCCTGCAGGCCGGCGCCCGCGCCGAACAGCGCGCCATACCCGCCAAGGGGCTGACCGGGTCCGGCTACGACGGCCACGCCTTCTGGGACACCGAGACCTTCGTGCTGCCCCTGCTGACCTACACCGCGCCCGAGGCGGTGGGGGAGGCGCTGCGCTGGCGGCACAGCACGCTGCCCGCCGCCCGGGACCGCGCCGCCCAGCTGGGCCTGGAGGGCGCCGCGTTCCCCTGGCGCACGATCGACGGCTCGGAAGGGTCGGCGTACTGGCCGGCCGGCACCGCCGCCTTCCACGTCAACGCCGACATCGCCGACGCCGTGGTGCGCTACGTCCAGGCCACCGGGGACGGCGAGTTCGAGCGGGAGGCGGGCGTGGAGCTGCTGGTGGAGACGGCCCGGCTGTGGCGTTCGCTGGGCCACCACGACGCGCACGGCGTCTTCCACATCGACGGCGTCACCGGCCCCGACGAGTACAGCGCCGTCGCCGACGACAACACGTACACCAACCTCATGGCCCGCGCGAACCTGCTGGCCGCCGCCGACGCCGTCGAACGCCACCCCGACATCGCCGCCGATCTCGGCGTGGACGAGGAGGAGAGCGCGGCCTGGCGGGACGCCGCCGACGCCGTGCACCTGCCCTACAACGACGCCCTCGGGGTGCACGAGCAGCACGCCGGCTTCACCCGGTACCAGCACTGGGACTTCGCGGGCACGAGCCCCGAGCAGTACCCGCTGATGCTGCACTTCCCCTACTTCGACCTCTACCGCAAGCAGGTCGTCAAACAGGCGGACCTGGTGCTGGCGATGTACACCTGCGCCGCCCACTTCGACGACGACCAGGTCGCCCGCAACTTCGCCTACTACGAACCCCTCACGGTCCGGGACTCCTCGCTGTCGGCGTGCGTCCAGGCCGTCATCGCCGCGCAGGCCGGCCATCTGGACCTCGCCTTCTCCTACACGGGCGAGGCCGCGCTGATGGATCTGGAGGACCTGGAGCACAACACCCGCGACGGTCTGCACATCGCCTCGCTCGCCGGCACCTGGACGGCGCTGGTCGCCGGCTTCGGCGGACTGCGGCACGACGGCGACACCCTGCGCTTCGCGCCCCGGCTGCCCGAGCGGCTGAGCCGTCTCGCCTTCCACGTCCAGTTCCTGGGCAGCCGGCTGCGGGTCGAGATCGGCCCCGACAAGGCCGTCTACGCGCTGCTGTCCGGTCCGCCCCTGACGATCCGCCACCACGGTTCGCCGGTCGCCCTCAACGGCGACGGCCCCGCGGTCCGTTCCCTCCCGGTCACCCCCGACCGCCCCGCCCCCGCCCAGCCCCCGCACCGGGAACCGACCGTCCGCTGAGCGCCCTGCCCGGCGGCCGCCGGTGCCGCTGCCATCGGGCAGGACGCCGTCCGAGGCGTGCGCCGGGCGTGGCGTGCCGCGCGACGCCGGTGTTTCCGTTGCGCCGCGGGCAGGTAGGAGTGGGGTGTCCGGGCGAGTCGGAGGGGGAGTGGCATGGCGGCGAACGACTGGGACACGGGCCGGCTGGGGGAGGAGTTCTTCACTCCCGGCAGCGCGTCCTTCACCGAGTTCCTCGCGGCGCACCGGCCGGAGCTGCTGCCCACCCGGCGGCCCTTCCCGGACGGCGTGCGGGCCGAGGCAGGCCGCTTCCCGCACGGCACCACCGTGCTGGCCCTCGCCTACCGCGACGGCGTCCTGATCGCCGGTGACCGCCGGGCCACCGCCGGCAACCTCATCGCCCAGCGCGACCTGGAGAAGGTGCACCCGGCGGACGACCACACCGCGGTCGCCTTCGCCGGCTCGGTCGGCCTGGCGCTGGACATGATCAAGCTGTACCAGGTCGAGCTCGCGCACTTCGAGAAGATCGAGGGCATCCCCATGACCCTCGGCGCGAAGGCCAACCGCCTGGCCGGCATGATCCGGCAGAACCTCGGCCAGGCCATGCAGGGCCTCGCCGTGGTGCCGCTCCTGGCCGGCTACGACCCCGACGCCCCGCGGGAGCGCCGGGGCCGCATCTTCGGCTTCGACGTCGCCGGCGGCCTGTACGAGAAGTCGCACTTCCACGCCGACGGCTCCGGATCGCCGTACGCCCGGGGCGCGTTGAAGAAGCTCTTCAGGCCCGGCATGGACCGGCGCGAGGCGGCGCTCGCCGCGCTTCAGGCGCTGTACGACGCGGCCGACGACGACTCCGCGACCGGCGGCCCGGACATCAGCCGGCGGATCTTCCCCCTGGTGTCGGTCATCACCGAGGACGGCTTCGAGCGGCTGCCGGAGTCCGAGACGGAGGAGCTCAGCCGGGAGATGGTGGCCCAGCGCCGCACCCGACCGGACGGCCCGAACGCCACGCCGTAGCGCCCGGGCCGCCCCTGTCCCGGCCGGTGCGCGAGGTCCTCCGGGTCCCGGTTCACGCGCGCAGCTTCATCTCCCTGCGGTACCTGGCCAGTTGCTGGTCCGGGTCGCCCGTGTACGACCACGGCGCGCGCGTGGCCCGGCGGCCCATCAGGCGCAGCGCCTCGGCCGCCACGTCCCGCACGCCCCCGTGGCAGGCCGCGTGCGCCAGGTGGTTGAGGTCGCGCAGCTCCCCGGGTGCCACCCCGGCGCCGGGGCGGCCCGCGAACCAGCGCTGCCAGGTGCGGCGCACGTCGCTGACGGCACCGTCGCTGTTCCAGTGCTGTGCCAGCACGACCGAGGAGGCGCTGCGCCCGTCCGCGTCCAGGGCGTGCCGGTACTCCTCGACCCGCGCGTACTGCACGAGCACCGGCAGCGCCGAGCCCGCCGGGGCCACGCCCGCCGCGTCGCGGGCGAAGTCGTACATGAGGCCGTGCGAGCCGTGCCAGCGCGCCGAGTAGTAGTGCAGGACCTGCAGATGGCCCTCCACGCTGTAGGGGTCGCGCTGGTGCAGTTCGTCCCACCAGCGCGACATCTCCCGCCGCCGTACGCCCTGCGGGTACAGCCGGGCCACCGAGATCAGGGAGATCCACGGCGTCGGGTCGTCCAGGTAGGCCTCCGCGGCCTGCAGGCAGGCCATCACGGCGGTGTCCACGCGGTGCTGGTCGATCGGCACGCCCCGGCCCGCGGCGATGGCCACGTTGAACGCCCGGGCCGTCTCCGTCGCCGCCCGCAGCACCAGCGCGTTGGCGCTGTGCGGTTCGGCGGCCAGCCACGACTCCACCGTGGAACTCCCGGCGCAGGCCTGCGCCAGCAGCCGGACCCGGTGGCCCCGGGCCAGCCAGTCCGGGCCGGTGACCCGCAGCAGGTCCCGCAGGCCCTGCCAGCGGCCGATGACGATGTCCTGCCGGGCCGAGGTGAGGGCCGTGTCCCCGCAGTCGGGGTCGTAGTCGGGTGCGAAACGCTCTCGTGCCATCGCGGGTCTCCTCAGAAGTCGGTGGGGAGACCTTCGTGGAAGCGGGATCCGGCGGCCGCGTACGGGTCGGGGACGACGTAGTCCGCCTCGACGGTACGGGTGGCGTCCAGCCGGGCGGGCCGGTAGTAGTCGCTGCCCCGGCGCCAGTACCACAGCATCGGCACCAGGCCGACGGCCAGGCCGCCGACGCCGATCGAGATCGCCGCGGTGCTCAGGTCGCCGAGCGACTCGACGAAGATCCAGAACATGAACACCGAGCCGAGCAGCGGCCACAGGCCGCCCAGCAGGAAGCCGGCCGGCGACTTCAGCAGCATCTTGCGGTAGGCGACGACCGCGGCGAGACCGGCGAGGCCGTAGTACACGGCGATCTGCAGGCCGATCGCCGAGATGGCGTCGGAGAGGATGTCGCCCACGGTGCCCAGCGCGTTGGAGGCGATGATCATCGTCAGGGCGACCACGCCGACCACCGTGACGGCCACCCACGGCGTGTTCCAGGTGCGGTGCACCCGGCCCAGGGCGGAGGGCATCGTGCGGTCGCGGCCCATCGCGAACAGGGAGCGCGTGATCTGGATGAGCGTGGTCTCCAGGGTGGCGATGGTGGACAGCATCACCGCCACGATCAGCAGCTTGCCGCCCCAGCCCGGCCAGACCTCCTCGCCGAGCACGGCCAGCACGTTGGCGCCGTTGTCCTCGACCTGCCGGGACGTCAGCACCACGTTCACCGCGATGGTGAACACCTCGAAGAGCAGGAAGACGACGCCGACGCCGATCAGACCGGCCAGGCCCGTGGTGCGGCGGCTGTCGCGGGTCTCCTCGCTGAGGTTGCTGGTGACGTCCCAGCCCCAGTAGTAGAACGCGGCGACGAGAGCGCCCGAGGCGAAGCCGGCCGTGCCGTCGAAGTGGCCGAAGCCGAGCCAGGACCACTCGAAGGAGCGGGCGTTGCCGGTGTGGGCGAGGGCCAGCACCGCGAACAGCGCCAGGATGGCCAGCTCCACGCCGGACATGACGAGTTGGGCGCGGGCCGTGAGCCGGGCGCCGCCGAGCACGACCAGCAGCATGACGAGGAACCAGGCCGCGCCGATCCCCGTGGACAGCGCGGTGTCGTCGGCCAGGTCCTGGTCGAAGAGGGCGAGGGTCATCGAGCCGGCGGGCAGGGAACCGGCCACCATGAAGATGGTCGCCGAGATCACCAGGGCCCAGCCGCTGATGAAGCCGAGGAAGGGGTGGAGCGTGCGGCCCACCCAGGAGTAGCTGGCGCCGGCGTTGACGTCGATGCGGCTGAGCTGGCTGAAGGCGAGGGCGATGCCCAGCATGGGTATCGCGCAGTACAGCAGGGCCGCCGGGCTGGCCAGGCCCACGGCGCCGACGAGGACGGCGGTGGTGGCGGCGATCGAGTACGCCGGAGCGCTGCCCGCGACGGCCATGACCACGGTGTCGAACGTGCTGAGGGCGTTGGCCTGCAGCCCTCTGCCCCTGTTGTTGCTCATGGTTGCGCTGCTTTCCGTTGTGCACGACGCGAGGTCGACCGGGGGCCCCGACGGCGTAAAGGAGGGGTGGGGGGTGTGAACCGGCCCCGGGCAGCAGAGGGTTGGCCTCGTGTCAGGGGGCGGGGGAAGGCGTGGTGGACCCCGCCCGGCCGATGCGTCGCCGGGCGGTCACTGCGTGTGTGCGAGTGATGATAGCCCCACCTTTTGAGCTTTCAAGATGACCAGGGGGTAACCTCGCGGGCCGCCCGGGACGGACGGGGCGGGGGTTGGATCGCGCCAGGCGGGAAACGCGGAAGCGGGAAACAGACCGGAGCGATCCGGTGCACCGCACGCAAGGAGGCGACCATGAGCGGCGAGGACATCCGCGACGCGGGCGTGGACGACGGCGTGATGGGCGACGACGCCTACCAGCCGACCGGAACCAGCGAGGAGCAGGAGGACGCGGCACCGCTGGACCTGCAGGACGCCCTCGACGAACGCACTTACGACGACGTCCTCGACGAGGGCTACTCGCCGCCGGAGAAGCCGCTCGGCGTCACCAAGCACGGCACCACGGCCGCCGAGCAGCACGACGGCGAGAGCCTCGACCAGCGGCTGGCCCAGGAGGTCCCCGACCCGGCACCGCCGGCCGGTGACGAGATCGGCGACCTGCCCGGCGGCGAGGGCGAGCCGACCGACCCCGAGGCGGGCGGCGAGCGCGCAGGGCGGCTGGTCGCCCCGGACGAGGGCGCCCACCCGGACACCACGAAGGAGGAGGTGGCCTCCGACGTGGGCATCGACGCCGGGGCCGCCGGAGCCGAGGAGGCCGCCGTCCACGTCGTCGAGGACGACACCGAGCTGCCCGAGCGCTGACGGGCGGCCGGTCAGTCCCCGATGTGGTCGAGCTGCCGCAGCTTGTTGGTGGCGTCCAGGGCGGCGACCTTGTACGACTCTGCCAGCGTCGGGTAGTTGAACACCGCGTCCACCAGGTAGTCGACGGTGCCGCCGCAGCCCATCACGGTCTGCCCGATGTGGATCAGCTCGGTGGCGCCCGAGCCGAAGCAGTGCACCCCCAGCAGCCGGCGGTCCTCGGGTGAGACCAGCAGCTTCAGCATGCCGTGGGAGTCGCCGATGATCTGCCCGCGGGCCAGCTCGCGGTAGCGGGAGATGCCGACCTCGAACGGCACGCTGTCCTCGGTGAGCTGGTCCTCGGTGCGGCCCACGAAGCTGATCTCGGGGATGGTGTAGATGCCGATGGGCTGCAGGTTGTGCATCTGCCCGGTCGGCTCCCCGCAGGCGTGGTAGGCCGCCGCCCGGCCCTGCTCCATCGAGGTCGCGGCCAGGGCCGGGAAGCCGATCACGTCGCCGACGGCGTAGATGTGCTCGACCTCGGTGCGGTAGTGCTCGTCGACCTTGATCCGGCCGCGCGGGTCGGCCGTCAACCCGGCCTTGTCCAGGTCGAGTTCGTCGGTCAGGCCCTGCCGCCCGGCCGAGTACATCACGGCGTCGGCCGGGATCTTCTTGCCGCTCTCCAGGACGGTGAGCGTGCCCCGTGCGTGCCGCTCGACCGCGGCGACCGTCTCCCCGAAACGGAAGGTCACGGCGAGGTCCCGCAGGTGGTACTTGAGCGACTCGATGACCTCGACGTCGCACATGTCGAGCATCCCGGCGCGCTTCTCGACGACCGTCACCTTGCTGCCGAGCGCGGCGAACATGGAGGCGTACTCCATGCCGATGACACCGGCGCCGACGATCACCATGGAGCGCGGCACGCCTTCCAGGGTGAGGACGTTGTCGGAGTCCATGATCGTACGGCCGTCGAACTCGACGCTGTCCGGCCGCGCCGGGCGGGTGCCGGTGGCGATGACGATGTGATCGGCGCTGATCAGCCGCTCGTCGCCGGTCACCTCGCGCAGCGCGACGGTGTGCGGGTCGACGAAGCGGCCGGTGCCGGAGTAGAGGGCGACGTGGTTGCGGGAGAGCTGGCTGCGGATGACGTCGACCTCGCGGCTGACCACGTGCTGGGTGCGCGCGGTCAGGTCGGCGACGGTGATGTCCTCTTTCAGCCGGTAACTCTGCCCGTACAGATCCCGCTGGGTGAGGCCGGTCAGGTACAGCACCGCCTCCCGCAGGGTCTTGGAGGGGATGGTGCCGGTGTGGATGGAGACCCCGCCGACCATGTCGGGGCGGTCGACGACGGCCACCCGGCGGCCGAGCTTGGCCGCGGCGATGGCGGCCTTCTGACCACCGGGGCCGGATCCGATGACGAGCATGTCGAAGTCGCGCACCCTCCGGAGTGTGTCAGGCCGGAGGCGGCCTTCGGAAGGGTGAACAGGCAACGCCCGCGCGAACTGGCGGAAAGATCCCGCGAGTTGCCGCCGATCTCCGCACCGGCTGCGCCGCGGCGCCGTACGGCGTGATAATGCGGGCATGGGCCATCGACTCGGTGACGCGAGCGCACCCGCCCGGCTGGCCGCCCCCGGCGAGGGCATCGGCCGTGACGAACTCGCGCTCGCCACCCGCAACCACGGCCTGCCGCTGGAGGCGCTGCGCTACGACGTCACCCCGCCGGGCCTGCACTACGTCCTGACGCACTACGACATCCCCTACGCCCCCGACGACGAGCCCTGGACGCTGTCCGTCGGCGGCCGGGTACGCCGCCCGCTGCGGCTGGAGCCGGCCGACCTGCGCGCCCTGCCCCAGGTCACCACCCGGGTCACGCTGGAGTGCGCGGGCAACGGCCGCGCCCTGCTGACGCCCCGCCCGGTGAGCCAGCCCTGGCTCGTCGAGGCCGTCGGCACCGCCGAGTGGACGGGCGTACCGCTGCGCCTGCTGCTGGCCGAGGCGGGCGTCGCGGCCGACGCCGTCGACGTCGTCTTCACCGGCGCCGACCACGGCGTCGAACGCGGCGTCGAGCAGGACTACCAGCGCTCCCTCCCCGTCGACGTGGCCACCGGCACCGAGCCCGAGGTGCTGGTCGCGTACGCGATGAACGGCTCCCCGCTGCCCCCCGCAGCACGGCCGTCCGCTGCGCCTGGTGGTGCCGGGCTGGTACGGGATGGCGCACGTGAAGTGGCTGCGCGAGATCACGGTCGCCGACACGCCGTTCACGGGATTCCAGCAGGCGGTGGCCTACCGGCTGCGCCAGGAGGCGGGGGAGGAGGGCGAGCCGGTCGACCGGATCGTCCCGCGCGCCCTGCTGATCCCGCCGGGGTTCCCCGACTTCATGTCCCGCACGCGCGTGGTGCGGCCGGGCACGGTGGCGCTGGAGGGGCGCGCCTGGTCCGGGCGGGCGCCGGTGGCGCGCGTCGAGGTGAGCACGGATGACGGACGCGGCTGGCGGGAGGCCGAGCTGGAGCCCGACCGGGGGCACCCGTGGGCCTGGCGCCGCTGGCGCCACACCTGGACGGCCACGCCCGGCGAGCACGTGCTGAGCGCGCGGGCCACCGACGCCGACGGCCGCTCCCAGCCGCTCGAACAGCCCTGGAACCGGGGCGGCTTCGCCAACAACCTGATCCAGCGGGTGCCGGTGCTGTGCGTGGAGTCCGACGGCGCGGTCTGAGCGCGCGGCCGCGTACGGCCGGCCCGACGCCCCCGCACCGGGCCGGCCGACGGTTACGGCAGCAGCTTCTCCATGGCGGACGGGCCCTCCGACTCCAGTTTGCGCCGGGCCCATTCGAGGTTGCGCGGGGTGAGGTCCCTGCCGGAGGCAAGGACGAGGTCCTCTGCCGACACATCGGTGCCGGTACGGGTGTGAAGCAGGTCGTCCGGGGTGGCACGCTCCTCGGACGGCCCGGACACGTCGGACGGTGACGTCGGCATGATGATGCTCCTCGGGTCCGGATCGCTTCCTCGGGCCCGGCGCGGTCACCGGGTCCGCTATCACCATTGAACGCCATCGCGCCCCCCGCATCCGGAGCGGCTGTGACCCGAGGTGCCCGAGGGGCCGGGCAGGCGTCTAATGGGGATATCGGACTCCGGCCGGCAGAGAAGGCCAAGGCCATGTCACCCACCCGCAGCACGGCACCAGGGGGAGGCCGGGCGGCCGCCAAGGGGATGCTGCGGCGGCTGGGGGAGTGGTGCGCCCGTCACTTCGTGATCGTCGTCGTCGCCTGGCTGGTGGCCCTGGTCGCCCTGCAGGCCCTGAACCGCTTTTACGGCGGGGACTTCTCCGACAACTTCTCGCTGCCCGGCGTGCAGTCCCAGCAGGGCCTGGACGTCCTCAAGCGGCACGATCCGGCCGCGGGCGGCTACGGCAGCCAGATCGTCCTGCACGACGGCACCAGGTCGCTGACCTCGCTGAGCTCCCAGATGTCCGGGGCGGTGGGCGACCTGCAGAAGCTGCCGCACGTCCTGTCGGTGCAGAACCCGCTGACCGCGCCGGCGCCCTCCTCGTCGCAGCCGAACGTCGGTCCGCTCTCCTCCGACGGCCACACGGCCTACCTCACCGTCCGCTTCGACAAGCAGCCCTCGACCCTCGGCGACGGCTACCTGCACGGCGTCGACCAGGCCGTGCAGCCGCTGCGGGCGGCCGGGGCACAGGTCGAGTACGGCGGCCCGCTCGGCGAACTGGCACGGCCCGCGCCCGACGACCGGGTGAGCGAACTGATCGGCTTCGGGGTGGCGATCGTCGTCCTGCTGATCGGCTTCGGCAGTGTGATCGCCGCCGGGATCCCGCTGCTGACCGCCCTGATCAGTGTGATCGGCGGCCTCGCCCTGCTCGGACTGCTGGCCGCCGCGTTCACCTTCGCGACCGTCTCGCCCACCCTGGCCACGATGATCGGCCTGGGTGTGGGCATCGACTACGCCCTGTTCCTCATCACGCGCCACCGCCAGAACCTCATGAACGGCGCCGATCCGGTGTCCGCCGCCGGCCACGCCACCGCGACCAGCGGACGGGCGGTCCTGGTCTCCGGCTGCACGGTGATCATCGCCCTGGCCGGGCTGTCCGCCTCGGGCGTGTCCTTCATCGGCAAGCTCGGCCTCGCCGCCGCGGTGACCGTGGTCTCGGCGGTGGCGGGCGCCCTGACCCTGGTGCCGGCCCTGCTGGGCCTGCTCGGCCCGCGCATCGACCGCTACCGGGTGCGCCGCCCGGTCGCCGAGACCGACGCCGCGCCGGGCAGCGCACCCCAGGGCACCTGGCACCGCTACGCCCAGCGCGTGGAGCGCCGGCCCTGGCACTTCCTGGCCGCGGGGGTCGTCACCGTCGTCGTGCTGGCCATCCCCGTCTTCTCGCTCCAGCTCGGTCACATCGGAGACGGCGCCGATCCCACCTCCTTCACCGACCGACGGGCGTACGACCTGATGACCGACGCCTTCGGACCCGGCTCCAACGGCCCGCTGACCGTCGTCATCGACCAGAGCACCGTCCCCTCCGCGCAGCGCTCCGCCCTCGCCTCCCAGGCCCAGAAGACCCTGAGCGGCGTGTCCGGGGCCGCGGCCGTCACACCGCCGACGCCCACCCAGGACGGTGACGTGCTCATCGCCACGGTGTACTCGAAGCAGTCCCCGCAGAGCGCGACCACCACGGACCTGACCAACCGCCTGGTCGACCACACGCTCCCGGCCGCGGTCTCCGGCACCCCGGCCAAGGGCTACGTCACCGGCACCACCGCAGCGCAGGTCGACTTCCGCGACATCGTGGCCGGCCGGCTGCCCCTGATCATCGGCGTCGTCGTCGCCCTGGCCTTCCTGATCATCCTCGCCGTCTTCCGGGGCCTGCTCGTCGCGCTGAAGGCGGCGGTGCTCAACGTGCTGTCGATCGCGGCGTCGTACGGCGTCGTGGTGGCCGTCTTCCAGTGGGGCTGGGGCGGGCCCGCGCTCGGTGTCTCCGGCACCGTGCCCATCGAGAGCTATGTGCCGATGATGATGTTCGCGATCATCTTCGGGCTGAGCATGGACTACGAGATCTTCCTGCTCTCGCGCGTCCACGAGAACTGGGTGCGCACCGGCGACGCCAGGGCCTCCGTCGCCCACGCCCTGGAGGTCACCGCGCGGGTGATCACCTGCGCCGCGCTGATCATGGTGAGCGTCTTCGCGGCCTTCATCGTCAGCGACAACATCGTGGTCAAGATGCTCGGGCTGGGCCTCGCCGTGAGCGTGCTGATCGACGCGACCGTCGTACGGCTGCTGATGGTGCCCGCCGTGATGACGCTGCTGGGCCGGCACGCCTGGTGGACGCCGCGGCTGCTCGACCGGCTGCTGCCGCACATCGACGCCGAGGGGGACGCCGAGCAGGCGGCGCGGGCGCGGACCGCGTCGCGTCCGGTCACCCGGGCGTGAGGGCGCGGGCGAGCCGCGCCGACGGTCCCGGGCGCCGCGTTCAGTGGCCGCCGAGGAGGATCTCCCTCGCCTCGCGTACGGCGTAGTAGACGAGCACGCACCCTGCCGCGGGGTCGGCCCACCACCAGCCGAGCGCGGAGTCGAGGACCAGCCCGAGCAGGACGGCCGCCGCCAGCAGGCCGTCGATCAGGGTGACCCGCCCCTCGGTGACCAGCACCGGGTTGCCCAGCGCCGCTCCGGTGCGGGCCTTGCCGTAGGCCAGGGCGAACATCACCGCCGCGGTGACCGCGGTCCAGGCGATGCCCAGGGGCGAGTGCCGGGCGTGGAAGGCGGTGACGAGCACCCACACGGACTGCGCCAGCAGGTAGCCGGCGAGCAGTGCGAAACCGATGCCGATCAGCCGCATAGCGGTGCGGCGGCGGTCTGCGCCGGTGCCCGACAGCTCCCACACCACCACCGTGGAGGCGCCGATCTCGATCAGGGAGTCCAGGCCGAAGCCGGCGAGCGCGACCGACCGCGCGGCGACCGCCGCGCCGGCGAGGACCACGATCCCGGCCACGTTCCAGCCGAGGGTGACGTACTCCAGGATGAGGCCGCGGCGCAGCAGTCCGCGGCGGTCGATGTCGTCGGCGCCGATCACCGGACGAGTGTGACAGGTCCGACGAACAGCCGGACGTCAGCGGTCGAGCGCGGCCGTCGCCGCGTGCAACCGGTCCAGTTCCGTGCGGGCGAGGTCGGTGAGGGTGCGCTCACAGGCCGGCTCGCACCAGCGGGTGAAGGCCAAGTGGAAGGCGAGGACGCCGAGTTCGGCGGCGATGCCGGCCACCGGCTCCGGCACCGCGCGCTTGCGCAGCGCCTCGCTCGCCGCCTCCGCGAGGCTCGCCCGCTTGAACACCGCGCGTTCCCGCAACTCGGCGTTGGCCGCGATCACTTCCTGCAGGCGGGGCCCGAACTCCCGCTGCTCGGGGGTGAAGGAGGCGGTCAGCGCGTCGAGGCCGGCGGCGACGGCGGCCAGCGGCGTGGCACCCTCCGGCGCCTCGGCGATCCCGTCCGCGAGGAGGCGGCCGTGGACGTCCTGGCCGGCGAAGAGCACCTCGCGCTTGTCGCGGAAGTGCCGGAAGAAGGTGGTCTTGGTCAGCCCCGCCCGGTCGGCGATCTGGGCGACCGCGGTGTTGTCGTAGCCCTGTTCGGCGAACAGGTCGATCGCGGCGCGCACCAGCCGCTCCCGTGCGTGGGGTTCCCATCTGGCCATGCCGTACAGCTTAGTGATGTGACTCGGTACCGTCACTCTGCTACGGTGATGTTACCGAGTCACATCACTGGGTTCCGCCCGAGCGGACCCCTTCTCAGCAGGAGCCGACATGCGTGTTTTCGTCACCGGTGCCAGCGGCCACATCGCCTCGGCCGTCGTTCCGGAACTCCTCCAGGCCGGCCACCAGGTCGTCGGCCTGGCCCGCTCCGACGCCTCGGCCGCCGTGGTGAAGGACCTCGGCGCCGAGGTGCGCCGCGGCGACCTGGCCGACCTCGACGGACTGCGCGAGGCAGCGGCCGACGCGGACGCGGTCGTGCACCTCGCCTTCGACCACGCCGCGATCCCCGCCGGACGGTTCGCCGAGGCGGCGGCCGCGGACCTGGACGTCGTACGCGCCTTCGGGGACGCGCTGGCCGGCACCGGCAAGGCCTTCCTCGCGCCGGGCCAGACCCCCACCGGCGACCCGGAGCGGGACGCGGTCATCAACGCCAACCCGCGTTCCGTGGTCTCCCGCGAGATCGCCGGGCTCGTCGAACGCGGCATCCGCGCCGTCCCGGTGGCCGTCCCGCCGGTCACCCACAGCACGCGCGACCGGTCCGGCTTCGTCCCGCAGCTGATCCGCATCGCCCGCCAGACGGGCGTGTCGGCCTACGTCGGCGACGGCGCCAACCGCTGGCCCGCCGTGCACACCCTGGACCTCGCCCGGCTCTTCGCGCTGGCCCTGGAGAAGGCTCCGGCCGGGTCACAGCTGTACGCCGCGGCCGAACCGGGCATCGCGGTCCGCGAGATCGCCGAGACGATCGGCCGCCACCTGGGCCTACCGGCGAAGAGCCTTCCCGCCGAGGAGGCCGCGCGGCACTTCGCGTCCTTCCCCTTCATCACCCTCGGCGTCACCCTGCCCGACTCCGGGACGCGGGAGCTGCTGGGCTGGGAGCCGACCCACCCGGGCCTGCTCGCCGACCTCGACGCGGGCCACTACTTCACCGCCGGCTGACCCCGGCCTTCCGCGAGAAGGGGCCCGCACGCCGCTTCACGCGCCGGCGAGCAGCCTCTCGCCCTCGGCCAGGATCTCCGTCACCCGCGCGCCGAACGCCGCGTCGCACGGATGCGGGCGTCCGGTGCGGGCCGCGGTGAGCAGGGCGTCGGCGGCGCGGACGAGGGCGGTGACCGCGCCGTCGGAGCTCTCCGGCAGGACCGTCACGCCCGACTCGCCGCGGAGCTCGACGGTCGCCCCCGCCGCCGCGGGCGGTGCCGTCAGGCTCAGGGTGAGGGTGCTCGACGCGCCGCCGGCGTGGTCGAGCACCAGATGGGCGGTGTCCCCGGGCCCGTGCGCCGCGGCCGTCACGCGCCGGGCGTCGCCGAGCACCGGCAGCAGCACGGACAGCGCGTGCGGGCCGACGTCCCACAGCGCGCCCTTCTCACGCCGCCACGGGGAGTCGGCGAACGGACTGTCGGAGGTGAAGACCGCCCCCAGCCACTCGGCGCGCGCCGTGAACCAGCCCCCGGCGTCGGCCTGCCGGGTGATCCAGGCGTCGGTCTCGGCCAGGAAGCGGGTGGTGAAGAAGACGACCGAGGCGATGTCTGCCTCGGCGGCGGCGTCGGCCACCGCCCGCGCCTGGTCGACCGTCGTCGCGACGGGCTTGTCCAGCAGCAGATGGCAGCCCGCCCGCGCGGCCCGCACCGCGAGCTCCGCCTGCACGGCCGGCGGCAGGGCGACGGCGACCGCGTCCACGTCGGCGAGGAGCTCGTCGACATCGTCGTAGGCCCGGGCGCCGTACCGGTCCGCGAGGTCCTTCGCGGCCTCCGGGCGGCGCCCCCACACGCCGGCGAACTCCACCCCGTCGTGTTCGGCGAGCGCGGGCGCGTGCGCCATCCGCGCCCACGGGCCGGTACCGAGCAGTCCTGTCCGCATGCCGCCACCTCTCCACGTCCGGTCGGGGCCGAGCCTCGCACACCGACCCGCCGTGCGCGCAAGCCCTTTCGGCGTGCCGTCCATTCAGTTGCGTGGCTGCTGAATGCGTTCTCTTTCCTCTATTGGACCTGTGGCCCCCCGCCGGTCCAGGCTGGAACGCGATCCGTGCCGCCGCGGCCCGCCGCGACCGTGCCGGAGGCCACCGGTCCCGCAGCCGAAAGAGGTCACACCCCCATGCACACCCGCCGCATCGGTGACGTCGAAGTCAGCGCGATCGGCCTGGGCGCGATGCCCATGTCGATCGAGGGACGCCCGGACGAGGCGCGCTCCCTGGCCACGATCCACGCCGCCCTCGACGCCGGGGTGACGCTGATCGACACCGCGGACGCCTACCACCGCGACGCGCACGAGGTCGGCCACAACGAGACGCTGATCGCCAAGGCGCTCGCCGCCCACGACCGCGGCAAGGACGTCCTGGTGGCCACCAAGGGCGGCCATCTGCGTCCCGGCGACGGCAGTTGGACCCTCGACGGCAGCCCCCGCCACCTCAAGGAGGCCTGCGAGGCGTCCCTGCGCCGGCTCGGCGTGGAGGCCATCGGGCTGTACCAGTTCCACCGCCCCGACCCGAGGGTGCCCTACGCGGAGTCCGTCGGCGCGGTGCGCGACCTGCTCGACGAGGGCAAGATCCGCATGGCGGGCATCTCCAACGCGAACCCCGAGCAGATCAGGGAGGCCAACGAGATCCTCGGCGGCCGGCTGGTCTCCGTGCAGAACCAGTTCTCGCCGGCCTTCCGTTCCAGCGAGCCCGAGCTCGACCTGTGCGACGAACTCGGCCTGGCCTTCCTGCCCTGGAGCCCGCTCGGCGGCATCTCCCGCGCCGGCGAACTGGGCTCCGCCTACGCCCCGTTCGCCCGCGTCGCGGCGGCCCACGGGGTGAGCCCGCAGCGCGTGTGCCTGGCCTGGATGCTCGCCAAGTCGCCCGTGGTCGTGCCCATTCCGGGCGCGAGCCGCCCCGAGACGATCCTCGACTCGCTGGCCGCGGCCGACCTCGAACTCGACGCCGAGGAGCTCGCACAGCTCGACGCGGTCTGACGCAAACCGTCCCCCTACGAGGGTGTACTTCCCGCCGACTTGGGGAGAAAGCGCTTGCTCGACACCTGGTCACTGGGAGGACACCGCCGATGGCGTCGTCGTTGGAGAGACCGCTCGACCATCGCTACCGGGACGAACACCCGATACGCACCCTCGCCTACCTGCTGCGCGCCGACCGCCGCCGCCTGATCGCGGCGGTCGGCGTCTTCACCGTCAAGCACAGCCCCGTCTGGCTGCTGCCGCTGATCACCGCGTCCATCATCGACACCGTCGTGCAGCACGCGCCGGTCTCCCGGCTCTGGCTGAGCACCGGCGTCATCCTGTTCATCCTGCTGGTCAACTACCCGCTGCACGTGCTCTACGTCCGCCTGCTGTACGGCAGTGTGCGCCGCATGGGCACGACGCTGCGCTCCGCGCTGTGCACCCGCATGCAGCAGCTGTCCATCGGCTACCACGCACGCGTGAGCGCCGGTGTGCTGCAGGCCAAGGTGGTCCGCGACGTCGAGACGGTCGAGCAGATGGTGCAGCAGACCGCCGAGACCGGCCTGGGCGCGCTCACCGTACTGACCGGCGGCCTCGTCATCATCGCCGTGCGCACCCCGGAGTTCGTGCCGGTCTTCCTGGTCGTCGTCCCCGCCGCGGCCCTCGTCGTGGCCCGGCTGCGGGCCCGGCTGCGCACCCACAACGAACACTTCCGGCACGAGGTGGAGACCCTCTCCTCGCGCGTGACGGAGATGACCCGCCTGATCCCGGTCACCCGCGCCCACGGCCTGGAGGGCAAGGCGCTGCGCCGCATGGACGGCACCCTGCGCCGGCTGCTGACCTCGGGCATGCGCCTCGACCTCGTCAACGGCCGCTTCGGGTCGCTGGCCTGGGTGGTGCTGAACGTGGTCGGCGTGCTGGTCCTGGCCGGCGCCGCGCTCGTGTCGTACTACGGCGTCTGGGGCGTGACCCCCGGCGACGTCGTCATGCTCAGCGCGTTCCTGACCACCCTCACCAACTCCACCACCACGCTGGCGATGCTGGCGCCGGTCATCACCAAGGGGCTGGAGTCGGTCCGTTCGGTCGGCGAGGTGCTGCAGGCACCCGAACTGGAGGACAACGAGGGCAAGACGCACCTCACCGCCCTGCGCGGCGCGGTCACCTTCGAGCAGGTGGGGTACGCCTACGACGATCAGGAGCGGCCCGCGGTACGGGACTTCAGCCTCGCCGTCGCCCCGGGGCAGACCATCGCGCTGGTCGGCGCGTCCGGCGCGGGCAAGTCCACCGTGCTCAACCTCGTCATCGGCTTCATCCGCCCGACCTCGGGCCGGCTGCTGCTCGACGGCACCGACATGAACACCCTCGACCTGCGCACCTACCGGCGGTTCGTGTCGGTGGTCCCGCAGGAGTCGATCCTCTTCGACGGCACCGTCCGGGAGAACGTCGCCTACGGCATGGACGACGCCGACGAGGAGACGGTGCGCGCGGCGCTGCGGGACGCCAACGCGCTGGAGTTCGTCGACCGGCTCCCGCAGGGCCTGGACACCCTCGTCGGCGAGCGCGGGGCACGCCTGTCCGGCGGGCAGCGTCAGCGCCTGGCCATCGCCCGCGCGCTGATCCGCGACCCGAAGGTGCTGGTCCTGGACGAGGCGACCTCCGCCCTGGACACGCGCTCCGAAGCCCTGGTGCAGCAGGCGCTGGCCCGGCTGCTGCGCGGGCGGACCACGTTCGTCGTCGCGCACCGGCTGTCCACCGTGCGCGGAGCCGACCGGATCGTGGTCATGGGCGACGGCGCGATCCTGGAGACGGGCACCCACGAGGAACTCCTGCGCCGCGACGGGGCGTACACCGCCCTGCACAGCGGCCAGGTCGCCTGACGGCCCTGCCCGCCGGCGCTCCTAGGGCTGCCGGTCCGTCAGTCCCCGCTGGACGCGCAGCAGCAGGTCGTGGAGCTGCTCGCGCTCCTGTGGGGTGAGCGGGGCGAGGATCTCGTCCTGGAGGGCGCGGGCCTCGGCGTCCAGTCCGGCCAGGGCGGTCCGGCCGGCCGGGGTGAGGGACACCGAGACGCGGCGGCGGTCCCGCGGCTCGCGCGCCCGTTCCACGTATCCGGCCACGGCGAGCTGTTCGACGACCTTCGCCATGTCGCTGGGGTCGACGCCGAGCCGTGCCACCAGGTCGCGCTGGGTGTGCGGCCCGAAGTCGGCGAGCGCGGCGAGCACCGCCATGTGCCACAGCCGCAGGTCATGCCGGGCCAGTCGCTCGGCGAACCGGCCGCGGGCGGTCTTGCCGACCCGGGACAGGAGGTAGGTGCTGAGCCGCAGCAGGCTCGGCGGGGCGGCGTGCGGCGCGGGATGCGCGGCGGGGCCGGGGTCCGGGGCGGGGGCGGAATCCATGCCGGAATTCTAGGGTGCGAGCCTATAGTGGGTGCGCACCCACTATTTTTGGAGGTGCATGCCGACGCTCCGGAGGTCTTCGTGGACGCCCTGTATCCCCGGCTGCTCGTGGCCGACTTCGCCGCCTGCTTCCGCTTCTACGACGCCGTACTGCCGTCCCTGGCCGGCGCACACCTCGTCAAGGGCGGGCCCGAGGGGCCGTACGCGACCTGGGACCGCGGCGACGAGGCCGTCCTGTCCCTGTTCGACCGCGGTGCCATGGCCGCCGCTCTCGGCACCGCGGACCTCCCGGGCCATCCCGCCGGTCCCGCGCAGGACACCGGCATGCTGGTCCTGCGCGTCGACGACGTGGACCGGGGCTTCGCCCTGTGCCGGGAGCGCGGCGGCGCCTGTGTCGCCGCGCCGGCCGACCGGCCCGAGTGGGGTCCGAACCTGCGCGGCGCCCACCTCCGCGATCCCGAGGGGCGCCTGATCGAGCTGCAGTCCTACTAGTCCCGGTCCGCCCGCTAGGCGGCGCTGCTGCGGGGGGCCTGGTGGCGGCAGGTCGTGTCGTGGTCGGTGCCCAGGCTGGTCCACCAGCGTTCGCAGCAGGCGGCGTCCAGCTGCTCGCGGACGATCGTGTCGGCGGCCCTGCCGCCGGACCGGGGCGGTTCGGCCGCAGCCCGCAGCAGATCGTCGATGAGCGTCTCGCGCACGACGGCGATCACCGGAACGACGCTGGCGGCCGCGAACAGGAATCCGGCCCACGCAGGGCCGTGCCGGAACTCGACGATCGTGGTCCAGGCGAGTCCGGCGCTGGTGGCGAGATACAGGGAGCCGAGGAGACGGCAGGAGCGGTTCATACGGTCACCGTTCGTGCATGGATCGTTGCTCTGTGTACAACGCTCCACGGCCCCAAGGGAATCGGGCGGGCGGTGATATCGCGTCAATTGCGGTACGACATGCGGACGCGGCGCATGGGTCGGGTCTGTCCGGGAAGGCGAGGCGCAAACCCGAGAAAGGGGCCCCACGTGCTCGTGCCCGACCCGAAGGCCGTCAGAATCCTGCTCACCAGGTACGCCACCCTGCGCATAGCCCAGGCGGAGAAGCACCGCCCGGAGGCAGAGCGCGAGTTGGCGGACGTCTGCGAGCGGCTGTGCGCGATCACGGGGGCCACCGGTATCGAGGACGCCATCGCCAGGGCCGACGCCCTCCTGCTCGCCGCCCGTGCACGACGCACACCGTGCCCGGGCGGACGGCTGTCACTGGCGGTCTGACGCCGGCGCGACGGCCTTGCCGTGGAACGCGGTCCGGTACGCCTGCGGCGAGGTGCCCACCACCCGGCGGAAGCGTTCGCGAAACGCCGTGGGGGAGCCGAAGCCGGCCTGCCGGGCGATCCGCTCGATCGGGTGGTCGCCGTGTTCCAGCAGGTACTGCGCCCGCCGCACCCGCGCCCGCAGCAGCCACTGCAGGGGAGTGGTGCCGGTCTGTTCGCGGAAGCGGCGGCTGAAGGTCCGCTCGCTCATCCCCGAACGCGCCGCCATCGCCGCGAGAGTGATCTCGTCGGCGAGGTTGTCCTCGATCCACTCCAGGACCGGTTCGAGCGTGGAGCCGCGAGGCACGGGCGGGTGCTCGGACACGATGAACTGCGCCTGCCCGCCCTCGCGTTCCAGAGGCATCACCGACAGCCGCGCGGTGTCCGCGGCGACCGCCGAGCCCAGGTCCCGGCGGACGAGGTGCAGGCACATGTCGAGGGCCGCGGCGGCGCCGGCGGAGCTGAGGATCTGCCCGTTGTCGACGTACAGCACGTCCGGCTCCACGCGCACGCGCGGGTAGCGGCGGGCCAGTTCGCCGGCTGCCACCCAGTGGGTGGTGGCGCGCAGCCCGTCCAGCAGTCCGGCCTCCGCCAGCACGAAGGCGCCCGCGCACAGTGACGCGACGCGCGTGCCGGACGCGGCCGCCCGGCGCAGGGCCGCGAGGGCCGCGGCCGAGGGCGGGCCGGCCTGCTCCGAGCAGCCCGGGACGATGACGGTGTCGGCGTGCTCCAGCGCGTCGAGGCCGTGATCCACCCGCAGGGTGAAACCGTCCGTGCGGACCTCGGGCGTCTCGGCGCACACCCGGACGCGGTAGGGGCGCCGCCCGTCGGGCAGCCGTGTGCGGCCGAACACCTCCAGCGGCGTCGCCATGTCGAACGGCACCACATGGTCGAGGACCAGAATCGCCACCGTGTGCATGAGGCCACCCTAGGCGGGATCGCGCCAGTCCCCTGACCTGGTCCGGCATCCGGGCAGGCAGGGATTGGGCCTGGCGGGAATCCGTCGGAACCTGTCGTTTCAGCCGCTGTGCGGCCCCTTCGAAGATCCCTAGCGTGAGCCGCGCACGGCTGATCGCACCGCGGAAAGGCGCCCGATGACCAAGTTCCTGCTCGCCCTGCACGTCCTCGCGGCCATCGTGGCCGTCGGCCCCGTCACCGTCGCGGCGAGCATGTTCCCGCCGGCCGCGCGCCGGGCCGCCGCCGGCGACGCGACCGCGTTGAGCACGGTCGGCCTCCTGCACCGCATCTGCCGGATCTACTCCGCCGTGGGCCTCGCCGTGCCCCTCTTCGGTTTCGCCACCGCCGGGGCGATGGGCGTCATGGGCAGCGCGTGGCTGGTGACCTCCATCACCCTGACCGCCGTCGCCGCCGGCATCCTGATCGCCTTCGTACTGCCCCGGCAGGACGAGCTGCTGGACCAACTCGGCGCCCACCAGGCCGTCGAGCGTGCCCACACCGTCCAACTCGCCATGTTCACCGGCCTGTTCAATCTGCTGTGGGCCACGGTCACCATCCTGATGATCGTCCGTCCCGGCTCCACCACCGGAGCCTGACCCCACCGCACCACCCCGCGCACAGGCCGGACACAGGCCCCGCACGGACGTCAAGCCCTCTGGCGGAATCCACACCCGGGTCTGCCGCGGCGCATACACTCGTCAGCCGGGCCCTGGCACGGGGCCGCGACACGAAAGGCGCGTTGACGGGTGTTCCAGGATTCCCCCATCTACGACCGACTCGTCGCCGAGCGCGGCGACGTCCCCGCTCAGACCCGCAGGGAGGCCGAGCGCGTGAGCCGGGAACTGGAGTACGTCATGCGACCGCTGCAGTCCCCCGGCCATCTGCCGCCCGCCGACCGCCCCGCCTCCCCAGGCGCGGGCTGGCAGCGTACGGCCCTGCTGCCCGGCTCGCTTCCGCACTGACCGGTCTCACCCCACCGTCGCACTCGTGCCGCTGACCTCCGTCGTCGGTTCGGGGCCGGGACGGGCCAGCCACTCGGCGATGGTCCGCGCGATCGGCTGACCGGTCTCCACCTCCACGAAACCGAACTGCCCCGACTGGTTGCACTCCAGAAACCACCACGTGCCGTCGGCGTCCTCGGCGAAGTCGAAGGCGCCGTAGGAGAGTTCGGCCTGCCGGACGTAGGCGCGGACCGCGTCGGCCACCCGCGGCGGGACGTCGGCGGCCCGCCAGGGCACGTCGGACGAGGTGAACCGCACGTCCACCTCGTCCTCGTCCGCGGCCGTCGCCTTGCGGGCCGCCAGCAGGGTGTCGCCCACCACGGTCAGGCGGACGTCGGCGCGCTTGGCGACGCGCCGCTGCAGCAGCGTCGGGCCGAAGGCGACGGCGGAGAAGTCCGTGTCCGGCGCGACCCTGCTGGTCGGCACCGCGCGCGGCGGATCCTGCGGATGCGCCCCGGAGACCGGCTTGACCACCAGGTCCGGGAAGCGCTCCGCGAAGTCCCGCGCCGCCTGCGGGAAGGTCGTGATCAGGGTGGCCGGCACGGGCAGCCCGCAGCGCTGGGCGTGGCGCAGCTGCCAGGGCTTGTGACGGGCCCGGCGGGCCGCGTCGGGATGGTTCATCCAGCGCGCGTCCGAGCCGCGCAGCATGCCGTAGAGCGCCTGCGAGGACTCCTCCGTCAGCCATGCGGAGGGCTCGGGAGCGTGTGCGGCCGCCCGGCCGGGCCTGCGCACCCACACCGAGCGCAGTCCCGAGATGCTCACCAGGCGGCCGGCGGACTGCAGATGGCCGCGGAAGGATCCGTGCACGTACTCCGCGGACAGCGCGACGCCGCCGGTCAGGTCGGCCGGGTCGAGCCGGACCACGGGGACGCCCGTGGCGTTCAGGTGTACGACCACCATGTCGGCGGTGACGTCCTCTTCGGAGGTCAGGATCAGTACGGTCATCGTCGGCGGTTCCGCGTTCAGTCGTCGAAGTGCGTCTTGGAACCCGCCGTGGAGGTCGTGGTGCCCAGTTCTCTGAGCAGAGCCAGGTCGCAGGCGGCCACCCGGCCGTCCCGCAGCACGTTCAACTGCCGCCCGGCGTCGTAGACGTATGGAGTCGTGGCTTCCAACTCCACCGCCGGACGTGCGTAGTTGAGCGCGAACGGTTGCATGGTCTCTCCCTCGTCGGTGCTGCGCCGACCAGGCGGTGCTCACCCTCGTGTGCCGCCCGGTCCGCCGACTGCCTTGCCCTTCCAGTCACTTATACGAATCGAACGAGTGATTGGTTTCCTTACTCTCCGTAATCAAGGGGGAATTCGTCCCCTTTGGGGCTGACGACGTTGCTGCGCAGGGTGCGCAGCGCGAGAAGGAGTACGGCGATGTCGTCCAGGTAGACCGGGTCGGGCAACAGGTCGGTCGGCAGCACGAAATACAGGACGGCACCCCAGAAGACCCAGCGCGGACCGGCCGGAAGTCCCGCCCGCAGCAGGTGACGCCGGGTGCGCACCAGGCGTACGCACACGACGACGGCGACCGCCAGCACGGCCGCGGCGAGCACCGCGGCGACGGCGATCACCGTTGTGGTCGTATCCACGGGTCCACCTCCGTCCGGCGCGCCGAGCGGCCCGCCCCCTTCTCGGATGCCCGCATCCGGCTGTCATACGTACCCGGCGGACCTGTGAGGAGGCCGTGCGTGGACTTCATACGCGTGGCCCAAGCCGAGTGGCAGGGCGCGGTGACTGCGCTTAGTAATGGTCCACGTAACGTCGCGTAAGGACGTCGGGGGCCGCGCGAGCTGTCGCACTTCTTCCATGGAGCCGAGGATGAGCATGCGCTCTTCATCACCCGATTCGCCACTGTATGAGAACGAACCGTCCATATCCGATGTTCAAGGCGATCCGGTCAGCGCCCTGGTGCACGCCGCCGTGGCCGACCGGCCTCTGGAGGAGGTCGCCCGTCTGATCACGTTGCTGGAGGAGTCCCCGCAGTACGCGCGGGCCACCGTCGACGCCCTGCGGGCGGTCGGCGTGGACCGGTCGGTCGAGGACGTCACCCGGCTGGTGGCCCTGCTGACCCGGCCGCCGCGGGATGCCGACAGCGCGGACGAGGCGATTCGCGCCGCGGCCGAGTTCCGCCCCGTGGAGGAGGTGACCCGGCTGATGGGGCTCCTGCACCAGTCGTCGGTGGAACCCCACTGCGGACAGGAGGCGGCGCGTGCGGCGGCCACCGCACGGCCCGTCGAGGAACTGGTGGAACTGATCGGACGGCTGAGCGAGGAACGGGACGCTCAGGTGCACGACGATCCCCTCCCCCCGCCGGAAGCCGATCCCATGACCACCTTCACCGAGCCGGAGCACGTCGACCCCGTCGACGAGGACAGCCGCGCGCCGCGGCGCCTGGCCCGGCCGCCGGAGCGGCCCGCCCCCCGACGCCTGTCGTGGCCCTCGCTGATCGCGGCCGGGGCGCTGCTGCTGTGCGCGATGCTCTGGTTCCCGCTGCGCCGCGACGGCGCGCCGGCGGCGGCCTACGGCGCCCTGCTCGGCGTGTCCGTCCTGTGCGCGGTGCTGGCGGTGCTGCTGACCCGGCGGCCGGCCCTGCCGGTGCTCGCCGTCGCGGTGGTGGTGCCGGCGCTGCTCGCGGCCGGCCAGTTGTACGAGGGCCGGTTCCACTCGGCGCGGGTGTCGCAGGCCCTGGACCTGACGCTCGCCCCGGCCTGGGCCGCCGGCCTGGCCGCGGTATGCGCCTCGCTGGCGGCGCTGACGGCCCTGCTGGTCCGCCTCGCCACCCAGCCGCCGCTGACCCGGGCGGCGCGGGCGCAGGTGCCGGCCCGGCCGCTCGCGGTGCCCCGCCGGGGCCGCGGCTGAGCCTACGACCCGGTGAGCGCGGCCAGCACCCGGTCCGGGGTGAGCGGCAGTTCGCGCAGCCGGACGCCGGTGGCGTGGTGCACGGCGTTGCCGATCGCGGCCGCCGTGCCCACGATGCCGATCTCGCCGATGCCCTTGCTGCCCATCGGGTTGAGCTCGCCGTCCTCCTCGTCGATCCAGTGCGCCTCGATGTCGGGCACGTCGGCGTGGGCCGGCACGTGGTAGGACGCCAGGTCCGACTCGGTGAAGTCGCCGAACGCCGCGTCCATGGTGCTGCCCTCGGTCAGCGCCATGCCCAGCCCCATGGTCATGCCGCCGACGAACTGGGAGCGCGCCGTACGGGCGTTGAGGATGTGCCCGGCGGCGAAGACGCCCAGCAGACGCCGTACCCGCGTCTCGCCGGTCACCGTGTCGACGCCCACCTCGGCGAAGTGCGCCCCGTAGGCCTGGCGCGACCAGGGGCTGTCGGCGTCGGCCCGCCCCGCCGTGTCGGCGCGCACCTCGACGCCCTCACCGGGCAGCGGGTCCGTGTCTTCGGCGAGCCGTGCCGCCAGCCGGGCGCACGCCTCGTGGACGGCCCAGCCCCAGGACGCCGTACCGGAGGAGCCGCCCGCCAGCGAGGCCGCCGGCAGGTCGCTGGAGCCGACCTCGGTGCGCACCCGGTCCAGGGGGACGCCGAGCGCGTCGGCGGCGACCTGCGCGAGCACCGTACGGGCACCGGTGCCGATGTCGGCGGCGTTGATCCGGACCACGAACGTGCCGTCGGGCAGGGCCCGCGCCGTAGCGGTGGACGGCCGGACCAGCACGGGGTACATGGCCGCGGCCACGCCCGTCCCGAGGAGCAGGGGTCCGGCGGTGCGGGAGCGGGGGCGCGGATCGCGGCGGGACCACTCGAAGCGGCGGGCGCCCTCGCGCAGGCACTCCACCAGGTGCCGGCTGCTGAAGGGCTTGCCGCTGTCGGGCTCGGCGTCCGGTTCGTTGACGATCCGCAACTCGACCGGGTCCATGCCCAGTTCGCCCGCCAGCTCGTCCATGGCGGACTCCAGCGCGTACATGCCCGGTGCCTCGCCGGGTGCGCGCATCCAGGACGGGGTGGGCACGTCCAGGGCCGCGACGCGGTGCACGGTACGGCTGTGCGGCGCCGCGTACATGATGCGGGCCGGCACGGCGGCCTGCTCCACGAACTCCTTGACGCGGGAGGTGTGGGTGGTGACCTCGTGGATCAGGGACGTCAGACGGCCGTCGGCGCCGGCGCCCAGCCGCAGCCGGTGCAGGGTGGGCGCGCGGTGGCCGACCACGGCCGCCAGGTGGCGCCGGGGCAGGGCCACGGTCACCGGCCGCCCGGTGTGCCGGGCGGCCATCGCGGCGAGGACCACGTCGGCACGGGGCGTCCCCTTGGAGCCGAAGCCGCCGCCCACGTGCTCGGCGGCCACGGTGACCTGCTCCCGCTCCAGCCCGAACAGCGCGGCCAGCGTGTCGCGGACGAAGGTGGTGCCCTGACTGGAGGTGTGCACGATGAGCCGGTCGCCCTCCCAGCGGGCCGTGCTGGTGTGCGGCTCCATCGGGTGGTTGTGCAGCGGGGGCACCCGGTAGGCGACGTCGACGCGGACGGCCGCCGAGCCGAAGGCGCCCTCGGGGTCGCCGTGCTCGGTGCTGCCCGGGTAGCCGCCGTTGGCCGTCTCGGGGACGTACGCCCCCGGATGCGCGGCGGTCAGGGTCACGTCGGGTTCCTCCGCCGCGTAGCCCACGCGGACGGCTCCGGCCCCGGCGCGGGCGTCCTCCAGGGTCTCGGCCACGACCAGCGCGACGAACCAGCCGCGGTGCGGCACACGCGGGTTCTGCAGCACCGCCAGGGTGGCGTCGTCCGGTTCGGCCAGGCGGGGCGCGTTGTCGTGGGTGAGCACCGTCAGCACGCCGGGCAGCGCCAGGGCGGCGGCGGTGTCGACACCGGTGACCCGGCCGCGGGCGATCGCGGCGGGCACCGGCCAGGCGTGGACGCGGCCGGAGAAGGGGTGCTCGGCGGCGTAGCGGGCGGTGCCGGTGACCTTCTCGCGTCCCTCGCGGCGCTCGGCGGGAGCGCCCAGGGAGGTGCTGGTGCCGGCCATGTCAGCTCCTCTCGGACGCGGTGAGCCGGGTCAGGACGTCGAGGGCGAGACCCCGCGCGAGGGGCACCTTGTAGGCGTTGTCCCGCAGCGGGCGGGCCTCGGCGAGTTCGAGGTCGACGGCGTGCTCGAACGCGGCGCGCGTCGGGGCCGCCCCGAGGAGCGCCTCCTCGGCCCGCCGGGCCCGCCAGGGCCGGTGCGCGAGCCCGCCGAACGCGATCCCGGCGAGATCGACGACGCCGTCCCGCACCCGCACGACGACGGCGACGGATGCCAGTGCGAAGGCGTACGAGGCCCGGTCACGTGCCTTGCGGTAGGCGGAGGGCGCCCCGGCCGTGCGCGCGGGCAGCAGCACGCCGGTGATCAGCTCGCCCGGCCGGATCACGGTGTCCAACTCCGGACGGTCCCCGGGCAGCCGGTGGAAGTCGGCCGCCGGCACGCTCCGGGCGCCCTCGGTGCCGTACAGCTCGACCGCCGCGTCGACGGCGGCCAGCGCCACGGCCAGGTCCGAGGGATGGGTGGCGATGCAGTGCGGGGAGTGCCCGAGCACGGCGTGGTCGCGGTGCACGCCGTCGCGGGCGCCGCAGCCGCTGCCGGGCTCGCGCTTGTTGCACGGCTTGGACAGGTCCTGGAAGTACGGGCAGCGGGTGCGCTGGAGCAGGTTGCCGCCGGTGGTGGCGGCGTTGCGCAGCTGTCCCGAGGCGCCGGCCAGCAGGGCCTGGGACACGGCCGGGTACCGGTCCCGGACGGCCGGGTGGGCGGCCAGGTCGCTGTTGCGGACCATGGCGCCCACGCGCAGTCCGCCGTCGGGCAGCTCCCGCACCGCGTCCAGGGGCAGCCGGCCGACGTCGACGAGCACCGTGGGCCGTTCGACGCCGAGCTTCATCAGGTCGACGAGGTTGGTGCCGCCGCCCAGGTAGCGGGCGCCGGGGTGGGCGGCGCAGACCTCGGCGGCCTCCTCGACGCTCGCGGGGCGTACGTAGTCGAAGGTCTTCACCGGATCACGTCCTCGACGGCGTCGACGATGCGCGGGTAGGCGCCGCAGCGGCACAGGTTGCCGCTGAGCCGCTCGCGGATCTCCTCCCGGCCCAGCGGCACCGGCCGGCCGGACGGCGTGGCCGGGTCGGTCACGTGCGAGGGGTGCCCTGCCGCCGCCTCGGCGAGCGCGCCGACCGCGGAGCAGAGCTGGCCGGGGGTGCAGTAGCCGCACTGGAAGGCGTCGCGTTCCAGGAAGGCCCGCTGCAGCGGGTGCGGTCCCTCCCCGTCGCCGCCCAGGCCCTCGACGGTGGTGATCTCGCAGCCGTCCAGCGTCACCGCCAGCAGCAGGCAGCTGTTCATCCGCCGCCCGTCCACCAGGACCGTGCAGGCGCCGCACTGGCCGTGGTCACACCCCTTCTTCGCGCCCCACAGGCCGAGATCCTCGCGCAGCAGGTCCAGCAGGACGCGCCGGGTGTCGACGGTGAGCGTGTGGGGCTTGCCGTTGACCCTGAGCGTCGTCTCGCACCGTGTGCTCTTGTGGTCCATGGCGTCGATGCCTTCCGGACGGGACGTCGTGTCCGTCCCGCGTATCCATCCTGCGCGGCCCGACACGCCCGCCGTGGCTACCCGCCGGATCCCTCGTGGTCGCGGCGGCCCTTCCCGGGGAGCCTGAGGCGTTCGAAGGTGCGGGTCAGGGCCTGCAACGGGGAGGGCGCGGGCTCGGCGGCCGCGGGCGCCTCGCGCGGGGCGGGCAGCTCGGCGGCGGACTCGCGGTAGACGGCCAGCGCCTCGTGCGCGCGCTCGGCGGCCTCCCGGTACAGGTCCCGGGACTTCGTCATCGCCTCCAGCGCCTCGGCGTACATGGCCACCAGGCTGCGCTGGCGGGCGAGTTCCTCCTCCAGCGTGGTCAGGTGCCAGTCCTCCCGCAGCGCCGTCAGGACCTCCTCGGCGCCGTCCGGCAGCGGCGGCGGCAGCGCGGCGAAACGCGTCAGGGCGTCGACGAGCTCGGCGGGCCGTGAGCCGTCCAGGAAGACGGTGCGGACGGCGAAGTCGCCCGCGTCGAAGCCGGACGGCAGCTCGGGCGGCGGCAGCAGGACGGCACCGCCGCGCGGCACCTCCACGTCGAACTCGCGCAGCGCCCAGTTCACCACCCGCAGCTGGTCGGGGGCGGCGCGGTGCTCCAGCACCCGGTGCCGCAGGCTCGGCGGCAGCAGCGGGCCGAGCGGACGCCGGCCGCGCTCGTCGGGGGTCATCGCCTCGTGGACGACGACGTTGAGCCGCCAGCCGTCGCCGACGCAGGCGCGCAGCAGACGCCGTATCTCCTTGTCCTCCGTGGGCAGCCGGTTGACGTCCCGCAGGCGCAGCCCCGTCGTCGGCTCGTGGTCCCACTCGACGTCCGGGTCGTCGGGCCAGAACAGGGTGGCCGGCGAGGGCCAGTCCTGGTCCCAGGCGCGCTCCGCCTCCGCCATCAGCCGCCACTCCCGGCCGTCGTCGCCCTCGCGGGCGAGCGTGAGGCGGGCCCGCACGGTCACCGTCCCGGCGGCCTTCCACCGCGCCTCGAAGACGTACGGCGCGTCGTCCGGGACGTCCGGCTCCATGTGGTCGTCGATGACCGCGTTCTGTTTGTGCCGCCGCAGTGTGCGCCGGACGACGTCCGGTGCGTCGGCTCCGGCGTGGCGGCCGCGGGCGAGCCACACCGTGGGCGGAATCGGGGGACGGACGGTCGGAGAGGAGAGCATGAGTCCATCTGGTGGCGGGGGCACGTGCGTACACCAGTATGGATGTCCGCCGCGGCCGTGGATCACCCGGGGTGGCGCGCACAGGATGTGCGCCGCGCACTCGGGGTGCGCGGAGGGCACCTGCGGTCACGGTGGTTCACTCGTGCCTCCCGGCCGGTCACCGCCGTCACAATGGCGCCTCGAACAGGACCCGCCCACCATCCGCTTCGGGGCGGGTCCTGTTCGCGTGCGCACGCCGACCTGCCCGGACGATACGGTCGCCCCATGTCCGACACCCGGTTGACCACCTCCTCGTATCTCGTGCTCGGCATCATCGACAAGCTGGGCGAGGCGAGCGCGTACGACGTGAAGGTGGAGGCGGCCCGCACGGTGGCGCCCTTCTGGTCCGTGCCCCACGCGCAGGTGTACGCGCAGTGCGACCGTCTGCTCCAGGCGGGCCTGCTGACGCAGGTACGCCGGGAGAGCGGCCGGGGCCGCAGGGTGCTCGCGCTGACCGACACCGGCCGGGCCGCCCTCCAAGGGTGGCTCGCCGACCCGGAGTTCGTGCCGGTCGAGGCCCGTGAGCGCGGCATCCTCAAGCTCTGGTTCGGCGGCCGGCCCGAGGTCCTCGCGCCGACCCAGGTCGGCGAGCATCTTCGCACCCTGCGCGAGTACGAGGAACTCGCCGACGGCGTGGGCGAGTTGCTCACCCCCGGCCAGCGTGAGGCGCTGGAGTTCGGGATCCGGTACGAGCGGATGATGGTCGACTTCTGGCGCTGGGTGGAACACCGGGACGACCGCACTCCGGACGCCTGAGCCGCTCCCCGTCGACGGATAGTCCAATAAAGACTATCGAGACCGTTGACCCCGGCGGCGGACCCGCCCTACCGTCTCGATAGTCCAGACGAGACTATCGGGGGCCGGGTCGCGGCCACGGGCAGGGAGTCGTCGTGCGTCGTCCAACGAGGGGCACCTGGCGCCGGATCGCCGCCGTCGCCGTGACGGCCGTGTGCGTGGCGTACGCGCCGGTGGCGATGACGGAACTGTGGCCCTACGCCCGCCCCGGCGCGCCCGCGTTCGGCGAGTGGCTGCTCGCCCGCACCGTCTCGCCGCGCTACGTCGCCGACGCCCTGGCCACCCGGATCGGGCCCTACCGGCACAGCCTCGCGCCGATGATCCTGCACTCCGTCCTCGGCGGCGTCCTGATGCTGCTCGGGCCGGCGCAGCTGCTGACCGCCGCACGCCGGCGCACCCGGCTGCACCGCCTGCTGGGGGTGCTGTTCGCGGCGACGGTGTACGCCTCCATGGCGGGCGCCGCCGTCTACCTGGCCCGCACCGCGCCCGAGGACGCCTTCAGCGGAGCCGCCTTCTGGATCGTGCTCGCCGCCATCCTCGTCGGCACGGTGCTCAGCGTGACCTTCGGCGTCCTCACCGCCGTCGGCGGCCACCGCGACCTGCACCAGCGGTGGATGCTGCTGTGCTACGGCTACCTGATGACCGCGCCGCTGCTGCGCCTGGAGTGGGGCGCCCTGCCCTGGATCATGCCGGGGCTGCCCATGACGGAGATCAACCGCGTGGCGATCCAGCATCTCGGCTCGCTGGTCGTCTTCGGCGCGCTGATCGCCTCCCGCGCGCTCGACCGGCGGGCACAGGTCCCCGGGGTGCGCGGCTCGTGGACGCCGTTGCCGGTCACCGCCGCCGCGCACCTCGCGGGCGCCGCCGGGCTGGCCTGGATCACCGTGTCCTACCTGCACTTCGGCGCCGCGGGCCGCCGTCTGCTGGTCGCCTACCTGCTGCCGTACGCCGCCGCGTACGCCGTGATGGCCGTCTGCGCCCACCGCGCCGGGCGGGCGGGGCGCGGCTGGGCCCGCGAGGAGTGGCGGCTGCACCTGACGGCCCTGTGCCTGGCGCCGGCGGTGTCGGCGGGCGCGGTGCCGGTGCTGGAACGGGGCCTCGGCCTCACCCGGTACACGGCGTTGTCGGCGGGCGCCGCGGTCGGCTGCGGCCTGCTCGCCTTCGCCGCGACGGCCGTGGTCAGCCTGCGCGTCCTGTACGCCCGCGAACTGCTCAAGCGGGCCTCGGCCGCCGACCGCGTCCCGCCGGTCGGCGTGTCGTCGCCCGTCGCCTGACCGCCGTACCGGCCCCCGAGGAACGGAAGCCGCCATGCAGATCCACGAGGACAGCGAGACCGACCCGCCGGCCCACGCGCGGCCGGAAACCGCCCTGCCGAACCCCTCGACTCCCGCCCCTGCCACGGGGTACGGCCGTCCGCTGACGGCCGGGGTGGCGATGCTGGCCACGGTCGTCGCCCTGATCAGCCTCCTCGCCGGCGGGCTGCTGACCGCCGTCGCCCTGACCGGGCACGTCTTCGGCGCCTGGCCCTCGCCCGAGCCGCTCAGCCAGGGCCTGGTCGGTGCCGCCATGCTCGGCACGTCCCCGGCCCTGTTCAAGGTGAGCGCGGCGGAGCGCTGGCACGAGGTGCGTACGCTGGTCCACCCGATGGCGATCGTCCTGACCGGCCTGTTCGCGGTGAGCCTGCTGGATGCCGGCCACCTCTGCCTCGCCAAGGGCGGCACCATCGTCGCCGTCCTGTTCAGCCTCGGCTGGCTGCTCACCCTCGGCCTGCTGACCGTGGCCGCGCTGATCCTGCTCGCCTTCCAGCATCTGACGCCCGCCGGACCGCCCGCCCCGCGCACAGCACCGCTGCCCGGCTGGGCGAAACCGGGACTGGCCGTGCTCGGCTCCTCCTGGCTCGGCATCGGCACCGGACTGCTGGTCCGCCCCGGCTTCTGGGGCGACCTGGTGCCGTGGGAGCTCAACCGCCTCGACGCCCAGGCCCTCGGCGTGTGGGCGCTCGCGCTCGGCGTCGGCGTCCTGGGCGCCCTCGCGGAGGACGACCTGCACCGCACCCGCCCGGCCCTGCTCTCGCTGCCCGCCACCGGGGCCGCCCTCACCGTCGTCCTGGTCTTCCGCGCCACCGGCGTCGACTGGGACTCCGGTCCCGCGCTGAGCCTGGTCTGCATGGTGGCCGGTCTGCTCTTCGCGGGTGCGAGCGGACGCGTCCTGCTGCGGCGGCACGGCGGCTGAACGACGGCGGGCCCGGAAGCACCGCTCCCGGGCCCGCCGCAGGGGGAGTTCCTACGCGCCGCTCTCCCGCAGCATGTCCTCCCGCTCCACGATCTTCACGCGCTCACGGCCCTGCGGCTCGCCCAGCGCCTTCTCGGCCGCGTCCAGCTTGTACCAGCCCTCCCAGGTGGTGAAGCGGACGTTCCGATCGGTCAGGAAGGCGTCCACGGACTCCGGCTCGGGCGCGGCGGGCGTGTGCAGCCGGCCGTTGGCGAAGTCGTCCAGCAGGTTGGCGACCGTCTCGTTGGCGTCACCCTTGGTGTGACCGATCAGACCGACGGGACCGCGCCGGATCCAGCCCGTGACGTACGTCGACTGCAGGTGCTCGCCGGTCTCCTGGATCACCCGGCCGCCCTCGTCCGGGACCGTGCCCGTCTCGATGTCCCAGGGCAGCTTGGGCAGCTTGTCGGAGAGGTAGCCGACCGCGCGGTAGACGGCGGTGACGTCCCAGTCCTTGAACGCGCCGGTGCCCTTGACGTTGCCGGTGCCGTCCAGGGCGGTGCGCTCGGTGCGCAGGCCGACGACCTTGCCGTCCTCGCCGAGGATCTCGGCGGGCGACTCGAAGAAGTGCAGAAACAGCTTGTGCGGCCGGTCGCCGACGTCGCGGATCGCCCAGTTCTCCAGGGTCTTGGCGACCATGTCCGCCTGCTTGTTGCCGCGCCGGGTCTCGATCGAGCCCTCGTCGTAGTCGATGTCCTCGGGGTCGACGATGACCTCGATGGTGGGGGAGTGGTCCAGCTCGCGCAGCTCCATCGGGGAGAACTTCGCCTGTGCCGGGCCCCGGCGGCCGAAGACGTGGACCTCCAGCGCCTTGTTGGCCTTCAGGCCGTCGTAGACGTTCGGCGGGATCTCCGTCGGCAGCAGCTCGTCCGCCGTCTTGGCGAGGATGCGCGCCACGTCCAGGGCGACGTTGCCGACGCCCAGCACGGCGACCTTCTCCGCCTCCAGCGGCCAGGTGCGCGGCACGTCCGGGTGGCCGTCGTACCAGGACACGAAGTCGGCGGCGCCGTAGGAGCCGTCCAGGTCGATGCCGGGTATGGGCAGTTCGCGGTCGGCGGTGGCGCCGGTCGAGAAGATCACGGCGTCGTAGAAGGCGCGCAGGTCGTCGAGGCTGATGTCGGTCGGGTAGTCGACGTTGCCGAAGAGCCGGATCTGCGGCTTGTCGAGCACCTGGTGCAGGGCCGTGATGATGCCCTTGATGCGGGGGTGGTCGGGGGCGACGCCGTAACGGATCAGTCCGAACGGCGCCGGCATGCGCTCGAAGAGGTCGATGGAGACGCCGGGCTCGGCGGCGACGTCGGACTTGAGCAGGGCGTCGGCGGCGTAGATCCCGGCGGGGCCGGCTCCGACGATGGCTACCCGCAGGGGGCGGGGCATGATCAGGTTCCCTTCGAGCGGCGATGGATCGACTCGAACAGGAAGCCTAAGCTAAGGCAAGCCTA